>NZ_CAXTTT010000027.1:0-54990 GCF_964247315.1 uncultured Nostoc sp.
AGTTCAAAGACTCATTAATGGAGTTCAAAGACTCATTAATGGAGTTCAAAGACTCTTTAATGGAGTTCAAAGACTCATTCACGAGTATCAAAGACTCTTTAATGGAGTTCAAAGACTCATTAATGGAGTTCAAAGACTCATTCACGAGTATCAAAGACTCTTTAACAAAAAATTTAGCATGGGCATCGCTAATTGCTAAGTGTTAATTATTCCAAAACTATTAACCAATCATTAACTATTTTTCAGCATGATCTCTATCTCCGATTCCTTTCAAACTTTACGCGATCGCCAACAGTGTGCTTTAATCCCCTTTATCACAGCAGGCGATCCTAACTTAGAAACCACCGCCGAAGCCTTACGTATCTTAGATCGCAACGGTGCTGACTTCATCGAGTTGGGTATTCCTTACTCCGATCCTCTTGCAGATGGGCCTGTGATTCAAGCAGCAGCAACCCGCGCTTTGCAAAAAGGCACGAAATTAGAGCAAGTGCTAAAGATGTTACATCTAGTGATTCCTAGCCTAAAAGCGCCGATAATTCTATTTACTTACTACAATCCCATTTTGCACCGGGGTATTAAGTTGTTTTTGGCGCAAATTGCCACTGCTGGGGTGCAAGGGTTGGTAGTACCAGACTTACCCTTAGAAGAAGCAGAAGAATTAATCAAAACTGCTGCATCTTTCGGAATTGAGGTAATTTTACTCGTAGCTCCTACCAGTTCTCAAGATAGGATTGAAGCGATCGCTCGTAAATCTCAAGGTTTTATCTACCTAGTGAGCGTCACAGGCGTTACAGGTATCCGCACTCAAATCCAAAACCGCGTAGAGCATTTAATTACCGAGTTGCGAAGCGTCACCAATAAACCCATCGGCGTTGGTTTTGGCATCTCAGCACCAGAACAAGCACATCAAGTAATGGAATGGGGTGCAGACGCAGTGATTGTTGGTAGTGCTTTTGTCAAACGTTTAGCTGAAGGTAGCCCAACTGAAGGATTGCAAGCTATAGAAGAATTTTGTCAAGAACTTAAAACAGCCATTACAGAAAGTCGGCGCGAAAGTCCATCTCTTCAAAAGGTGGGATAAATTTACCCGCAGATTTAAGGAGTAGGAAATGAAGAATAGGGAATAAAGAATTAGTATCAATTATTTCTCTTTCTGCCCCTCTGCTCCCCTGCCCCTTTGCCTCCCTGCTCCTCTGCTTTGATTAAGATAATGAAACTTCTGCTGAAATCTGTCAAAATATTAATTTACAGCTTACTTCTAGTTAGCACCTGTGCGCTTACAGTCTTTGCCCACGATCGCACTGACCACGGACAATACAAATACCATTGGAATTACAATTTACCAGGACAACAGGGTTACATAACTGTAAGAAAGAACGTAACTGACCTGACATCAGCAGAGAAAACAGCTTTAGTCAAAGCGATCAAAACCTTAAAAACAGTAATTCCCGCAGGTAGCAAGCTCAGTATTTACGACCAATTCGTTGCCATACATCTAGGGGCAACACGCCTAATTCATAACCATAAAGGGCATTCCGATGGTTCCGTCCAAGAACTTGCTCATGAAAACGCCGCATTTTTCCCTTGGCATCGAGAATATATCCGCAGATTTGAACAAGCTCTGCAAGCAGTAGATCCAACTGTTAGTCTGCCATACTGGGATTGGACAGACGCTAAAGCACTTGATGTAATTTTTAACGATGACTTTCTTGGCTCCAACGGTCAAGGAGTAACCATCAAAATTCCAAATCAGGGAAACTTTACAGGCGGCGTTGTGCCTGGGGCTTTTTCGGCTGCAAATGGCTGGGTTATGAATCCAGCATTAAATATTGACCCAGATACCGGAACATCATTAGGTACATCACTTGTACGCTTTCTAAGACTACCTCCTGCCATTGATTATCCTGTGCCCAAAAAAGATGTTGAGCGTGCCCTGAGTCTTAATGACTATTCTCTATTTCGCGCCGCTATGGAAGGATTTATCTCTGTAGATGAGCAGGGTAAAGTCACCCCTGGAGGATTCATCCACAACTACATTCATGGTTTAGTTGGTGGTGTACAGATAGACGCAAGCACAAGACCCGTAAAGTTTAAGGGTCTGGGTACGATGAGCAATATACCAAGTTCGCCTTATGACCCAGTGTTTTGGTTGCATCATGCCAACGTAGACCGCCTCTGGGCCCAATGGCAAGAAAACGGTCATAAAGGTAGCGATTTTTATCCTCCCGATGGTCATAGTCAGCCTTATGGACACAATCTTAAAGACCTAATGTGGCCTTGGGACGGCGGTATGTCTACCCCCAAAGCTACGACGTTAGGAGATTTACTATCCCTATTACCAAATTTTGACTCTAACGATTTGGTGCGCCCTATAGACGTTTTGAATCACCGGGAACTGGGCTATACCTACCAAACCGGGGAAAAGAAAACGCAAAAATGATTTCAATGGCATAAGTTCTAAAAAGTTAGAACGAAACTAAAAAATACTTGAAAATGAAAGGATTTTAAACAGTGGTAAACATACTAAACAGCAAAACTGCAACTGTACAACCAGATTCTTTGGGCAGGTTTGGAAAATTCGGCGGTAAATATGTCCCGGAAACCTTAATGCCTGCATTAAGTGAATTGGAAGCGGCGTATCAACAATATCGCAACGAGCCGAGTTTCCAAGCAGAACTGCAAAACTTAATGCGTGATTATGTCGGACGACCCAGCCCATTATATTTTGCTGAACGCCTGACAGCAAATTACGCTAGACCAGATGGCACGGGAGCGCAAATTTATTTAAAGCGCGAAGATTTAAATCATACAGGCGCTCACAAAATAAATAATGCTTTGGCTCAGGTTTTGCTAGCCAAGCGCATGGGTAAGCAACGGATTATTGCCGAGACAGGTGCAGGTCAACATGGCGTAGCAACTGCAACTGTGTGTGCGCGATTTGGTTTGAAATGTGTGATTTACATGGGCGTCCAGGATATGGAACGCCAAGCCCTGAATGTGTTTCGCATGAAATTAATGGGTGCAGAAGTTCGACCAGTAGAGGCAGGTACGGGAACTCTCAAGGATGCGACTTCTGAAGCAATTCGGGATTGGGTGACGAATGTAGAAACAACTCATTACATCCTGGGTTCGGTTGCTGGGCCTCATCCCTACCCGATGATTGTGCGTGACTTCCATGTGATAATTGGTGTAGAAACTCGCGCTCAATGCCTAGAAAAATGGGGAGGACTACCAGATATTTTACTGGCTTGCGTGGGTGGAGGTTCCAATGCGATCGGCTTATTCAGTGAGTTTATGCATGAACCTTCGGTGCGTCTAATCGGAGTGGAAGCTGCGGGTGAAGGTGTAAACACAGAAAAACACGCTGCTACCTTGACAAAAGGAAAAATAGGTGTATTGCACGGTGCAATGAGCTATTTACTGCAAGATGATGACGGTCAAGTAATCGAAGCCCATTCAATTAGTGCCGGATTGGATTATCCCGGTGTTGGGCCAGAGCATAGTTATTTAATGGATCTTGGTCGCGCCGAGTATTACAGTGTGACTGATAAACAGGCTTTAGATGCATTTCAAAGGCTTTCGCAATTAGAAGGGATTATTCCAGCCTTAGAAACGGCTCATGCGATCGCTTATCTAGATACTCTTTGTCCCCAGTTAACAGGCAATCTCCGCATCGTCATCAATTGTTCCGGCAGAGGTGACAAAGACGTGCAAACCGTTGCCAAACTCCTAATTCCTTAATTTTCTCTTCTTATCGTCATTTGTCATTTGTCCTTCGTAAATGACCAATGACCAATACAACTCTTGGAGAGGCTGCGCCAACAGCAACTCTTGGAGGGACTGTTCGCATTCTCTCAGTACAAGTGACCGATAACCAATGACAAATGACCAATGACCAATATGATAGCTTTAACTCAAACTCCACCTGAAAACATCTCCATCCCTCCCGATCTCTACAACTGGCCAGCTTTATTACAACAGTTGCTAAATCGGCAATCGTTGACGGTTTCCCAAGCTGCGGATCTGATGCAAGGTTGGCTCACAGATGCAATTCCCGATGTTCTATCAGGAGCGATTTTAGCCGCAATTCAAGCTAAAGGCGTATCCGCCGAAGAATTAGTCGGCATGGCCAGCGTTTTACAATCCCAAAGTTCCACACTCAGCACTCAGCACGGGCTAAACGCCCCGCTACCGCTAACAGAACTCAGCACTCTAATTGACACCTGTGGAACTGGTGGGGATGGTGCTTCAACCTTTAATATTTCCACTGCTGTTGCCTTTGTCGCTGCTGCTGCTGGGGTAAAGGTTGCCAAACATGGCAATCGTTCCGCATCTAGCAAGACTGGTTCGGCTGATGTGCTGGAAGCTTTGGGTATAAATCTCAACGCCACTCCTGAAAAAGTACAAGCCGCAGTTGGCGAAGTTGGAATCACCTTTTTGTTTGCTCCCGGCTGGCATCCTGCACTAAAAGCGATCGCTACTTTGCGAAAAACTTTGAAGGTGCGGACTGTTTTTAACTTGCTCGGCCCGCTAGTAAATCCGATGCGACCGACAGGGCAAATTATTGGTGTCAACGACCCGCTTTTACTGGAAGAGATTGCTCAAGCTTTATCCCAATTGGGATGTCAGCAAGCGATCGCCCTCCACGGACGGGAACGTTTAGATGAAGCAGGTTTGGCAGATGTCACCGACTTGGCTGTACTTCAAGATAAAAAAGTGCGTTCTCTAACGCTCAATCCTCAAGAACTGGGTTTGAGTTTTGCACCAACTGCGGCGTTGTGTGGTGGAGATGTCCAAGAAAATGCCGAAATCTTGAAGGCAGTTTTGCAAGGTAAAGGCACGCAAGCGCAGCAGGATGTAGTCGCTTTGAATACAGCCTTGGCCTTGCAAGTTGGTGAAGCCATTCATGGGGAAACTGATGTTTTAGCAGGTTGTGTTAAAGGTATTGCCCTTGCCAAGGAAATTCTGCAAAGCGGCGCAGCTTGGACAAAACTAGAACAACTCGCAGAATTTTTGCGCTAGACAAACCTCTCCTACGAGGAGCTACGGTGTACACGCAAGTCTTCTAATGCCTTACACCTTAACCCGCAATCTTAATGCATCGACCTGCAATCTTAATGCATCGACCCGCAATCTTAATGCATCGACCTGCAATCTTAATGCATCGACCTGCAATGCCAATGCATCAACCCGCAATCTTAATGCATCGACCTGTAAAGATTAGCCCACTCAAACTTATACACAAGGAAAAATAGATGATTATCATACTTAAGAGCGGTACACCTGTTGAAGAAATTACTCGCATCAGCCAAGAACTGAGTGAAACTTGGAAAGTTACGGTAGAAAAAAGCGTTGGCACTCATAAAGTTGTGTTGGGGCTAATTGGCGATACCACTAGCATCGATAAATTACAAATCCAAGAGTTCAGCCCTTGGATTGAGCAAGTAGTACGAGTGCAGCAACCTTTCAAGCGGGTAAGTCGAGAATTCCGAGATGGAGAAGCTAGCGAGGTTGTTGTACCAACACCTAACGGTGATGTCTATTTTGGCGAACATCATCCGATTGTGGTGGTAGCCGGGCCTTGTTCCGTTGAAAATGAAGCGATGATTGTCGAAACGGCAAAGCGGGTGAAGGCAGCAGGGGCACAGTTTCTGCGTGGCGGAGCCTACAAACCTCGTACTTCACCTTATGCCTTTCAAGGTTATGGTGAAAGTGCTTTAGATTTGTTAGCAGCAGCGCGGGAAGCTACTGGTTTGGGTATCGTCACAGAACTGATGGATGCTGCCGATTTATCAGCAGTAGCGAGAACAGCTGACATCATCCAAATCGGAGCTAGGAATATGCACAACTTTTCGCTGCTGAAAAAGGTAGGCGCTCAAGATAAACCAGTGCTGCTGAAGCGGGGAATGTCTGCCACAATTGACGAGTGGTTGATGGCGGCAGAATATATTTTGGCATCTGGAAATCCGAATGTAATTCTTTGTGAGCGAGGAATCAGAACCTTTGATGGTAAATATGCCCGCAATACTTTAGATTTATCGGTGCTTCCGGTGTTGCGATCGCTGACCCATTTACCGATTATGATCGATCCCAGTCATGGTACGGGTAGGTCTGAATATGTGCCATCAATGGCAATGGCTGCGATCGCCGCTGGTACAGATTCTTTGATGATTGAAGTTCACCCCAATCCGGCTAAAGCTTTATCTGACGGGCCCCAATCTCTCACCCCTGATAAATTTGACCGCTTGGTTCAAGAAATGTCAATTCTGGGCAAAGTAGTCGATCGTTGGCCTACACCTGCATTCGATCGCATTGGTGAAAGCCAAATTCTCCTCACACCAGAACTTTCAAAGTAGATAGACTATAAACCAATACAGTTCAGAATGAGCAACAAAACTCTGATTGTAGAGACGCGATTTATCGCTTCTTAAAAGACCAATTATCTACGCCAATAACCCTTAACCCAAGCGTATTGGACTATAAACCGATTTTTTGCAAATGGTTAAACCCGATCAACAGATTCTTTCATCTGAAAAATCCGTTGGTCGGGTTTTCTTAAAAAGAGTATAAAATCTCGAACTACCTATTTTTTTTAAGTTCGTGCATACTTCTGACAACCTTTGTGACTAAATTTCTGGGCGTAAATCTGACGCTTTCAGTCAATATCTTGTTTCTCATTCCAGGAACAACAACAGTTTTGTTTTTCATTAAGCTCCGATAACCAATCCTAGCGACGGTTTCCGTATCCATCATTCTGTTAACGCTAGCAATCTTGGAATTTTCCATTGCAGCATTTTGTTGGAATTCCGATGCTGTTGGCCCTGGACAAAGAACAGTCACGCTGACACCTGTGCCCTCTAATTCATTAGCGATCGCTTCTGAAAATGATAAAACATAGGCTTTCGTAGCAAAATAAACTGCCATTAGAGGCCCTGGTTGAAAAGCTGCTGCTGAGGCCACATTTAATATTTTTCCATAGTTTTGCTCGACCATATCTTTAAGAAACAATTTCGTTAAATGAGTCAGGCTGACCATATTTACCTGAAGCATTTTCAGTTCAATGCTCAGGTCTGTTTCGCTAAATACTCCATAAGTACCAAAGCCAGCATTGTTAACTAGCACATCAATCTTGATGGACGCTTGCTGTAGTTCTGTAAAAATTTCTTCTGGAGATGTAGGAATAGATAAATCCTTAACAAAAATTTTGACGGAAATGCCAAATTTATGCGGAAATTCATCTATAATTTCAGTAAGTTTTTGTTCATTCTTATCTACTAACACCAGATTATAACTATGACGAGCAAAAATCTGGGTTAATTGATAACCTATCCCACTAGCCGCTCCTGTAATTAGAGCAGTTTTTTTTTGCCGACTTTCAGATGTTTTATTCATGCTAAAAAAATGGCGAATGTGAATTAATTAATTTAAGTTTTATAAATTTAGCTACAGCAATATATAATGTTCGCTGTAGCTATTTCTATGCAGACAAGAAATGATGCTATCCACCTGAAACGAGTATGCTGCAATCAAGCATAGTAAACGCAAATATAAAAAACTGTATCTATATAAACAAGAGCAAAAATATTTAATAACCTCATCAATGCCACAATATCATTCCGTTACTATAACTGACGTGCAAGCAGCACAAAAGCGAATTTTGGGAATTGCCCACTGCACACCTGTGCTAACTTCTAGAATCGTTAACGATCGCACTAATAGCCAGGTATTTTTTAAATGCGAAAACTTTCAACGCACGGGGGCATTTAAATTTAGAGGTGCGTACAATGCCCTAACCCAACTATCGGTAGCAGAAAAACAAACAGGCGTTATCACCCATTCATCAGGAAATCATGCCCAAGCGATCGCTTTAGCTGGGCAATTACTCAATATTTCCACCACCATTGTCATGCCTGATGATGCACCTGTTGTCAAACAAATTGCTACTCGTGGTTATGGTGCAGAGATAATTTTATACAATCGCCAAGAAACAAACCGGGAAGAATTAGCTCAAAATCTAGCACGCGATCGCAATCTCACACTCATTCCTCCTTACGATCATCCTCATGTAGTCGCTGGACAGGGAACAACTGCTTTAGAACTGATCCAAGAAGTTGGTGAATTGGACTTACTATTAGTTTGTTGTGGCGGTGGCGGATTACTTTCAGGGTGTGCGATCGCAGCCAAAGCACTTCTACCCAATTGTAAAGTAATCGGGGTAGAACCAGCCCTTGCCGACGATGCTACCCGCTCCTTTCACACCAAAATGCTGCAAACAGTCAAGAATCCTGATACCATCGCTGATGGTGCGCGGACTCCTAGCCTTGGTCAAATTACTTTCCCGTTAGTGCTGGATTACGTCGATGATATGGTGACGGTATCTGAAGAAGCGATTCTTCGCACCATGTTTTTTTTGTGGGAACGTCTGAAAATTGTCGTTGAACCCACCGGAGTACTCGCCGCCGCCGCTTTACTCGAAGGTGTAGTGAAAGCACCAGAGGCGAGAATTGGTGTCATCATCAGCGGTGGAAATGTAGATTTGGCGCAAGTTTGTAAATTATTTTCTCTGTAGGATTGTAATTAAAAACATCGTTTCCAGGTTGATTATGTATGGTTCTGCCGTGAATTTGATCGGCGAGGCTTCTAAATAGTCCCATATTTAATTGATTATCCTGGATAAAGAACTTTTTTTATAGCGTCGGCTAATTACTAAACTTGCTCCAATTAAACCGATACCAATTAAACTTGTAGTCGCCGTTGGTTCTGGAACCTGTTGAGGAGTTTGCAAGGTGAAATTCAGTTTAGCTAAACCTTGAGAAGGGGTTCCAGAGGAATTAAGTTGGTCTTGTTCAGTAAAAGTGATTTTGCCTGTAGCATTTTGGAATAAACCTGTTCCCCCAGAGATGGTAATAGTACCACCACCTTTGATAAAGCCTTCGGCAAAATTAATTTCAGCGCTGTCACTTGCTTTGCCAAATAATTCATTTGCACCACCATAATACCTGTCAGAAAATGCGAGTTCGTCCTCTAAACCAAACACGCTTGGGTTTGAGTTAAAGGTATACTTATTAATCGATGGATTTTCAATAGGCTCAAGTTTGCCATAGTCATCACTAACAAATAAATCCAACCCATAAGGAGCCGGTTTGGTACTTTCACCTTTGATAGTTGCTCTAATAATTCCTAAGTCTGGTCTGAAAGTTGGGTCAAAAGTGACAAATGTATTGTAGTCAACACTAAACGTATAATTATTATAATTATCTTGTGCTTTTGCACTTTGCATATTTGAGCCTAAACTGACTATAGTTAAGGTCGCAGGAATCAGCCAGCCTATACGTAAACCAAACATAGTTGTCCTTTTTTGATTAAAATAACAAAGTTACCTAATGTAAAAATCCGGTTTAACTTTTAAAAAAATATAAGTATTTTATGGTGGGTAATACCCTGAAAACCTTGAAATAGTGGGTATTGCCACCCTACGAGCAAGTTAGAAAGTATAGATTTACTTGATAAATAGCCTCTAAATATTGATTAAACAAATTTTATACAATGTTATGTTAATACACTTTGTTAATAACGTTTAAAAATTAGTATAAATTTATTTATTTACGAATTCAATGATTTATTTGTTGATATTGAATGAATTATTTTTATATCTATAACAATCCTTGCAGGAGTCGTGAAAAATATAGATAAGGAAACGAACCGCCTTCGCGTAGCGTCTCGTTAGAGAAGAACGCCAAGGACGCAAAGGGAAGAAAGAACAAAGAGATATATAATTTTCACAAATGATTTAGGACTGCTATAGTTGCATAAAATATTAGAGAAATGGTGATAAGAGGGTGTTTGAAAAGTTTTGAGGAGTCAAATTTTATGCCAGTCGCCTCACTATAAGACGGATCGTGGCAAGGTAGATAAAGGTTTCTGATGTTTCGGGGATGTTTCGGGCAATAACTTATAGTCTCTGACGAATCGACGACACCCCATCAGCTTTCTCATCAGTGCGCTCGACTACAAGGGAGTTTTTTTGAGCAACACAAATACTTTGGTTTGCTCTGGTCGCAGAACCACTGTACAATCCAACGGCACTTATTCTATCACCCACTGCATGAACGGCTCACAGTCATTGCCGCCATCAACAAGCAAGGGTTTTAAAACGAGATACCTATCAGGGTTTTCGTAAAGAATATTTACATATTCTTTACATGTGTTAATATTAACTTTTTGGTTTAAGTGTGGATATTCACTATGGTTGCCATAAAGACTGTTCTCCAAGATTCAGAGCAAGTCACTCGGTTGTTTTCTCATCTCGAATTTGATGGAAAAAAACTCAATCATCAACCAGGTAGTGTATTGGGAAGTACTGCATTGATTGCAGGAACCACTGTTGGGGCTGGGATTCTCGCTCTACCAGCCGTTACCTTGCCATCTGGTATTGTGCCATCCACATCTGGACTAATTGCTGTTTGGCTCTACGCTTTAGTGTCAGGGTTATTGGTTGCAGAAGTTACCTTAAACACGATGCGAACAGAAGGGCATCCGAGTATAGGTTTTTTGGGAGTTGTTGAGAAAATCCTTGGTAAGCTGGGAGCGCGAATTGCTGGTGGTGCATATTTATTCATGCACTATGCTCTGTTGGTGGCATACATCACCGAAGGCGGAGAGATTTTAAGAGCAGCAGCAGCAAAAGTCTGGGGTATGCAGATATTGCCTACGTGGGTAGGCACAATGGCTTTCACGCTTTTATTTGGTGGGATTATGTATCTTGGGCGAGAAAAATTTATTGAGAAACTAAACAGCGCCTTTGTCGGAATTGTCATCGTTTCCTTCTTAGGACTATTATTTCTCGGAGGAAGGCATATTCAGAGTACCCAACTATTATTTCAAAACTGGAGTGCCCTCGGCAGTGCCATTTCAGTGATGTCTGTGGCGTTGTTTTTCCAAAACGTTGTGCCGCTAGTTGTGAAGCAACTCGAAGGGGATGCCCGCAAAATTCGTCAGTCCATCTTTATTGGTTCTGTGATTCCTCTAATTATGTTCTTGGCGTGGAATGCCGTAATTTTAGGAAGCGTCAGCCCCGATATGCTACATAGCACTTCTGATGGTACAAGTGTTTTCGATCCACTACAAGTTCTGCGAGGAGGTAGTGCGGGGCAATGGTTAGGAGTGCTAGTATCCATTTTTTCAGAGTTTGCGATCGTCACATCATTCATTGGATTTGTGTACGGGTTGCTAGATTTGTTTAAAGATATTTTCCTGCCTACACAGTGGCGACTTTCTAGCCGCTTACCCCTCTATTCGCTGGTTCTTTTCCCTCCGATGACTCTCGGAACGCTCAACCCCAGCATCTTTTTTACTGCCCTAGATTACACTGGAACATTTAGTATTTCAGTTCTAGGTGGAATTATTCCGGCATTAATGAGTTGGAAGCAACGTCAACAACAAGAAAACTCAGATGGCACATATCAAACACTTGTTCCTGGCAAAAAGGTGACACTCATTGCGATCGTTGGAGTGGCATTAGCCATTATAGGAAGACAAATTATGTCAATTTACACCAAATAAAACCATCAATAAAAGTTTTATGTAGTATTAATATACTAACTACAATCAAATGAGTGATTCTCGCCTCGTCAAAATCAGCAAATATCTCAGCAAATATCTGCGACATACACCGGATGCCATTGGAATTAAACTTGCTCCTGGTGGTTGGGTTGCTATTGAGGACTTACTTACCGCTTGTACTCAAAACATGTTTCCGATTACCCGCCAGGAATTACAGGTGGTAGTTGAATCCAACGAAAAACAACGCTTTTCTTTTGATTCTACAGGTAATTTTATTCGTGCGAACCAAGGACATAGTGTAAAAGTCGATTTACAATTAGAAGCTGTTGTTCCTCCAGATGAGCTTTATCACGGCACCGGACGCAAATCTGTAGAGTTAATTTTGCAAACAGGACTTTGCAAAATGTCGCGACATCATGTCCATTTATCAAAGGATATAGAAACAGCACAAACTGTTGGTGCCAGACATGGAAAACCAGTGGTTTTTGCTGTAAATACTGCGGCAATGCATCAAGCGGGTTACATCTTTTATTGTTCTGCTAATGGTGTTTGGTTAGTCGATTGTGTGCCACCTGAATATCTACAAAAAGTTTGAATTTTAACAAATAAAATTCAGAATTCAGGAAGCTTTACTCTATAAATAATCTCTGATATTACTTGAAAAATTCTTTTTAACATCAATATTTTAAAAAGGTGTTTCTAAATGGCTAAACCCTATTGCTATTGGTTGATAAACAGTCCAATAATATAGTGCAAATACTCTGATTTATAAAAGCAAATCGAAATGTTTACTTGATTTCGTTTTAGCTGCAACGTATCTAAATATATGATTGATTGTAGCTGTGTTATAGCAGTTTTTAGGTCAAGAAATATTACAAATTTGGCTCACAAAGTGGGCAATACGGTTCAGTTAAGGCTCAAAGTCATGTAAATTAGGCATTGCTCCCAAAAATGGAAATTAAGCGTCGTGCATCTAAGGGATTTTTCGTTGGTGTCTCCTGAGATATCAAAATGCTGACTTGCTTAAAGCAATCAAAATGGCTATTCCAGCAACGGGAATCGAAGAAGCGATCGCTAACACTTACAGCAAGAATAATTTCTCCTTGTTTCAATTCTGGAGTTTAGACTAAAGCCAGCAAAAAATAGCTCGACAGTAGATTAAATTGATTCTATGTCGAACGCCCAAGGGGTCAGATGATGATTGCAATACAACTTTTTTATAACTTTGTCGTCATTGAAGAGGACAAAAGAATTTAATGACAAGGGGACAGGCTTTCAATAAATCATTTTCTCTCTTCCTTTGTCTTCTTGCGATCAAAACTTAAAATACCTCGTTCAATTTATGAACTCAGATCCATATACCCATAGCGCTTGCACTCCTAATACTGTATTCTCTGATAGATTAGCGTCTGCAAAAACAGGGATTAGCAGTAATTCCATTCCGGTTTATACCTGAAAAAGTAACTTTGTAGATTTGTCTATAAAATTACAAACACTCAAGAGTAAAAATACTATCAATCTCTTAGCCTACTCACCCAATGTAGGTTAAAAATCTCACCAAACAAGCATTTTAGACCTATCCAAACCCAAGATGCCTTCTAAGCGAATCTTGTTTATCAGTAACGGCCACGGAGAGGACAACCACACCTCTCATGTTATTCAGACCCTGCGCCAATTGTGTCCTTCTATTGAGATGGCGGCAATGCCGATTGTGGGGGAAGGAAAAGCTTACCGCAGCTTGGATATTCCCATTATTGGGCCCACACAAACAATGCCCTCTGGGGGATTCTTTTACATGAAGCGCCTCTACTTGCTCAAAGATTTTCAATCGGGATTGATTGGGTTAACGTGGCGACAGTTACAAGCAGTGTTGCAGTATGCTCCCAACTGCGATTTGATTATGTCTACTGGGGATTTTGTCTCCCAGACATTTGCTTACTTAACAAAGCGCCCCTTCGTTTCGTTTATCTCTTGTCTTTCTGCCCTCTACGAAGGGCGGTTACGACTCAATCCGCTTCTGTGGCATGACCTTAATTCTTCCAGATGTCTAGCAGTTTTCACCAAGGATTCCCATACGGCTTATGACCTCCAACGGCAAGGTTTAACTAAAGCTCAGTGTGCTGGCATTCCGGCTTTAGATTGGCTCGTCCCTACTGGCAAAGACTTGCACCTGAAACCGGACGAGAGAGCGATCGCTCTCCTACCAGGGTCACGGATGCCTGAAGCTGCGCGAAATTTTTGTTTGCAGTTGCAACTGGTAGTAGAAATCGCCAAGGTGATGCCTGAGTCAGGATTCCAGTTTCGTGCAGCCTTGATACCGAGTTTGATGGCGCAATTAGACGACATTGCTAAAAGTCAAGGTTGGCAACTGAATCAAGGCATACTCACCTATTCTCCTCCAGGAAGTTCTGCTGAGGAATCACCGCTTGTAGAAGTGAGATGTTATTCAGATGCTTTCAGTGACATCCTATGTTACTCTACTCTCGTTATTGGTATGGCAGGTTTGGCAGTGGAGGAAGCTGTAGCGATCGGGAAACCTATCATCCAGATTCCCGGAGAGGGCCCTCAATTTACCTATCAATTTGCAGAAGCGCAAACACGGCTGTTGGGCATTTCTGCCCAAACCATCGGCACTAAGCCAGCAACCCCTGAGATTCTCAAGCAAGCAGCTAAACGAGTAGTTGAAACTTTAGAAGATTCAGACTACCTTGCTAAGTGCAAAAAAAATGGCCCTGAGCGATTTGGCCCACCCGGTGCATCTGAGAGAATTGCCCGCTTTCTACTAAACTCTCTAGGAGAAACTGAGTAGAAATTGCGCCAGAATTCAGGAGTGGGCACGGTTGGGTAACATGGTGTGGTAGGCTAACGCCGTAATGTACTTTAATTCTAAATTCTCAATTCTGACCCCTGAATTCTTACTTAACTGCCAATACGCTTGGGTTAAGGCTAAAAACTAAAACTGGTGTAGGTGTAGGTGTAGGTTGGGTTGAGGAACGAAACCCAACACCAACATTATCAAAGCTTTGTTGGGTAACGCTCACACTCAACCCAACCTACTATTCTTTTTAACCCTACTTCCTCCTGCCTCCTGCCCTCTGCCTGACTTGATAACACTACAGAATTGAACCATGAAAGTCCGCTCTAGTTACTGGCAACTGTTGCCTTATCTGTGGCCCCAATGGCCGCTGTTAATTCGGGGATTAGCTTGTATTTTAGGATTTGTGTTATTCACCCTAGCAGTGCCCTATTTAGCAGGTCAGGTCTCTTTTTATCTTGGCCAGGGAAATGTTAACCAGATTGCTTACTGGCTCGGACTAGCCACTTTAGTATTTTTGGTTCGAGGGCTTTGTCAATACGGGCAGAATGTCTTTATGATCGCTGCTACTCTGAACATGGTTTTAAACTTGCGTAAGCGCGTTTATGCTCACCTGCACAAACTTGGATTAGATTACTTTGAAACCACACAGACGGGAGACCTGACTTATCGCCTGACTGAAGATATTGATCGCGTGGGCGAGATTGTGGACAAGTTATCCCATCAGTTTATTTCCAATTTGTTGCAGTTAATTGTGATTCCCATTTACATGCTCTACCTGAATTGGCCGCTCACTCTTGCGGGTTTGATTTTGGCTCCTTTAATGGCTTGGTTAATCGGGCAATTTGGTCAGCGATTACTCGTGCTATCTCGCCAGAGCCAAAATCAGGTTTCCAATTTGTCGGCGATGCTAACTGAAGTATTTAGCGGGATTCGCGTTGTTCAGGCTTTTGCAGCCCAAGAATATGAAGTGAAGCGATTCAATCATGAAGCAGAAATCAATCGCCAAGCTAAGTATCGCGCTCTACAACTCCAATCCATTCAGTTTCCGGTTGTCGGTTTTTTGGAAGCAGTTAGTATTATACTGCTGTTTTTATTAGGAGGATGGCAGATTTCTCAGAATCAGCTGACAGCTCAAGGGTTTATCAGTTTCTTAGCTGCTGTGGCTTTACTGATTCAGCCAATCGACATGATGATTAGCAATTACAACGAGTATAAACAGACCGAAGCTTCTGTTGAACGCATTTTTGAACTGATGGCGAAGGAGCCTAGTTTAAGCGAAAAATCGAATGCTCAGGCAATGCCAAGAGTTATGGGCAAGGTAGAGTATCGTCATGTCGATTTCGCCTACAATCCCGACCAGCCAGTTCTTAAGGATCTCTGCCTGGACGCTTCTCCTGGTGATGTGATTGCCTTGGTTGGTTCTTCTGGAGCAGGCAAATCGACCTTAATTAATCTTTTACTTCGCTTTTATGACCCTCAGAGGGGTCAAATTCTGGTTGATGATATTGATATTCGTGATGTCACACTTACCAGCCTGCGCCATCAAATTGGGATTGTTCCCCAAGATGTTACCCTTTTTTCGGGAACGATCGCTGAAAATATCGGTTACGGTCAGGAAAAATTAGATTTAGCAGCGATTCAAGAAGCAGCAAAGATTGCCAACGCTCACTCCTTTATCACCCAGTTTTCTCAGGGTTATCATACCTGGGTGGGAGAGCGTGGAGTTAACCTATCGGGAGGACAACGCCAAAGATTAGCGATCGCTAGAGCAGTTGCCAACGATCCTCGAATTCTCATCTTGGATGAGGCCACCTCTGCCCTAGATTCTGAATCAGAAGCACTAGTTCAAGAAGCACTGGAACGAGTGATGCAAAACCGTACCGTATTTATTATCGCCCATCGCTTGAGCAGCGTTCGTCGGGCTGACTGCATTCTTGTAATCGAACAAGGACAGGTGGTTGAAGCTGGTACCCACACCTCCCTCCTGTCTCAGGAAGGACGGTATGCCCGTTTTTACGCCCAACAGTTCTACTCTACAGATGAGTAAGGACTTGTCAAACTGTCGGTTCGCTCATTTGATAAAATTTATTTTAAAGAATTATTTAAATCAATATCCCAGCAATACAAGCGGTGATAAAACCTGCTAACAATCCGCCAATCATTGACCTTACACCCATACGAGCTAAGTCATGTTGGCGATTAGGTGCTATCCCTGCAATGCCGCCAATGGTAATACCAATTGAACCTATATTTGCAAAGTTACATAATGCGTAAGTTGTAATAATTACTGCACGTTGAGAAATTTTTCCACTTTCAATTAGTGCCTTCAAATCTAAAAAAGCAATAAACTCATTCAAAATTGTTTTTGTACCCAATAAAGCCCCAACTTGCCGACAATCAGCCCAAGGTACGCCCATTAGCCACGCCACGGGAGCCATGATAAAAGATAAAATCCACTGCAATGAGAGTTGCTGTAAGCCCACAAATGACCCCAACCATCCCAAAAGTGCATTTAGGGCAGCCAATAATCCTAAAAAGGCGATAATCATTACCCCAACATTAACTGCTAGCTTCACGCCGTCAATTGCTCCGGTAGTAGCAGCATCAATTACATTTACATGATTAATTTCTACATCCGCTTTTGCCTTACCAGCTGTCTCTGATACTTCTGTTTCAGGGTAAAGTAATTTTGATACCACCAAAGATGTCGGAGCAGTCATAAAGAAAGCAGCTATTAGGTGTTCTGCTGGGATGCCAAAGGAAAGATATGCTCCTAGTACTCCAGCCGCAATTGTGGCAAAACCACCCGTCATCAAGGCATGAAGTTCCGATTGCGTCATATTCGCTATATAAGGTTTAACCATCAGCGCCGACTCTGTTGGCCCCAAAAAGATGTTACCTGCACAAGATAAAGATTCAGAACCCGATGTTTTCATCGTTTTCATCATTACCCACGCCACCCCATTTACGACTCGCTGTAAAATGCTGTAGTAATACAAGACGCTGATGAAGGCAGAAAAAAAGATAATTGTCGGCAGCACTTGGAAGGCAAAGAAATGATCCTTAAAATTTTCTCCAAAGACAAATTTTGCACCAACATCAGAAAATGCTAAAAATTGGCTGACAATATCTCCCAGAGATTTAAACACAGTTAAACCCCAAGAAGTTTTAAGAATCACGAGCGCAAACACAAATTCCAATCCCAAACCCCACGCTACTATTCGCCAACGCACCGCACGACGATTAACAGAGAAAATGTAGGATATACCGATAAAAATTAAAATTCCCAACGCAGAAATGGCGCGTTCCATGATTACTCCCGGAAATGTATCGCTAAGGCACATGGTCTCAAAGCATACACAAAAATTCGCCTTTTTTTTGGCTTTTTAGTCAATTACTAGAGTTTTGATCCTGTAAAGAAGAACTTAGCGATCGCCCTCTCACTTATTGTCGAAAAACATGGCGGCACTCTGGAAGTTAATTCTGTACAGGGAGAGGGTACAGAATTTGTGATTCAAATTCCAATTTAAAATTACCCCTCCTGGCGCGGGTAGCCAAAGCTAAGATGGCTGCCAATGAGTGTGTAGAAGTCATTTGGCGCGTGTGCAGCACCCCCTGCACAACCCGGAACCTTGCACTTATCGCTAACAGTTTGGGCGACTTTGTAAAGCTCACTGGTGTATGGTGTCAAGTTTGGTTATCTGTGCCAGTTATCCCACCATAACCAGACTCAATGCCAAAATTGCGATCGCTTAATTCAATACACCCGCAGTACCCAAGGCGCTCAGATAAATCTGTTCGGGATCGAGGGGAGCAAAATCAAACAATTCTGCCAACCATAATTCTAAAGGTAAAACTAATATCATCTCCCGTTGCCACATCTCTGATGAGTGGGTGTGGGCGTTGAAAAAGCCAGGTAGTAATAGCTTATTTTTGCCATCTATGGCAGTGCCGACTACTTGTAGATTGGGGGAAATGGCTGCGATCGCCCCATCTACAATCTATACATCTACTGTTGCGTAATCATCACTGACGGCAATCAGAACATTCTGGATAGTGAAATTCACCATATTTAACCTTGATTAAGTAATTGTATTTTGACTTGAATTTCAAGTTACAAAATAGAAAATGGTGTTGGGTATTGCAATTTTATGAATTTACCATTACGGACATTGGGAGTTGCACCAAATGCGTGGACAGTGAATGATGCGATCGCAGATATCACTCGTCCTCAAAAGATCCCACAACCCGTTATCTTATCAACAGAAACTAAAACCCTGCGCCTAGACTTAGCAAAAACTGCTATCCTCGTCATTGATATGCAAAACGACTTCTGTCACCCTGATGGCTGGTTAGCGCATATCGGCGTAGACGTAACTCCGGCGCGTCAGCCTATTGAACCTTTGAACAACTTACTTCCCGAACTGCGTGAAGTTGGTGTTCCAGTTATTTGGGTAAATTGGGGGAATCGTCCCGACTTGCTCAATATTAGTGCTAGTTCGCGCCATGTCTATAATCCCACAGGGGACGGTGTGGGATTGGGCGATCCACTGCCAAGCAATGGTGCTAGAGTACTCATGGCAGGTAGTTGGGCCGCGGCAGTAGTAGACGAACTAGAACAGATACCCGAAGATATTCGTGTGGACAAATACCGCATGAGTGGGTTTTGGGATACGCCTTTAGATAGTATCTTGCGGAATTTGGGAAGGACAACATTATTTTTTGCTGGTGTTAATGCCGATCAATGTGTGCTAACCACCTTATGTGATGCCAATTTCTTAGGATATGACTGCGTATTGGTTAAAGATTGCACCGCTACCACTTCTCCTGAATATTGTTGGCTGGCAACATTGTATAATGTCAAACAATGCTTCGGTTTTGTCACTGACTCGCAAGGAATTTTAACAGCGCTGCAAAATGGTGAGGAGTGAGAAGAGACACGATTAATCGCGTCTGTACAGGTGATTTTGTGATTTAGAGATACAACTAACAACTCAATATTCAGGACTCAGATTTCAGGAATTTTCATATCCATCGATAACTTCAGAGGGGATAAATAAATGTACGCTACTCGTTGTGTAATTCCGGTGATCAAATCTCCCAAAGATTACCAAGTATATCGCATCAGTCCTAACGACTCTAATCGATTAGCAATTATCTTCGATTCGACAAATGCTAATACTTCCTTGACTTGCTGCGTAGAAATTTTTGATGTTGGTGGACAAACACCACCAAATCGCCATCAGTGGGCGGTGGAAATGTTTTTCGTCCTCAAAGGAGAAGCGATCGCCATGTGTGACGGCAAGACTACCACGATCAAAGCTGGAGATAGTTTATTGGTGCCTCCCACTGGTACTCATTTGATTAAAAATACTGGTTCTACTCGCTTGTACACGTTGACTGTTATGGTTCCCAATGAAGACTTTTCGGAACTAATTCGCAGTGGGATTCCGACAGAGTTAGATGAAGAAGATATGGCAGTACTAGGGAGATTTGATGCTTTGATGCCCTGTTAAATATATTTGAAACCTCTCTCTAAATTTCTCTCTTACAAGGCTACGGTGTACACACAAGTTTTGCCGTAGCTATATCTTTATTAATAAATTAAATCTCACATTGCGCTTCTATCCTGCCTCCCCTGCTTCCCTTGCTCAAGAACAGCCTGCCTTAATAGATATAGCGGTTCTCGAATGGAAGCAATACACTTTGACCTCACTTCCATTCCTCTCTCCTAAAAGAAGGAGCCACTGCGTTGGGCCGCTCTGCCGACTTGAAGCGCGTGGCGTCAGAGGCTTTGAATTTTATTCCCCAACACTAGCTATTCATTATAAACATCTTTCTTAACAAAAGCTTTGACAAAAGCCAGAAAATGTGTATGTTGTATACGAGAACTGGGAAACATAGCAAAGTCAGCAAATAGAACAATGGCTCACACAAGAACTAGAAAGAACCGAATTAGGTATATTACATTAGTTAATGCAACGGCTGACAATGCGATTGTTTCGCCTGACAATGCGATTGTATTGACCTGCAAAAATTAATCTGCTCTTTCTTTAATTGTTGAGATTAGTAAAAAGAGTAAGTAAGTGTAAAGTATCAACGTTTTCTTTCATTCTTAAACAATGTTAGTGCGATGCCTACAGCAGGCTACGCCTACGTCTTTTGTATTAGGTGCGTTAACAGCAGTGTAACGCACCTGATTGCGTAAAAGCTACTTAGGCAAAACCTGCCGTAGTGCTGCTAAAAGTTGGTCAACACTTTCCTTTCGACTATTAAAGCCCATTAATCCCACGCGCCAAACAAGACCCGCTAGTTCGCCAAGACCACCGCCAATTTCAATATTATGTTCGTTGAGTAACTGCCGAGCGATCGCTTTACCATCTACGCCGCTTGGAATGCGGACAGTGGTAAGCGTTGGCAGTCTATACTCTTGCTCAACGTGCATACTCAGTCCTAAATTCTCTAAACCTTCCCAGAGATATTCTACGTTCTTTTGATGCCGTTGCCAGGAATTTGCTAATCCCTCTTCTGCAAGCAAACGCAGTGCTTCGCGCAATGCATAGTATAAATTAATCGGTGCGGTATGGTGATAGGTGCGTTCAGCACCCCAATACTTGCCTAGCAACAACATATCTAAATACCAGTTTGCAACTTTCGTTTGGCGCTGTTGCAATTTTTCAACTGCACGCGCACTCATAGTAAAGGGAGAAGCACCAGGCAGGCAACCTAACCCTTTTTGGCTACAACTATAGGCTAAGTCAACTCCCCAAGCATCCAAAAACAATGGGACGCCGCCCAAACTTGTCACCGTATCCACTAATAACAAAGTGCCAAATTCACGACATAAATCAGCGACTCCTTCCAACGGTTGACGTGCGCCGGTGGATGTTTCGGCATGAACTAGAGCTAAGATAGCTGGACGATGAGTTTTTAATGCAGTTTGGAGTTCATCCAAATTGAAGATTTTTCCCCAAGGTTTGGTGATGGTTCGGACATCAGCGCCATAACGTCCAGCCATATCTACGAGGCGATTACCAAAATAACCAGCTACACCAATCAAAACCACATCACCGGGTTCTACAGCATTGGCGATGGTTGCTTCCATTGCAGCTGTTCCCGTACCGCTAACTGCAATGGTAAGTGAGTTTTCTGTTTGCCATACGTAGCGTAGCAACGACTGAATTTCATCCATGAGTGCGAGAAAAGCTGGGTCAAGATGCCCAACGGGTGAAGTATTCATCGCTTGCAGAACTGTGGGATGGGCATTAGATGGCCCCGGCCCCAACAGCAGACGGGGTGGAATTTCTAGCGGTGTGAGTTGCAAGCGCCCAGAGTCGTTGATTGAAATTGTTTGTCTCATAAATCTGTCTTTGCTTAGATGATACTTACCGGATCATAGAGCGATCGCATCACCAATGTTTTAGTGAATCTGTCATTTGCCAGAAGATGCGATTACGGCAAAGTATTACAGTAACTCAAACAAATGTGTGAGAGTATATTTATTCACTTACCCGGAGACATAATTATGGTTTTTGCTGGCAAACAACCAAATAATTTAGGTATTAGCAACGGTAAATTAGCATCCTGCCCTAATTCCCCCAATTGCGTTTCTAGTCAGAGTACAGATGCATCTCACCAAATTGCACCACTGACTTTTACATCTACTCCAGAAGAAGCGATCGCTAATCTTAAACAGATTATTGAGTCTTTACCAAGAACCAAAATCATTACCGAAAGTAAAGATTATTTATATGCAGAATTTAAAAGTGCTTTACTAGGATTTGTGGATGATGTAGAATTCTACCTAGACCGGAATGCCAATGTTATCCAGGTACGTTCAGCTTCACGTTTAGGTCAAAGCGATTTGGGTGTTAATCGTAAACGAATAGAAACGATTAGAGCCAAGTTCAAGTAATTTGTAATTTAACTAAGAACTGGAGATTAAAGACTGGGAAGATAAAGAAGTAGTTGAACAAAACTAATTACACAATGTCATTACGAGTGAGACATTCGTGTAGCCTATCATAGAAAAGAAAGACAATCTCAGAGTATTGGATTGTTTAACTTGATTTGCAATGGCTGTAAATATTTTTGTCCATCTACTTATGTGGATTCAGACCCCAGTAAAATCTGGAATGATGATTGGGTAATGTGCTGTGGTGTTTCACCGAAAACTATGAATTACGAATTAGTTAAACTCTGCGATCGCAATATTTGTGAGACTTAATTTATTTAAAAACTTTGACTCCCGACCCCGACTGATGATTGCTGTCGGACTTGCTGTATTAGTTTTAGTAATCCTGCCGCATTCTCTGCACTTACCTACTCGCATTCTCTGCGCTTGGAACTCTGGTATTGACTTTTTCTTAGCTATAACGTGGTGGAAAATGATTAAGGCTAACCCAGAAAAAATCCGCCGTTATGCTGAGAATGAATATGAAGGACATTTGGCTATATTTATACTGGTGATTGCTGCGGCTTGTGCTAGTGTTTTAGCCATTGGGTTTTTATTAACTGATAAAAAAGAGTTATCAAGAATTCTGCTTACCCTACATGTCATACTTTCAATTATGACCATTGTCGGTTCTTGGTTACTAGTGCATACGATGTTTGCAGTGCAATATGCACACAGTTATTACAAATATATTAATCATAGTAATAGTGAAGAAATTACTAAAGGTTTAGATTTTCCTCATAACGACTATCCAGACTACTGGGAATTTTTATATTATTCATTTGTAGTTGGCATGACTAGTCAAGTTTCAGATGTGCAGACGACATCACCCGACATGAGGCGCTTGACTCTGTTACATGGCATATTATCCTTCTTTTTCAATACCACCATTTTAGCTATGAGTATTAATATCATTGCATCGCTGATTTAAAAGCTATGAGAAATGTGATTTTGTGAAGGTAAAGCTATTGCCCGCACATGAACTGCATGAAGGAGAATACTTAGATTGTTGGCTCATGGTAATAGAGCCAAAAAAATCATCAACCCTCTAATTTACATGGTTCTCCAGTTACTGTCTGACCGGATACTGGGAGTGGCACATAAGCCTACACCATAGTGTAAGAGTACGTTACTAAATTAACTCGCGTGTTCCCAGTCACTAAGTAACTCATGCTGTTGTGCTATTTTATTGCATTTACGGAATGGTACTTTAGGAATACCAATACTCCTACCAGGAAAAGACTGTTTTTTCGTCTTGGTAGGTCTATTTTCTTGTGTCGTTGTGAACTGTTGGGTTTTCATTGGTAAATAAATCTCTGATTAAAACCTGAGCACTAATTTATAACATCAATTTGCAAACGGCAAATTTCTGAAGAAAAATAAAAAAAAGACATATAGCAATCTTAAATCATTCGTAAGATAGAAAATAGCTGTAATGGTTATATATACGTACTTTTTGTCTCCGTATTTTCTCGCGTTTCAATTCGGATTGCTATATTTAATTTCTAAAGGAAAGAAAAGAAATTAAAGAGTTTATTTACTCTAAAGGTTAAGTGTGCCCAATAAGACTAACGATCGCTGCGGCTAAATCCACTGGATCGACGGGTTTAGGTAGGTGCTTTTGAAATCCTGCTGCCATTGCTTGGTTGTAGTTAAGTTCTCCAGCATAAGCAGTTAAAGCGATCGCCGGAATTTGTCCGCCTTGCTCTGGCGGTAATTTTCTCACCTCGCGTAGCAACATATACCCATCCATCAAGGGCATTCCAATATCGCTTAAGAGGATATCTGGCT
Source organism: uncultured Nostoc sp. (assembly GCF_964247315.1). Classification (GTDB taxonomy): domain Bacteria; phylum Cyanobacteriota; class Cyanobacteriia; order Cyanobacteriales; family Nostocaceae; genus Nostoc. The sequence continues at coordinate 24,126 of NZ_CAXTTT010000027.1, forward strand.
TTGATTGCACTAATGTTTGCAGCGCTTCATCTGCTGATTCAACTGCCGTTACCGTCGCGCCATATTGTTCCAGCGCAAAGCTAAAAAACTCTCGCACATCAGCTTGATCGTCCACAAGCAGGATTTGCACTCCAGCAAGTAATGTCTCGTCATTACTGACTTCTGGTTGAGAAGCTTCACCACTGCTAACTCGCAACTCAGAATTTTTGAGCAAAGGTAGTTTGACTGTGAAGGTAGCCCCTTGTCCTTCTCCCAAACTCTCTGCTTGAACTGTGCCACCGTGAAGTTCTACTAGATGACGCACAATTGCTAGTCCCAATCCCAGTCCACCAAATACTCTGGTTGTCTTAGCATCTGCTTGCCGGAAGTAATCAAAGACGTAGGGCAAAAATTCCGGGTTGATTCCTTTGCCTGTATCAATTACCTGGATTTGGGCATCTAAACCAACTTGCTCTAGACGCACTTCTACAAGTCCTTCTGTGGGTGTGAATTTAACGGCATTGGAGAGAAGATTCCACATCACTTGTTGCAAGCGATCGCCATCGCCGAGAACTTTGCCGATATCATTATTTAACACCGTTTGAATTTGAATTGATTTGGCTTCTGCTGCTAAACGCACTGTTTCTAATGCCGCTGCGATCGCTATTTTCAAATCCACTGCATGGAGATTTAAGCTAACTTTACCTTGCAAAATCCGCGAAACATCAAGTAAATCTCCAATCAATTGGGTTTGTAACTTTGCATTGCGCTCGATTGTTTCCAGTGCCTGGATTCTAGTGGCTTCGTTGAACTTGCGGGTTCTGAGTAACTTTGCCCACCCTAAAATTGGATTTAAGGGAGTTCGGAGTTCGTGGGAAAGGACAGCAAGAAATTCATCTTTAATGCGGTTGGCTGTCTCGGCTTCAGCCCTGGCAATCTTTTCAGCTTCGTAAAGTTGAGCGCGGGCGATCGCTTGGGCACACTGCTGTCCTAGTGTCAACATAAATCCCCGGTCTTCTTCATTAAATATTTGAAGAGGAGTAAAGCTTAATCCCAAAGCCCCAATTACTTTACCTTCTACTATCAAGGGAATGGAAGCCCAGGCATTATTCGCTATAACAGTCACAATATCTGCTAAGTCGGGATATCTAGCAATCATGGCTGCTAAATTTTCTAAAAAAATCGGCTGCCCAGTTCTGACTGTTTCTGCTATTTGGTTAGGTGCTGTGATCGGAAAACTTGTCCAAGTATTTATAAGCGTTTGCGGATAGCCAATTGCTTGCACAACTTTTAGGGTAGTACCTCCCTCGGCAAGTAAGATAACGGAACCACCAGTAGCTTCCAAGGCGGCAATGCCTTGGTTCACCACTACATCAGCTACCTGTTGGGGAGTTAAGGCTTCCGAGAAGGCAGCAGTTATTTTTTGTAAAAGTACTGTGCGATTGACAGACCGTTGAGTTTCCTGGTAAAGTCTGGCGTTGTCGATCGCTGTCGCCGCCCGCCGAGCAATATCCTCTGCTAAAGCCAAGTCTGTTTGTTGATAGTACCGACCAGATTCGGCGGTAAAAAAAGAGATTGCTCCAAATAATTGCCCGCGAGAACGAACTGGAATCACCATTAGAGAACGAATACCCAGACTTTGCAGCAATTGCCGATGTTCGTTGTCTTCAGACATCTGTAGAAGATGTGAGTCAGATAATTCCGGATAAAAGATAGATATTCCTAAGCGTAGCTGCTGTACAAGCTGTTTGGCTCTGGTTTGGGGTTGATAACGCCGTCGAATTTCGTCTAAAATATTTAATTTTGTGGGATCGGCAATTGCGATCGCAATTTGTTTACTTGACCAATCTTCCTGGAAGACATCTACAATACACAAATCGGCTAAAGTTGGAACTGCTAGATTAGCGACATTTTCCAAGGTGACTTCATAATCCAATGAGGCAGCTAGTAAGGTGCTGGCTTCGACTAAAAAATTTTGTGTGGCTTCAATTCGTTTGCGATGGCTAATATCCTCAATAATCCCTAATGCATACTTTGGAACTCCCTTAGCATCCCAAACTGCTGATGAAGTTAGGTTTGCCCAAACTATAGAACCATCTTTGCGAATGTAGCGCTTTTCTAGCGAATAACCACTAATTTCTTTTGCTAAAACTCGTTGAGCATTTTCCCAATCAACTTCTAAGTCGTCAGGGTGGGTAATTTCCTGAAAATTCATTTGAATTAACTCTTCGTAGCTATACCCAGTAATTTCGCATAGGGCAGGATTAACTTGCAGAAATCGCCCATCCAACCCTACTAGAGTAATACCAACAGCTGCTTGATTGAACATTGCCCGAAACCTTTCTTCGCTTTCTCGCAAAGCAACTTCTGTTTGCTTTGCTGCTGTCACATCTGCCAAAATAATGCCAATTCCTACCGTTTCACCCATTGTGTTTTTAACTGGGTAATAGTTGCCCAGCCAGTAACCGTAACGTCTTGGTTGTCCCCTTGTCTCACCGCTGATTTCCATATTCAGCAGGGGTTCTCCAGTATCTAACACGTGCTGTAACTGTGGCTCTAATTCAGCTGCCATCACTGGCAACACTTCCCTAAATTTGCGTCCTAGATGTTCTTCTATAGTCAAACCGTTAATGTCAGCGAAAACTTGATTAATGCGAATATATTGCAGTTCTCGATCGAAAAAGCATACGGCAACAGGAGCCGCTCCTAGCAACGCATCTAGGAGAGATAGAGATTCGGCATAATGGACTAAAGCCTGGTGGATATCTCGATAAAGATGGGCATTTTCCACTGCTAAGGCAGCACGATGGGTAATATCTATTGCTAAATTTAGGTCAGTGCGATCGTAGCGACGCTCCGATTGGGTGTTGATAAAGGTAATACAGCCGAGTATCCGCCCTTTTGCGATTAACGGCACAATCATTACAGACTTCATCCCCAATTGCCGAACAAGTTCCAAGTGTTCCTGATTCTGAGTAGTTGCTATTAATAGCGAGTCAGATACTTCTGAGATCAATTCACTTTGACCAGTTTGCAGCACTCTAGTAATTGCACTTGTAGCCTTATAATCTGTGACATACTCCTGAAGTTTACGCGCTAACTCTGCTTTCGATGGGTCTGCATGAGCAATAGGTAGGCGGCGAATCGAACCATCTTCATTTAAAATATCTACGCTACACCAATCAGCTAGCTGGGGAACTGAAATTTTGGCTATTTGTTGTAAGGTTTGTTCATAATCTAACGAAGTAGAGAGCAAACTACTAATTTGGGCGATATAACGCAGTCTTTCCTCAGCCTGCTTGCGCTCAGTAATATTTATACCTGCACAAATGATACCTTGAATACTATTATCTAAATCCCTTAGTGGTTCAACTAGCAAATCATAGTAACGGTCTTCTTTAGAAGTTGTTAGATAAATCTCTTGGCGGGTTGCAACACCAGTCTCTATTACCTTTAGCTTAATTGCCTGCAATTGCTCTGCTACTGAGGCGGTAAATAATTCATCATCAGACTTACCTAACATTTCCTCAGCAGTCTCTAGACCTTGAGGATTATGAATCCACTGATATCGTAAATCGCGATCCTGCTGAAAGACGACGATATCTGAACTATTTAACGCTAATCGAAATCTTTCCTCACTAACTCTCAGCTTTTGGAGATTTTCATCTGCCCGAATTTTAGCAGTTTTTAATGTTTCACATAAGATACTAAAGAGCAATCCTTGTAATCCAAATAACCCAATTTGCACAGAATTAGATAAGTCAAGACTCAGTTCATAAGCTGGAGGGAGAAAGAAGTAATCACTCAGTAACGCAGACAAAGAAGTTGCTAATAGCCCTGATTTCAAACCACCATACCAAGCGCTCATCATGACAGCGCTAAAAAATAGCAGGAAAGTAGTTCCATTCATGCTTAACCAGGGATCTAGCATTAACATTAGCACTAATGCAAGTGCTACAATTGATACAACGATGCCATAACGTAATAACTGAGAATAATGAATCTGGGGCATGAAAAGTTTATGAAAAAACCAATACTCATTGCAGAGGCTGTACATACCCTAAGCTAGTTTGTAAATTTTAGTAATTTATCTATAGATAGATTTGTGCTGAGTTCTGAAAGCCTCTTTTGCTAGAGGTTAATTTGTTAGTTATCTGATATGGAAAGCAAAAATTTAGCTCGAACCGTCAAGATAAATGACACTATTTTGCTAATTGAAAATACTAAATGCAAAGGCCAGCGAATTTATAACAAAAACTATGGAATAATATCTAGTTAAGGATAGAGATAATTGAGCGATAAATAACCGCTATTAAAGTCATCAATGCTGATTTGAATATTTTTGTCCTTTAATTGGGTTAATAACATCAATTGTCTGACTGATATTTTAAATAAACATACTCTCGGTAATTTCTAGGGCTATAGAATCACCTTCTAAACCATTTTGGGCTAAGGCATTGTGAATAATCAGTTCTTGTGCTTATTTGCGATCGCTCAAGCCTTTGAGTTACTCTCGTGGAGTTGATGGCAGGCAAGATTCAGAAGCTCAACGAAAAGACGCAGCAAGTGTTACAGCTATTTTCAGGTAAATAAACCACGCGGTAGGGGCGCAAGGCCTTGCGCCCCTACGACAGGTGTGGTTCAAATACATGAAAACTGCTGTAATCTCGAAACTCTGGCATTTGCCACTTAATTATTCGTATAATTGGATAATTTATTTTCTGAAATGCCCAATGCCCAATGCCCTACTGTCGTCAGCTAACATCCTTTAGTTCTGCTACCAATTTTTCAATATGTGCTATTTGATGAGTTGCCATCACAGATATTCTGATTCGACTTGTGGGTACTGTAGGGGGACGAATTGCTGGGGCAAAAATCCCAGCGTCTCTTAGCTGTTTTCCAGCTTTGAGAGCATCTGTGGCATTAGGCAATTGAAAACATAATATGGGTGATTCAGAAGGCAGCAATTTCAGGTTAGGTAGCTGTTGCAGCAAAGTTTTCAAGTAATGTATATTCTCCCACAATTGGGCACGATGTTGCGGTTCTTGTTGCACGATCTCGATCGCTGCTAAGGCCGCGGCGGTATCAGCAGGTGAAAGCCCAGTGGTATAAATCCAACTGGGTGCGCGGTTCCGCAAAAAGTCAATTAGGGCACTACTTCCTGCTACATACCCGCCTAAACTACCTAAAGCTTTACTCAAGGTGCCAATTTGAATTAATTGCTTTCCTGTACACCCAAAATGTTCCACACATCCAGCGCCAGTTTTTCCTAGTACCCCAGTGGCATGAGCTTCATCGACTAGCAGCATACAGCTAAATTCATCAGCGAGATCCAACAGTGCAGGTAACGGACATAAATCGCCATCCATGCTGAAGACGGTATCAGTAAGAATCAAACAGCGTCGGTAATTTTGCCGCTCCTGGTTCAACTGAGTTTTTAATACTGCCATATCACAGTGCGGATATTCCACAACTGCTGCACCGCTGAGAATCGCTCCATTTTTTAGACTGGAATGATTGTACTGGTCAGAGAAAATTAGATCGCGCTTGCCAACAAGGGCGGTAATTGCACCCAAATTTGCTAGATACCCGGAACTAAATACCAAGGCATCTTCTGTTTGTTTAGTAGATGCGATCGCCTTCTCTAACTCCCTGTGTAATTCTCGATGCCCACTGAGTAATCTCGAACCAGTACTACCAGTTCCAAATTCGGCGATCGCAGCCGTTGCAGCTGCCATTAACCGCTTATCCCCAGCCAATCCCAAATAGTCATTGCTGGCAAAATTAATTACCTCTTGCCCAGCTAAAACCACCGTTGCACCCGGACGACCATTGATAGGTTGTACTGAACGATACCAGTCTGCCCGACGAATTGTTGCTAAGGACTGTTCTAACCAAGCATAAGCATCAGTGGGCATAGGGCATGGGGAGAATAACTAATGACTAATGACAATTAAACTTGTTCGCTGCTAAGATGAGCGATCGCTTGTTTAATCCAATCTTCGACATAAGCATCTTTAGGTAGTCCGATGTCTTCGCTGACCACATGGAGGGCGTGACTGACCTCATGGGCAGTATATCCCAAGGCGAAGAGAGTCATTTGCACTTCTTCGAGAATTCCCGGTGCTGGCCCGCCTGTGGCGACGAAGAACCCGGCTGATTTGCGCCACTCAACTAATTTGCTTTTCAGTTCCAAACAGATGCGTTCGGCAATTTTTTTACCGACACCTGGAGCCTGAATTAAGATTTGTGTATTGCCAGCGATAATTGCTTGGACTAAATCTGGTAGTTCCAGAGTGTCCAAAAGGGCGATCGCTAAGGCTGCACCAATACCTGTGACAGTCAGCAAGTGGCGAAATAAATCGCGTTCGGCTGGGGAAGCAAAGCCATATAGAAAGGGCACTTCTTCGCGAATTTGCAAATGAGTAAAAATTTGCGCCACTCCTCCTGACTCTGGTAATTGGTTGGCTAGGCGTTGGGGAACTTGCAAATCATACCCCAAGCCATTCACTTCCAGAGTCAGAATTACGCGATTAGCGCCAATTGTTTGGATACCAGCGACTATACCTTTTAAATAACTAATCATTACAAGAGACCAAAATAATTTAAGCCTTCGATAATTCCACCTGCACAAAAACATGAAGCCAGGTAGTGATAGTCTGCGGGATACTCCTTGTGCCATTGGAGTAACTCTTTGCGGGCATTCCCCACAATGATTCCGCGTTCGTTGCCTACAGCAAATAAAGCAATATCATTACCCGAATCACCACAGACAACTGTTTGTTCTGCTGCAAATTTCCACTTCTGGCGTAAAAACTGCATTGCCTGACCTTTATCGCTGCTATGGGGTACAATGTCAAGGTCAATACCGCTACTGTAGATTAACTTTACATTTAATTTAGATTTCTGCAACTCTGCTTCAAGTTGTGGTAGAACATTCGCAGATACTTTTTGTTCTAGGAAACAACTCACTTTGAAGGGACGCTGTTCTGAATCTGGTTGCCGAACTAACTCAGGATATTTTCTTGTAATAGATAATACAGTTTCCCGTTCCCATCCCAAAGAGAGGATTTCTGACCAATCTGAGTCTGGAGTATCAGTACCATCAAGGTAAATCTCTGTACCCACAGATAGGACGAGGGCATCCGGTTGCAAAAGATTTTTTTGAGCTTGGAGTTCTTTGTAAAGTACAGGCGATCGCCCGGTAGAATAAACGATTTTAGTACCGTATTCTTGGCGATGTCTCTCCAGCAGTTGATTTAGTTCTGGTAAAGCGCTGTCATCACCGACAGTGCGATACACGAGCGTGTCATCTAAATCGGTTACAAAAAGAAATGGTTTCATGATTAAGACCTCTTGCAAAATTTCGTTATTCTACCGCGTGAAGGGACTTTTGCAAGAGATTTGTTTGCTAAAAACAAAATATGTCAGACATTCAATTCGAGATTAAGAATAGTTAGAATTATTGTCAGTAAAAGGTCAATACCTTTGCCAATTTACGAGGGTTCAAAGCCAGTAGAAACGGGATGGATACGACCTCAAGATGTAAGCTTGGCAAAAATCTGAGTTAATAAAATAGGCTTAGGGATTTCTGAAAGCATTTTTAATATTTCATGGACATATCGAAAGCCATGATAGTGAGCCTTCAGATCAATAATGCCAGAATCAGGATTAATGAGGCGAAAATCCGCCAGAACATGATAGGATAAATTAACCATAAAAAAGCCAGATTAGCAGCATTAGTCACGGCAGTTTGACTCAGGTTCATAAAATATTCTAATCTCCAAAATTGCTTTGCATCTCGAAAATTAAATTCAATTTAAAAGCGTAGTTTGTAATAGTCGATAATTTTTTTAAATGACAAGTTTAGGTCACTAGAAAATAGAATTACATGGCTATTTATTTGCAGTAACAGGCAACAGTGATAAGATGTCAGGCATGGGATGTTTGTAGTTTTTGAGTTGTCGTTGTCAGAGACAATAACTCTACTACATCGGCCCTCTTTCTTCATCCTCTTATTTTGGCGAAGGTATTGATTAAACGACACTTATTTAGTTGATCATTACTATGCATTACTACCCACGGTCAAATTACTGATTAATTGAGGGGTGTTATGTCAGGAATAACTCAAAATTGGCGGTTTTGGTATAGTTATCTAATTTTGACGGGTATGTTTATTGTTTCTTTGCAAGGGCGTGTTTTTGCTCAATCTCAATTTACCTCGATTAGCGGGATTGACAACGATTTGATTGAAGACAATGGCTCTCCTAACTTGTTTTTTCTTAACCCGAATGAAATTATTTTTGGGCCAAGCTGCTACAGTCCAGGTTATACTCAAAGCAAGTTTGTTATTCTCGGACGCGGCGGTTTACCATCCAATCCTAAAGATATTCTCAACCCTGATGCAATACGAATAGATTGGGTATCTCTTAAACCCAGCAACAAGAAGCGTTCCCTACTACCTGTCAGGATTAAACCAACTATTTACATTCCTAAACGTATTGTTGAGGCCACAGGAGTGACGCTAAATGCCTTTGGACAAATAGTTTTTAGTGCTAATCCAGCCACTCTTAGTCCTTATACTTCCAGGCAAAAGCCTATGCAGTGTTATGGTAGCTAAAGTTACTCATACTTTTGCCATGTCTTGTTCGCTGATGTTGTTTAACAGCATCACAACTACACCTGGTAAGGCGCAGTTACCTCAAAACAATTCTCCCTCGCTTGGGTCACTTGGGCGAGTGCAGGATGTCCAGCCACCAACCAAAACACAATCAACACCACCGTCTCCAGCACCGCAACTACCCCCTCCATCCCAATTACTCCAACCAGATAAAGGGCTACCTACACTAGAGCAACCACTCCCTGAAATTCCCTACACTTTCACTGTTAAACAGTTTGAAGTCGTTGGTAGTACGGTTTTTAGCCAAAAAAAGTTGAATCAGGTACTTAAGGACTTTATCAACAAGCCGATTACTTTTGCACAATTATTAGAAGCTCGTTCCAAAATTACCGAATTGTACAATCAAAAGGGATACATTACTTCTGAAGCTTATATTCCTGAACAAACTTTCACAGATGGTATTGTCCGAATCCAGGTAATCGAAGGCAAATTAGAAGATATCCAAGTCACTGGTACTAGGCGACTTAACCCAAATTATATTCGCAGTCGTATACCTAATGGTGCATCCACCCCTTTGAATCAAAAACGCCTATTACAGTCCCTGCAACTATTGCAGCTTAATCCTTTAATTAAAAGCTTGTCTGCTGAACTGTTTGCTGGCTCACGAACCGATACTAGTTTACTGGCCATCAAGGTAACTGAGGCAGATACATTCAATACAAAAATAGTACTGGACAATCGTCCTCCCCCTGATTCTGGTAGCTTTCGTCGCCAACTGCAAGTTAAGGAATCCAATTTACTGGGAATTGGAGATAGTATATCGTTAGCATACAGCAATACTGATGGCAGTAATGCTATAGATGCCAGTTACAGCTTACCCCTCAATCCCCACAATGGCACTCTCATCTTCCGCTATGGCAATAGACCAGCCAATATTATTGAATATCCTTTTAATATCCTAGATATTGAATCAACCCGCCAACGTTACGAACTCACATTCCGCCAGCCACTACTCCAAACTCCTAACCAAGAATTCGCTCTTGGAATCACTGCTTACCATAGAGAAAGTAAAATTTCCTCTTCTTTTCTAGAAGAATTTGGTTTTTCCCCTTCTGTACTCTCACTAGGAGCTGATGTACAAGGACGCACCAGAGTATCTGCCCTGCGATTCTTCCAAGAATGGATTTCCCGTAATAGCCAAGAAGTAATTGCCGCTCGTTCTCAATTTAGTTTGGGAATTGATGCATTCAATGCCACAATCAATGATACCGCTCCTGATAGCCGTTTTTTTGCTTGGCGAGGCCAAGCACAATGGGTACGCCTATTAGCTCCTGATACCCTACTTTTGATTCGTGGCGATGTGCAACTAGCTTCCACAACACTTTTAGATTCAGAAAAATTTGGTTTAGGTGGTGTAAATAGTGTTCGGCGATTCCGTCAAGATTTTTTATTGACAGATAATGGCGCTCTTGCTTCTGCTGAATTACGACTACCAATTTTATATGTGCATTCCTGGAAGGGAGTTCTACAAGTGACTCCTTTTGTTGATGTTGGTACTGCTTGGAGTAATTCGTCCAATAGAGATGAAATTAATATTATTAACACTAAGACTAACACTCTAGCTGCTGTTGGTTTGGGTTTGCGGTGGTTACAAGGTAATAATTTTACTGCTGCTGTTGAGTGGGGTATTCCTTTCGTTTCTGTTAATACTTCAGGTAATACATGGCAAGAAAATGGTTTGTATTTTTTTGTACAATATGATTTGTTTTAATTTCAAAAGTTAAAATTTAGGCTAATAACCCAAGCGCATCAGAGAAAAAAAAGCCGCCTGTGGTAACAGATTCGGATATCGATGATACACAGAGCCAATCCGCTTCGTTGCTGATAGAAAACCAAGATTGCGGTATTGAGGCGGTAATCCCTTATGAAGGAAAAATTTCCGCCCCGAAAATTGAAAAATGCTCAAATCAAGGACAAGCCCAACAAAGTCAATCTACTTCGTTGTTAGTAGGAAACCAGGATTTTAGTGATAAATCCGAAGTTTCTCATGAAGACACTTGTTCGGCCGCACTAGTATAACAGCTCGATAAATGGTCTCTTAATGCGATATTTTTTCTGTTTCCCGCTGTTATAAGGGGAGCCACTGCGTTGCGGAGGTTCCCTCCATTGTAGCAAGTGGCGTGGGATTAAGAAGGGTAATTTGACTTGTGTATACACGGTAGCTTTTTAAGGGGGGCTGGGGGGATCAGTTAGTGCCTAAAATCACAGCTAACTACTTTTCAAACAAGCTTTTAGCATATCTGTTATATTTCAGGAAATAAATCAATTTATAAGTTCATTATAACGATTATTATAAATACTTAATATTTTTTTATATATGAAAGAGGATTTGTTGCAAAGTATTAAGCCATTGAAACAAATAATTATATATTTCCAGCAAATGCTTAAGCGTTTCTTATATATGGAAGAACATTAGCTGCAAACGCTCAAATTTTGACAACTAATGTTTAAATTAGAGCGATGTCTAAAGAGCGTAGCACCGAAAAACAATATACAGACGTAGCACTGCTACGACCCTTAAAATATATTTCTGTGGAAATGGTTTTCCGCAGTTTATATTTTTTCAATCGCGGAAAATAATTTTGCGTGATTTTAAAACCCTTTTAGAGACGCAAAATTGCATTTTGTGCTATTCGTCTAAAGTCTTATTCCTCAAATGAAAAATAAATTTTTTCAAAGCTACGCGAACAAATTCTTTGGCTGCGTTATTCTCAGTACTGGCAGTAAATGTGCTTTTGTTATCCACGCTGCTATACTAGTGAAATCGTTACATTAATGCTTAAACACAATATTATCGTCGTTGGAACATCAGCAGGTGGAGTTGAGGCGCTGACTTATCTAGTCAAGCATTTGCCGCGCGATCTCAATGCTGCTGTAATTATAGTCCTTCATGTATCAAGTCATGGCACGAGTGTTCTGCCAAAAATATTAAGTCGTGCTGGCAACTTGCCAGTGTCTCATGCTCAGGACGGCGAAGCTATTGTTCGTGGTTGCATTTATGTTGCTTTGCCTGACTACCATTTACTGGTAGAACAAGGATATTTGCGTTTGACGCGGGGAGCAAAAGAAAATCGTTGTCGTCCCGCTATCGATCCATTGTTTCGCAGTGCAGCGCGAACCTATGGGCAACGAGTGATTGCTGTGCTACTAACAGGTCTGCTTGATGACGGCACGGCGGGACTAATGGCTGTAAAAATGCGGCGCGGTGTGGCAATTGTCCAAAATCCTGACGATGCATTGTATCCTGATATGCCACGTAATGCGATCAAGAACGTAGAGGATATTGACCATATTCTGCCACTTTCAGATATTCCTTCTACTTTAGTAGCTCTAGTTAATACGCCAATGGAAGTACAACCAGAAAACCCGGTACCTAGCAAGATGGAGTTTGAAACTGAAATAGCGCAGTTGAATTTAGAAACAGTAGAAAACGAAGGCAATCGACTTGGTAAACCATCAACCTTTGGCTGTCCTGACTGCGGCGGTATCCTCTGGGAAATTGAAGAGGGAAATTTGTTGCGCTTCCGGTGCCGCACGGGTCATGCTTTTTCAGCAGAAACTTTGCTGGCTACGCAGTCTGATAAGGTGGAGGATGCACTATGGATCGCTTTGAGGGCATTGGAAGAGAAAGCTTCTTTATCACATCGTATGGCTTCAAGGATGGAGGCTCGCAATCAAACCTTGGTGGCACAAAGATTCAAAGAGGAGGCACACTCTGCCAAAGAGTCCTCCGCCATTATTCGAGAAGTACTTTTGAAGGTCAATCCAAACACAGGTGTTAATTGAAGGTTAAATATAATCATTTTGAGGAATAGGATGGTTTAGTTTATCGTGTGTAAGTGCCACCACAGCTTGAACTAACTCTTCTGGATCGAGGGGCTTGGTAACGTGCCGTTGATAGCCACTGCTTATCGCTCGCTGGGAATCCTCAACTCTGGCATAAGCAGTCAAAGCGATGGCGGGAATCTCTCCCCCTTTTTCGGGCGTTAAAGTGCGGATCTGTTTGATCAGAGAATAGCCATCAATTTCGGGCATCCCAATATCACTGATTAAAACATCGGGTTGAAAAGACTCCAAGTTTGCCAATACTTCTGTCGCAGAGGCAACAGTCAGCACTTTTGCTCCGTATTCCGCAAGCAATACTGTTAATAGCTCACGAGCATCGGGATCGTCATCGACTGTGAGAACTCGAATCCCCGTAAGTTCGAGTGCTTGTTGTGGCAACTCATCTGGCTGGTTGATTTCCGGTTCCACATTCAGCAGTGGCAACTGGACTGTAAAGGTAGCTCCCAAGTCTTCACCAGGACTATCAGCCTTGATCGTGCCGCCGTGCGCCTCAACTAACTGCCGGACGATCGCCAACCCCAATCCTAACCCCCCATACTTGCGAGTAATTGAGACATCTTCCTGACGGAATGATTCAAAAATATATGGGAGAAAGTCTGGGTTAATGCCTTTGCCAGTGTCACTGACGATAATCTGTGCCCGATCGTCAACTCGCTCTAGTCTGGTTTCTACCCGTCCTCCCTTGGGGGTAAACTTGATCGCGTTAGAAAGTAAATTCCAAACGATCTGTTGCAGGCGGTTGGAATCTCCAGAGACTTGCCCAATATTCGGCAGTACTGAATGCAACACAATTGATTTGGAAAGGGCTGCTGTATTTACCGTGTCGATCGCAGATTCAATCACAAATGCCAAATTCACAGGAGCCGCATCTATACTGAGTTTGCCACGCAGAATCTTGGCTACGTCGAGTAAGTCATCAATCAGTTGAGTTTGCAGTTTGGCGTTGCGTTCAATGGTGGCTAAAGCTTCAGCTGTTTTAGTTTCACTAAATTTGCGGGTTTGTAGCAGTTTTGTCCAGCCGAGAATGGGGTTGAGAGGCGATCGCAATTCATGGGAGAGAATGGCTAGAAACTCATCTTTGATCCGATTAGCGCGTTCGGCTTCTGCTCTTGCTGCTTGTTCTAGTTGCAATAGGCGATCGCGTTCGATTTCAGCTTGTTTGCGATCGGTGATGTCTCGCGAAATCAACAAGATTCGTTCCATCTGCCCGGAGGCATCCAAAATCGGGCTAGCGACCACTTCCCACCATTTAGGAGTGCCTTTTACAGTTGGGCAGTATCCGCGAAAAATACTGACTTCGCCTGTTTTAGTGGCAGCGAGTGCCTGCTCTGCCTGTTGCCGATTGCTGCCTTTCCAGAAACACAGCCATTCAATATTCAGATAAGGATTGAAGTCGTCAATTTCCATCAAACACAGGCCACCTGTATTCATGTACAGCAACCGTCCATCGAGGCTTAATACCTTGATGGAGTCAGAACTGCTGTCTAAAATACGGTTTTTAAATTCTTCACTCTGGCGTAGGGCTTCTTCAGTTTGTTGGCGAGTGGTGATATCTCGCCAAGTGGCAACAAATCCATCTCCAAATTTAGCCACGCGGATATCAAAGGCTCTAACTAAGCGTTGTTGTCCGTACTCATCTTCATAAACTAGGCTGTCTTTAATGAGCGGCTTTCCTGTTTCTACTACCTCGCAGTATTCATCAAACAATCCACTGTCACGATGCCCTGGTAGTAATTCACACAACCCTCGTCCAATCTGCTGCTCATAAGTCATTTGATTGTTGAGACAAACCGCATCATTGACATATTCAGTCACAAAATTGACAATCTGTCCCTGCTCATTCCGTATAGCACGGTATACCCCAAAGCAGTCCAGCATATTTTCAACCGAGGTGCGGAAGCGTTCTTCACTGTCTCGCAGCGCTTGCTCTGCCTGCTTGCGAGCGCTGATGTCTTCGGCAATACCTGCAAACCGATAAATCTCTCCTATTTCATCTCGAAGTGGAAAGCAGCGATCGTGAACCCAGCGAATACTACCATTGGGTAAGATAATCCGATATTCCTGATCAAATTTACCTGCGACAGCTTTTTCATGAAACGCTCTCTGGGTCGATTCTCGATCCTCTGGGTGAATCCGATCGAGCCATGCTTGTTGTCCTTGATACAATTCTTGCGGGTTCAATCCCCACAGTTTTTGATATGCAGGACTGACATAGCTGACTCGATTTTCTGGCACTTCTCTGATCCAGAACACCGCATCAATATTTTCTGCGAGTTGGCGGAAACGTTCTTCACTATCCCGCAGACTTTGAGCCGATCCTTTGCGTTCGGTGATATCTAAATCGATACCAGCCATCTGAATCGGTTGCCCGTGTTGGTCGTAAAATACCTTGCCCTGGCTCAGTGCCCAGCGAATCTTACCGTTGCCATATACCACTCGAAATTCAATGTCATAGTCTTCTCCGGTGGCGACAGCACGCTCGACGGCAGCTAACACGCGATCGCGATCATCAGGGTGCAACCGCGCGGCAAACATCTCGAATGAGCCGTCAAACTCTCCTGGCTCTAATCCAAATAAGGCTTCCAGGTTATCCGACCAGGAAATTGTTCCCGTCTGGATGTTCCAGTTCCATGTTCCCATGCGAGAAGCTGATAGTGCGAATCGCAGCCGTTCGTCACTCTGCCGCAATTCTGCTTCTACCCGTCTGCGATCGGTCAGTTCATTGTGTGCCTGCTGATAGAGTTCCGCCTGTCGAATTGCAATGCCAACTTGAATCGCCAGTTCTTTAAGCAAGTCAATCTCTAAGGGTTGCCATCTTTTTGGCATAGCACAGTTGTGAGCAATTAGCAATCCCCAGAAGTGGTTATCGTAAATAATCGGCACAACCAAATTAGCTTTTACTTGATACTGAGCCAACAATTCAACGTGGCATGGGTCAATGCTGCTATCTTGAATATCAAATATTGCTGTTACGTAACCCTGACGATAGCGTTGGATATAATTTTCGACAAAGGCGGGATCGTTGCTGACAATTTCCTGTGGATTCGATGCAAGGTAATTCTTTGCGAGGCAGGGATCGTACATAGTGGAGTAAAGGAGCGATCGCCACTGTGCCCAAACCGATTCTGCTACTACAGTCCCATCTCCGTTAGGTTTTAACTGAAAAACCAAGACGCGATCAGTGTGCAGAAATTCTCGCACTTCGGTTACAGTTGTCTGAAGAATTTCATCCAGATTTAGCGATTGGTGAATTTTCTGGGTAATATGTGAAACTACGCGCTCTCGTTCAATACGCTGTTGTAATTGGGTGTGTAGCCGCACTGTTTCAATTGCCCCATTGACCGCTATTTGCAGTCCTTCTGGGGTAATTTCCTCTTTAACAAGATAATCTTGTGCGCCCGCTTTGATTGCCTTAACTGCAATCGCTTCGTTACCCTGCCCGGTGACAACAATCACAGGTAGGCAAGGTTGTTGCATTGAGGGTTGCAATTGTGCTAAAAATTCCAGTCCGTCTAAGTCAGGTAGCCGATAATCAACCAACACAGCATCGGGCTGGTGTTGCTGCCAAAGTTCTAGTCCTTGCTGCCCCAGCGTTGCTTCTAAAAATGTATAGGAATATTCGCGATCGCGCAGCAAATATCGCCGATAGAGTTCTCGATCTTCTGGCGAATCATCGACAATTAAGAGAGTGCGCTGTTGCTGAGACATCGTGAATTAATTAATCGAGTATGAGTTAACCCACATTTTGCAGGTTGGGAGAGAAAAATTGATATTTTTCAACAAATGCTAAAACTCTTCTGATGCCAGGATTTTAACATACTTGATAGACTTTATTTGGTTGCTCTTTCCATCAGCTTTGCATTAATTCGTTCATTTTGATGTATATTTTGCTTTTAACCTACTTATAAGACTTATATCACTTTAGCCAGAGAACAGGTTATAAATATTCATCCACTAATACAAATTATTTATTAAGAGTAGATTTGCTTTATTATTTATTAATATATTAACTTTATCTAAACATCTTAAAACCCTTTTTCTCTCTGCTTCTTGAACCTTGCAATCTGAATAATAACTTTTTCCAAACATGATATTAGCTACACCTTAGGCAAATATATAAGCTAAAATTACTGTGGTCAGCTAATTTTACTTTTTGAACTTCATTGATAATCTGTGACGTGGAAAAAGTATTTGCTAAAAATTCAGGGTTTTTGCTGGATATAGAAAACCGAGTTCTTAATTTAGATAAAGTTGAGATTAGACTAATGGCAGATTCCAAGCTTTTGGTGCGTTACGCTATTACTAACACACCCTACGTGGATTTAAAAAATAAAATACTAGTCCTATAGCAATAGTGCTTAGTTAAGGCTAGAAAATAAAAATGTCTAGGTTGATTTTCATTCCTCAACCTAACCTATGAATATTTTTAACCGAGCAAGATTGAGTTCTATAGAATTAATAAACACGCACGATAGATAACATGATTTTTAGTATTTTTGCTATCAATACAGAAAACTCGAAAAAAGAAATAAATACTTAATACGTTGTTAGATATGGTTAAAAAATATTAGCTTTTTTTATATATCTACGAAAGCGGTCAATCCACTAAGTTCAGCGAATTTCCTTGTTGACAAAAACTCAGTTTTCAATATCTAACTGAAAAACGATGAGGCAATTGCGCGATCTCTGACTCATGACTAATCCTTTGGATAATCAGGCAGCGTCGTCACTTGAAACCAATATTCTACGAGCATCTGAATATCTCGTTTGAGTTGAGCAAAGTTAATTGGTTTAACGATGTAGCTGTTGACACCATATTGATAACATACTTCAATATCTTTGGGATTGTTAGAGGTAGTAAACACTACCACCGGAATCATCTTCAAGTTGTCATCCTGTTTAATCCGGCGTAATACTTCTCGTCCATCGGTTCCGGGCAGGTTCAAGTCAAGCACAATCAAGCCGGGTCGGGGCGCACTTTCGGGTTCCACATAACTGCCAGTCCGATAAAGAAATGCCAAGGCTTGTTCACCATTCACACATCGCTGAATGGCGAACGCAATGGCAGAGCGTCCTAGAAATCGTTGCAGTGTCTCAAAATCTTCGTTGCTATCCTCCACAATTAAAAGTAGTGGCATTTCCTGGATGTGGGAGGCTGAAATCTGAGTCATGTATTTGCCTCCGCCGACAGGGTGAAGTAAAAGGTACTGCCTTCAGTGGGGGTAGATTCCACCCAAATTCTACCACCGTGACGTTCGACAATTTTGCGGGCAATGGTTAACCCGACCCCAGTCCCACCGCCAAAGTCATCCCGTCCATGTAAGCGGCGGAAGATTTGAAAGATTTTGTCGAGATGCTCTTGGGGGATGCCAATGCCGTTATCACGAACATAGAAAGTCACAGAAGTAGAAGCAACTTTTCTTTCTCCATTTCCTTCAATAAAACCAATTTCGACCCACTTCTCAGGTTTATCATTGTACTTAATGGCGTTGCTAATCAGGTTGGTGAAGAGTTCATTAATCTGAGCGCGATCGCATTGAATGCTCTGAAAAGCTTGAGGAATGCGAAACTCAACTTTGCTCTGCGGTCGGGCAATGGTCAATGTGGTGATTACCTGCGGGACTAACTCATTCAGATTCACTAGTTGCCGGATCAGTTCGGCGCGTCCTAACCGGGAGAAATGGAGGAGGGAATTGATCAGGTCTTCCATTCGTTGGGTCAGCCGCACCAGGGTTTGGAGTTTGGCAATTCCATCGTTATCCAGTACCTCTGCATAGTCCTCCATTAAGAAGTTAGCGTAGTTATGAATGCCCCGGAGCGGTTCTTTCAAGTCATGAGAGGCAACATAGGCGAAAGAATCGAGTTCTTCGTTACTCCGTTGTAATTCAAAATTCATTGATGCCAGTTTGTCCGCTTGCCGCAACACCACGCCCACAACCAGGCTTCGCAGTTCAATAACCGTTTCAACTTCACAGGGTTTCCAGGGTAAGGCAGATCCTTGCACCGTTTCTTGCCATAATTTAAAGGATTTGCGAGGAGACATTTTTAAACTGCCATCTGACAAAACTTCCACAGGCTTGTTGGGGTTGCCGCCCCAATTCACAGTTTGAATTACCTCTGGACGAAACCAGAGAATGTAATTGTGATGAACTCTAGAAATTTCTAGGGCTAAAACGCCACTGGCGATCGCTTTATATGACTCGGCAGCAGGGTAATCTTTAGTGAGCGATCGCGTCTGAAACAAGTTATCATGCAGTTGAGGTTTAATCCAATCAAGTAAGGCGTGAACCTCCTCCTCTGATGGCGTTTTACCCAGTCTAATACACTGGTTGCCACTGCATATCACCGCTCCCGTGGCGCTGGTCAGATTGAGTAATTGAGATTTCAGTTGTACCATCCCATCTAGG
The DNA here is from genome assembly GCF_964247315.1 of uncultured Nostoc sp. GTDB lineage: Bacteria > Cyanobacteriota > Cyanobacteriia > Cyanobacteriales > Nostocaceae > Nostoc. The sequence goes on from NZ_CAXTTT010000027.1 coordinate 43,038, forward strand.
AAATACTCAGCCTGAGACAATCCTTCCACAAATTGAGTTTGCAGTGATTTCAATTGCCTTTTATAATCAATATCTTCACTCGCTTCTTTATTTCCCAGTTCCACAGACATCACCTGTCCAATGAACTCGCAGATTGTGCGGATATTGTAAGGAACATATTTAGGCGAGGAATGATGACAGGCAATCAATCCCCAAAGCTTTTGATCCTGTATCAGTGAAATAGACATGGAGGCAGTCACGTCCATATTTTTCAGATATTCTAGATGTAACGGAGAAACACTGCGTAATACCGATAAACTCAAATCGAGCGGTTGATTTGTCAAGGGATTGTTTGCTGGAATTAAGGTAACAGGATGGTAGCTGGCATCTGGAATCAGCCGCAGCCAGTTGAGGGTGTATAGGTGTCTGGCTCGCTTGGGAATGTCAGAGGGCGGATAGTGTAAATCCAAATAGGGTGTTTCGTGATTAGTGTCTTCAGCGATTACCTTGCCTGCTCCTTCCCGATCGAATCGATAGACCATGACGCGTTCAAAACCAGTGATTCGCCGGACTTCTGTAACCACAATCTGGCACATTTCCAGCAGTGTAGGTGCTTTCTGAATGCGGGTAATGGTTCCTCTTACTTGTTGAGAAAAGTCAAAAAAGTTTGTTTTCCCCTTTGCTTTTTTCGGTTCTAATTCCAGAATAATGATATTATTTAAACGATGTATAATGCCATCAAAGTAAATTGATTTATTCAGATATTTAATCGATAGGTTGAGGGGATTAACGCTTTCACAATCCTCTGCCAGACATTGTTGAATCAGCTTAATCTGCTTGGCGTCGAGTAAATCTGACAGCGAGTTGCCCAATAACTCTTCAGGTTGACGGCCAACAACTTCTTGGGTGTTGCTGCTCACCTGAAGGATTTCCAGAGTGGGATCTTGCAAAACCAGTAAAACCCCGTGCGGCTGGATCAGATTGGGAATGTGGATTGGTTCGCGATCGCAGTTTGTCAAATCAATGATCTCATCAGTCATTCTCAGTTTCTCAAACTCCTCATTAGAACTTTGGCAGAAATCAGAAATGTTGAATATGTAGTGAAAACAGAGATTTACTAAGTCAAATTATTTCTTTTTAGCTGTTTAGCTTGTTAATTATATTGAACTAACTAATAAAATTTTCTCTAAAAAATACAGATTTTAAATAGATACTTTAACTATAGCAATCCTAAATCAATTCGTGAGCAACAAGCCCCTGATTTTTCCAATAATTCGGGAATCTGCGGGTTGAAATTTGACTATTTCAGCCTTAATGGCAGGCTCTAGTACAACACGGCGTAAATAAACTACCCATTCCAAATCAATAAAACGCTTACGCTTATGCTGTATTCATTTTGACTTTTGACTTTTGACTTTTAACTTCCGCCTTGCGGCTCTAGCTTCTATTCTTGATTTAATGTTTCAATCAACAAATCTACCTGCTGTTGTCGCTGCTGCAAAAAACCTTCGCACTGACGCAAATACTCCACAGCAGTTGCAAATTGGTCAAACACAGCTTCCAATTCCAACTCACCCGCCTCAATGCGAGTAATAATTCCTTCTATCTCAGCAACCTTCGCCTCATAATTCCAACCTTCCTCAGAACTAGAAGCACTCTTACGTTTAACCATTCAACTCTTGGCGTCCTTGGCGTCTTGGCGGTTCGTTCACTTCCATAACCTTCACTTTAACCCCACCCTGCCCCAATTGAATCATTAACTCTTGCCCCACAGCCAACTCCGTTGCCGAACGAGCGATCGCCCCATCTTCCTGCCTCACCACCGCATAACCACGCTGTAACACCGCTTTCGGGTCAAGACTAGCCAACTTTTGCCGCAATAATTCTAAATGCTGCGTTGCTTGCTGCGATCGCCCCGTCGTAATTTGTACTAAATGCTGACGCTTCCAAGCAAGCTTTTCCACCTCCTGCTGCACTTGCCGATCTAACCGCAAACGTCGCAAACGATTCCGCAATACTTGCAATTGATCCTCAGCATTTTCTCTAAAGTCATGTACCGCCTCATGTAAAGCGACAACTCGCTGCCGATGCTCAGTATACAACTCCGAAAGTGCTGGTACAACCATTTCTGCTGCCGCAGTGGGTGTATGCACACAAGCATCTGCAACTAAATCTGCTAAAGATTCATCTCGTTGATGGCCGATACCAGTAATTACAGGAATAGAACAACTAGCCAGCGATCGCACCACTCGTTCATCATTAAAGCAAGCCAACTCTTCCACTGCGCCACCACCCCGCGATAAAATTAGCACTTCGGCGCGTCCATCGTTTTCTACCCGCTCAATTGCTTTGACGATAGATTCAGGTGCTTGCTCACCCTGTACTGTAGCCGGAGAAAATAAAACGTGTAAACCTGGATACCTTTGCTTCAGGGTTTTTTGAATATCACCCCAAGCAGCAGCCGTTGGTGAAGTGACGACAGCGATCGTTTGGGGATGAGTGGGAAGCGATCGCTTTCTTTGCGCGTCGAACAAACCTTCAGCCAGCAAGCGATTTTTGAGTTGTTGATAGCGCAGAGCCTGTAAACCAACACCAGCAGGTAGAGTCTGCCAAACTGATAACTGATACTCTCCCCGTTGCGGATACAGGCGAATACTGCCCAAAATAATTATCTGCTCACCTGGAACAGGTATCTGGGTGAGTTTTGGCAATTGGCTATTCCATACTACACACTTAATTCCGGCGGTGCGATCGGGATCTTGTAGCGTGAAAAATAACCCACTGCGATGGTGGTTAGCACTGGAAACTTCGCCAGTTACCCAAACTTGCCGTAATTGTTTATCTTGCTCTAACAGCAAGCGGATATAGTCAGTTAATCCAGATACTGAAAGCGCTGTATCGAGAATCAGAGAGTCGGAAAGGTCGAGAGTCATCAAAGATGCCTGAAAGCATTTGTGCTGGAGCGATTCTAGCATTTTAATGAAAACCAAAGGTTAACCCAGTAAACGCTTCAATCTTTTGTAGACATCATCATCATTGCGCTTACCAACTAAAATCACTTCTACTAAATCTTGATCAGAAAAATACCTATAAATAATTCGATATTCACCACTATCAACTCGATATAAACCCTGATAACCAGATAGCTGCTCGCTATCAGCAGGTAAAGGCTCAACATTCAAAGCCAAAACCTTTTTTGCAATCTGTGCTGCTATTTTAGGCTGTAAACCGTTCAGAAAATCAAGAACAGTTGCTAAACCATCAAGCTTCGCCATTAGCTAAATGCTCTAGTGCAGATGTAAAAGCCTCTGTACCAATCATTTTGGACTGACTCAGCGCAACCTCAGCGGCTTGACCGAAAACCATATCCTCTAATTCTTCCAGCCGATTAATTAATTTTTGGTAGCTCTCTGCTGAGATAATCACGTGGCTAGGCCGTGATTGCTTAGTTAGTAGAACTGGCTCAGTAGCAGCCTTATCAAAAACCTCACCGTGTTTGTTACGAGCATCTGTGAGAGTATAGGTCTGCATAGCAATTTTGACTATTTTAGACATTTTGACTATATCTTAGCAGATAACTTTTCTTATCTCAATTCTGGTTCAAGACTATACAGTGTTCATTATTGAATGTTAGATTTTCCAGCACATGTTAAAGCAATAGATGATTAGACTATTTGGTTTAATCCTTTAGAGACTGGAGTAACTGAGTAGGACGTGCCATCTTCACAGCAAGATAAAGATCCGGATAATTAACAAATATATAGTGTTCATACTTGTACCAATGCATTTCACCCTTTTCTTTGTTGCAAACCTGGCAAATGACCCATAAATTCTTTAATTCCATTGATAACCAAGGATACTGTGACCGAGGTAGCTTGTGATCTATTGTCTTGCCACCTTTGTCAGAGTAGTGAGATGCACAAATTGGACAGTACCAGTTGGAATTTTCTCTCACCCAATCTTTACTTTCTTGAGTTGTTCCACACTCAAAATCTCCATTAACATACCGCCAGTAATCGAATTTTCTATAATTTTCAAAATCTAGATTAGTTAGTCTGTGATATCGCTTGCTACCAATTTTATCCGCAAGCTCAAATAATTCTTTAAGTTCTTTATCTTTAAGGCTCACTGTCTTTCTCACTAAAATTTGACAGTTTTATATGACTTTTGATTAGATTTCTTCTGATATCTTTTGCTAGTCTGTTTACTGAAATCAATAAATTCTATTTCTGTATCAGGAAACTGCTTATCTATTTCGTCTGAAATCTCATTGACTTCTCTAGATAAGTTTTGATTAAAATTTTCTATTTCTTGAATCGTGAGGTATTTATTTCCAATACGATCAACCTCTAAAAATAATTCCTCAAGCGTTAAATCCTCAATATGATATCTGTTTAAAATTTCCTCTACTTTTTGATAAAGATTAATAACATTATTCCATCCAATATTTTTATAATGGTTTTCTTTTAATAAAAATTGATCTTCTTTATGAAGCTTAGTTCGATTCTTTGAGTTAATACGTTGAACATCACGATAACTCATTCCTTTAAAATTTCTTTTTTTCCCCTTTTTGTCAGTCATAGAGTCAGTCCTTTAGCCTAGCGTCCATTGAAAAAAAGTAATTACTGCTTTGCGAATCTCACTATCTTCATATTGGAGAATTTTTTTAGTATTCATAGCTAGCCGAAGCCTAATTTGATCAACTAAATTTTTCAGAGCTTTATTGTCTTTTTTTAGGTGCTCATTTACTTCTGTTAAGTTTTTATTTTGAGAATATATTGTCTTAATTTCAACTTCTAAAATGTTATTTTTCTGAGACAAAGTTTGAATTTCAACTTCGTATTTTTCTCTTTCCTGTTTTGGATATTTCTTAAATTGGTCAATTTTTGCAGCATATTCCTGCTCTTTCGACTCAAGCTCTCTTGTTTTCATCGTTATCATCCGTTTCTGAGCAGCTTGAAGGCGTTGACGCTTAATTAGTTCAGAACCAGCAAAAGGCGAAATAGCTCTGCGAATAGTAATTTCATCAGGATTGGTATTAAAGTCAATTGCTTCCAAAGCACGCATAGCATCTGCTTTTGTCCATGCCTCACTTTCAAGTAGCTTAATAGCCTGTGACTTATTCACGTTTGCCTAAGATATTTATGTAATTTATATCACAATTTTATCAGTATATTATCTCCATGCCAATAGCCAGATTTAACAAGAACGCTAACTTTACTAAAGTTATCCATACCGGACTTATCGATGCCGGAGACTACTGCTGTTTATGTTGTGAGTGAGCAAAATTCAACGGTTCAATGATTGCACCGCGTTGTACTAGGCTTTTATCTTTCCAAAATAAAGCAGTCTAACTATATACACTGCGTAAGGACAGTTGTTTAGATAATTTTCTTTGAAAACCCTTGCTTACCCAGCCAAAAAGAAGCTATCTCTGAATGCAAGTTGGTATCATTGTGCAGAGCTACCCTAATTTGGTAGCGATCGAGTTACGATCTTGTCACACCCTTTTTTTGATTTGAGAAGTCCTATTCCAGAATTTTCTGGTTAAAATAGTATATCTGTTCTACTCAAACTCCAAAACCAACACTCCTAAAAACCATATATTTAGAGGCATTAGAGGCAGGAATGGCTATCAACACCGATACTTCAGGCAAGCAAAAAGCGCTGACTATGGTGCTCAACCAGATTGAGCGCAGCTTTGGTAAAGGAGCAATCATGCGCCTAGGCGATGCTACCCGGATGCGGGTGGAGACTATTTCCAGTGGAGCGCTCACCCTAGATTTAGCATTGGGTGGTGGTTTACCCAAGGGGCGGGTAATTGAAATTTATGGCCCGGAAAGTTCCGGTAAGACTACAGTAGCGCTACACGCGCTCGCCGAAGTGCAAAGAAATGGCGGTATTGCTGCCTTTGTTGATGCTGAACACGCCCTCGATCCTACTTATGCTGCGGCATTGGGTGTAGATATTGACAATCTGCTGATTTCCCAACCTGACACAGGCGAATCAGCTTTGGAAATTGTCGATCAGCTTGTGCGTTCTGCTGCGGTTGATATTGTAGTTATAGACTCAGTAGCAGCGTTAGTTCCCCGTGCTGAAATTGAAGGCGATATGGGTGATGCTCACGTTGGTCTGCAAGCGCGGTTAATGAGCCAAGCTCTACGTAAAATTACTGGCAATATTGGTAAATCCGGTTGTACAGTAATTTTCATCAACCAGTTGCGGCAAAAAATCGGTGTTACTTACGGTAGCCCAGAAACTACTACTGGCGGTAACGCATTGAAATTTTACGCTTCGGTGCGCTTGGATATTCGCCGGATTCAAACCTTGAAAAAAGGTACAGAAGAATTTGGTAATCGCGTTAAAGTTAAAGTTGCCAAAAATAAAGTAGCGCCGCCTTTCAGAATAGCGGAATTTGACATTATTTTTGGTAAAGGTATTTCTACCTTGGGTTGTGTTGTTGACTTAGCAGAAGAAACTGGCATTATTGTCCGCAAAGGAGCTTGGTATAGTTACAATGGCGATAATATCTCTCAAGGACGAGATAACGCCATTAAGTATCTAGAAGAAAAGCCTGAATTTGCTGAAGAAATTAAGAAATTAGTGCGTGAAAAGCTAGATAAAGGCGCTGTTGTTTCTGCTAACTCTGTAGCTAAAGCCAGTGACGAAGATGAAGAGGAAGAAGTAGATTTAGAGCCAGAAGAATAAGGAATGTGGATTTATTAATCTGCAATTGCTAATAGATGGTGCGTTACAAAGACAGCTAACGCACCTTATTTTTTCACAAATCGAGATTTGGGTATTGTAAAATACAAGTCTAAATCCAGACAGTGAATAGATTTGGACTGATCTTCACATCCTACTTGATATTTTGGGGTAGGCGTAGCCCGTCGTAGACATCGCACTGGTTTGTCACCGATGAACCCATTAATTTAAACTTGACGACTACTATTAAGGAAAAAGGATAAGAATACTAGATCGGGGTTTCAGCCTTAGATTGACACTAATGACCAGCTATATGGTAATATTTCATGGCATTATGCTAAAAAACTTTGTTTAGAATCAAAGAGTAGCCAACCCATGAGTTTAGCTGTAATTAAGTTCTCTTCAGAAGAGTGCGGCATCTGCCACAAAATGTCTTTTTATGACAAAAAGGTGGCTGAAGAACTGGGTTTAGAGTTTATCGATGTAAAGATGCAAGATACGACTGCTTACCGCAAGTATCGCAAGATTTTATTGACTCAATATCCCGATAAATCAGAAATGGGATGGCCTACTTACATTATCTGCAATTCTCCAGAGGGAGAATTTCAGATTGTTGGTGAAGTAAAAGGAGGTCATCCCAAAGGAGAGTTTAGAAGCCGTCTGCAAGAAGTTTTGAATTCCACAGCTAATCAGAACTAATTACCTCAAAAGATTTCACCTCTAGGACAGGGCCAATCATGGCAATAGTCATGACATCTTCGCGTACCTGTCCTTTAACTTTTGCCTTTTGTCCGGCTTTGAGTAAGTCTTTGTCAGCCCCTTTGAGGATTTCGTAAGTAACGCCCTCTTCAGTAACTAGCGCCCATGCGCCTGTACCAATATCACGACGTTCGACTGTACCTGTAAGTGTAATGCTCATAACAGTTCTGAGTGTTGAGTGCTGAGTGGGGGAGTTAGAAGTTAGGAGTAGAGACGCGATTAATCGCGTCTGTTAGGAGTAAGGAGTTATTAAGAATTCTTTCCCACTCCCCACTCCCCGTCTACGCAATTTTCTCTTCGTTTTTTAATGCTAAACGAACAAGTCCATAACAGACTAAGGCATTAGCAATGAGGAAGAGACGTGCTAAGTTACCACTTCCCAATCCCCAAACTGCCGGCTCGAAAAACGCACTTGTAGTTAAGCAGGCTGCTACACCTAAAGTTGAACCAATGGCAAACCATTTCCAACTAGGATGTCCCAGCAGCAATGCCATTAACACAATCGGAATCAGTACGCTAGCAAACAGGGGATTCAACGTATCAGTTCCCTGGAGGGTATTGCCTAGTTCGGGAATTGAACTGCCCAAAACTCGGAAAGGCCATTGAGGAAGATCAAAAATATAGATTCCCTTGAGGAAAAATAACCCAGAACTGCCGGCAATTAATCCACTGGATAAAGACCAACTCCAAGCGAAAGGGAAGTAAACGCGTAAAAACCAAGCTAGCAGATAGGAACCAACTACCATTAAAATTTTGGGTAATAGTGCGATCGCACCACCATCAATCCAAAAGCCGGGATTAAGATAGCCGCTATCCCGTAACCACCGAAAGAAATCTGGAAAACTGATTTGTCCGCTAAAGGCTAGTTTGACTGCTGCTTCTGCATTGAGTTGTCCAGCGCCATAATAATTCAAACCATCATCATGAATAACTCGTGCGGACTGCTTGAGAACTTTTAAAACTTCATCTGGTTCTTTGATGCCAGCAGCTTTAATTAATGCTACAACACCAGCAACGTGGGGAGAAGCCATACTTGTACCCTGGAAACCCAAAAATATGCCTTCGCCATTTTCATCAATAGTTTCTTGGAGAATCTTACCAGCTTCACTACCACCAGGAGCAGATATATCTACCCCTGCACCAAAGTTAGAATAGGGCGCTCTTTCGCCATCTGGACCAATTGCCGAAACGCCGATGACATAGGGATAGCGGGCTGGATAGCTTGCTCCATTGGTGTTTTCATTTCCGGCTGCGGCAACAATAACTACACCTTTTCTATGGGCATACTCGATCGCATCTTTCATCAACTTGCTTTCACCGCCACCACCCAAGCTCATATTAATCACATCTGCGCCTTTATCAGCAGCAAATTTAATCGCTTCAGCAATATCGGCAACTGTACCGCCACCAAATGAACTGAGTACCTTCAGCGGCATCAGATTGGCTTCGTAGGCAATTCCAGCGACGCCATATTTGTTATTTGTGGCTTGAGCAATAGTTCCAGCAACATGGGTTCCGTGACCGTTATCGTCTGTGGCTTCTTCTCGGTCGTTAACAAAATCATAGCCTTTGACGAATTTTGTCTCATACAAGTCGCGAACCTTGGTAATTCCAGTGTCAATCACTGCGACTGTAATGCCACTGCCTTTGGTTTGACTCCATGCGCCTTCAACACCGATTTTGTGCAAGTTCCACTGCTTGCTGTAATATTGGTCATTGGGGCCAGTTAATGAAGGGCTTGCTTCTTCATCTTCTTGGGGTCGCAAAAATTCTCCTAGCCAAGCTGCTTTACCTGGTTGTGGAATCTTACTGTAGATATAGTTTGGTTCAATGAATTCTGTCGCTTGGGCAAACTGAGATTTTTTCAGTTCTTGGAGCCGTTGGCGATCGCCCTTGATAATATACACATTATCTTTTTTGGAAAACTTGTTGTCTAATTGGGGTGTAACGTTGTATTGTTTGGCGATCGCTTGCAGGTTTTGTTCCACCACAAGTGATGGAATATCTTCCCGAAAATCAAGCAAAATCGTCTCAAACTCTCCTTTAGCTGCCAATCCCTGAAAATTCAAGAAACTAAATATGGCAGCTCCCAGCCCAATGACAAACAAGCACAATAATATAAGTTTTCTCATATTAACTCATCACCGCTTTTTGCCAGTTTGCTCACTACCATAACTTATTTACATCACTTATTGGTAGATTTTGCACTTTTAGTTACAAGTTTTATTCAGGAATCAGGATTTTTTTAACGATGGAACGTGGTCTTTTGTGGTTGCCTCTGTTAGTAATGTTTTTCTGGTTAGCTTGGCAAGGCTCGAAGGAGTATCAAAAAGTCGAAGCCTATCGCACTTGGGCAGAGCAATTTGAACGGGCCAAGTATGATATTTATGCTGTATTAGGTCAAAAAGACAACAATATCACTTGGGGAAAACCCACACCTCAAGGCCCGATTAAACTAGAAACATTCTCCTTGCTTGATATCAAACAAATCCAGGTTTTAGTAGATGAAAAATCAGTAGATGTAAACAATCTACCTGAAAGAGGTCGTTCTATAGAATTAGAATTTCTATTTTATGAATCTACTAACTCAGTGCGGGTTCCGTTTACAGAAGTCCCTTTGGCAGCAGAATGGGGTAAGTTTTTGCAGGGGCTATTACAAGACTTGCGATCGCAACCACAGCAGTAGTTATATTAAAACTATAAGTTACAAATATGACGGCTATTTCTGGTCAAAAAGTTAGATCGCTAGTAGTGATATTATTCATGGGCAACGACGTTTTTATTAGAAAGATGTTTTTTGGAATGGCTTTTACTTGACTACCATTTATTCAACATCTCTATAAATTAAATATACGTTATCCAAAACTCTTGTAGAGATGTAGTCGTGCTACATCTCTACATTCTTTTTCACCAGATGTTGTGCCCCTTTGGGTGTGGTCTATTTAATTGAAAGCCGCCTTAAAACTCGATTCATGTTTGGATTAGACTTGCATTCAGTTAACCCGACCCAGCTATGCTTGAATGATGAAATCAGAGGCAGTAAGAGAGGGCGCACCAGTAAGTTGTGCAAATTGACCACCACTGCCGAAACCAGCAGCGCTACCATTTTGATTGTAAAATAACTGCCCAGTCATACGGTCGTAAACAATTACAGCATTGCTAAGTGCCCCTAAATTAGTGATTTGAAAATCACTGGCGTTACTAAAACCCGTTCCCACATCAGAAGTAATAGCACTAAAGGTAGTCTTATCGAGGATAATCTTATCACCTTGAGAGTGATTGAAGTCAGCGATCGTATCAATACCCACAACAGCAGTATTAAAAATAGAATTAGTGTTGTAAAGGAAAGAGTCAGCACCTGTACCACCCACAAGAGTATCGTTGCCCTGTCCACCAATCAGAAGATCGTTGCCAGTACCACCCCGCAACAGGTCGTCACCACCGCTACCATCGATGGTATCATTACCCCCTTGACCATTAATCACATCGTTGGAACTGTAAAAACCGCTAATGTTATTGTTCAAGTCATTAAGGAAAGTGACAGTGTTTGCTGTAGAAATATACGTTTGAGTGGAGTTGGCACTAATCACATCAAAGCTTTTGGTAACACTGGTTTCTCCATCAAAGATGATATTGCCAATGGCAGGTCTTGTTGTCGATGCGGCTAGGTTCTCTAGGTTTTCTAACTTAAGGTTTTGCAGAGTGACTTTGGTATTAGCCACATTTCCAAAGGTGACTTCTAAATTGTTGCCATTTTGAGTTAATTGCAGATTTCTTGCAGTCAATTCAGTCCCAATAAATTGCAAGGTATCTACTTTGGCAATTACCGCAGCCGAAGGGTTTGAACTAGTACCTACACCACCAAAGTCGGTAATACTGTAATTGCCATCGCCTCGTCGGATAATAAAGGTGTCATTGGAGTTAGTGCCATTGAGAACTTGAATTCCCGGGGCAGGAGCGGGTCTGACTGTGCCACTAATGGCAAAGTCAAAGGAGCTTTCATCAATATCGTTGTTTTTTAAACTGAAGTTGCCACTATAAGTACCGGATGTAGTGGGGTTGAGTGCCACCGATATGGTAGTAGAAGCATTAACAGCCACGCTCGTTGGAAGAGTTCCGACCAAACTAAATCCGTCGGGAAGTTTAAGATTACTCAGCTTGAGTGCACCTGTACCGATGTTCTTGATAGTAAACGTTTTGGTCAATGTATCACCAACAGTCGTTTCACCAAAGTTAATGGCGGTGGTGTCACCATCTGTAATGTTAACAATGCCATTGAGAACTTGAATTTCCGGGGTATAAACTGTGCCACTAATGGCAAAGTCAAAGGGGTTTTCATTAATGTCGTTGTTGTTTAAACTGAGGCTGCCACTATAGATGCCGGGTGCAGTGGGATTGAGTGCCACCGATATGGTGGTGGAAGCATTAACAGCCACACTTGTTGGAAGAGTTCCAACCAAACTAAATCCGTCGGGAAGTTTAAGATTACTCAAGTTGAGTGCAGCTATAC
>NZ_CAXTTT010000027.1:55090-63243 GCF_964247315.1 uncultured Nostoc sp.
ACCAAACTAAATCCGTCGGGAAGTTTAAGATTACTCAAGTTGAGTGCAGCTATACCGGTGTTCTTGATGGTAAAGGTTTTAGTCAAGGGTTCACCAACAAGAGTCTCGCCAAAGTTAATGGCGGTGTTGCCATCTATAATGTCAACATTGCCATTGAGAACTTGAATTTCTGGGGTTTTGGTAGAGTTGCGGGGAGCTTCGTATGCACCAATATCAATGACTGTACTGCCATTACCATCACCATCCTGAGGAGTCCTCTTAGTGATGTTATTGAAGGCATTGGAACCACCATCGATCGCAACACTTCCAGGTTTGAGTGCAAAATTCCCTTTGTCTGCATCAACAAATTGAGGATCTTGACCCAAAAGATTTTGTAACCCTGTAGCGTTTAAATTATCTGAAGCTTGGAATAGGTTCGAGTTATAAACAAGATTGCGATCGAAGGTTACATTAGTGGCATACTTAATGCTATTAGCATTTTGATTGTCACTTGCATACAATATGTTGTTGTAGGCACGTACATTTTCTGAATAAAGAACTCCAATCTCTCCAGCACCTGTAAGAACCCGACCATTTTGGTAAGCCGTATTATTGATAATATCAACATTGGTAGCTTTGAAAACTTCAATGCCTCCACCTCCATTGTTGTAAGTTATGTTATTTGCAATTAATGCCTTACCGGTATAGGCTGTATTATCTCTGGTGAGCTCGGTAGTATCAAGCATAATCCCATGTCCCTCAGTGATTTTGTCACTGCCTCCTTCTTTCCACGGAACTAGACTTTGGTTATCGTAGACAATGTTGTCTCGATAAATCATTCTGTAGTCAGTGGTATTGTTATCAAAATTAAAACTGTGGAGAGAGGTTATTCCCTGATTGCCGTAAGGTGAATACCAAGCGTTTCCAGACACAATGTTTTTCTCAACAGTTATATAGTCTGAATCACTGAATGCTATGCCTCCACCTGGAAAGTTACGGATTGTGTTACCAGTAATGACAATATGATGGGGATTAGTACCAACAACACCATTGGCAGGATTTTTCCATGCATTAACAACAATCCCATTACTATTGGTCAAGGGGTTACCAAGGTTATTCTTCTCTTGCAAGGCATATTCGAGAGTGACGTTTTCCCGATTGCCTTTTATATCAAGTCCTTCAATCCGCACGTAGGATGAACTGGATATACTAATGCCACCTCCCGTTGTTGTTATCGTCGGCGTAGCTCCTGGATAAGCTTTTATTGTTGTCCAGTTATCTGGTGAGCCATTCAAGTTTAAAAGCATGACCCCTTTCGTTTGATAATTTCCATTCATGACGTAGAGCGTGTCGCCTGCTTTCATCTCATACACGGCTCTACCCAAGCTGAGAAATGCAGATTCTTCGTTTAAGCCATTATTTTTATCACTACCTGTTGCAGAAACGTAGTATGTTTTGCCAGCCATCTGTTTACTCCGAATATATGTAGGGGAAATTGGTAATACAATCTCAGCAACTTTCTTCAGTTACTAAGTAGTTATTTGAATGAGTCATTTATCTGCACTGTTAAGGACAGTCACAGTTGTCCGATCGCGACTTAAAATCGCGTCGATTCTAGAAACGCTGTTATAAACCTGAAAATTTTTCTCCTGTCAACCGTTGACGGTCAAACCAGGAATATCAATACCGTCAATCATCAGAGTTTTGTTGAGAGTAATTGGACGATTAACGCGTAGATGCTTCTACTCCAGACTTGTCATCAGATATCTTCTTAGCAAGACTGGATAAAGGTGAATTGAATCGTATCTTCATCTTTAGCAGCTGCATAGGCATAGCCCGTCGTAGACATCGCTGCTCTTTGCAAACCAGCTTTAGCATCTGCTTTTTTCAATCAAACGATCGTATTTGGCATAGTAATTCCTCTGAACTTTATGCGTTGTTTTAGGTCAGGAGGTTGCCAAATCTGCATGGTAAAATTCACCCTTGGCTGATAACTGGGGACTTAAAGTTAAAGCAATCGAAGTTAAATTGGTTGAAACTTTAGTTAGGTTGACCCTTTAACTTAAGGGGACTAATGTAACAACTTAGTTGAACCTGTTTTAAGCGGTGTAACTGAGCGTTGTGAACTTAATTAAAACTAACCTTTACAAATAGCACTTAATATCAGTAAATGCCCTGAATATAGTATTTTTTTTTACAACATAAGCAAGAAACTATGGAAGTGCCTAGTGGAGTCAGTCGTTGAAATCAGGCAAGAGGGAAGAGGATTTTAGCCTAGTTCATCAATCTTTGAGATAGTTTGGTTTGATGACACCAACTTACTTAATCTTTATAATATGAACACTGAAATAAACTCCAGAATACCTGTTGCTTTAACCATTGCTGGTTCAGATAGCGGTGGCGGTGCAGGAATTCAAGCTGATTTACGTACCTTTGCTTTTCACTGTGTCCACGGTACTAGTGCTATAACCTGCGTCACGGCACAAAACACTCTAGGAGTAAAGAGGGTTGATGCTATGCCAACAGAGGCTGTTGTGGCGCAAATTCAGGCAGTAGTTGAGGATATTGGCGTACAAGCTGCCAAAACGGGAATGTTGCTCAATCAGGAAATTATCTTTGCTGTTGCCCAGCAAGTGGAAACTTTACAAATCAATAATTTAGTAGTCGATCCAGTAATGGTGTCACGCACGGGAGCACAATTGATTGATGATGATGCTATAAAAACTCTGTGCCATGCTCTGATTCCAAAAGCGGTTATGATTACGCCCAATCGCTATGAAGCCCAAATTTTGAGCGGTTTACAAATTAATTCTTTAGAGGATATGCAAGCCGCGGCTGAAATTATTCACAAGACTTTAAAGACGAAGGTTGTTTTAGTCAAAGGCGGAGGTATGCAGGGAGATTTGCGTGGCGTTGATATCTGGTTTGATGGGGACAAGTTGAAAGTTTTGACTTGCCAGCAAGTAGAGACAAAAAATACCCACGGTACTGGTTGTACGCTATCGGCTGCGATCGCTGCTAATCTAGCTAAAGGAAAAGATTTGTGGCAGGCAGTGCAACAGGCAAAGGAATATGTGACTACCGCACTCACTTACGCCCTAGATATTGGCGAAGGGCAAGGTCCTGTGGGACACTTCTTCCCATTGTGGGGACTAGGGACTAGAGACTAGGGATTAGGGATTGGAGACTGGTCATTGGGAATGGGGACTAGAGAAAAGTTTTCTCAGTACTTCATCCCCAATGCCCAAATAAAAAATCTTTGCCCTTTCGGTATTTTTCTATTATTCTTGGGCATAGTTTCAGGGGTGACTATCTCTGTTAGCATCTCTGTACAATCTAATTACTTTGATTTTTAATACCAAGCCCCCAATGCGAACAACCATAGGTTCTGTTCACAGGAATTCGCCAACACCGACTACTCAAGCCTACCCTCCTTCTGTACCGCTATCTGTATACAGGGAATTGTCAACAGAGTTGCAAGCAGTACAGGCGAGGCTAAATGCACTCACCATTCAAAATCAGCAACTAGCACAAGAAAATCAACTATTACGCCAAGAAATTACCAAAGTCGTTGAGTCTTTTTCTCGTTTGCAAAATTTTGTGGACTCCCATACTACACCTAGTTATCACCAAGCCAACCAAGCTTCTGGTGACGTTAAAAGTGCCGCAAAACAGCCAGTAACACAAGCACGTCCACCTCAACAGGTTTCTCGTTCGCGTCCATCCGTTGTGCCCAAAACACCACCCGAAAAAAGCCGTCGCCAAGACTTTTCTACACCTGTAATGGAAATGAATTTTCCGATATCAGAACCAGTTTTTATAGAAGAGCAACAAGTAAATTATTATTCCACTACTGAGCCAGATGTTAAGGGAATCAATGGCTGGTGGTTAATTATTACTATCTTGTTAATCATGCTGACTGCCTTTAGTGCTGGATATTTCGTTGTGCGTCCCTTGTTTGAACATCAGAAACGTTAGTTGACATTCCCACAGTCAGTAGTAGCAGGCTTTCAGGCTACCGTGTAATTTGGCTGCGATCGCTCTCTAAATATCCGAACAAATTTGCTAAATTGTGGAAACAATCTATTTTTAGGTTATAAAAGCTACAGAAAATGCTAAATTGACAACAACTTCTTTATGTTAGAACCTCAAAGATTATCCAAGTAATAAAATTCTTGCCCCTTCTGATATCACAAACCTTCAAGTAAAGCGTCTACACTTTAAAAAAGTTGTAATTATTACATATTTTTTAGGAAAAGCACTGCTAGTTACAGCTTCAGACAGCGGATCTGGTTAGATATATAAACGAAGCTAGTAGAAGTCAGGAGTTAAGAAGATGAAAAAAGTAGAAGCTATTATCCGCCCATTTAAGCTAGATGAGGTGAAAATTGCCTTAGTTAACGCTGGTATTGTTGGCATGACTGTTTCTGAAGTCCGGGGTTTCGGACGGCAGAAAGGTCAAACTGAACGGTATCGTGGTTCTGAGTACACCGTTGAGTTTCTGCAAAAACTCAAAGTGGAAATCGTAGTTGACGACAATCAGGTTGATATGGTAGTAGACAAAATTATTGCTGCTGCCCGCACCGGTGAAATCGGCGACGGTAAAATTTTCATCTCGCCTGTTGAGCAAGTGATTCGGATTCGCACCGGCGAAAAGAACACAGAAGCAGTTTAAAAAAGTTATGAGTCGTGAGTCAGGACTAATGAATGAAGATTTAGCAGAATTCATAAATCCTAACTTTTGTACAGACGCGATTAATCGCGTCTCTCCTAACTCTTGCACAGACGCGATTAATCGCGTCTCTCCTAATTCTTAACTCTCTCTAGTTGCGGAAGTAAAGCCGTAAAAGCCTTGCCTCGATGGCTAATTGACTTCTTCAACTCCCGTGTCATTTCAGCAAAGGTCAATTGCAATTCTTGCACATAAAAAATTGGGTCGTAGCCGAAACCACTATCACCACGAGGTACGTGGAGAATTTCGCCGCAACAAACACCTTCAGATTGTAATACGATCGCACCATCAGGACGAGCGATTGCGACTGCACATACAAATTGAGCTTGCCGATTGACTTCGTTACCTAATTCCCTCAATAGCCTAGCAATGCGTTCTGAGTCGGTTGTGGCGTAACGTGCAGAATACACTCCTGGTGCACCATTTAAGGCATCTACTTGCAAGCCCGAATCATCAGCAATTGCCCAGTTTCCTGTGGCTTTAGCAATTTGTGAGGCTTTCAAACAAGCGTTGGCGGCAAAAGTTTTGCCTGTCTCTTCAATTTCCAATTCTTCAGGTTTGAGGGTTAATTCCCAACCAGAATTTTCCAGGTAAGCCTGCATTTCCCGCAACTTACCTGGATTTCCTGTAGCTACTACAAGTAATGTCATAAAAAGTTATCAGTTAGGAGTTAGGAGTGATAAGTTATGAGTTACGCCTAATGTGAATTAAGCTTTGAAACCCCTATAATTTCATAGGTAATCCCAAAACTATGATTTTGAGCGAATCTAGAAACCCTTATAGAATAAGCGGCGTTTCTAATTCACATCAGACGTGAGTTATTAATTCTTAACTCCTAACTCTCAACTCCTCACTAATTTTACTCTGCCCAGTGTTTCGCCCAAGCAAGAGTTTGATGGACTTGCTCAATTGTCGAGGCTTCGCAGTACAGGCGTAAAACTGGCTCAGTACCGCTAAACCGAATCATTAACCAGCTTTTATCAGCAAGGCGATATTTGTAGCCGTCGATTGTCTGACAATCAATCACTGCTAACCCGGCAATTTCCGTTAAGGGTTGGGTTTGCAGTTGTTGCAAAAGACGCGATCGCACTTCCATACTTGCTAAGGGCAAGTCAATGCGATCATATGCTGAGGTAAACCCTGTTTGTTTCTGCAAGTAGCGATAATACTCACCTAAATCCAAACCAGATTCTACAATCGCCTCTAGTACGTACAATGCTGACAATAGGGCATCACGTTCGGGTATATGGCTGCCATAGCCAATTCCTCCCGACTCTTCACCACCCAGTAATACTTCTGCTACTAACATTCTGTCAGCGATATATTTATAACCAACCGCTGTCTCAAAGATTGAGAGGTTATGTAGTGCTGCTACAAGGGGCATCAAGTCGGAACCACTAACAGTTTTAACTATTTCACCCTTAAAGTCGCGCCGCAGGGTTAAATGGTCGATTAATATCGGGATTAATACTTGGGAACTTAGGAAGTTGGCTTCTCCATCTACTGCTGCAATGCGATCGCAGTCTCCATCAAATACCAACCCCACCGTTAAACCTGATTTATCGGTTTCTCGGTGAGTCTTGATGACTTCAAAAAGCTTTGAAAGGTATTTAGGCAAGGGTTCCGGCGCACCGCCACCAAAAAGGGGATCGCGATCGCTATTGATTTCTTTGACCTGATTGCCTAGTAGTCTCGCCAATCCACTAGCAGCAGCGCCATGCATGACATCGGCAAATAACGTTAGTTTGCCAGATGCGATCGCTTCTCGAAGTTTGGCAATATCAACTTTACTTTCTAGTGCTTGAGTATAACTGGGCCAGGGATCGAATTTCTCTTGCTTGCCTGGAGTAGCTGCTAGTGGTACTCCCACCGACAACTGCGCTTCTATCTCTTTTGTGACTTCTGGCGGCACCGACCCACCAAAATAACCCTTGACTTTTAACCCCAAATATGATCCAGGATTATGGCTGGCTGTAATTACCAGCGCCCCTAAAGCGTTGAGTTGTTTTGCTGCCCAACTATAAGCTGGGGTTGGGGCATAGCTCTCGCTCAATAACACATCAAAGCCGACAGCGGTGACAGTATCGGCAACAGCACGAGCAAAGTCTTCGGCCATGAATCGGCGATCGTAACCGACAATTATTGTTCGGCTACCCACCGTAGAGAAATATGTATCATATAATACTTTTGCGGCGACTGGCGCGACCAGGGCTAGGCGTTCAAAGGTAAACTCGTCACCAATAACGCCCCGCCAGCCGTCTGTACCAAACTTGATTGAGTTAGCTACAACTGGCATCTAGGTATCCTAACTGTCTACTTGAGGATTCTAGCATTTATACAGTGTATAAAGTAAAAAAAGAATCTAGTAATAATATGTACTAATAATATTCGCCTGTTTTAACACAAAAATGAGCGAATTTGTGCAATGGAGTGCGTAGACGCGCAGTGATTTGTCGTCAGACAGCGCCTTTTGGCTCACAAGTGAAATCTGCCTTTGTAGACTTTTCATATAGTACGCAGGCTTGTTTATGTAGGGGCGAATTCTAATTGCTAAGTATTCAAGTATTATCCAGATTTGGATTCATTAGCTGCTCTACCTCAGCAGCTTTTTCGCTTAAATCAAGCTCTGTGTAAATTTGCAAACTTTCAGTCAAAAACTGGGTAGCAGTTACCTTAGTACCTGATTGATGATGCTGGGAGCGGTTCAGGTATATTTCGCCTAAGAGTTTACGAGATGAAGCTTCTAGTTTGCGGCGATTGTACTCTTGAAAAACTTGGAGAGATTTTTGAGCTAGTTCTTCGGCTTGATCAAGATTTTTTAAGACGCTGACTTCCAGATAAGCACGGGCGATATCAAGAACTTCATCTGCTCGATTTACAGTCTGCCCCAGCTCGGCAAGATATGTCAAGCCAATATTATAATATTTTTCAAATTGGGCAATTTGTTCTTGCGGTAACGAGTCATCAAAAGACGACAGGCGTAAGCGTTCCGACCAGATTAAGCTAAAGATAATGTTATCGTAAGCAAGATTTTCTTTATAGTCTCCTGTGGTATTTATTTGGATGGCTCGACGGATATTTTGTTCAGCCTGTGCCAGTAATTCAAAAGCTACTGCTCTATCTGAGGTATTTTTTGCTAACAAGCGTTGATTGTTAGCAAGTTGCATAAAGCGTCTAGCTGCACTCTCATCATGGCCTAACTGCTGATGAAGATTTCGACTTTGCTGGTAATATTCAATCGCCTTCGTGTAATCCTTTAAATTGCGGTAGCAACTAGCGATCCAAGATAGTTGATTAGCTACATTATTCTGTAGACTCAATTGCTCATAAAGGTCATGGCTTTGTTGATGGTAGGTGATCGCTTGTTCATATTTACTCCAAGCTTGATAGATTTGACCTAATTGACGGTAAGTTACAGCTATCAATGATGTGTCATTTAATG
>NZ_CAXTTT010000028.1:0-62874 GCF_964247315.1 uncultured Nostoc sp.
TGATACTCGCGGACGAGTCTTTGATACTCGCGGACGAGTCTTTGATACTCGTGGATGAGTCTTTAATACTCGCGGACGAGTCTTTGATACTCGTGAATGAGTCTTTAATACTTGCGGACGAGTCTTTGATACTCGCGGACGAGTCTTTGATACTCGTGGATGAGTCTTTAATACTCGCCGATGAGTCTTTAATACTCGCGGACGAGTCTTTAATACTCATGAATGAGTCTTTGATGGTTCTTTTACTTTTTTAGCCGTTTTTTACACGACTTCTTCAGCCCGGAAAATCTGTTCAGCAGTTAAATTCAACTCTGGGAACGCTGGCGACTGAATGCAGTCATTTCCCTTAAATTGCCTAACTTGATACTCACTTTCAATTAATTGGTAAATCGAGATAGTTGGTTGTTTAGGATTGCCAATAAAGCGCCTACCACCTAAACCTAGATAGTCTACAATCCAATATTCAGGAATACCTAAAGACTCGTAATCTTCTAGCTTCAAAGCATAATCATCACTCAAGTTGGTTGAAACAACTTCTACAACCAACTTGACGGAACTACTGCGCGTAATGATAGATTCTTTTTTCCAACGAGGTTCATCCATAACAGCTTGTCTATCAAGAACGATTACATCCGGTTCATAACCTGAATCAGTGTTAACTGACTTTATGACGCATTCTTTTGGGATAAAA
The DNA here is from genome assembly GCF_964247315.1 of uncultured Nostoc sp. Classification (GTDB taxonomy): domain Bacteria; phylum Cyanobacteriota; class Cyanobacteriia; order Cyanobacteriales; family Nostocaceae; genus Nostoc. Next base: position 692 of record NZ_CAXTTT010000028.1, read on the forward strand.
CAAGGAATAGACAAACGGGTGATTTCAATAAACAAAGAACCATTGATGAATCCGGCTATCTCTGAGTGTTTCCCTGTTGGCTTAGGCATTTCAACAATTACCCCATCATGTAGTTCATAATGCCTGTCTGAAGATTCGGGATACCAGGCGAGAAATTCATCAAATGTTAGTTGTTTGGTTAAGGCTTGAATCATACTTTGCCTCCTTGCTTTATGTCAAATTTGACCCCTCTCCAAACCTCTCCCTGTTTCGGGGAGAGGCTTAATCAACGAACTGAGGTTATTTCGTCGCAGCAGCACTTGGTAAACTCACTTTCAATCGCTTAAACATCGCTTCTCGTGCTTGTACAGCGAGGCTGTCGTCAAAAGGTGTTAAGGTAATTTCTTGTTGATACTTTAGCCGCAGCGCTGTTTGAATTAACCAATCGGCAACAAAGGGATTTTTCGGTAACAATGGGCCGTGGGAATAAGTCGCGATCGCATTCTGATAAAATGCTCCTTCTGTCCCATCTTCACCATTATTTCCCAAACCGTACACTACTCGCCCCAAAGCTTCCACTTTTCCCAGCTTGGTACGTCCGCCGTGATTTTCAAAGCCTACCAAATATGGTGTGTTGCCTGTCATCTCTTTTAAATCTCGCGCTAGACGTGAGGCTGTCACTTCAATTACCAAGTTACCAATACAGCGCTTAGTATTTTCACCAGGATGCACAGAAACTAAATCGAGTATTCCCAAACCATCAATTCGTTGTCCTAAGCCTGGTTCATAATAATGTCCTAGCAGTTGGGGTGAACCACAAGTAAATACTCCTGGTGTTCCATTTTCGATTTTCTCGCGCATAGCGTCAGCTTTCGCACCTTGCAAATCGCGCATGACAATTTCTTGCTGACGGTCTTGTGCGCCACCACCAACTATGACATCGACAGTTTTAATATCTGCGGCTGTGGCATTTTGATCCAGGGGTAATACTTTAACATCGTATCCCCGCCACTGAGCGCGACGTTCTATAGTAATTACATTACCGCGATCGCCATAAGTACTCATCAGCGTCGGATAAAGCCAACCTATCGTTAATTCTAAATTTTGAGAACTCATAAATTTGGAGAATAGGGAATGGGACGATCGCAAATGACCAATGACAAATGACAAATGACAAATTTAAAGAATTTTCCGACCAGTGAGGACTTCTCGCACTTCTAGCATGGCTGAGTAGGTAGGTAGAATATGCAAAGTTTCATTCTCTGGTGTATGCTCTAATGCAGTAGCGATCGCTTGTCGCAAATCTTCTTCGACTATTAAATTTAAGTTACTCTCAGGGGACTTTTGGCTGTAACGTAGACGTAGTGCCATATCGTAGATGCGATCGCCACTCACTACTAAAGTCCCGCCGCGTTCGACTAATTTCTCGGTATCCACGTCCCAAATCCAGGATACATCAGTGCCATCAGGCGTGCGATCGTTCAATACCAGCAGTGTGGTTTTATCTGTGCTTTGAGTTACTACGCGAATGGTTTCATTCGTTCCTACAGGATTTTTTGATAACAAGATCCGCACTCGTTTACCGTTAATTACTAAATCTTCAGCCCGACCAAAAGCAGCTTGGAAATTATTAATAGTATCTCTGATTGTTACTTCATCAACTCCTAACTCAATAGCCGCAGTAGCAGCAGCTAAAGTATTATATTTGTTGTACAAACCAACCAGAATTTGCGACCATTCATTACTTTCGAGAGTCGGTTTACTTTTACTAAAACCACACTTGGGACAAGTAAAATCTCCCAAATGAGACAAATAAACACCCTTGTAATCTAGGGAATGCCCACATTTGGGACAGTAAATAGAATCAACAGCGTGAGGAATTGCTTCTAAATAATGTTCTGGTTCATTCAAGCCAAAGAATAAAACCCGTTGAGGTAACTGCTGACCGAGGTTAGATAAAGTTGGGTCATCAGCATTGGGAATTACTACCGTTTCTGGTGGTAGGGTAGAAATAACTTTTGTCCAACGCTTACTAATTGTGTCTACTTCGCCGTACCTATCGAGTTGGTCGCGGAATAAGTTTAAACAAAGAATGATTCGCGGCTGGAGTGGGGTTAATACTCTTGGTACAATATTTTCATCAACTTCCAAAATGGCGTAATCAGTATTGAGCGTTCCTAGTAAGTTGGTGCTTTCTAACAGCGCTGTCATCAAGCCATTTTCCAGATTTGCACCTGTAGAATTATGAGTGATGCGAAAACCTTTGCGTTCTAATATCGTGCATAAAAGCAGCGCTGTAGTAGTTTTGCCGTTAGTACCAGCAATTAAAATCACCCCATTTTTAACTTGCCGACTCAATAATTGTAAGAGTCGGGGTTCTATGCGACGAGCAATCGAGCCTGGTAACACACTAGCAGCACCCAGACGGAGCGATCGCACTATAAACGTTACACTTTTTGCCACTGACACCGCGAAACCCAATCGCAGTCTATCTATGAATTGTATTTTTCCCACATCTGTACCCTAGTCTTCTGGCGGTTGCTAATTAAAAGTGCAAATTTAATCTTGTGAGTTTAGCGAATCCTGGCTGAAAAAGCCAGTCATCGCAATTTTGAATTTTAGATTTTGGATTTCGACTTCTCTTTGAGACGCTGTTGGCATTCGCTCAGTTGAACAATTTTGGATTCTTGAGCCTTACGGTTGCGCTACTTTACCTCTGTTTTGACTTGCACGTAGCAATACCAGCCACTTGCGAGAGATAATCTCAGTAAGCGTTATCTTAAAGAATAGTGCGTGGGCGTAATTACATATCTAGCCCAGTTGCCAAATTAAGCACATCACAACAAGTAGTAGCTTGCAAGGTTCCTTTTGATGAATAGCACAAAGTTTCTTTTTTTACATAAACAATTTACTGTCTGGCAAAGGTGGTTGTCCAAATGCCTGTTGTTGCTTGCAAGTCTTTTGATTATAAGTATGCAACCTGCATCTGCTGGTCTTAATAATGATTTATATGATGGCAACATCTTTGTCGTTTATGCAGGCAATGGTTCATTAGTTCCTCCCAGACAGACACTGGCACAGACTTTAGCGGAACATAAACCCGTATTTTTGGCTTTTTATCTGGATGATAGCAGCGATTCCAAAAGATATGCCATTTCTATCTCACGGGTACAGGAATTCTATGGTCGGGTAGCAGAGATTATGCCGATTAGCGTAGATACTATCCCGCCGAAAGAGACCTACGACCCAACAGAACCAGGATATTACTATGCTGGGAGTGTTCCTCAAGTAGTGGTGTTAAATAAATCAGGTGAAGTAGTTTTGAATAAAAAGGGTCAAGTAGCTTTTGAAGAGATAGACGATCAATTTCGTAAAATCTTTGATTTATTACCACGCACTGAAACAGCACAGCTAAAGCGGCGAGCCTTCAATGAGTTCAGTAGTGAGTTAGCTAAGTAACTTATGGGGTAGACCAAATTGGTCTGCCCTAATTTTTAGTGCTATCTGTTACTACATTTCTGCCGATGCCAAAGCATAATATTGAAATATCTGTGTTAACAATTGAGGAAATTAACCCATAGTCTATAGTCCGTAATCAATGCCCAATGCCCAATAATTAACTAGAGTGTATTCTGATGTCAAAAGTTTACACCACTCAAGAGCTAATTCAAATTTTGGCAGCCGAACGCCAAGCTTGCCTCAAAGGAAAACGTCTAAAATTAGAAATAACAGTCTCTGGCAATCCTGTAATTGACCAGTTTATCAGAACTGATGGACTGCAACAGTTCACTGCCTATCAAGATTTCAAAACTGCAATTCACGAGTATCAGAGAGAAAACCGAGTTTCTGGTATTATCTGGCGGGAAATGACAGTTAAAGGAAAAAGCTTGCACTATCCCGAAATAGATACCGAGTTAATTGCCCTCACTGGTGACTTAGAGATATTAAAAGCTGCTAAGAATTCCATCGTAAAATTTTGGTATGAAGTCACTGTGGGAATGGATTTATACTTGAGTTTTAATAATAGTAAACAACACCAACAAATTGTCACATCTGATGTCGAAAGGATTGTTCAAAGAACAGAGTGGGCAAGTTTGTGCAAGTGGGAAAATTCTAGCTTTTTGGAAATGATTTTGCAGCTAGGATGGGGTAAACCAGAAGAAGCTTATTATAAACGAGGAAGACCGCGATCGGGTAGTGAATATATTCATGCAGTCAATCCTGGAAATCGCCCTATTGGTTGACTTCAGGAGGCAGGAGGCAGAAGGAACGGAACCTACATTTAAAAACGTGGAATTGAAGCAAAGACGCTTGAATACGAAGTCAAGGAAGTGAAGAAAACGGAGCGCGATGCCGAAGGCGGCAAGCTACGCAAAAATGGAGAAACCACCGTGAGGCGGCTAGCTGGCGATATCAAACGAATTAAACGCAACCGCAGCCGCGACACTTTCAAAATGCGTTTGGGTATGGGGTACTGTTCTGGAAGAGTCAGCAGACAGTTTAGTTGAAATGTTGTGGGGTTGAAAGCAGGTGAACGCACTTCTTTAGTAAAAATGGCTAATTCTGCGATTAATTTCTAGCTAGCGTCATTTGATTGTACTTCCCAACTAAACAGCCGCGGCAATTGAGATATATCTATGGCGTAGTTAACAATCCACATCACCAATTCAAAAATCAATAAATATCGTACCCACTGCAACTCGCTTGTAGAATTCAAAAGTGTCAAACCCTCGTACAACTGCCAGAAGCGGTAAGGCAGATATATATAAGGAACCATCACCCAGACGACATTTTGCAACTGCCTAAGCGTCACTGTTTCAGAGATGATTTGCAACCCTAAAACGATAAAATACCAAGCAAGCACAGTTAAGACCGTGCGATCGCCCCACCATACACCCCACAATAACATGACCACTAATGGTGGCACTACTGCTAGCAGTTGCACCGAGCCAAACCAGATTTTATACCAACCAGGAAATGGTAAAGGTAGAGTATAAGGCTTTGCGTTTTTCCATCCCCAGTTCACAACCACAATAAAAAGTGTGGCAATAAGGAAAAAGAGGAGATTTTCTAGGAACAGATAGAGGTTGATGTTTAAGGAAGTCATGAGGGTATTATCAAACTCTGATGTTTCTGTGTCATTCTCCTCAAGTAGTATTTTTGTTATTTACTGACTTAGCCAAGTCTTGATAAGTTCTAATTCGTTAGACAATCGAGCCATACTCCACTAATCTTTATCAAAATTCAGTAAAAAAATATACTTAATTTTTACACAAAATCCAAAAGATGTTTCAACTTTTGTTTGCTCTATTTTCTTGTACCAAATGAATAATCGATGGTATTAAAGAAATTACTATAATTAATCCAATAATCGGTAACAAATACTTATCAACCTGTTCAGGTGGTAAAGATTTTCCTAAGAAAAACCCTAACATGGTGATACCGAATGTCCAAAGAAAGCCACCGATTAAGTTGTAAGACATAAATGTTCGATAATGCATTGCACCAATCCCAGCCACGATGGGCGCGAAAGTCCTTACAATGGGTAAAAAGCGTGCTAAAACAATCGTTTTTTTACCGTGCTGTTGATAAAAGTTTTGGGTTTTAATAAGATGCTTTTTATGAAACAACCATGAATCTTCCTTTTGAAAAAGTCTTCTACCAAATTTATGTCCAGTAAAATAGCCAACATTATCACCTAAGACTGCACAAATAAAAGCACCAAAAATCAAAACCCAAATGTTCAGTAAATTCTGAGATGCAACAAATCCAGCAGTGAACAATAAGCTATCCCCAGGCAGAAAAAAACCAATTAACAAGCCAGATTCAGCAAAGACAATCGCCCAGACCCCAAAATAGCCGAGTGATTTAATCAGTTGTGGTAAATCTAGATGCATAGAATTTTTACTTTTCAACAATAGATCCACAACATCTTAACGTTCAGCAATTTTATTGAATAAAAAGTAATATTAAATTTATGTAAAGTTATTATGTAATCTGGGAAAATATAATGACAGATCACAGGTTTTGGGTTATATGTACAAGAAATAAAGATATTTGAAAGTACTAAGAATATTTTGGGGTGCTGCGATCGCAGTAGAGTTGGAATATCGTGTTAACTTTTTCATAGCTACCCTTAGAGATATGAAAAGCGATCAAATTCCTCCTGGAAGCTTTGGTATACCAGTATTAGGTGAAACACTCTCCTTTGTTTTCGACCGCGATTTCGCTAAAAAGCGCTATCGCCAGTACGGGCCCATCTTCAAAACTCATCTGCTTGGCAGACCGACTGTAGTGATGGTCGGCCCGGAAGCATTAGAGTTGGTTTTGTCAAGCCAAATAGAGAATTTTTCTTGGCGCGAGGGATGGCCTGATAATTTCAAGACATTACTGGGTGAATCACTTTTTCTGCAAGATGGGGAAGAACACCGCAGAAACCGTCGCTTGATGATGCCAGCATTGCATGGCCCAGCATTGGCGAATTATGTCTCCACAATAGAAGATATTACACGTAGTTATCTGCAAAAGTGGGAGAAGCAGCAGGAATTTACTTGGTTCCAAGAATTTAAACAACTGACATTTGATATTGCTAGTCAATTACTGCTGGATACGCGTCCTGGGCCTGAATGTGTGCGTTTTAGCAAGTTGTTTGCAGCCATGACAAATGGACTGTTTGCGATTAATCCGTTGCCCTTACCATTTACAACATTTGGTAAAGCTATAGCTGCTCGTAATCAGATTTTAGAGCATCTAACTCAAGTTGTCAGAGAACGTCAGCAAAATCCAACAAAAGATGCTCTGAGTTTATTAGTGCAAGCCCAAGATCAAGAAGGGAACCGGATGAGTGAAAAAGAACTCATCGCTCAGGCGTTACTATTACTATTTGCTGGCCATGAAACTACTACTTCGATGCTGACTTGGTTGTGTGTAGAGTTAGCCCGTCATCCAGAAGTACTCGAAAAAGCAAGAGTTGAACAATTGCAACTTGCAAGTAAAGGTGATTTGGATTTAGAACAATTAGGGAAAATGCCCTATTTAGAGCAGGTTTTGTGGGAAGTTGAAAGATTGCATCAACCTGTCGGAGGCGGGTTTCGTGGCGTAATTAAAGACTTTGAGTTTAAAGGTTATCACGTTCCTGCTGGTTGGCAGTTATACTATTCAATTGGAGTTACTCACCGAATTGAAGAAATTTATTCTGAACCAGACCTGTTTGAGCCAGACCGTTTCAGTCCCCAACGCCAAGAAAACAAAAAATATCCTTTTAGTTTAGTTGGTTTTGGCGGTGGGCCACGCATCTGTATTGGTCTAGCCTTTGCCAAAATGGAAATGAAGATTGTTGCTGCTCATCTTCTCCGTAGTTATCATTGGGAGATATTACCCAATCAAAGTTTAGAGGAAGTTGTGGTTCCCACTAATCGCCCGAAAGATGGATTGCGGGTTAGATTTCAACCTCGGTGAAATGTTTTATGGTATCTCAAATAGACGTACATTTACCTAATGGAGTTTTACAACGCTGGCAAAATGTGAAAGATTTTGTGGGCGGAAGCGTTAACTCTCTAAGTAACTCAGCACAACAAGCTGGTGAGTCTTTGAAGACAACAGCCACTACCACAACTGATAGAGCAATTGATACAGTTACAACGAGTTTAGAGCAAAGTTGGCAAACAGCAGAGCAATTTAAAAATACAACATCGGGAGCAGTTAAAGATGCAATCGCATCTTCTGCAAGTGATTGGTTAACACAACACCCGATATTTTTTCGGTTAGTTCAAATACTAAGTTGGGGAGCTAATCACCCAATTATTAGTGTAATAATTTTGCTGTTTGCACTTGCTCTACTTTGGAGCATCATTAAAGCAATTGTCCGCCTAATTGAAACCGCTAGTTGGTCAATACTCAAAGTTCCGTTAAAATTGCTTCAGGCTTTGATTAAAGTTAGTTTTCTATCCTTAACTCAACTTGGGAGTTTTGCTGTTCAAAGAATTACAGGTGCTAAAACAACTGATAGCTTGCCTACTTTACTACCTGAAAGTTTTCAACAAAATAAACAACAACGATTAGCAGAAATTTCTAGTCGTTTGGAAGTAATTCAAAAAGAACAACATGAGCTTTTACAAGAAGCGGCAGACTTGATTGCTACCGACACAATTGATGTAGAAATTTCAAAAATTAAACAGCTAAAAAGCGCTGAATCACATCTTGGCTAAGTTCGGCTGTGGAACCGGAGGCGACAATACCACCTTTTTGCATGGCGTAATAATAATCAGCCTGACGGACAAAGTGTAAATGTTGCTCTACTAATAACACCGAAATGCCTGTGGTTTCGACGATGCGACGGACTGCGGCTTCAATTTCAAGGATGATGGAGGGTTGAATACCTTCGGTAGGTTCATCTAAGACGAGTAATTGAGGTTCTCCCATTAAAGCACGTGCGATCGCTAATTGTTGCTGCTGTCCTCCACTTAAATCACCACCCATCCGCGAAAGCATGGTTTTTAACACCGGAAATAAACTAAAAACTTCCTCTGAAATTTCTGCTTTTTTTACTGGTTTGCGTCTAGCTTCCAACCCCAGCAGTAGATTTTCTTTAACTGTTAACCGAAGGATAATCTCTCGTCCTTGGGGGACATAACCAATTCCCAACTTTGCCCTTTGATCTGGGGATTTAGAGTTGATTAATTCTTCAGCTAAATTAATAGTACCGCTGCGGGGTTTGAGTAAACCCATGATAGTTTTTAGTAGGGTAGTTTTTCCGACACCATTGCGTCCAATTAGGCAAACCATTTGCCCAGATGGTACGCTCAAATCTACATTGCGGAGAATATGGCTTTCGCCGTAATAAACATTAAGATTAGAAATTTTTAGCATTAGAAGTTCTCTGTATATGAAAATTTCACCCACAGGTACAAAGAGAAAAATAGAGTTTTGATATTTTTGTATCAAGATGGAATTATTCAGATAGGTTGCATAATTTAAGGCTAGACCGCTATTTCTTCATGCTCATTTAAATGCGTAGTCATCAATATTTGATTAATGAAAGTTTTTTACTTTACAACGAAAATAACATCTGTTAATGCACTGAATGTTTGTGGTTTACCAGGATAATTAAAATCCATCTTTAAATCTGATATTTCCTTTGAACTAAAAGCTTCAAGAAAAGTGTTTATCGTAGGTATTAAGAGGTCTAAGTTCCTTTTAAGTTTCCACGAACTTGAAAAATCATTCGTATCAATTAGTACAAGAAACAAGCGGTTTTCTGAGCCAAAACGCATTTCTCCCTGATTCTCATACAACCATTTTGCTAGATTTTTAGGATTTTGTTGAGCTTCGTTAACAATTGCCATATTTTCAGACTTTAACTGATTAAGAACAGATTCAGATGCATTGTCATTTCGATCTCTTAACTTTTCAGTTATTTCATAATATATATTGGAAGGTTTTGCTGTTTTATCATTGATTCCATTTTTTCACTAATTTCGCGTAATGTGCGACTTATTCTTAAAACCCCTCTCCAAACCTCTCCTCGAAGCGAGGAGAGGCTTTAAGTCTTGCTCCCCAACGCTAGCTCTTAAGTGGCTGGGGGTTAGGTTTGAGAGAAAGTTGCACACCGCGTTAATTTCAGTTCTCAACCTTGAATTTAATGCTGTTTTTGGGCACAAAATACTTACCGAAATTGATGTTTTCGGCATACTTTATACCTCAATAATGATGCAAAGACTGTGGGAATCATAACTAATTACCCGAACTTGATATAAGTCCAATGACACTGTACAAATTAATCAGGGTATACATTCACATCAATAGTTAACTACTGATAAAACAAGATGTTTTTATACCCTTGTTCTGAGAAACTCTGCGTGCATATCTACGTTGAAAATACAGAACATCTAAATAACGCAACACTAACCATATATTACCTTATTTACTTAGATGTCTTTACTTAAAGACACATCTAGAGCATATTTTTCACATTTTTCATTGTTCAAGATATCTAGAAGTATTTTTATTTTGGAACAGATACTATAGCCTTAATTTCTCATTGATAAAGAGGGACAGACTTGAAATTTAGTTCAAAGCAAGGAGATATTTATTTAACTCAGGTTAATTAGGACATTCTTGACTCAATAGTAACTGCCCATTATTCAGTCGATATATAAGAATTATATTTGATTTTTGAAAAAGGGTACGAGATAATACGGAGAAAAATATATGTGTAACAATGAACAATGATCGACCGGGATCTACAAGCAGCGATACCTTCTCTGCGAGACGCTACGCGAACGGTGAGCTTCTCTACGAGACGCTTCGCGTAACTTGCTTCCCCAAAGGGGTACGCTAACGCGGAATTACAAGAATTTATAGATTATTGCCCCCAAAACTTTTTGAGAAATTAATCATCAATATAAATCTCCAGTTATATAACCATCGTCACGGTTATCTAATTGGAGATTCGCTATATTTAACAGTTAACGGCTAAAAGGAGTTAAAGAGATGGAAATTAAGCCAACTGACCCATCGCTAGCACTCATGGAAATTCCCCCAGGCTATCTCAATATTATGGGTTACGTCGATCAATCAGAAGTTAATGGCCCTGGTTGTCGTGCAGTCGTCTGGGTACAAGGTTGTCTGCGTGAATGCCCTGGCTGCTTTAATACTAACTCCTGGTCTTTTGAGGCTAATCAATTGATTGTTGTTGATACTCTTGCCGAAAATATTCTCAGCAATCCCCGCAATACGGGTGTAACATTTTCTGGTGGAGAACCCTTTTGGCAAGCAACTGCATTAGCGTCTTTAGCCCAGAAGGTAAAAGCTGCTGGTTTAAATGTAATGTCTTTTTCAGGGTTCACTCTTAAGCAGTTACAGTCCCAATCTGCGCCGCCAGGTTCCCAAGCATTGTTAGAACAACTCGATATTTTGATTGACGGGCCTTTTGTACAATCTCTGGCAATTAATTCTCCCAATTCTCCAGTTTCATCTAGCAATCAACGGGTTCGGGTGTTAAACCCGGCTTTCCAAGACCAGATTACTTGGGCTAGCGACCAGATAGAAATCCACATCCTCAAGGATGGTGGACGCATTGTTACTGGCTATCAAGGTGGACTAGAACTAACATAAAGGCGCGCCAGTGGGCTGCCGCCTATTAACTTGCGGCAGCAGCCCAATGAAAAGTATTTCCAGCCATAAAGGGTTTGCACTTAAGTTGACACCAATGCACAGCCGTGTGTCCCTACAAAAGTTTGGTATTTCGTAAACTGACAAACGTAATTTTATCTTTAACAACCAAGGACGCTGGTTATTTTGTGTTTAGGTAATCTACAATACTTTTATATTTAAATAGTAAAATTTCTAAAAATAGAGATTTTTCATAATTCGTCTCCATAGCCACCTCAACTATGAATTAGCAGTTCTAATAAGTTGTGTTTAACTCCTCTAAGCTAATAACTTTCTGTTACAAAAACTGTAAAAGTCCCATTTTATTTATTATAACAAATGCAATAGTTAATCATTGACACAAGATGTGCGTCAACTCGGAGCACAGAACAGGAATATTTGGCAAGTGAGGTGGTAAAATAAATCGGCAGAAATTTAGTAGTATAAAAAAATTATGCAAAAACGTTATGTTCTGGTAGCTGCAAGTGTTGTCCTATTTGGTGTATTAGGGTATTCTCAAATCGATAGTAATAAAAGTGCCCTTGCAAAATCTAGCTTACCTCAGCTAGAAACCCCATTGCAACAAAAGACAGCCAAAACTGATACAAAAATCGTCGCGTCTAGCAATAAGTTTGGCTTCAAACTATTTTCAGAGGTTCAAAAAGGTAATAAAGGTGAGAAGAATGTTTTTATCTCACCTTCGAGTGTTGCGATCGCTCTATCTATGACCTACAATGGCGCAAGCGGCACAACTCAACTAGCGATCGCAAAAACCCTGGAATTACAGGGGATGAATCTACAAGAAATCAACTCTTCTTACGCAGCGGCATTAAAGCAGCTTGTAGACAATTCCGATTCGAAAGTGCAACTGAATATTGCTAACTCACTTTGGGCAAATCAAAATTTTAGCTTTCAGCCAGACTTTCTCCAAAGAATACAGTATTTCTATAAAGCTAAGGTCAGCAATTTAAATTTTAAAGATCCCGCCGCGCCTAGTATTATCAATAACTGGGTCAAAGATAATACTAATGGTAAAATTAATAAGATTGTTGATAAAATTGAGCCAAGTCAGGTGTTATTTCTGATTAATGCCATATATTTTAAAGGTAAATGGAGCCAAGAATTTAATAAAAATCAAACTGCTCAATACCCTTTTTATAGCACATCTGACAGACCAAAACAACAGCTGATGATGTCACAAAACGGTGACTATAGATACTATGAAAGCAAACAATTTCAGGCAGTTAGTTTACCTTACGGCAAAGATGGTAAATTCAGTTTTTATATTTTCTTGCCGAAACAGAACTCTAATCTGAAAGCCTTCTATCAAAACTTAAATGTTGAAAACTGGGAAAAATGGATGACTCAGTTCAGCAAACAAAAAGGGTTTATTCGCCTACCCCGCTTCAAAACAGATTACGACGTTACACTCAATGATTCCTTGAAAAGTTTAGGCATGGAGGAGGCTTTCAGCGACAAAGCCAATTTTTCCGGTATGGGTAAAAATCTTAAGATTAGCGAAGTTAAGCATAAAACTTTTGTCGAAGTGAACGAAGAAGGCACGGAAGCGGCTGCTGTTACTTCAGTTGGTATATCAGCAACAGCTTCTATTGATATAAACCCACCATTCCAAATGATTGTGGATCGTCCCTTCTTCTGTGCCATTAGGGATAATCAGACGGGAAGGGTTTTATTTATGGGTTCAATTATTGACCCACAATGAAGAGTACTGAGTGCTGAGTGCTGTTAGCGTCAGCGGGGCATTTAGCCCGTGCTGAGTAAAAAACCGCCCACAACGGGCAGGGCTTTTACTGAGTACATAAGTACTGAGTAAAAAATTCAAAATTTCTTCATTTTTAATTGAACTTGAGGGTAATGTCACTTCAGAAATGCTCCGAGTGTTTTTAGCGTCAGCTTTTGGGGACTTGTTTGGTGCAATAGGTGCAGTTATTTCCCCGGTGGCGCTGTCGTCTGTCTGGCTGCTTAGGCTCCCAAGAGACAAGGCGCTTAAGGTTGAAAAGTAGACAAAATGGCACTTTCAGCCACAAGAAGGTAGAGATTAGGGCTGATGTTATACAGGTAGATAAAATTAACTGGGTGACGAAGAAATTTTGGCAGATCAGGCTGACTGTTTTGGAGAAAGGATAGCGAAATTTGACTAGACCATTTCAGACAATTTTTACTGAACACCGCGTATTTTGGGCTGTTTTACTCTTTGGTACAGCACTGGTGGTAACGCTAGCACTGTCGCTTTCTCAAGGAGCAGTACCTTTAAATATGTCGGAATTTTGGCAAGCCATTCTCCACAAAGGCGATCCGGTTAAACAGACAATTCTCTGGGATTTACGTCTCCCGCGCATTACGGCTGCGATCGTTGTTGGCGCAGCTTTGGGAATGTCAGGAGCGTTGCTGCAAGGAATGTTACGTAATAGTCTTGCCGATCCATTTATTTTGGGCATTTCAGCGGGTGCGGGACTATTTGTAATTCTGATAATTGTCTGCCACATATTCCCGCTCGCAATTCCTTTAGCAGCATGGATGGGAGCAATTTTAACTGCCGCGATCGTTATTTTACTGGGTCGTTCGGGGTCGGGAATTTCTGTTGAGCGGTTAATTTTAGGCGGAGTGGCGGTGAGTTCTTTATTTGGTGCTGTACAAAGTACATTGCTGCTTTTAGCTGAAGATGGGCAAATTCAAATTGCGCTCAGTTTCTTAGTTGGTAGTCTTAATGGACGGGGTTGGCAAGAAATTGCTACGCCTGCACCTTATATCATCGTTGCATTGATCGGGGGATGCTTGCTGGGGCGATCGCTAAATATACTCGCTTTGGGAGATGATTTAGCTGTGAGTTTAGGGCTTTCGTTGACGCGAACGCGCCTGTTAATTGGTGGTGTCGCCACTCTATTAGCCGCAGGTGCAGTCAGCATCAGCGGCTTGGTTGGATTTGTTGGTCTTGTTGTTCCTCACGGTGTCCGCCTGATTGTTGGTACAGATCATCGCTTTGTTTTACCACTTTCCGCCCTTGCAGGTGCATGGTTACTCACTTTTGCAGATTTACTCTCTAGACTAGGAACAGTAGAGCTACCAGTAGGTTCTGTCACTGCCTTGCTGGGTTCACCCCTGTTTATCTGGTTACTTTATCGTCGTTCTGCTGGATTTAATAAATTTTGAGCTATCAGACCTCTATCTATACCCACTGTATAAACGGATCAGGTTTTACACAAATTCTGATAAACTGTAGACTAAAGTCTTATTCAACTATTTTAGCCACAATTCTTTATAGGGAAACACACCTGTATAACCCTGCTTTCTTATACCAATTTGAAAAAAGAATGCGGCAGATATATACTCCCAAACCTTTGTTATGTCTGGCTTTCTTAATGCATAAATTTTGAATTTTGAATTGGTATTATCCCCCCTGCTCCCTTAAGGAGGTTAATTGATGTTATGTGTTGAGGAATTAATTAACTTAGACCCATTTCAACAACTTCCCAAAGAGCGATTGCAGTGGGTTTGCGATCGCACTCAAACAGTTGAACTTTCCGCTGGAGAAGTTTTAGCCCATGAGGGAGAACCTGGATGTGGCTTATTTATCTTAGTCAAAGGTAAAATCAACCTCACCCGCCGCAGTGAAGGAGTGGAAATTCCCATCGGGCAACACGAAGCCCCATCCTTTTTTGGTGAAATTCCAGTACTCACAGATGAACCTGCACCTGTGACAATGCGGGCATTGACAAATTGTAACCTTTACGAGCTAAAGGGAGAAGACTTCCGTAAACTGCTGCATGAATGTCGTGATTTTGAGCGGATGGTCTTCCGAATTATGCAACGTCGTGTCCGGGGGCTAGAGTCTTTCATTCGTGGGCGAGAAAAGATGGCAGCTTTAGGGACACTTGCCGCCGGTCTAGCTCATGAACTCAACAACCCAGCCGCAGCCCTGGTTCGGACTTTAAAAGAAATGCCAGCCGCCATCCTAGAGTTACAACGAATGAACTTAGTTTATGGGCAACGCAATGTTGACGAAGCCCATACTCAACACTGGTTGAGAGTACGCGATCTAGGCTATGATGCGATTTTGAATAATCGCCTAGATCCGGTGACACTAAGCGATCGCGAAGCCATATTGCTCGATTGGTTAGAAGACTATGGTGTAAACCAAGCATGGAAATTAGCAGAACCTTTAGCAGAAGGTGGTGTTGAGGTTGAAACCCTAGAGCAACTCATGGAACGTTGGCGCAAGGACGACACAGAATTGCGAGAAATGGGATTGCACTGGCTAGCGCTTTCCTTTGAAGTCATGTCGATGATTAAACATGGTTTGCGAGGTTCTGAAAGGATTTCCGAACTTGTGCAAGCGATGAAGTCTTATTCTTACCTCGATCAAGGCACTCAGCAAGAAGTAAATATACATCAAGGTTTAGAAGATACCTTACGATTGTTTGCTCATAAACTCAAGTGCGGTGTGCAAGTGCAACGCAATTACGATCAATATATTCCAAAAATCTTTGCCTATGGCAGTGAACTCAATCAAGTGTGGACAAACTTAATTGACAACGCCATTGATGCAATGGATGGTAAGGGACTGCTGGAAATTACAACACACCATTGCGATCGCTATGCCCATATTGACATTATCGATTCTGGCAGTGGAATTTCACCTGAAATTAAAACCCGCATTTTTGAACCTTTTTTCACCACCAAATCAGTGGGGCATGGTTCAGGACTTGGTTTAGAAACCGTTCGCCGGATTGTAGAAAATCGCCATCACGGTACGCTTTCATTTGAGTCGCAGCCAGGCAGAACTTGTTTCACTATTTGCTTGCCCTTATTGAATCAATAAGCGATGGGATTAGAGATGAAAAAAATGGGAACCATTGGTTCCCAAAATATAGCAGCAACTGAATATTTCTGTTAGACTTCTAGTTTCTTATACCCAACATTTTCAGGGCTTTGTTGGATTTCACTCCATTCAACCCAACCTACAAATTTTTTTAACCGAGTAATATTGGGATTACTCCTAGTCAATTAATATCTGATAATTTTGGTGTTTTGGGCTGTTGTTCGGAGTTAGTGAATTCAGTTTTTGGTGGTTTTCCTATTGTCTTAGGGGGTTGTTTTTTTGTTGGGGATTGTAAGTTATTATTCTCGCTCATGTTAATTTATCTCCTTAATAGCTTTAGTTATTTGGCTGTTTTCAGATTTATTACTTGGAGTTAGTCAAGCAATAAATTCCGTGAGTGAATGCAGTCAGTTTTTGTTCCGATGATTATGACTTCAAGCGATGTCATTGCAATTCCGTAATCTTGTAGAAAATTTTGCTCCATTCTACGTTGAATACTATTGTAAAAGAGATAGATAGGGGAAAAAACTCCTTACTTTCTACCTCTTTTACCTTAGTTTTCTATTCAAACTATTTTTGCAGCCAGACTGATATTGAACCACCAGGACATGGGAAATTTCCCCATCCGTCGTTATTGGTGTGAATGATATCGTTTATATGTCCCGTCGCATCGTAAAATTCCTGATTGGGTCGGAACACATTCATCCACTTGTTTCCTGGTGAGCTATTGGTCAGCACTACAGCCATTGCACCCGGATGTTCCCTAGTACCCAAGCGCGTCCAACCGATAGTATTGGGATGGTCAAAGTAATCATGCTGGTCGCCAAAACCGTATTCTCTACGAGCCTTCAAGAACTTGTCAATCAAAAAACGGTGAGAGTAAAGGGTATTATCACGTCCTTTATCTTGATATTGTGCCCCGTAATAATCTGCATAGAAAACGCAAGGATAGCCTTCTTGGCGTAGTAAGATTAGTGCATAGGCTAAGGGCTTAAACCAAGGTTCAACAGGCGACTCTAGGGATTGACAAGGTTGAGTATCATGGTTTTCAACAAAGGCAACAGCTAAAGCAGGTTGTTCTTTAACTAGGGTTCTATCAAAAATCGATCGCAGATCGAAACTACTACCCTGGCGACTAGCTTGGTGAAATTTAAAATGTAGAGGCACATCAAATAACGACAAACGCCCATCACTAGAGGCAATATAACCGTGTAAGGCATCGATATCTTGAGACCAGTACTCACCAACGCTAAACAGTTCCCGCCCACCAAAATGAACTCGCAGGTGGTTTAACCAATCACGGAAAAAAGTGGAGCGGATATGTTTAACAGCGTCAATGCGAAAGCCATCTACACCTGTGGTATCAACAAACCAACGCCCCCAATACATCAACTCACCGCGTACGAGGTCATTACCTGTATCTAGGTCGTTGGCCATTAAATAATCGTAGTTGCCGTGTTCGTGGCTAACTTCTGTCTCAAAATGTTTATCTTTAAGGCGGTAGAGTTTGTCTGCCCTTTTGGTATCTACATTGTATGATAATGAATCAAAGCACCACCAATACCATTTCATACTGGAGTATTTATCTCCACGACCAGAAAAATTGAACTTTGTATAAGCTCCAATTTCGTACCAATCGCTGACTGGATGGTTGCGGTCATTCCAATCCATTTCTTGGGCCGAAATGCGTTCTATTTCATCCCCACCATCTTTGTGGTTGAAAACTACATCGGCATAGATTTGAATACCTGCACGCTGTGCCGTTTTAATCGCCTTTAAGTATTGCTCGCGGGTTCCATATTTTGTCCGAACAGTATTTTTTTGATCGAACTCACCCAGATCAAACAAATCGTAGACTGCGTATCCAACATCCCATGTTCCACCACTGCCCTTATAAGCTGGCGGCAGCCATAAAGCAGTGAAGCCTGCATCAGCTAGCTCATTGGCTGTTTTATCCAGCTTGTCCCATAATGTACCATCATTGGAGATGTACCAATGGTAATACTGCATTATTACGCCATTAGTCATGCGATCGCCTTTTTAGAATCTTTGATTTTACAGATTTCTGTCAGAAATCTCTGATGCTAGGATATGTTACTTTTGTCACACATCCTCACTTCACCCGAATTTTTTTAGGTTTCAATGACGACTTCATAAAGAGCAATTACGAATTACTGGGACGGGATAATTGTTGATTTGCCTTGATAAGGTTAGTAAACTCCTGCAAAGTTTGACGATATTTTTCTTCAGCTATCGAGAATAAATCGTTATGATTTGCCTCTTCAACCCACAAATAAAGTTTTGGGGATGTTGCAGCATTAAACAATTTTTCTCCATGAGTAAAAGGAATTATGTTATCTGCTTTTCCATGAATCACCAATATCGGACATTTGACTTTTTTGATATTATCTAGATTGAGAAATTTATCAAAAGGTAAAATCCGAAAAGGTACTATTACTTGAAAAGCGGAAATAAATGAGCTTTCAACAATTAAACCAGCTACTGGTTTCTGCATTGCTAAATTTACCGCCGAACCACCGCCAACCGAATGCCCCAAAACTATAATTTTTTTAGGTGGAATTTTTAAATTTTGGGTCAAATAATTGTAAGCGCTATTGATATCTTCGTATGCATGACTTTCTGTTGGCTTTCCTTGACTCGTACCATAACCGCGATAATCAAAAGCAAAGACACTAAAACCCCATGCGTGTAATTTTTCTAGAATCTGTTTGATATCTCCTAAATCTTCAGAATTACCATGAGAATAAAGAATAGTATATTTAGCTTGAGTGTTCAATAAGTATGTAGCTGAAATATTAGTATTCTCCCCACTCCTTAACTTCAAAATTGTTGGATCGTCCTGATAGCTAGAAGGTTGAGATAGAAAAATCATGCTATCTGCCCGAAAATATACAAATACAGCAAAAAATATATAGATAAAGATTAAAGATTTAACCAGCCGTTGCCAAGTCAAATCACCAATTAGCAGTTTTCTAACTTGCTGTTTCTCCATTAGTTTTTATTTATCGGGTAAAACTTTATTTCCAGGTTTCCCGATTTATGATGTTTCTTAACTACAACTAATACAACTTCATCAAACTTCACGCCAACTTTGTCACAAATGAGTGTTATGGAGTTGAGCGACTGAGTAATTACTTAACCCGGATTATTGAGCCGATACTAACAAACACTGTTATATTCCCTACTCTGCAAGATGAGAAGGAAGAAATGCTTAACTGAACTGTATTGTGCCATGTAAGGTTTTTATTTGTTTCTATTTTCTCCCCTTTCTTCCCACTGGTATACACATCGGTGTACCGGAAACCGGGTCTGGGATAACCCGACATTCCAATCCAAACACCTCCTTTACCATCTTCTCAGTGATCGCCAAATTAGGTTCGCCAACAGCAAAAATTTGACCTTCTTTCACCGCTACCAAATAATCAGCATAACGACAGGCATGATTCAAATCATGTAACACCATGACAATCGTTCTTCCCTGGTTTTGGTTCAAATCATACAATAAATCTAAAACTTCTATTTGGTGCGCCAAATCTAAAAAAGTAGTTGGTTCATCTAACAATAAAATATCTGTATCTTGAGCTAATGCCATTGCAATCCAAGCACGTTGTCGCTGTCCACCAGAAAGAGTATCTAACTTGCGTTCTGCTAAGTATTTAATCCCAGTAATTTCTAACGCTAGTTCTACTAATCTTTCATCTTCTTTTGTCCACTGCTGCAACCAGTTTTGATAAGGAAATCTTCCACAAGCTACCAAATCTCGAACTGTTAATCCTTCTGGTGCAACGGGGCCTTGGGTAAGAATTCCTAATTTTTTAGCAACATCTTTTGTTGATAGCTTAAATATATCTGTTATGTCTAAATAAATTGTGCCAACACGAGGTTTTAATAATCTTGCTAAACCTCGTAATAAAGTGGATTTCCCAGAGCCATTTGCACCAACTAAAGCAGTTATTTTTCCTGGGGGGATATCTAAATTTAAATGCTTAATAATAGTTATATGGTCGTAACCCAAAGTCAAATTCTTCGCTGACATTTGGTAATGTAGATTATTGCTCAATAATGACATTGACATAATTAAATTTAAGGGAGTATTTTGATGATTTTGTAAGTATGTAATATCATGTCCGGTTGATTGCTTAATTAAACCCAAAGAACCCCACGCTGCTAAAGCAGCGCTTTATCTCCCCTTCTTGCAGGTAGATAGGGGATTAAGGGGAGCCAGCACAGTGACAGGGGAAACCCCATGAGAAATTGGCGCGTAGGGTGCAATGACTATGGGAATCATAACTAGTTACCCGAACATGATATATTACACTATTCGCTTTTATTAATGCTACACCTAAAGAAGAATTTTTTTCTACTTACTTAGTATTAAGTAGACTAAATTAGGTCTTGCTTTTTCGATTCTTAATTAATAAATAAAATATAATTTCAAGCATTTAATTCTGGTGCTTTGATTAACCCTCTTTTGTCACTCTCGGAAAACAATAATCTCAGCCAAATTCTGAAACTTTGATTTAATCCAGGTTTGAGGCTTTATTTTCTAATAGAAACTAAAATTTATAGACAAAAGGTAGAAATTAAAGCCTTGTAACTGTTTGAGCGATTGGATTATCCCAAAGTGACAAAAGAGGGATGAGTATCTGATGCAGAGGAATATCTGCGGCGCCAAATGAGACGCTGAAAATTAGACAAATCAAAAGAATTAGCAATCCCACAATTAAACCCGCAACGGGAAATATTAGGAATTACAACAATCCTCTGGCTGGTGAGGGAGCCGATCTACTCATTGTTCAAATTACTGGCTTTAAGCAGGGTAATTGTTGCTTGTGAAGATAAGCCAACACAAGCTGCTAGTTCTTCTAATGCCAAGCGATCGCGTGCGTTTGTATTCAGCATCTCCGTTGCAGCTGCAACATAGTCAGGATTCGCCAGGTGACTTAAAGTTCCTTGAGAATTCACGGTAGCAATCCGCTCAGTTTTTGCTCCCAAAAGGACAAGCTGTTGCATTCGATAAGTGGCTATTTTCGCAGCTTGACGGGCTTGTAAGTAAGCAAGGTAGTATTGGACAACGGCTACCCGTTTTTGCTGTTTAACTTCATGCCAGCGAGCTTCTCTTATCGGTAATTGCTGAATGATATTCAAAAGTTTAATAGGGTCAATTGTCATTGCGATCGCAAAACTGCGCTGACTTTCAGATGCTATTTCAGGCAAGTTGTAATCGATCGTGCTGTGAGATGGTGATAATTCTACACTCAAAACATCGGTGAAAGCACTCCACCCCATAGCAGCTTTTGCCTCCTGTACTTGCGAAGACTGACGTTGGGCAATCGCAACTAACTGCTCAATAATTTTTAGATCGCGATCGCTTATCTCTGTCTGAAGAATTTGTGGTTGATAATTATTCAGCTGTTTGTTTTCTGACAACGCTGGTAAAGGCAGACTAATAAGGGCGATCGCCAGAACAATTTTCCAACTGTACAGACAGGCTATTAATTCATAACTCATAGCTGTCAAAAAGTTTTGCGTTCCTCCAAGTTTGCTAATACTTCTTTCCGAGTTCGCCAAACAGGACGCAATTGCTTCTGAGAAAACAGTGGTAGTTGGTCGGTAATGTGGGGCGAACCTGGTTGAGTAGCGTTACCGTAGCTGATGAGAGCCATTGCTTTTACTGGTTGCGAAAACTCAATGGCTGCAACATAACTATCACCAGCGACAGCTTGAAAGTGTTCATCCTTAGCTGGAGCAAAATCGAGGACGCGGAATATTCCTTCATCGCCATCGCCACCATTGGCAGGTAAATCTAAGTTTCCGCTATGCACTCGGAAGACTTCACCCCAAGCAACATCTATTTTTCCATAAGCTTTTTCGACTTTTGCTGCCGCTATTTGTAGCGCTTTCGCTGCACTTTCTGGATCTTTTAAACCATCGGGTGTGGTGCGCGGGGAGTTGTCACTCCAAGGAATACTAAAGGTTTGCTTTTGATCCATTTCTTGCCACCAAAAAGAAAACAATACCGCACCTCGACTATCAGCATTAGCATTCCGATCCCAAGCAGCCAAAATTTCAGCAGCACGACGGGCTAATTCATCACCATAAGTTTGAGCAGCAGGGATTAGGTCATCGAGGATGCGTTCTGCAAGTTCCATTTTGGTGGAATGTTTGTACTTAATCATGTTCTCAAAAGAAATTTTTGGATCTTCAGCCAACATTTTTGCAGAACTTTGTGCCCGAAAAGACATTTCTCCTCGTGGAGCCATATAGGCAGGGTAATCATCTGCTTTGATGGCAGGGGGGAAAGTTGTTGTCCAAGGTGCATCATTAGCATTTTGCAACCAACCGCTAGGCGGGTCAATTACACGCGGTAAATCTTTGTATGGGTGCATTTTTGTCCACAAAGTCTTAGATGTGTCGCCAGGAATTAAGCCTTCCCAGTATTTAAAGTCTCCCTGTTGACGAATCGGCACTAGACCGTTGAATAGGTGCATGATGTGTCCGGCTCGATCTGCATACATGACGGTAAACATTGGTAATTGCAAGCGTTTCAATACCTTTTGAAATTGGCTGAAGTTTTGAGAACGTGCCATATCCCACCACTGTTCCAACACACCAGGACGGTCTGCACCGACAACCCGCAGCGCTACAGCGAACCCATCTTTTTCTTGAACGACTGCACCGTGGACGGAACTTTTGAC
Source organism: uncultured Nostoc sp. (assembly GCF_964247315.1). Taxonomy (GTDB): domain Bacteria; phylum Cyanobacteriota; class Cyanobacteriia; order Cyanobacteriales; family Nostocaceae; genus Nostoc. The sequence goes on from NZ_CAXTTT010000028.1 coordinate 23,381, forward strand.
TAATAATGGTTGTTCGACTAACGAGCCATTCTTTTGCTTGACCTTTAACAAAAACTTTGATGTCGTAAAAGGACGGACTTTGCCATCAAAAAGATAACCATTATCAGCAAATTTCAACTTGTATACATCCCAACCATCAAGGGTATTGACGGTATGAGTCCAACCCAAACGATCGTTAAAAGCGATCGCTAAAACTGGAATTCCCACTAAAGCTGCTCCAGAAGCATTCATCCCTGGCGCAGTAATTTGTGCTTCGTACCAGACAAATAAATCCGACCATAACAAGTGGGGATTTGCCAATAACATTGCCTTTCCACTGGCAGAATGTTTGGGTGCGATCGCCCAACCGTTAGAACCAGCTTTCGATTGAGTATGAGTAATACCTGCTACTTGTTCTTGATTAACAATAAAAGTAAAATACAGCACTCTTTGCAAATGTGCCAACACATCTTCTGGCTTAACAGGTAATACTATTTTTACTTGCTCGTCAATTAAATCAGGATGGGCTTTTGCATACGTATTTATCCCAGTGGCAAAGGCATTTATATAACTACGAAAAGCTGGACTTTGTGCCCGATACCAAGAACTAGCACGATTGGGCACTCCCATCGTCAGTACCCATTTATCAGATTCTAAATACTTTTCTCCCCAATATTCAGCTGCTTTTCCCCTAGCTTGACCATAGAGGTGCAACAGCAAGTTAGCATGACTCTGCATCTGTGCCCAACCAAACGCCTGGAAAGCACTGGGAGCATCTTTACCGTATATATGCGGTATCCCATAAGTATCCCATAATATCTCTGTAGTTCTGGGTACAGTCGCAAAACTGTTATTTGCCAAAACGACAACTAAAATGGCACTAAGGATAAAAGCTAAAAATCTAAATAATTTTCTTTTCAGTATTGGCTGGTCAAATTGCCACAAATACACCCTAACATTCAACATGATGGTTTGATTAAATTAATTTGACTGGAAAAATTTAGTGCCTTTATCAGTAGAATCAATTTGAACGCCTGTAACTTTATTAACGTTATCACTGCATTGCACAAGCAATTGTGCCGCTCTGGTAAAGTGAGATTTATGAGTAGATAATTCGGCTCTCTGTGTTCCTGCATAGGCTGGTTGTACTAAGCTGCTAATTACCGCTGATGCTAATGCCACCGAACGTATCTCACTCATTAACCCACCCTTCATTGTTGTTTCTCCTTGAACTGAACCTGTAATTAACAGGCTTTTAAGTAAAGGCTCTAGTTGCATATTGATACTCATTCTCACAGTCCATGAAAATTAATGACGCGATATATTATCAATAATGCTTGACACTAGCTCTAGAAATCATCAAAAGCTATCTGCGACTAATTTGCATTTAACTTTAGTGCTATTAGGAGACATTATCATAAAGGTTCAACATGAGCAAGCTATCAAAACTTCTAAATTTTATAAATATGACTAGCGTTGTGTGAAAAATCTTTATAAATAAGTCTTTTCAAGATATCGCTACAGTAGAAATAAAGTTAAGTATACCTAACTTACACTTTGTAACCTACCTTTTGATATATTTTATAGAAATTATTTTTGAGTAAAAGATAATAGTTTTTAATTAAAATTTCCTTGCATCTTAGCTAAATTGCTTTAAATTCTTCAATTAATTGCAAATTAGTAGCAATAATATCCTAAATAGAACGCGGTTAGAGTTTGTCATTCTTTTGGCAAAGGCTGCAACGGCTTGATATTCCAGTTGATCTAGATAGTATTCGCTGGCGGACTACCGATAACCTCGAACCTAGTAAGTAATCGGACAGAAATATTTACATATTAGGTTTTAGGCTACATAAGGGTTTCAGGTCGAAATTTGTGTAATTAATTTTGTCTTACTACTTAATCAAATCATCTGGTTGACACTCGTGAGGATAGTCTGATTCATTTACTATGGTTGCAATGATTTGGCGATCGCGATGAGTCTGATTGCCATCAAAGAATATTACTTTCGATAAAATTGTCATAATTTATACATTAAATATATTTCTGCAAGTACTATTTTAAAGTTTTCATAATTTTCTGATTTTTAACTGATATATAAGTAAGGTCAAGTAAAGCGATGCTTATAATTGTGCTGCTGTCTCGTATCTACTGTACTTTTTTTGGTCAAAGCTTTTATGGACGATCGGGATGAACACCTGCGCCAATTGATTGCAACAGTGTGCCAACACGCAGATGGCAGCCGAGAATGGCGAAAAGCTATGAGTCGGCTTCTGATTTTTATTCAGGGGCTACCAGAATTTAAAAAATACTCAAGTTTAGACTGCCCCGATTATTTTTTAGATGCCTTGAACCAAACTTTAGAGTGGTTCAGCCAAAATATTAGAAACTTTCAGCCACATACATCTTCAGTTCGAGATGACTTAATAAAATGGATCAAAAGCTACCTTTACTGGCGCGTCAAAGATTTAAATTTACCATCTTCCCCTTCAAGAAAAAAATCTCATTTGTCCTTGGATGAAAGCATTTTAGATCCGGATGGAGAAATAACAACTTGGTTGGAACAAGTATCACAACAAGGACAAATATTAGGAACACCATCTAATCCATATATTTTGAGCGGACTAGAAATTTATCTTGAAAGTTTACAGTAACAGTAACAACAACTTCTAGTCAGCAACTTGGCACTTTACATTGAGCAAGACCCAGACAAGCAACTACAAAATTGTTATCCTTGTAAACATCCCCAATGTAACTGTCAAGTACTAAGCCAAAGGTTGCTGTTCATCTTTAATAATCCACCAGATACAGTTGCTGATATTGCTTGTAAGACCCAAATCAATTACCAGACTTTAGTATCTCATTGGAAATGAAAAGCAATACCACTCTTACAAAATGTTGCAATTTAACTTGGATATCAATCTAATTAACAATCATGAGTAGTACAGAAATGGTTTGTTTAAAAATTCCACTTGGAGAACAAGCCCATGCGATCGTCCGCCAGTTTGCTCTTGAACAAACTACACCTCAAAAAGGTAAACAAATCTATTTAAATACACTAGCAGTTTATGCTGTTTACAGTTACTTGAAATGGTTGCATATTGATACAGCTTTAGAGAAAGGTGATAGTTGGCATCCTCTGAAACGAGCTTTATTTGATGTTGCCGATTTAATTATTCCTAACATTGGTAGGTTAGAGTGTCGTCCAGTTCAACCTGGAGAAACGGCAATTTACTTACCCCCCGAAGTAATGAAAAATCGGATTGGTTATGTGGCTGTCCAATTTAGCGAACGCCTTCAGGAAGTGCAGTTGTTGGGATTTGTGAGAACAACTACTATTTCTACTACTTCAGAGCAAATATCACTAGCAAGCCTTAAACCCCTTAATTCCCTTTTTGACTGTATTCCTAACACTGTCGCTCACCCTGCATTTAGGGCAAGCCAGATACAGGTGAACTTAAGTCAATGGTTCGAGAATCTGTTTGAAAATAGTTGGAAGGCTTTAGAAGAAATTTTCGGCAATATAAATGAGAAAAAATTTGCTCTCAGAAATGTTTCATCGTTCGGTGAAAATAGCGTAGCGAGAGCAAAAATCATAGATTTAGGACTACAACTGGGAAATCAATCAATAGTGCTGCTTGTAGCGCTTGCACTATTCTCTCAACAGAAAGTAGAAATACTAGTACAAATACATCCTTTCTCTAAAAAGCTCTATTTGCCATCTAACCTGAGAATTAATTTATTCTCAGATACAGGAAAAATTATTCAAGAGGTAGTATCACAAAGTAATGATAACTTTATTCAATTAAAACGGTTTCGAGGAGATATTGGAGAAAGCTTTCATATCCAATTGTCTCATGGTAATTTCACAATCAAGGAAACTTTTGTCATCTAATACTTTTTTGTAGAAGTGTAATGAGTAAGTTAGTTGTCTTGAATTTAGGTAAGGGCGACCTCCATAAAGGCTTTCCTGATGTCACGGTTCAACTTGGGTTAATAAATGACCCACGTGCGATGGAATTTCGCGGGAGTTTACCACCAGCGCCAGAAATTTCTCAACTTTATCGAAATTGGCAAATTCTATACTCAGCTCTCTACCGTCACTATAGTTGGTGGATACGTCTGGAAATCGAAGATAATGATATAACAAATTTTTCGGAATTGGAATTTAACGATTTATGTCAGCAATTATCATCTAGAATCAATATTTGGCTCAATTGTGAGCAGTTTCGTAAAATAGACCAAAAATTACGTACGCAATTAAATCCAAATGAAGAAATTTGCTTTATAATTGCAACTCCTGATAACTTACTACGACGACTTCCTTGGCATTTGTGGAGCTTTTTTGAAGATTATCCGAATGCTGAAGTCGCACTTAGTCTCTTAGAACCACAAAGACCCAATAAAATATATACTCAAGAAAAAAAAATCAAGATTTTAGCGATTTTTGGCAATAATCAAGGAATTGATATTAGTAAAGATAAGTATTTATTAGAGAAATTATCAAACCAAGCTCAAATAAATTTCTTAATTGAGCCACAACGAAAAGAGTTAAGTAACGAACTTTGGGAGAAAGGTTGGAATATTCTATTTTTTGCTGGACATAGTTCTAGTCAAGAAAGAGGAGTTCTGCAAATTAATCAAACAACAACAATTACTCTAGATAAATTAAAACATGGACTTAAGAAAGCAATTGAAAGCGGATTGCACTTAGCAATTTTCAATTCCTGTGATGGCTTAGGTTTAGCAGAAGCGTTAGAGGATTTACACATTCCCCAAGTCATTGTCATGCGCGAACCAGTCCCGGACTTGGTAGCACAGGAATTTTTAAAACATTTTTTAGGTGAATTTTCTAGCGGACAATCACTATACTCTGCACTACGCGAGGCGCGAAAAAGGCTGGAAGGAATAGAAGATAAATATCCTTGTGCAACTTGGTTGCCAGTAATTTGCCAAAATCCCTTGTCAGCACCAATGATTTGGCAGTCGCACCGAAAAATGATCGCGACTAAGAGTGTTTTAGTAATATTCCTGGCAAGCTTGTTGATAACAAGTTTAGTCATGGGAGTGCGGTATGGGGGTTATCTGCAAACATCGGAACTACAGGCTTTTGACCATTTTATGCAGTTGCGATCGCATCTTGTCACTGAAAAACCTGACGAGCGAATTTTAATTATCACTATTGATGAAGCAGATATTCAATACCAACTCAATAAAGGAATGCAAATGCGATGGTCATTATCTGACCAAGCCCTTGCTCTATTATTAGATAAATTAAATAAATACCAACCACGAACCATCGGGTTAGATATTTATCGTGATGGGATTGTAGATCCAAAATACCCAAAATTAGCTACTCGTTTTCAAAAGGATAGTCGTCTATTTTTTGTGTGCAAAGTTGCCACTACCGATGATGATGGCGATAGTGATGGAATTCCGCCACCTTCTGGAGTTTCAAGGGAACGCTTAAGTTTTAGTGATTTTGTTGCAGATGAAGATGATATTGCTCGTCGCCAGCTTTTAAATTTGACTCCTCCCCCAACATCTCTCTGTTTTACAAAAGACGCTTTTAATCTCAAACTAGCACTTCATTATTTAGATAAAGAAGGCAAAACATTAAGTGTTACAAAATCAGGTTATTTACAAATTGGTGATATTGTGCTTGAGCAATTAAACGAACACACTAGCGGTTATCAAAAAGTGGATGCGTCTGGTTATCAAATATTGTTGAATTATCGTTCTCTTGACTCTGTGGAAAAAATTGCCAAGCAAGTTAGTTTAAGAGATGTGTTAGATGAAAACATATCATTAGAAACAGTTCAATCACTCAAAGACCGCATTGTTCTGATTGGTCTTTCTGCTCCAACCAATACGAATGATTATTGGAAGACACCCTTCAGTTCTAATGCCAAACCGAAGCAAAAGCAAACACCGGGGGTATTCGTACAGGCGCAGATGCTAAGTCAAATCCTCAGCGCAGTTTTAGACCGCAGACCTTTGTTGTGGTGGTGGTCTGGATGGATGGAAGCACTTTGGGTATGGGGATGGTCATTAGTAGGAGGTATTACAGCATGGTATTTTTCAAAACCGCTATACTTGGGACTAGCGGTGATAGTCACACTTTTAACAATATTTGGGTTATGTTTTGGCGTTTTTACACTAGCTGGATGGGTGCCACTTATCCCCTCAATATTAGCTTTTTTAGCTACCCAAGTAATGGTAATCTCATGGTTGAGACGTTCCAATCATCGTAAGAGAAAACAATTAAATTTTGATCGTGATTAAAAAAAAATTACTTTATCAACCAATTCAACACGCTTGCGTAATTCCTTTGGTGTTTATTGGTTTGATGAATTACTCCCAATCAGTGCAGGCACAACTGACAAATTCGATTCAAAATACTGTTAAAAATTCGCCCTCCCAATCCTTTCAGCAACCGAAATTGCCCGGAAACGGCGCACCCACAGGTCGGCGCAGAGGAGGAGCTGGACGGAGTCCTGATTGTCCTAGCAATCTCACACAGCTGACTGCTCTAGTACCTGGTGATGGAAGTGAATCAGTCTTGGCATCAACAGTTGCAGAAAATCCAACTTTTTGGTTTTATATTCCCCAATTACCACAAACCACACGTTCTGGAGAATTCGTGCTACAGGTGCTAGATGGGAAAGATGTAAAAAATGTCTATCGAACACCTCTTAGTCTGTCTGGAAAACCGGGGATCGTCAGCATTACTTTGCCAGCACAACCGCAATATTTTTTAAAAGTAGATAAAAAATATCATTGGTACTTTCAAATTTATTGCGGCGATGTAGAAAAAACATCTGACAATTTTTATGTAGATGGGTTTGTGCAAAAGCAAGTGCTGACAGAGGCTCTTAATAGTCAGTTAAAGTCGGCAAAACCAAAAGAGTACATTGTCTATAGTGCCAATAATATTTGGTACGATGCCCTGACTAATTTAGGTCAACAACGCCGCACCAATCCGCAGAATGCAACTATTAATCAAGATTGGGTTGACTTATTAAATGCAGTTGGCTTGCAAGACATCGCTAAAGAGCCAATTGTACAGGATTACAACTTAGAAAAATAAGACTAGTCACATGGTGAAGTTACTAATTAGGGGGGTGCTATGTCAGGGATTCAAAATTGGCGGTGTTGGTGTAGTCGTTTGGTAGTGGCAAGTATGTTAATTGCTTCTTTGCAAGAGCATACTTTTGCCCAAATTACCCCAGATAACACCTTACCCAATAACTCCAGCGTCGCCAGGGATGGAAACACCTTTAATATCACTGGGGGAACGCAAGCAGGAAGTAATTTGTTTCACAGCTTTAGAGAGTTTTCTGTTCTCAATGGTGGCACTGCTTCTTTTAATAATGCTGTAGATATTCAAAATATTATCAGTCGGGTAACAGGTAAGTCACTCTCTAATATTGATGGGTTAATCCATGTTAATGGTGTAACCAACCTGTTTCTGATTAATCCTAATGGCATTGTTTTTGGGCCCAATGCTTCTTTACAAATCGGTGGTTCTTTTATAGCAAGTACAGCGAGTAGTCTGAATTTTGCTGATGGTATCAAGTTTAGTGCCACAAATAGTCAAACTTCACCCCTACTGTCAGTAAGTGTCCCTATTGGTTTGCAATTTGGAGCAACTGCGGCTCCCATACGCAATCAATCTCAAGCAGAAAATCCAGATGTCAAAAATATCTTCAACCAACCTGTTGGTCTACAGGTGAAGCCAGGTAAAACCTTGGCATTAGTGGGCGGGGATATCACGCTGGAGGGCGGAAATTTAACAGCACCTTCAGGACGAATAGAGCTAGGAAGTGTTGCTGACAATAGTCTGGTCAGTTTGAAGCTAAAGGATCAAAGTTGGATATTGGGATATGAAGGTGTCCAGAAATTCCAGAACATTCGATTGATGCTGCGAAATTCTCAGATTCCATCTCAGGTAGATGCTAGCGGTGAGAGTGGTGGTAGTATCCAGCTATGGGGAAAATCCGTGGAACTAGTTGGTTCTCTTGTGCGCTTGATAAGTCAGACTACAGGTAACACAAAAGGTGAAGACTTAAACATTACCGCTAGCAAGTTTATTGTTTCGGATGGCGCACAAGTGCTGACTCTTACTAGGGGCACGGGTAAAGCGGGAAATTTAAACGTAAACGCCTCCGAGTCTGTGGACTTGATTGGTAGTTTCATTACCCCACTGACTCCTCGTCCTCAAGCTAGTTCATTGGCAAGTGCAACTTTTAGCGAAGGAAATGTAGGTGACCTTACGATCACAACTAAAAGGTTACGTATTCAAGACGGCGCAAATATATCATTAAATGCAACTGGAATACTGATAGGAAGTAATTTATTAATACCAGCTACAGGACGAGCAGGTAATTTGAACGTGAACGCCCTTGAGTCCGTAGAGATTGGTGGAACCTCAGCAAATAGTGATTTGCTTAGTAGTGGCTTGTTTTCTGACACTCTTGGTTTTACAGATGCTGGAAAAATTACAATTGCTACAGGACAATTGATTGTCAGAGACAAAGCCACAATAAGTACAAGCACTCATGTTTCAAAGATACCTATCCTGGGGGATGCAAAGAACGTAGAGACAGCAGGTGAATTAAATGTCATGGCTGGCTCTATCCTTCTGGACAACCAAGGAAAACTCTTATCTGAAACTGACACAGGTCAAGGCGGAAATATTAACCTACGAGTGGGAAACTTATTACTGCTACGCCGCAACAGTCAAATTTCCGCCAATGCGGGCAAGGCACAGGCTATTGGCGATGGCGGTAATATCAACATCACTGCTCTCACTGGCTTTATTGTCGCCACACAAGAAAACAACGATATTACCGCCAATGCTTCCACTAGTTCTGGTGGCAGAGTCCAAATCATTACTAAAGGTATCTTTGGCATTCAGTTTCGGGATGTACCTTCCCCAAACACAAGCGACATCACCGCCACGGGCGCAACTCGCAAGTTGAATGGGAATGTGCAAATCATTACACTTGATGATGACCTCACTAGGGGTTTAATCAAACTCCCAATTAATCTCGTTGATGTCTCGCAGCAAATTTCCACCGCCTGCACTCCTGGAAGTCGGCAATTTCAGAGTTCCTTTGTGTCAACAGGACGCGGTGGTTTGCCACCCAATCCCCAAGACATTCTCACTCCTGATGCGCCTCAAATCGATTGGGTGTCTGTAAAACCCACTCACAACAATCGTTTCATACCACCTGTTACCAGTAAACCAACTACCTCCACTCCCAAACGCATTATTGAAGCCACAGGTGCAACGCTAAACGCCAAAGGACAAATAGTCTTAAGTGCTAATTCATCTGCCGCACCCTACACTTTCAGACACAACCCTATTCAGTGTCATGGTCGCTAAAGTTACTCATATTTTGATAGTGTCCTGCTTACTGATGTTGTTCAACAGCCTGATAACTACACCCAGCAGGGCACAGACACTCAATCGCGTACAACCACCCCAAAACAATTCTCCCTCGCTTCCCCAACTTCCGCCACCGCAGGATGTCCAACCACCTTCACCCAAAATACCAACACTACCAACACCACCCCAACTTCCACCTCCATCCGAATTACTTCAACCTAGACAACCACTATTTAAACCAGATGAACCATTCCTGGAGAGATCGCAAATCTTCACTGTTAAACAGTTTGAAGTCATTGGCAGTATAGTATTCAGTCGAGAAAAGTTGACTGAGGTACTTGCTTCCTTTACAAACAAGCCGATAACATTTACACAATTGTTAGAAGCTCGTTCCAAAATTACCGAACTTTATATTCAAGAGGGATACGTTACGTCTGGGGCTTACATTCCTGAACAAACTTTTGATAACAACGGTGTTGTTCAAATCCAAGTAATAGAAGGGAAATTAGAAGATATCCAAATAACTGGGACTAAGCGACTCAACCCAAATTATATTCGCAGCCGTATAGCCTTGGGCGCATCCACTCCTTTGAATCAAAAACGCCTATTAGAGTCACTACAATTATTGCAACTCAATCCTTTAATTCAAAACCTCTCTGCTGAACTGTCTGCTGGCTCACGTACTGGTGCTAATTTACTGGCTATTAAGATAACAGAGGCTAATTCATTCAATATACAAGCAGTCCTGGATAATGGTCGTTCACCTAGTGTTGGTAGTTTCCGACGCCAACTGCAAGCAAACGAAGCTAACTTACTCGGATTTGGAGATAGTATATCGTTAACATATAGCAATACCGACGGCAGTAACACTATAGATACCAGCTACAGCTTACCTCTCAATCCCCGCAATGGTAGTCTTACTTTCAGCTATGGTACTACATCAGCCGATGTCATTGAACGTCCCTTCAATAAATTAGATATTGAATCAGCTTCCCAATATTACGAACTTACATTCCGCCAGCCTCTAGTGCAAACTCCTAACCAAGAATTCGCTCTTGGGATAACCGCTTTTCGCAGAGAAAGTGATATTTCCTCCTCTTTACTAGAAGAGAATGAGGTTCCTCTTTCTGAACTTTCACCAGGGGCTGATAAAGAAGGACGCACCAGAGTATCAGCGTTGCGTTTTTTTCAGGAATGGACGAGTCGCAATAACCAAGAAGTCATTGCCGCTCGCTCTGAATTTAGTCTGGGAATTGGTGCATTCAATGCCACAATTAATGATACCGAACCTGACAGCCGCTTTTTCGCTTGGCGAGGACAGGCACAGTGGGTACGCTTCTTAGCTCCTGATACCCTACTATTAATCCGTGGTAATGTGCAATTAGCTTCTACAGAGCTTTTAGCTTCAGAACAATTTGGTTTGGGTGGTATAAATAGTGTACGAGGATATCGTCAAGATTTACTGTTGACAGATAATGGCGCTCTTGCTTCTGTTGAGTTCCGGCTACCAATTGCCCGTGTACCACAATGGAATGGAGTTCTACAAGTTACGACCTTTGGTGATGTTGGCACAGCTTGGAATAGTTCTTCCAGTAGAGATGAAAATAATACTAACACTCTAGCTTCTGTTGGTTTGGGTTTACGTTGGTTACAGGGTAATAACTTTACTGCTGGTGTTGAGTGGGGTATCCCTTTAGTTTCTGTTGATACTCAAAGAAATACATGGCAAGAAAACGGTTTATACTTTTTTGTACAATATAATCCGTTTTAATTTCACACAAAATTGCAGAGCTACAGAGAGTTATATCAGGTTTGTATTTTCACTAATTAGAAGGATTAAATACTATTTAATCAAGTAAGTTTAAAAATTATATGAAATTTTTTCAGCATTTCTTTCTAGCATTATTGACTACATTACTCTGTACGTTTTTGCCGTATTTTTTTGATTCATCTAATTATTTAACGGTAAGGTTTGCAAAAACTAAAATTGGATTTGATTCTGTTTTAGCAACTACACCTGCTGTTAACCCAACCCAAACTTCTAGCTTAGTACAGCAAAGTCAAGCATTTTATGAAGCAGGACAGTTTGTAGAAGGGGTACAACTTCTCAAAAAAGCAGTAGCTGAATTTCAAGCTACTAATGATGTATTGAATGAAGCTATAGCTTTAAGCAATCTTTCTTTAGCCTACCAGCAATTAGGACAATGGCAAGAGGCAAATGAAGCTATTACACAAAGTATTAAACTATTACAAACTCTCAAAGATTCAGATTCTTCACAACAGCAAGCGCAAATTTTTGCCCAAGCTTTAGATGTTCGAGGGGGACTGGAGTTAGCACAGGGACAAACTGAAGCAGCCTTAAGTACTTGGCAAGAAGCAGCTAAAATTTATCAACGCTTAGATGATATATCTGCACTGATTCGCGATCGCGTTAATCAAGCCCAAGCAATGCAAGCTTTGGGAAATTATCTCCAAGCAGATAAAACTTTAACCTCAGTCCAAGAAATTCTTAAAAACCAACCAGACTCTCCTATAAAAGCGACAGGATTGTATAACTTAGGGAATGTTAAGCGAAGCTTGGGTTATTTGAAGGATTCGCACACAAATCTCCAAGACAGTTATTCTGTGGCTATACGAGTGAGAGATGCGATCGCCCAAAGTAATGCTTTACTTAGTTTAGGTAATACAGCCCGTGCTCAAATCTACGCTCAACTTAGTTTAGGTAACTCAAGCAGCGCCAAAGATTACACGCAAACAGCAATTCAATACTATCAACAGGCAGCGCAGATTGCATCTGCAAAACCTACTGTACGTCTTTTGGCTCAACTAAATTTATTAAGACTATTGGTAGAGCAAAAGGAATTTAGCCCAGCAAAGGCATTATTACCCCAAATTCAGTCTCAGATAGACAGTTTGCCTTCAAGTCGGACGGCTGTTAATTACCGAATTAACTTTGCCCAAAGTCTGAGCAAAATGACACAGAACTCAGTTGAGCCAAAAGATGTTGCAAAGATGTTAGCGCAAGCTGTCCAAGTAGCTAAGAGTTTAAAAGATGAACGAACTGAGTCTTATGCCCTTGGTACTCTTGGCGGTTTGTACGAACAAAGCGGACAGCTAGCCGATGCTAATAGCCTGACACAGAAAGCCTTGGTGAAAGCCGAATCTGTTGATGCTCAAGACATTGCCTATCAATGGCATTGGCAGATGGGACGGATACTGCAAAAGCAATCCAATATCCCAGCAGCAACAGCTGCTTATAATCAAGCTTATAATGCCCTCAAATCCCTTCGTAATGATTTAGTTGCGATTAATCCTGACGTACAATTTTCTTTCCGCGAAAGCGTAGAACCCGTATATCGACAGTACGTTGATTTACTGCTGCAACTTCCGGAAAATACTCTTCAAAAGCCAGAGAATCTCGTTCAAGCCCGTCAGGTAATTGAATCTCTCCAGTTAGCAGAACTAGATAATTTCTTTCGTTCGCCTTGCTTGTTACCAAGAGTTGACCTCGATCAATTAGTTGAAAAGCAAAAACACACAGTTGTTATCTATCCCATTATTTTAGATAATCGACTGGAAATTATTACTAGGTTGCCAGGGCAAGATGCAATTTCCCGTCAAACAACTAAAGTTCCTAAGAATGACTTAGAAAACGTTGTAGAACAACTACAGAAATATCTACCCATTCCTAGCCGGGAGCCTGATGTTAAGCAGCATTCGCAACAGTTATATGACTGGTTAATTAAACCTATAGAATCAGATTTAGGAAAGGCAGATATCACATCCCTAGTGTTTGTGCTTGATGGTTCTTTGCGAAATATTCCAATGGCGATTCTTTATGATAAAAAACAGCAGAAATATCTGATAGAAAAGTATGCTATTTCTTTAATGCCTGGACTACAACTCCTCGATCCTAAGCCTTTACATAACGTGCGGCTAAACGCTTTAATTGCTGGGGTTGAGCAAGAACGCTTGATTGAAGGTAAATCATTTCCCAAACTCTCAAATGTCACACAGGAATTAAAACTAGTCCAATCTGAAGTGAAATCAAGTAAAGAACTCTTAAATCAAGAATTCACTAAAGCTAATCTAAAAAAGCAAATTCAATCTACTTCCTTTTCAGTAGTGCATCTAGCTACTCATGGTCAATTTAGTTCAGACATTGAACAAACCTATATTCTTGCCTGGGATGGCAAACTCAGGCTTAGAGAGCTAGATAATTTACTTCGAGCTAGGGGTGAAAATCGACGAGGAACAATTGAATTACTCGTCCTTAGTGCCTGTAAAACTGCCACAGGAGACAAACGAGCTGCTTTGGGATTAGCTGGAGTAGCAGTGCGGGCGGGCGCACGCAGTACCATAGCAACTTTGTGGACAGCAGATGATGAATCTACTAGCAACTTTATGGGTAAATTATATCGACAATTGGATGCTGGAGTAACTAAAGCCCAAGCTCTGCAACGCGCCCAACTTGCGATTTTAGCTAAAGAAAAACGTCCATCTTTTTGGGCGCCTTACGTTCTTATAGGCAATTGGTTGTAATTATTTAACCCACATTCTGCTCTACTGGCAATCTTGATGTGACGGCAACCATAAGTTGTCCGCAGTAGAAGCCCAAAAGCAAATCATTACCAGGGCAAACGCATCTTATTTACTAATAAAAACTAAAAAGAATTTCTCAGTTATCTAAATAACTGTAAAATCTCATAAATTGATAAATAAAATAAATGGGATTTTCTCGAAAGTATAAATTATCTTATCTTCAAAGAGATAACTCTTTATTAAGATTAGACAACTCATTAATTGGGTATATAAGAGTAAATTAATTTTGAAACTAGTTAAATCTTTACATAAAATAAAAATATTCAATTCCACTGTTGGACTGCTAGTTTAAGCCAATCTAAAACTCTTGTTAATGTATTGATTTCATCCAACCAAGAAAACATGACTGAAACTGAATTTTAGTAGAAGATGACCAAATCCCTCATAATTACCACACAGTAGTTTGAGGGATTTATGATCTGTTCTTTTCCAAAAGTTAAAAAAAGGGCTATTCTTTCTAGCTAATTGCCTTCTTTTTCTTCAGCCATATTCCCAATAAACCAGCAGTAACTGCTATTCCTCCAATAGTTGATGGCTCAGGCACAGGTTTTACACTCACATTATCCAAGTATAAGAATCCATATTTATCCCAATCCCCAAACTTTAACTCTGTGGATGATGCATCTGCTGTGAAATTGAACTTATATTGCGTGTATGGTTGAAAAGAAATGTCTTTTTGATCAAAAAGCTTATTTCCACCTACAAATGTCTGAAATTGATTATCAAGGTCAGGGGCCTCATCTATAGATGCTAAATAGTAACTAAGTTCGTATTGCTGACCAGGTTGTGTAGAAAGCGTCTGTGATATGTAGCTGAGGTCTATAAATCCACTAAGTGATAAGCCCTGATTACCACTATTATGCTGAGGAAAATTGCTGATTCTTATCCCTGATATATCCATCGGATCGCCAGCCTTAGTCCAGTCTGTAATATTCGGATTTGTAGCGTTGGGATTGTTAGGATCTAAAAGGGGATCGAGTTCAAAGCTTCCGTTTTTAACAAGTTCTGCCGCTTGTACTGCTGCATTAGAAGTATTAGTAATTACAGCAGTGCTAATTAAGGTAGTAGTAAAACTAAAAACAATAATTGAGAGTTTTTTAGTGAAGTTCATAAAAGTTGACTCTAAATAATTCCAAATTACGGCAATTCAAACAAGGTGATAGTTACATTATATGCTGGCTCTAATTGGTGTCAAGAAAAATCAACACTTTATCCAGGTTGATAAAAGTTAGTTATTCACCATAGATCATCTCTCGATAAAACGATGATGGAGTTTTTTAATCAGATAAATTTAAGTGGCATTCTCAAGACTATAGAGCCAGATATCGCTTGGAATTTTAAGAGAGTGAGGCTTAGCTTGCAAGCTGTGGCTTATTCATCCCCATCATCTATCTGATCGCACTGAGAGTTTTGCCCTAGTTGATCTATAGATTTGACACTCACATCATCCAAATATAAAAATGCATACTTGGCTATGGAACCAAACTTGATCTGAGTGGATGTTGCTTTGGCTTTAAAATAAAACGTGTATTGTGTGTAGGGTTGGTAAGAAGTATTTTTTTTCGTACAAACTTTCTTTCCACCTACAAAAACCTTAAATTTATTCTTCAGGTCAGGTGCCTCCTCTGTGGATGCGAAATAGTAAGTAAGTTTGTAGTATTGATTAACGACTGTAGGAACATTCTGTGATATATAGCTCAAGTCTAAAAATCCACCAAGCGATAAACCTTGGTTCCCAGTGTTAGCAAAATTGTTAATCCTAGTACCTGATGTATCCATCGGATCGCCATTTTTAATCCATCCTGTAATATTAGGATTTGTAGCATTGGGATTATTCGGATCTACAAGAGAATCGTTTTCAAATCCCCCGTTGATAATTCGTTCTGATCCATCTGCCTGTGCTGCTGACTTATAAGTATTGGTAATCACAGCAGTATTAAGGAGAGCAGTAGTCAAACTACAAAAAATAATTGAGAGTTTTTTAGTGAACTTCACAAGACATAACTCCAAATAGTTCAAAATTCACGACAGCTAGTACTTGATTGATTTTCTTTGTGGTGATTAAGGCAAGATAAACCCGTAAGTATTTTTGAAGATATTCTGGGCAGTAGCACCACTTAAGTAGGTAGAAAAACTCTGTGCTGTCGATAAAACTGTAGTTCTGGTGAGTATACCCAGTGGATAGACAATCGGATCGCTCTCTGTTGTTAGAGCAGTTTCTACGACTCTTACCTTGTTAGAAGTTGTAGCATCTGTTTTGTAAACGGCACCTGCATCAATAGTTTTACTTACGCCGTTAACTACAAGAGTTTTATTTTCAACAGCAGTTAAGACGTTACGAACATTGCTAGCAAGGTATGTTTTAGGACTAACAGTAGTGAAAATCCCTCGGCTAGTCAGAACTTGTTTGGCATAATTTCCTGCTGGTACAACTGGCGGAGTACCTGTGTAATCACCTATAGCAATACCAGTAATGTTGGCGTTGGTCAAACCATTGAAGCTAGTCAGAGCTGCACTACCAGCACTAACAGGAGCTGTCGTCGGAGCTATCAAAACTAGACGGTTTCTGACAACGTTTTTACGGCTACCTGCTACTATTTTGCTTGGGCTTGAATTCTGCAAGACATCCAGTTGATCGGTGGCAGCAGAAATGAAAATATCTGCTGGAGCTCCTGCTTGTATTTGACTAAGTAAAGTACCAGAAGCACCAAAGGTATAAACAACGTTGACGCTTGGGTTAGCACTTTGGTACTGAGTCTTGATGTCATTCAGCGCGTTTGTTAAGCTGACAGCCGCATAGACGTTAAGTGTAGTTGCAGAGTTGGCTGGCGAAAAATTGACAAACTGAGAGCCTATTACCAGCATCATGCTGGTAACTGCCGTAGCAATCCAAGCGATAAGTCTTCTTCTGTTCATGAAAGTCATAGTTTGGGGAAAATATTACCTAAAAGTCTCATTGTTGACATACCTGACTTACGCACAGGCAACAGAAATACTAACCATAGATAAATGGAAGTTAGAGAAGGTTTTGGCGTAAATCCTACGCGTGATAAATTCTGGAAATAGACGGTCAATCACACTAATGCTTTTAGCAATTGTGATTGGCTGTTTGTTATTTCCAGGTGGAATTACACAAACAGCGAGTGAAATTTATTTGGTGATGAAATAATATCAGTTAAATATACTCTCTACCAACTTATTTGGTGAGCAAATCATGACAAAAAGCTAATGCAAGCATATTTGAGTTCTATAAAAACCTTGTTTTATCTATATAGCATGGATCTTACGATAATCTTGTCAGTTCGCTCCTAAGTATCTAACAATTATATTTATACCAACAAAATACTTTTAATTGTTTAGTTTAACAAACTTTATTGGTATTGTGAGTAATGCGCCGTTAATTTTGGATGCGATCGCCTCTACCACTGTGTAAAAAAAATCGTGAGCGCATCCAGCAATGCTCATAACTCATCCACCTGAACGACGTACATATAATTTTTTATTTGTATAAAAATATATATAAACTTTTATAATATCAATAAAACAAATGATTTGTCATACGCCTAGTGATAGATAGATTTTATTGAACAAATAGTTTAGATTTGTAACAAGTTACACAGAACTAGGTAAAGCACATGGCCAACATAATTGACACTGCCACTAACAATGGCTCTTTCACGACACTAGTTGCAGCAATCCAAGCGGCTGGTTTGGTAGATACACTTAAAGGTGCTGGGCCATTTACCGTTTTTGCACCCACCGATGAAGCATTTAATAAGCTTCCAGCAGGTACAGTAGATGCATTACTTCAAGATATTCCAAAGCTCAAGAAAATCTTGACCTATCATGTGGTGTCAGGTAAAGTACTAGCTGCTGATGTAGCTAAATTGAAGACAGCTACAACAGTTGAAGGTTCAGATGTAAAAATTGACGCTTCTAATGGCGTTAAGATCAACGATGCAACAGTTGCAACAGCAGATGTTGCTGCTGATAACGGTGTCATCCACGTCATTGACACAGTTTTGATTCCTGCATAACCGTCAGAATAGCGAATGCTATTTCTGGGGTAACGACTACCTATAGTCGTTTATTCATTACGGTCTGGTTGAATGTTTTTTAGTAAACATCAACTACCAACAAATCCATCTAGATAGGATCTAGATGGATTTATTGTTTTATGCGTGTATAAATGTTGTAATTGCTAGTCTCTCAATTAGAATGTAATCAAATTTTTAGTTTTGCCAAACCTAAATAACGGATACCTTCGGGAGAAATGTCAAAACGGCAAGGTAAGACTTCTAAACCGAGAGCGATCGCATCCCGCAATAATTTACCATATATAGGATCTGTGCGATCGCCAGGGGAAAATTCTGTACAATCACCCCGATTGATAAAATAAAGCATCACCGCACGAGTTAAAGGTAACAACGCCATCAGTTCTCGCAAGTGCTTTTGCCCTCTAGTAGTCTCCGTGTCAGGAAATAGGGCTAATCTCCCCTCAGACAAGGTTGTATTTTTCACTTCTAAATAAATCGGGCGTTTCTCATCACTCCCCGTCAAAAAAAAATCCACTCGACTTTTTTTATCTAGCCCATAAACCACCTCGCCCTTGATTTGGCTATAGTCGCCCAATTCCGGGAAAAGGTATTTCGCCAAAGCTAGCTTTACCACCCGATTGGGCAAAAAAGTATTTATGCCTACCCAAGTCGGCTCATTATCATGTACCTGAATTAGTTCTAGAGTGTAAGCCAATTTGCGGTTAAGATTATCGCTTTTGGAAAGCTGTACCGCACTTTGGGGTGTCGATACTCCAGTCATTGGCCCTGTATTGGGACAGTGTGCTGTCACTATTTCGCCAGAAGTAAGTTGAACGTCAGCAAAAAACCGCTTGTAACGCTTGAGTAAAATACCGGGATACAAAGGCGGGTAACGGTAAAGCCAATCTATCATTATGGAACCTTGTTGCTGCTTGTAAATATACGTTGATTCTTTGCCCACCGAACCCATATCTGCAAATCTTTTCAGCAGCTACTCTGCCCTGTGACAGAATTTGAGCAACTTCATATATCATGGCTTGTCAATTTTTGTAGTTAAATTGACAACATAGTAATAAAAAGTAGCATATACTAAGCGTTATAAGCCTCCCATAAAAATCTGGGAGAATTTCAACGTGCAAGGAGGTAAATCCGATGCAAAAAGTGTGGACAGCAACGGAATTAGAATATGCTTTTCTATTTACTCTCAGAAAGGTAAATTCGATCAGTCTAGAAGGTTTTAAGCCATTTTTTAGTAGTATGCCTCTTGACCCTTATATCAAAGGCAATTATCGTTCTAGAAGATTATCTCGATTCACAGTCTCTGGAAATCAGTTAATCAAATTACCTCATGGCGTCTTTTTTCAAAGTAAAGAGTATAATCGATTAGCGGGTGACATAAAAAGAGAGTTTGCAGAATTAAATGATGCACTCATAGAACTTGATATTTTCAAAAATCTCGTTTTGGCATTTAGTGATTCTTGTAAACTTCATCCTGAAGCTGAAATCGGAGTTCATCAAATTAGAATTAGTTGTTCTCCAGAGAATTTTGGTAATCCAGCACCTGAAGGTATCCATCAAGATGGCACTGATTTCATTGGCATATTCTCAGTAGATAGAGAGAATATTCAAGGTGGAGAAACACATCTGTATACTGCCAAAAAAGAAAAGCCTGTATTTAGTAAAATTCTAAATCCGGGAGAACTCCTATTGGTTAATGACCATGAGTTTTTCCACTACGCCAATCCTATAAAACCACAAACTGAGGCTCAAGGAAATTGGGATGTTTTTGTTCTGACTTCTCCCAGCTTGCTTTCAGAATAATGTTAGTGTAAAATTTCAGCACCCAGAAAGCAGAGTCCAGAATAAATCGAGTATTACTTAGTATATTGATTACAGGAATTTACTGCTGACTTTTGAAATACTCTGACTTTTAAATTCTGAATTGTAGTTAACCATAAATATTTTACAATCTACGAGAGACGGGGAATTGAATGTAGTCATTTCCCCAATTTTTTATTGTTAATTGGACAGAATAAATCTGATAATGTGGCTAAAACTTTTATGTCAGTTAATAAAGCTATAATTTTTTCTATAGTTAGATCAACTAGAATCGTAACTGTATAAAATACATAGCCACAAACTGCTAAATTTAATAATAAATTTGATTAGTGATATTATCACTACACTGAACTCCAAAATCTGGATGTGTACAATATTCCATTTATCAAAATTTAGGGTAGTGTGTTGGTTTTATTTCACAAAAACTATGAAATATACTTAAAATATGAAGATGAGTGCATAAGTTAGGCTACCAACACAAGCTTGCTGGAATTCAATTAACTGAATCAACCAAACAAATGTCATGAATGACGAATTCTACAATAGAGGATTGGAAAAGGCTAGGCAAAAAGATTACATGGGAGCAATTGAGGAATTTAACCATGCTTTACAACTGACACCTTACTTTAGCGAAGCTTATTTGCAGCGGGGTTTAGCATATTATGACTCAGGGGCAATCCTGAAAGCTGTTTCAGATTATACCGAAGCCCTGAAGCTGAATCCTGAGAGTGTAGAGGCGTATTATTGTCGGGGATTGGCTAGAGTAGCGCTGAAAAATTTACCGGGGGCGCTAGAAGATGTTGAACGTGCAATTCGTCTCAATCTCAATTATGCTGCTGCTTATAATCTGCGGGGAATGGTGCGGCGCAAACAGGGTTATATTCAAGATGCGATCGCCAACTTTAAAAAAGCTGCTGGGTTATATCTAGAGCAACAAGACAAAGAGAATTGTCGTCTTTGTCTAGAACGAATTAAACAGCTACAACCTAAAGAATTACCTGTCCTTGAGGAATCGCGTTCCACTAATGCGCCAATTTTATCCACCAATAATTATTTCACACAATTATTAGAAAAGGCTGAAAAGGGAGATACCCAAGAGGCACTCACCGATTTAAACTGGGTATTAAAAGCCGATCCGCAAGATGCTCAAGCTTACTGCTGTCGTGGGGTTGTGCGTTGTAAAATGGGGAATTATCGAGAAGCGATCGCAGATTTTAATCAAGCATTGCGGCTAAATTTTCAAGATGCCATTGTCTATCGCAACCGAGGTAGAGCACGTTCTGTCTTAGGAGATCATCAAGGTGCGATCGCGGATCTTAATCAAGCAGTCCAGATGCAACCCGAAGATGTCTTAGTTTATATTGCCAGAGGTAATGTCTATCGGGCAACGGGCAATTATCTTGGTGCAATTCAAGATTACACGCAAGCATTGCAAATTAATTCTGATGATGCTCAAGCTTACTACAATCGCGGCATTGCCTATACTTGCTTAGAAGAAATACAAAACGCCGTGGAAGATTATCAACGGGCGGCGAGTATCTTTTGCGAACAAGAAGACTGGGAAAATTATCAACAAGTCTTAAGCAGCCTAGAAAAAATTCAGAAATTTAGTCCAGAGTCAAAAAAGCAAAAATATCACCTGCTACGTCAGCGACTTTTACGAATGGTTGGGGGATACTGGGAAATTGCCGAACGATTGATTCAGCAAAACCAGGATTACCATCCTGGGATGTCAGACGAGTGGTATTTGCAAAAAGTGATTGATGATTTAGAACGCGATCGCAATAGATAAAATATAAATACTACTACAAATATAAAATCACCCGTATAAATGTACGGGTGAAAATGCGAGCGATCGCTTGTTATTTTTGAATGAAACTAAACGCTCCCTATATTAAGCATCGTTTCCAAGTTTAGTTAGAAGTGCGACTTTGACGGCGGCGGCGCAATCCAAACATACCAACTGCTCCCACCGCAAACATTGATAGAGTAACAGATGGTTCAGGAACGGTAGCACCAATTAAAGCTTTAACATTTGCCTCACCGACATCAAGAACGACGACAACATCATTAAAGTCGCGATCGGAACCTTCGTTCCACTTACCAGTTGCAGAATCTACCCCTGAAGCGTGTAAACCTCCGTATAAATCCTCGAATGCCAGGAGGATGTAGTTGTTGTAAGCATAAGCAACTGCGTGCTGTAGTCCGTCAGCGTTAGAGGCAGTATCAGTACCAAAGATATTGGCAGAGTTGCCACGGCTTAAACCATCAGCTCTCAACCAGAAGTCAAGTTGAGTACCTGCGGTAACATTACCAACTTTCACCCCATCACCTAGTTTTAGTGCGTTACCGCCCCAGCCGCCAACACATCCAGTCCCTTCACAAGAAATATCATTAAAAAGCAGCCCAGACTTATTAGTAGTTCCTGTAGCTTCAAAGGCTAACTGGTTTCTATAACCTGCACCCTCATTAATAAAGTAAACAGAAACATCGTGGTTATATTTTAGATTTAATTTACTGGGGTCTAATTTAAATTGTCCGCTGTTTGGAAGAGCAGCGCTTTCTGCTTGGACAAATTGTTGAAAAGGAGCGTCATTAAAACCAGTTTTAGACTTACTATATACAGTTGGTTGAGTCCAAGAGCTATTCCAATTAAAATCAGCAGCAGATGCAGTTTCTACTTTGGAAACTAATCCGGTCAAGGTAGCTGTAGCGGCAATCAAAGCTGTGAATAAATTAGGTTTCATGTTATGAGTCATTAAGTAGGAAAACAATTTAGATAATGCTTGTTTAGCAGCTATCTATCTTCAGTTGTCTCTCACTTCTAACAGCTACACTTCTGCAAAGTCAATCTGTTGATTTACTTTTATTAGTAGATTTAAATAGCTCTTTATTTAAAGTGTTTTTACTGAAAAAAGACTATTTATGATTGGATATCCCACTGTTGTTAGTACTTAGTAATTAAACTGATATATGATAAAGATTTGATAAAAAATTTATATCTTTTATGAAAATTCAGATGTGCAATTTCTATAGTTAAATGCTAAAAGCTTAATCTATAATAAATTTTATTTAAATGAGGTAGATAAGTAGTAGTACGCTGTCATGCTTATCAACTTAGGCTTGGCGAAGGTTATTTGCTGCTATACAAATAGAGTTGATCTCCGTACTTACGTTGGAAAACGTAGTAATCTATCAAATCAATCAAACCTGGGTAAATAAGTTTAGTCTTTGTTTTAAGCACTCAAGTGGTTACTATGTACTACGCTTTCGTTGACTTGATTAACTAGTAGTAGTCTGTCAAAATCCACTTCGGTATCGTCATAATCTGGAAGTTATGCTAGGGATGGGACACAATTTAAGGGGGTTATACCTTAAAATGACAGTCTTTGCCTAGACTTGATGAATATCTTTTAAGGTTAAAATAATCAAGCTTTTCCAGAGCTACATTCCCCCTTTCACAGATAAAATCTATATATGAACGCTACACAAGAAAAACTAAAAACTCTTTTAGAGCAGGCTTTAATCGCGGCTTTTGGCGCTGACTTCGCTGGAGTAGATCCAATTTTGGTTCCTGCTAGCAATCCTAAATTTGGCGATTATCAAGCGAATGTGGCTTTATCCCTGAGTAAAAAGTTAGGATTGCAACCAAGAGCGATCGCAGGTGCGATCGTTGAGAAACTAGATGTATCCGAAATCTGTGAACCGCCGGAAATCGCTGGGCCAGGATTTATCAATCTCAAACTGAAAACAGCATACTTAGAAGCACAACTAAATGCGATTCAAGCCGATCCCAGACTGGGAGTTCCAGCCGCGAAAACGCCGAAGCGGGAAATTGTGGATTTTTCCAGTCCGAATATTGCTAAAGAAATGCACGTTGGACACTTGCGTTCGACGATTATTGGTGATTCCATCGCCCGGATTTTAGAATTTCAAAAACATGATGTACTGCGATTAAATCATGTCGGCGATTGGGGTACGCAGTTTGGAATGTTAATCGCCTACCTGCGGGAAGTTTACCCAGACGCGCTTACCACCGCTAATGCTTTAGATATTGGTGATTTAGTCTCTTTTTATCGCAAAGCCAAATTGCGGTTTGATACAGATGAAGCTTTTCAAGAGACAGCACGCCAAGAAGTCGTCAGATTACAAGCAGGTGCAGAAGATACACTCCATGCTTGGAAACTATTGTGCGAACAGTCGCGGCGGGAGTTTCAAATAATTTATGAGTTGCTGGATATCAAGTTAATTGAACGCGGCGAATCTTTCTACAATCCCTTATTACCAAGAGTTGTGGAAGATTTAGAAAAATCTGGGTTACTGGTAGAAAATCAAGGAGCAAAATGTGTTTTTCTGGAAGGGTTTACAAATAGAGAAGGTGAACCCTTACCTTTAATTGTGCAGAAATCAGATGGTGGTTATAACTACGCCACAACAGATTTAGCATCTCTCCGTTACCGGATTCAGCAGGATGAAGCAAAGCGGATAATTTATGTAACAGACGCTGGACAAGGAAACCATTTTGCCCAATTTTTCCAGGTAGCACGCAAAGCCGGATGGGTTCCCGATGATGTGGAATTAGTACATGTGCCCTTTGGGTTGGTGCTTGGGGAAGATGGTAGAAGATACAGAACTCGTTCTGGGGATAGTGTGCGGTTGCGGGATTTGTTAGATGAAGCGATCGCTTGTGCCCATGCAGACCTAACAGCTAGATTACAAAAAGAAGAACGTATTGAAACTGAAGAATTTATTAATGAAGTTGCTAGGGTAGTTGGAATCAGTGCAGTGAAGTATGCAGACTTGAGCCAAAATCGCACCAGTAACTACATCTTCAGCTACGACAAAATGCTCGATCTTAAAGGAAATACTGCGCCCTATATGCTGTATGTTTATGCGCGGATTCATGGAATTAGCCGCAAGGGTGATATTAACTTTAAAGAGTTGGGAAATAATGCCGTTTTTTTGCAGCAGGAAACAGAATTAGCGTTGGCAAAATATTTACTTCAACTGGATGAAGTTATTAGTAGTGTAGAGCAAGACTTGCTGCCCAATCGTTTATGTGAGTATTTGTTTGAACTGAGTCAGAAGTTTAACCAATTCTATGATCGCTGTTCCATACTACAAGCAAAGGAACCGCAGCGCACATCCCGTTTAGTTTTATGTGATTTGACTGCTAGAACTCTGAAGTTGGGATTATCTTTGTTGGGAATTCAGGTATTGGAGAGGATGTAATATTTTTTTTAACGCAAAGTTATGCTGAGGTAGCGCAAAGGTACGCAGAGTAAGAGTTAAGTTAAAGCTGATTTTTTCTTTGTGTCCTTTGCGGTTTGTTAATTAGAATTGCTTGACTTGGAGGCGATCGCAAATGGTACGCACACCATCAAAAAACATAACTTTGGCAGAGTTTCTGAAGCTACCAGAAACGAAGCCCGCTAGTGAATACATCAATGGTGAAATTATTCAAAAACCAATGGCACAGGGTGAACATAGCACTATTCAAGGCGAACTGATCATTTTTATTAATGCTATATTGAAACCCCAAAGAGTTGCACGAGCATATCCAGAACTGCGGTGTACTTTTGGAGGCAGATCAATTATCCCGGATGTAGCAGTATTTACTTGGGAGAGAATACCTCGCAAAGAAAATGGCAGGGTCGCAAATTTATTTTCAGCAGCTCCCGATTGGACTATTGAGATTCTATCGCCTGACCAAAGACAAACGAAAGTTACAAAAAATATTCTGCATTGCCTGAATTTTGAAACACAAATGGGTTGGCTGATCGATCCAGAAGAACAAACGGTATTTGTGTACATTTGCAATCAACAGCCACTCATGTTGGATGAACTAGAAGCTTTACTCCCTGTGCCAGATTTTGCAAGTGAGTTGAGGCTGAAGGTGGGAGATTTATTTGGTTGGCTGTTAGAGTAAACCCAATCATGTCAAACTCTGACGAACTAAGTAAGAAAGTACATCAATTACAACAGGTTTTATGGGTAGGAATCGGTTGTAAACGGGGAACATCATGGCAGCTGATTGATTGGGCAATTGAGAAAATCTTTCGAGAAAATCAACTTTTTCCAAGTGCGATCGCAGGTATTGCTACCATTGACACTAAAGCCTCGGAGGTAGGCTTAGTCAAACTTTGTCGCCTCCGCAATTTGCCCCTAAAAACCTTTTCTGCCCAAATCCTTAGTTCTGTCTGTGTCCCCAACCCTGCCACAATTACCGACGATAAAGTAGGTACACCTAGCGTAGCGGAGGCAGCTGCTATGCTTGCAGCCTCTCAACTTACATCATTGACTGTTTTCCCCTTTACAAACATAGAGGAATTGCGGGTGAAATTCTTAGTTCCTAAACAAATTTTCCAAATACAAGGGCAATCAGGAGCGGTAACTCTTGCTGTTGCCCAAGCTTTAAATATTAGTATTACAAAAGTTCTTTAATTTTCCTAGTCAACAACTCTCAAAAAATAGTTAATGATGCTAGAAACAAGTGCTAGGACGATTGAACCTAACAAAGCAGGTAAAAAGCCCTGAATCTCAAAACCAGAACCAGGAGTTAAGACACTTGCCAGCCAAAGGGCTAAGGCGTTAATCACCAATGTAAATAAACCAAAGGTGAGTAAGGTAATTGGAAATGTCAAAATCTGCAAAATTGGTCTAATAAATGCATTAACCAGACCAATAACAAGGGCAGCAATTAAGGCAGTCAGAAAATTCTTAATAAAGAATCCCGGAACGATATTAGCAGTAAGAAATAACGCCACCGCAGTACCGAGCCAAGTTAATAAAAAGTGTTGCATAAGTTTTTTTAGAGGATTTAGCAGTCAGTTTAATTAATTTCACTATTGCCAGTTGTGATCTATAACACGATTAGGTATTGTTGTACTTGACTCTTAAAGTTGCCATCATCTTTCGTCAGCCTAAAAGCAATGTAATTTTTCAGTGCTCCTAAGAAAGATACTTCTAATCGGTATATCTTTATCGTATTGCAGGATGTACCAGATTAAATTCATCAAAAATAGTGTTGAGCGCAAAACCTCTACAAAGGTTTCTCTAAGTCGACAAACCTCAGTGATTAGGGATTTCCAAGAAATAAAGTATCTAGTTTTGTTCGGTTGACAACATTCGACTGAGCGCTCACGCCGAAATGTTGTCTGCACCTCTGGTTACGGACGGGTGAGACGCTACATGATGTACCAAGTTTGAAGAGTAGGGAACGGTTAACGCCGCAAAAGAACCTCCCAGGTAGAGCCACCAACTACGCCGTCAGGTTCTAAACCATAGCGCTTTTGTGCAGCTTTCACCGCTGCTTCGGTTGTCTCGCCAAAGTCTCCATCGGCATCACCTTTCAAGAAACCAAGCTTTTTCAGTTGTTGTTGCAACTTAACGACTTCAGAACCACGTAATCCTATACGCAAAATTGGCAAACCTTCTGAGGTGTATTGAATACCAGGAGTTCGTTTAGTAGTTGTGTTTGACTGATCTCGAGTAGTTGATATAGTACGCTTCGGCGTTTTCTTTGTGCTAGAAGTTGTAGTTTTTCTGGGAGTAGCAGGTCTTGGTTCAGGGTTGCTTGTAACTTGGGTTACAGGTTTTTTTGGGGTAGTAGGTTTTGGTTCTGCTCTAGTCGGAACTTGGGTTACAGCTTGTCTGGGAGGGTTGGGGTTGGGATTTGCAACGTTGGTGAGGTTACTAGCCTGAGTTGGAACAGGAAAATTTGTAGCTGAGTTAAATCTTGGCTGGGATGAAGGGGCGGTTGATGCTGCTATTGGTTGATTAGGAAAAAGTCGTTGCCAAGTGCTGGCATCAACAACGCCATCTGGATTCAAGCCAGCTGCTTGTTTAAATCGGGAAACAGCACTAGCTGTATTTTCACTATAAATGCCATCTACTGCACCAGAATAAAAACCCAAAAGTTTCAGAGCTGCCTGAAGTTCAGATACGCGTTCGCCTTGGCTGCCAACTTTCAGGCTAGGGCGGTTGATGCTATTTCCAGGATTTACTTGGGCAATTTTTTGTGGGGCTGCTATTGATACTAGAGTCGTTGAGGTAATAAGCAGAGGCGTAGCGGAAAACAAGAGTATTTCAATGGCTGATAAAGATTTAGACCTCTTTGGCCGCCAACCCTTTTGCCGTTTTTCCATTTTACAGCGATTTACAGTTGGGTCTAGTAATTTTAAATAACTCAAAATACTTGCTGTCAGGCTGCTTTGCATGGAATTCACTCCCAGAATATTCTCATGCTAATGGTACAGCCGCTTGGTCGAAAAAACAGCTGCTGGATTTTACGATATCTGCAACGGGCGTCGCTGCGGCACATTCTCAGTTTACGATCGCTCGATTAATTGCTTCTTCTTGACCAACTAAAGACAAGTAAGGCTCTTTTAAATACTTACAAGCTGAAGCGATCGCATCCTTGGCACTCACCGCCGCAATCAATTCTTGGAACTTGGTGTCAAAATCAATTCCTAAGCCCAAAATTTCATACCAACCGTATATCTGAGCAATTTGCCCGTTCGTTTGTTTACCCAAGGCGTATTGCCCCAGGATCTTGTTTTTAGCAGCTTGGAGCGCGCTTTCAGATATTTCGGTGGTACACAATAAATCTACTTCTGTACGCAGTCCTTCTAGGGCAATGCTAGTATTTTCTGGTGCTGTACCGATGTAAAC
Organism: uncultured Nostoc sp.; assembly: GCF_964247315.1. Taxonomy (GTDB): domain Bacteria; phylum Cyanobacteriota; class Cyanobacteriia; order Cyanobacteriales; family Nostocaceae; genus Nostoc. Next base: position 51,905 of record NZ_CAXTTT010000028.1, read on the forward strand.
CACAAAGGACGCTGGAAATAGCCTTGTGGAGTAAAAGGCAGATACTTCGTAAGCTAAACCTCGTTTTTCCCGTAATTCGACAAACAAGCGGCTAGAAAGCCCATTTCCCAAGTAGGTACACAGCAATTTTAATGGAGCGTAGTCAACTGAACTCACCGATGTTCCCAAATACCCAAGCATCACGATTGATTGTTGTGTCTGTACTGGCTTCAGCTTTACCTGCGGTTCTACCTTAATCTCAGGTAAATTCAGTATTGGCAGTGCTTGGGCTGGCGCTTGCCAATCAGCAAAAACTTCTTCTACTAATGCTACTGCATCTGTGGGTACGACTCTACCGGCAATACTAATTACTAGATTATCTGGACGGAAATAAGTTTGGTGATACTCCACTAAATCCGAACGAGTTAAGCGGCTCATGGTGGTTTCATCTCCCAGCACTGACATCGAGTAGGGATGATTTTGGTACATTACCTGCCGCATTTGTTCAAAGGCGACATTGAACGGTTGCTCTTTTTGGGAACGAATATCTTGGAGTGCTAAACGCCGTTCTAGTTCCACTTGAGTTTCAGGAAAAGTAGGCGATCGCAAAATCCGCCCTGCCAATGTTAAAATTTCCCCAAAATCAGATGTTACCGTCTTGAAAGATAGCAAAAAATAATCAGTGCCAGCATCCGCACTCAAACTTGCCCCTACAGACTCAACTTTTTCGGCAATTTCCAAGCTAGAAAGTCCATCACATCCCTTTGTCATCACTGCTGATAACAAATGTGCCAACCCTGCTTGCTCCCGGTTTTCGTTACAACTACCGGCACGCACAAAGATTCGCGCTGCAATAATGTCCGCAGCCGGATTTTCTGCCACCAGCACGACCATGCCATTGTTCAATACAGTGCGATGGATGGGCGATTTTTGCAGCAAGGTTGTCATTTGTCCTTTGTCATTTGTCATTTGTCTTTTGTCCTTTGTCAAAAACTAATGCCCTATGCCCCATGCCCTATGCCCAATGTCCAATAACTAACACGGTTTAAGTACAGTTACTGCATAATTCTGCGGCGAGAGATACTGTTTAGCTAATTTTTGCAGTTCTTTGGCATCAAAAGACTGAATCTGCTGGGGATATGTCACAGCTAATTCCGCTTGGGCAATGGTATTGTAATATCCATAAAGCCCCGTCAGTTGATTTGGTGTTTCAGTAGAAAACGCATACTCATTACATAGAAGTCTGCGTATACGAGCAAGTTCTTGTTCGCTAATTCCTCTAGTCAGCAAATCATCTAAATGAGTGCAAATCAAGGACTCAACTTCCTCCAGGTTTTCTGGTTCTAACCAGGCAGTAATTGTAAATAAACTTGATTCCCGTTGTAGAGAAAAACTACTGCAAATTCCCTGTACCAATTGCAAATCTTCTCGCAAATCACGCACTAAACGCGAAGTCCGCCCTTCTGCTAATAAGACTGACAAAAAATCTAAACCATAGCCAGTACGGATATCTTCTACTCCTGGTACTAGCCACGCCATTAATAATCGTGCTTGCTCTATGCGTGGTAAACACAGTTCTTGACGGTGAATTCCTGTTATTACTGGCTTTGTCACTTTCTCAAACTGCGGACAATTCGAGGGTTCGGCAAAATCAGCAAATGAATGATTTACCATTTCCCAAGCTGGTTGCTGGGCTATACCCCCAGCAATTACCACTGTCATGTTTTCCGGCTGATAGTGAGTGCGGTGAAAACAGCGCATTGCTTCTGGCGATTGCTGCATCAGTTCTTGCTCAGTACCCAGCACCGAACGTCCATAAGGGTGATGCGGATAGATGCTTTGAATTAGAGCTTGAAATCCTATCCAGTCGGAATCATCATGACATGAGCGAATTTCCTCTAACACTACATCCCGTTCTCGGCTAAATTCATCTTCTGGAATTGCCGCATTGAGTAGTAGTTCTCCCAAGTAGGGCAGAGTCTCTTTTAAATAAGGGGCAGCTGTGGTGAGTGAATAATGAGCATAATCATAGCTTGTCGCCGCATTACTCACGCCACCTCGGCTTTCGACTTTGGAATCGAACATTCCAGGGGGTAGCGTCGCCGTACCTTTAAAAATCATGTGTTCTAAAAAGTGCGCCATGCCAAACCACGGTTTTGGCTCTAAGCTGGCTCCAGCACGCACCCAAACATCCGCCACAACTACAGCAGTAGTGGGAATTTGTTGATGAATAAACGTTAAACCACTGTCTAGTCGGAAGACCGAGGCTGGAAATACTGTATTAGTTAGTTGCTGTGACAATTTTTTGTAGCTTTAACCACAATTTTAGATAATTTTGTGATTTTACCTCTGAATGATACCTAATTTAGAATCAAGTTATACAAATTTTGTTTTTATCAGCAAGTATCGCTAAATTTTAAGTCCTTTATCGTGGATGCACAGATGTGTATTTGTGTCAAATTAAGGCGGAAACGTTTGTTGACAAAGATATAAGATACCCCAACTCCCTTAAAAAGTATGACTGTTTCATTCTATCAGAGAGGGATTTTTTCAATAGTATGAGCGAGAATTTCCGATAAAATTTAATTGAATATTCAATTAAATGAGCTTACCTTGAGATAAGACAAATGCAGATAAATAATCAGACTTTAGGAAATTTCATAACCATCATACAAACAAAAGACATCCAAAACTTTATTCCTCTTTTAAAGGAGTTAGAATTTGGAGATAAATTTAGTTTATCAGTACTTCGTTGGTGTGGAATTAAAGAACGTCAGAAAACTCTCGCTTTTTGGCAAGTTTATTTAGCAACCCTGGAAACAGAAACTATAGGTGTTATGGGTCTTTACCAGATGGTGAATAGCTCTCCCAATATTGTATGGGTTGGATGGTTTGGTTTACGTCCTAAATACCGACAGCAAGGGCTAGGAACAGTGATGATGAATCTATTAAAAAAATATGCATTAGAATTTGGATTTAAGCAGCTTTGGGTATTTACTAATACTAATAATTTTGCAGCCCTATCCTTTTATGAAAAAGCTGGATTTATTAAATTGGGTTCTGCTGAAGAAATTTGTCCAGATAAAACATATAAGTTGTCAGATATAATTTTCAAATATGAATTGGAAGAAGCTCATGAACAGTAGTAAAAGTTCAGGAGGTAGGGATAGTAATATCTTCTTTTTAGACTGGGTTTTATACTATGATTAATTTGTACAGTGCGTAAGTCGTAAATTAATAAAAATAGCCAAAATACTTAATTTGCGTCGGTTAAAACTTTTTGTTTTCTAGTTTTAAATTTATGATTTTTTCCATAAGCTTTACTGATTTAAACAATTAAAGCTCCTAAGTTCTAACTGACTTTAGGAGCTAATAATTTTTAAGTTCACCGCGACGCCGTTTTACCTAAGTTTATGACCTGGGTTTATCCAGGTGGGAACCTAAATTCCTCGTTTAAAGTTTCCGGGTACATGCCCGGTATACTGCCACGAGAACAGTTGACTCCCTTGTCATTAAAGGCATAGATCAAAAAACTTGATGGCAGTCACCAACGTCGTAGTGCAACTTACTCATTATAGCTTTTCAAAAGATGTTGTGTGTTCAATATCGAAACTTTCCGATCTATTTACCTGGGATACCAGATAGATTCTATAGTGTGGGCGATGTTGTTAGCGTATGCACTTGCCGACTCTCGATTCTGATTATCCAGCAAAACGGTAACATGCCCTAACTTTCGCCCAGGACGTGATTCTGTCTTACCATACCAGTGAACGTGCACTTGGGGAATTTCTGCTATTTTTTGACGCTGGCTTTGGTAGTCGCTGTGAGAATTTTCATACCCCAGTAGGTTGACCATTACAGCACCAGCGCACTGTAAAGCCGGATTCCCTAAAGGTAAACCACAAACCACTCTGAGGTGTTGCTCAAACTGAGAAGTTTCGCAAGCGTCAAGAGAAAAATGCCCAGAATTGTGGGTACGGGGTGCAATTTCATTTACCAGTACTTTGCCATCAGCCCTAAGAAATAGCTCAATTCCAAAAATCCCCACTACTTCTAGGCTATTTAATAGAGTATGTGCGATCACTTGGATTTCTGCTACTTGATTGGGCGTAATTTCGGCTGGCGCAATCACCCGCCTACATACTTGTTCTTCTTGTTGGGTTTCTACCACTGGGTAAGTGACAATTTCTCCCTCCACAGAACGAGCTGCAATTATTGCTAGTTCTCTTTCAAATGGGACAAATTCTTCTAACAAGAAAAGCGATTGATTTAAAGTTTGTGTTGAGGTTTCATAACTTAGCTTTTGCTCTAAAGTAGCAAAATCTTGAATTATGAAAGTACCTTGACCATCATAACCGTGGCGACGGGATTTGAGGACTACTGGAAAACCTAGATATTCTATTTTTGATTTGATATTTTCCACCTCATCAAGGGCGAAAAATTGAGGAACTGGTAAGCCCAAGTCGCGTAAATAGCAACGCTGATGATATTTATCTAAAAGAGGAGCTAATGCCTCTAATCTGGGACGGAAATAAATGCCTTGCTTTGCTAAACCAGATAAAGCATTCAGGTTAACAAATTCGTTTTCAAAGGTAATGACATCGCATTTTTGAGCTAATATTTCCGTACCACTTGCATCATCAACTGGTGCGAAAATAGTTTCTTTTGCGATTGACACGGCCGGGTCGTGTTCGCTAGGAGTTTGTACTACTAATTCTACTCCTAGCTTCTGTGCTGCATCCGCCATCATCCAGGCAAGTTGTCCCCCACCAATTACACCAACACGCTTCATTGACATCCTAGAGAATCACGAGTTTGCACGCCTGTTTTAGAATTCATACCACTGGCTTTTTCGCACAATTCTTTGATTTGCGCTCTATCCAAAATTGCATCTGTAAAATCTGCACCGTCTATATTTACATCATTAAATATGGCACGGAGCAAAAGAGCTTCTTTGAAAACTGCATCGCTCAAATCTGCCTTAGTCAAGTTTACCTGATCGACCATTGCATTCGTTAAATCCGCTCCGTGAAGATTTGCTTTTGTCATCACCGAAGCGCTCATGACTGCTCCCCGTAAGTCAGCGTTTGTAAAGTTAGCCAATTCCATATTGGCGTTAGAAAACTCCGCAGCTTGCAAACTCTGTCCAGAAAAATCACGTCTTGATAACTCTGCATTGCTAAATGACAGTGGATGAGTCCAGTCTACTGCCACGGCTGGATCGGCTACACACCAGATAATAATTCCGAGAAGGAACGCCAACCCTTGCCGCCAAAATATATTGAGAGCCAATTTAGTGTAAAATCGCCGCATTTAATTACCGTATTTGAATATTAACAAGACTGGATCGTACTAATTGAGACTCGCAGCCTTGCTACTGGACTTGGAGAACGTGTATTTCCGTTGCTTAATATTTTGTAACGCAAAAAGAGCATAAGCTTCTTACTTTAGCAAAATTATCTCTGCTACTTGAGGTAGAAAGTGGCAATCAGCGATCACACTAAAATTAGATTAGATATCAGAACAATAATTACTAAATAGCGATCGCAATGACTGAGTATAAATTGTTTCTCACATCAAGCAAGCTTTAGCAAAATAGAGACGGGAAGCATAATCTATTACTGTTGATGAAGATAAAACTTGAAACTCCTAACTCTAAATGAATAATTTAGCTGAATAAAGCAATGTCTACTATGGCCTATGCTTATTGACTTATTTACAATTCTTCATTTGTAGATCTAAATTTTCAAGATATAAAAACTTTTTTTGAGCAGTAATACTCACAGAGTTATTTACAATTCTTGACTTTCTCTTTTTCAAGTAAAGTTTGTTGTATTTTAAATTCAACAGCCCCGATCGACTGTTAGTCTTTTAATTAATGAAAGCAAGGTTTGAGCGTAATTATATGCGTTTCAATTGCTTAACAAAGCTTAAAAGTTCGATAATTCGCATTAATTTTATAGCGATTAGTTAGTTCTTCAGGAATCTCCCAGAGTTTACATTCACCAAGTACACAACTTCCACAAACCGAACTCCGAAACCCGATGATGAATCATTACTCACTTCAATGGATTGAGGCATGGTGCCAAGAAAATGGCTGGACAGATTTATTTGTTGAGCGACGTAACAACTTCTGGGCTTTCCCTCCGGGTGGGGTAATGCCGGAACCAATTCCAGTTCATGTTCTCAGATTGATTAAAGCCGAAAAAGGACTGACTTTGGAAGAACGATTGTGGTCGCTGTCGGCAGTAATTGGCACAATCCTAGCTGTTCTTTTTACCTTTTGGTTCCAGTCGCCGATGCCATTAGTTTTAGCTTTCGCTTTTAATGCCGTTACAGTGGCTCAATTTGAACTTGAAGATGCCTAAATTCTTATTTTGGGCTTTGCTATTCAGAACTGCTTTTGTCTACTTTCAGCAAGAGCAGTTTTTAATTTAACAAGAAACAATTCAGGAGTCAGAAGCCAGAATTCTCCAATTGAATTCTGTGCGACTCGCTATCCCTACAAAGAAACAAGCTATGCGCGGCGCGAACCTAGAGAACGTCTTAATTCTGACGCCTTGGCGGAGCGTCTCAGGCTTCGCTTCTGAATTGTTCTTTAATGATTTGTATAGCAGCCTTCTAGTACGCCACGGCGTAAATAAAGCAACCATTTAAAATCACGAAAAAGCCCATTCCATTATACTTTCGACTTTTGACTTCCGCCTTGCGGTACTAGTCTATTAAGACATAACAATTAAAAATCACTAACATTTAAGAGCAGCTAGCAGGTATAGCTATTTTTGCGTGTTTATTAACGTAGTCCACAAATAATTGCTTCAATCGGGGACTAACACCAGCGTGTTCAAAGAATCCAAAACCGAGATTTCTTGCTTTTGCTAAGGTTTCCTCTGGTGTTAATCCTTCCTGGATAGCGATACTCAACAGCGCAATTCCAGTCGATCGCATCCCGGCGGCACAATGTACAACTGCTGGTTTCGGGATTTGTTCGAGTATCGTGAGGATTTTGGTAATTACCTCTTCATTCAAATTTTTTAGATCCACCTTGAGTGGAACATTTTGATAATACAACCCCAATGCTTCCGCTACTTTTTGCTCATCTTTGGAAAATCCTAGTTCATCAGGCGATCGCAAATTGAGAATGGACTTAAAACCTTCTTGAATAGCTTGCTCAAGCTGTTTCGGTATGACTTGTCCTGTTGTTGTCAAGTTTTCGTTAATTTGTATGGCGTTGATCACATTCACTCCTTTTGATTTTCTAATGTCTGCCAGCTTGGTAAATACTCTAAGGGAGCAAGCTTTGAGAAGATATTCAAAATAAACACAATAAAATTAGCCAAATATCACAAGATATTGCTTGATTACTTCAAAATTTCTCTTTTGAAGTTGGTTATTTTTTTGCTTTATCTATAATATACGGTTTGTCGATAGAATTAATGTTGATTAGAGTTTTTTATACTTTTTGTTGATACAATTACCGTAATTTATATCTCAAGAGTTATACTATTGGGCAAGTTGCAGGAGCAGTTGATCGGAATTTTTGCGAACAAGGGTATCAATAATGACTGTTACAGAACAAATTTCTTCTCTATCCATTGGAATAGTATTGTTCCCAGATGTAACGCAGTTAGATTTTACGGGCCCCTACGAAGTTTTTGCCAAATTGCCAAAGGTGCAATTATATCTGCTGGCGGAAACACTCGAACCAATTCGGAGCGATTGCGGCCTCACTTTTCTACCTGACACAACTTTTGCTCAAGCCCCAGCCTTAGATGTTTTATTTGTGCCAGGAGGCCCAGGTATCAATGCCAAAATGGAAGATGAAAAGTTCCTCGGCTTTCTTAAAACCCAAGGGAAACAAGCCCGCTATGTTACGGCTGTCTGCACTGGTTCGCTGCTACTGGCGGCTGCGGGTTTACTTCAGGGCTATTGCGCCACTACTCACTGGCTATCGTTGGATTTACTTGAGATGTTAGGAGTGAAGACAGTTGCCCAAAGAGTTGTCATCGATCGCAATCGAATTACAGGCGGTGGTGTGACAGCTGGCATTGATTTTGGGCTGGCTCTAGCTGCTGAGTTATTTGGGGAAGCGCTCGCCCAAGCAATTCAACTAGGGATTGAATACAATCCCCAACCACCCTTTAACAGTGGTTCTCCTCAAACTGCCCCTGCGGCTGTACTTGCTCGCGTTATAGATGCAAGTCACAATGTTCAGGAAATCAGACGGCAAATTGTCCAGCGAGTTATGACTCAATTGCAAACTGCTAATAAATAGCTAGGCGCAAATAATTAGAAGATAGGGTAGATTGTATTAGCGTGAAACACATAACGCACCATTTCCGATTTTCGGTGCGTTACGGAAGCCGTAACATACCCTACAGAACAATTCTTCTTTTTAAACTGGGCAATGACCCAGAACTAAAGTTTTCATTCATACTTCTTTCCTCCTGCCTTCTCCCAAGGGGAGACGCTAAAAGCAATCTGCCCTCTGCCTTCTCTTGTAATCTGAATGCCAGCCCTGAACCTATGAGCGCTAAGGAAATATCTCTTCGACCTGCCCAAGAAACAGATGCGTGGGTGCTGAGTGCAATTCATATTGCTGCTATCAAAGCTTTGCCTGCAACTTTCTACACCCAAAAAGAACTTTTAGCTTGGCGCAATTACCGCGACAAACCTGATGGTTCAAATATCTTGAAGAGTATGAAAGCAGAATCTTTCTGGGTTGCGATCGAGGGAGATGTTGTTATAGGTTTTACTAGTTTCATTGTTGATGAACTAATCGGGTTGTATGTCCATCCTAAATATCAACGTAAAGGGATTGGTCGTGCTTTAGTTCAACATTTTTGCAATGAAGCAACTGAGCAAGGTATAGATAAGGTAATTACAACTGCTAGCCTTTATGCTGAAGGGTTTTATTTACGACTGGGATTTACTGCCATCCAAAAAGCACCTCATTATTTAAGAAGTGGGATAGTTGTTCCAGTTACTAAAATGAGTAAAACATTAGCTACTACACCAAAATCAATTTGAGAAGGTAAATCTTTTAAATAATTTTCAAAATGTTGGCATCAACAATATTTTCCCTAAATTACGACCACTTTTTCTACATAATCTATGATGAAAGTAAGTACTTGCCAGCATAAATGCATAAAACCATCCGTTCATCAACTCTCACCCGTACACGTTTGATAGAAGCCGCCTTACAGGTATTTGCCAATTTAGGTGTTCAAGGAGCAACTACCCGTGAAATAGCTCGTGTTGCTGGTGTGAATGAGGTGACTTTATTTCGCCACTTTGCTAGCAAAGAACAACTTCTGGCAGCAGTAATGAAAAATGCCTTGGCACTCCAGACAGAAGCCCTTGCACACTCCGAAGTGTGGACACAGGATCTAAAAATTGATTTAAAACAGTATGCCCATCTTTACAATACTATGCTAGAGACACAGGAGGATTTAATTCGTACCTTCATTGGAGAAGCCAAACGTCATCCAGAGGCAGCCAAACAAGTGATTCAAGAAGCTGCCAAGCCCTTAGCAAAAAAACTGGTAGCTTACCTGCAATCGAGTCAGAAATTAGGCACTGTTAGGGCAGACCTCGATCCACTTCCGGCTGTCGATATGTTTACAGGAATGCTTTTGGCTGGAATGCTATGCCGCAGTGCAAAATTCAATCAAGGCAGCTATAGCTGTGAGGACTATATCGAAACCTGTGTAGATATTTTTGTGCGCGGTATCAGTGCCATTCCTCTCTAAGTTGTCAATGCAACTATAAGCTATGAGCCAAATTAGATAATTTATGGCAACATTTGTGATTCGGAGTTGACGATCTATTAAGGCTAAAAAGGTAAGTTATTTCTGCAGGACTCCTAGTAAAGCTAATCAAGAGGGAATAGTTTTGGCGATCGCTACTGCATAATATGTTCAATCTATATAATACCAGCCTATTTCCAAAAATAAAAATATATGAAAATCTTAAAAGGTAAGGTTGTTAGTGGTTTAGGAAACTTTTCTTACTGGATTGAGAAACTCCAAGAATATTACTTGAGAAAAACGGGGATGAAATTTTTCCCTGGAACTTTAAATATTCAGTTAGATCAACCTTACCATCTTCCGAAAAATGTCATACGTCTGGAAAAGGAAGAATATGGAGGGACTGTTTCTGTGAGCATTGTTCCCTGTCAAATATTTGGCAGAGATGCTTTCATCTTAAGAACAGACAAAAATAATACTGAAAGTGGAGATCATCCGAAAACAATTATTGAGATAGCTTGCAATGTGAAACTTCGGGAGCTATATAACCTTAAAGATAATGATTTGATTGAAGTTGAGATTCACGATGTCAGATTTATCTGAATTAGGGACTTCCAAGAAATAAATTACTCAACAAAAACAAAAACCACATGAAGTTGAGGAGACAGACGACCCCACGAGCGATATGTCTCCTGTCCATGAACGGATGTGCGTTCGATACACGGCACGTTCTGAAAGGTTTTGGTATGCACTGCGGCATTGCGACAAAGTGCTTTTCGTCCGCACAGGAATTAGCGATCGCGGTGGTGTGTTAGATTTAGTCAACAAGCTGCAAAAACAATGCCAAGGAAAGCCATTTCATCTCTTGCTTCTTTCTCCCCAAAGCGACGATGAGTTTTTAGACCTTCCAAATGTGCTGCATTACAATGTCGAGTTTAATCGCGATCGCATATATGATGATTTGGGGCATTGGATGTACTCCACAGAGGTGATGCGAGGAATTCTAGAATCCCTTGGTGTGTCCAGCAAAAACCTCTTTTGGTGTCCACCAAAAATACCGAAGGAGTGAGAAAATGGATTTTAGTTCAATCGGATTCACTATTGTGCTTCCTGGAAAGCCTGAATCGCTAGTCCTTGCTGATCTACGGACAGGTAGTTGATAGATGTCAATAAAGCAGTCTCTAGCAAACGGGAGCATCCCACTTTTTATTTAGGGAGCAAAGATTAATCCATTAAGGTAGG
>NZ_CAXTTT010000029.1:0-49761 GCF_964247315.1 uncultured Nostoc sp.
CCTCGCCTAACGCGACCCCATACTCCAGGCCTAACGCCACGCCTAACGCCACGCCAAACGCCACGCCTGATGCCACGCCTGATGCCACGCCTGATGCCACGCCTGATGCCACGCCTAACGCTACGCTTAATGCTATACAACATCCTAAGCTTGAGGCCACAATAGACAAAATATTTGGTAATGGCTGACTTAATCCCCAAAGTATTAAACCAAGGATAAAATTAGCCCAGAGAGGTACAATTAAATACCCTTGTAGCACTGGCTGCCATACAGATGGTTTGTTTAAGTCTGCTAAAGAGTTAATCTCATCTCTAATATTTTCTGTGTGGTGATACCAAGCTACAGGACGAAAAAATAGCCAAAACAATAGTTGCCAACCACCTACGATCAAATTAGAGTGTGGTTTAGGTGCATCAGTGTAGATTTCAGCGTAATTAGTGGGTGAGTTTTGAGAAGGCATAATTTGCCTGTTTAGGTTAATAGTAGAGATATTGAAGATATTGTTGTCATTGCAAACGCAGTCATTACAGCACTTCCCAATCCTCTATGGAACAGGCTCAATTGGTTCATCGTAATGAATAACCTTTCCTTGTAAAGGATAAAGGTTAGAGTCTGAAGCTTGGGAAGAACGTTCTAAGACGATAATTTCTATTGCTTCATCTGCCTGAAACGGTAAATCCTCAAGAATCAAGGTTCCGTTTTTAGTTAACTTTGTTTCAATTCGGTGTGCTTTCATGGTTACTCTACTAGTTATGAATCTAATAAATGAGCAAACGGTTTCATTTGTCGTAAACCTTCCTCACGCCAATTATCATTATTCTCTTCTTCTTCTGAGTTAAATAATTTTTCTCTACACAGAATTTGTAACAACAGCGGCCAGCAGCAACTCTTTGTCAAAATCCACTCTACATCTTCATCAGTGAACGGAATGGGGAAACTCGCTATCAATTCTCGCGCTTCTATCTTAGTCAATGCTCCCAGATGTGCGGTGTAGCCGAAAATATTGAAAAAGGGTGAACTGTGTCCTGTGTTGTGCGCCATCTCAATCGGTGATTCGGGGGTAGCCAAGACAAATGCTAGATTCCCCTCTGTGTGGTTAGTCGCTAAAGACCGCAAACTCTCCCAAAAGCCATCATCTAATTCTGGACAGCGTTGCAAGCCAACACCAATCTCATCCAATAAGATGACTGTGGGAGAATGCAAATTATCACTGACTACATTCATGAAACGATCTAAATCGCAAGGTGTAGGCACTTGCATTTTTAGTGATTCCAAGATGTACTTTAGCAGCCCTTCTCGGCTTTGCATTCGTGCGTCTTGTAAGTCTACGAAAATCCAACAGTAATTTTCTGGATGCGGTAGCCAGTCAGATTTTTGCTCAGGACGCAGCTGTTCTGCTGGGGTGGTGGTGATATTTTTGAGGTAGTGCAGCAGAGATGTTTTACCGCTGCGCTTTTTACCGATAATGGCGGCGTTTTGCAGGGGATGGCGTTTGAGTAAGTTAAAGAGGCGTTTTAATTCTTTTTCGCGCCCAAAAAAGTAACAGGGTTGGGTGATGGGTGCGCCAGTGATGAAGGGTGATGCTTCCCCGTTAGTTGGCTGAGGTTTATTTGGCTGAGTTTCTGGTTCTTTGTATGCAATGTCTTGCCAGTCTAGTCCTAACTTATTACTAAGTTCTACAAAATTTAGATAGTCAACAGGTTTACCAGTGAGAAAGCTTTTGACTGTGGAAAGAGAAAATCCTATATCAGTAGCCAAGGACTGCTGGCTGGGATAGCCGTTACGCTGAGGTGCTGACTTAACTTTATCAATATACTCTGGGGCTACTCGGAGCGATCGCGCCATGATTCCTCATTGAGAAACTGCTGTGAGTATATCAAATTTTTTTACTAGCTATAATAGCAAGGCTATTCAGCCATAACGTCTTGCACTCTAGAAATTATAGTCATCCTAAACTTAACCGATAATCAACTCAGTTCTCAGCCAGCTGCAAATTTTAATAGAGAATGTAAGCGATTAAAGGCTTTGAGAATGAAACGACTACTAGGAGTTTTGCAAATTACCTTATCCCTTTGCGGAGTAATGATGTTTGGTACAGTAACTTACGCCGCTATTAATATGGTGAATGGTCAATACCAAGTTGAAATAACGCTCAATACTAAGGGACTCATCATTAAGTCAGATATTGACAAAAGGCAATGCAAAGCAGTAGAAGATATTGCCCAAAAGCAGGAAAGCACAAATTCCAACCAGAAGACGATTAAGTAAGAGTAAAAATCAGTAATGAGTTAGAATCAATAACTTTTAATTTATTGTAAACGAGTCTTTGATACTCGTGGATGAGTCTTTGATACTCGTGAATGAGTCTTTGATACTCGTGGTTTTTTTAACGAACCGCAAAGGACGCATTCGCGTAGCGTCTCGTAGAGAAGGACGCGAAGAAGGAGAAGAAATATCTCTATAAATAAAGTGAAGTAAAGCGGTGCGTTACGCCAAAGGCTAACGCACCCTACCAAAACACTAAAGGAGTAGAAATTAATAAGGAGTTAGGAATAAATAACTCCTAACTCTTGTACAGACGCGATTAATCGCGTCTGTAATTTTTACACCGCACAACTCAACTCGCCGGCTTTTTGACTGAAGCGGTGATTCTCCCGGTAGTCCACGGGACAATCTATCACGGCGGGTACATCCTGAGCGAGAGCTTCTTTCAAAATGGGAATCAAATCTAAAGCTGATTCAACTCGGTAGCCTTTTAAACCCATGCTTTCAGCTAATTTGACAAAATCAGGATTGCTAAAATGCACAAAAGATGAGTTTCCTTTGCCAAATTGATTTTCCTGCTTCCACTCAATTAACCCATAGCCACCATCATTGAAAATTATTGTGACAAAAGGCGTACCGACACGCAAGGCTGTTTCTAATTCTTGAGAATTCATCATAAAGCCGCCATCGCCTGTGACAGCAACGACTTTGCGCTTGGGATGAACGAGTTTTGCTGCTAAAGCGCCAGGAATAGCAATACCCATAGCTGCGAAGCCGTTGGAAATTATGCAAGTATTGGGACTATGGCAATGATAATGACGAGCCATCCACATTTTATGTGCGCCAACATCAGAGATGACGATATCATCTGGGCCCATCACTTGGCGTAAGTCATAAATTAACTTTTGCGGCTTAATCGGAAATCCGTCATCATGGGCATACTGTTCGTAATCAGCGCGAATCTCTGACCTTAAGCTAATAGCAAAAGGATCGGGTTTGCCTTGTCTATCTGCTAGTTTTAAAATTTCATAGAGGGAATCTGAAATATCTCCGACTACTTCGGCGTTGGGAATATAACTACTATCAATCTCCGCCGGACTTACCCCAATATGCACAATGGGAATTTCACCATTGCGATTCCATTTCTTGGGGGAAAACTCAATCAAATCATAGCCGATCGCAATTACTAAATCTGTGTTATCAAAGGCACAGGTAATGAAGTCTCTTTGCTGTAATCCCACTGACCACAAAGCTAGTTGATGTGTGTAGGGAATCACACCTTTACCCATAAAGGTATTAGCAACAGGTATATTCAGTAAGGTGGCAAATTGCGTGACTGCATCACTGGCATGAGCGCGAATTGCCCCATTTCCGACTAAGATTAATGGATTAACTGCTTGGCAAATTGCGGCGGCGGCGGCCCGAATGCTAGCAAAAGATGCATAAGTTTTTTCGCTATTATCCTTACGCAAAGGGTTGCCTTCGACGGGCATGGCAGCAATATTTTCTGGTAAATCGATGTGAACTGCACCGGGTTTTTCAGATTGCGATCGCTTAAATGCTTTTCGTACTACTTCTGGTGTAATACTCGGTCGCACAATCTGCTTATTCCACTTGGTAACAGGTGCAAACATTGCTACCAAATCTAAATATTGATGGGATTCAATATGCATTCTATCTGTTCCCACCTGACCGGTAATCGCTACTAAGGGCGCACCATCGAGGTTAGCATCTGCTACTCCAGTCATCAAGTTGGTTGCCCCAGGGCCAAGAGTAGAAAGACACACTCCGGCTTTTCCTGTTAAGCGTCCGTAGACATCAGCCATGAATGCTGCACCCTGTTCATGACGAGTCGTAATAAATTTAATCGAAGAATGTTTTAACGCTTCCAAAACATGCAGGTTTTCTTCACCAGGGAGTCCAAAAATATATTGCACTCCTTCATTTTCTAGGCACTGCACCAATAACTCTGCTGTATTCATTTTCTTTCCTAACTATTGACGAATAAATATTGGGAATGGGGCATTGGGGAGGCAGTGCGGTCTTGGGGTCTCCCCAAGTGGAGCAACTGCCGTCATTGGGTATTGGTAATTAAATTTCATCTCTATTACCTATTCGCTATTCCCCATGCCCCATGCCCTACCCATAATCATTTAATCCACACGGTTTTAACATTGACAAACTCATGTATACCTTGGATACTCAATTCTCTGCCATATCCAGAACGCTTGATGCCACCAAAGGGCAACCGAGGATCGGATTTGACCATACTGTTGATAAACACAGCACCAGCTTCAATTTCTTCAACCAAGCGATCGCTCTCTTGGTCATTGGTTGTCCAAGCACTTGCACCTAAGCCAAAGGGTGAGTCATTAGCGAGTTTAATGGCAGCATCGATATCTGGAACCCGGAATAACAAGGCTACCGGGCCAAAAAATTCTTCTTTGGCAATTGGTGTGTCAGTGGGGATATCTATGATAATCGTTGGCGGATAAAAGTTTCCAGGACGATCTGATAAAGGATGTCCACCTGTGATGACTTTACCACCGCTGCTAATAGCACCTTGAACTTGTTGGTCTAAATCCTGGAGAATACCAGGTGTTGCCAGTGGGCCTAAATCGGTATCTGGTTGCATAGGATCGCCTACTTTCAGCGCCTCAAATTTTTCTAAAAGCAATTTTTCAAATTTGTCTGCGATCGCTTCTGCGACAATAAAACGTTTCGCTGCAATACATGATTGCCCGTTATTTAACATCCGCGCTGTAGTAGCTGTGACAACTGCTGTCTCTATGTCAGCACTTTCTAACACAATAAACGGGTCACTTCCTCCTAATTCCAAAACTGTTTTTTTAATTTGTTTGCCGGCGGCGACGGCGAGAGATGCACCGGCTGGTTCGCTTCCTGTCAAGGTAGCAGCTTTTACGCGGTCATCAGCCATTAAATCGGCAACTTTGGCAGCGCCGATTAATAGAGTTTGAAACGCACCTTCAGGAAAACCTGCCCGTCGGATAATATCTTCTATTGCCAAGGCGCACTGCGGCACGTTGGAAGCGTGTTTGAGTAAGCCGACATTTCCCGCCATCAGGGCTGGTGCGGCAAAACGAAAAACTTGCCAAAAAGGAAAATTCCACGGCATCACCGCGAGAATCGCACCCATTGGTTGATAACGTACAAAACTCTGGCTGGCATCAGTTTTTATACTGACATCAGCCAAAAAACCAGGGGCGTGTTCGGCATAGTAGCGACAGACAACGGCGCATTTTTCAACTTCCGCGATCGCAGCTTTAAATGGCTTACCCATTTCTAGAGTCATTAACTTAGCAAATTCTGCTTTGTCTTGCTCTAAAATATCAGCAGCCTTTTGCAGCCAGTGCGATCGTTGAGAGAAACTAGTCTGACGATACTGTTCAAAAGTCTGATTAGCTAAATCGAGTTTAGCGACAATTTCTGCATCATTGAGCGCCTCAAAGGTTTTGAGCGTCTCCCCAGTGGCGGGATTAATCGTGGCGATCGCCATTACCTGACCTCCCGTTAAAAAATAGCTTCGGTAGGCTTCCTAGTGTTACACAAATCAATTTTGGAAGCTACCATCCAAATTTTAGTCTTATAACCCAGAATTGGTTGCTGAATATTACAATTTTGCAATTATTTTTGAAACAAAATATACCAATCAATAAGTATTAATATTGATGAATTCAATAGAAGTAAAATTGCTATAATTTGCACAATTGAGGAATTAAGCTATGACTCAAGTCTTGCGCAAAGTAGTTACATTCGATGAATTCGTTGCTAAATATCCAGATAACACAGGACAACGTTACGAACTATATGATGGAGTAATAATTGAGATGCCACCACCTACAGGCGACCATGAAGAGGTGGTTGGATTTTTAGCCACAAAAATCACTTTAGAATACAGTCGCTTAAATCTTCGTTATTTCATCCCCAAAACAGTATTCGTCAAACCAGTTGAGAACGAATCTGCTTATTCCCCAGATGTCCTGATACTAAATCAGCCTAATTTAGTTAATGAACCTCTGTGGAAAAAAGAATCAACTGTTACTCAAGCAGCATCAATTCCTTTAGTAATTGAGGTGGTAAGTACAAACTGGCGTGATGATTATCTGAAAAAATACGCGGATTATGAAGAAATGGGAATTCCTGAATACTGGATTGTAGATTATGCTGCATTGGGCGGTAGAGAATTTATTGGCAAGCCCAAACAACCTACTATTTTGGTTTGCTGTTTAGAAGAAGGTGAGTATCGCGTTAGTAAGTTTCGAGGAGATGACCGTATCCAGTCGCCAACATTTTCAGAGTTTCATTTGACCGCAGAGCAAATTTTTCGCGCTGGCACAGTCAGCTAAATTTAGCATAAGGCTATTCAACCTTTCATAGAGAGAGGCTGTCACAGCTATGCATAGCAGATTTATCCTAACCAGGATAGTTAGATATTTTTTATTTGGAAGCCCTTAACATAATTCATTATTAGTGATTTTTTCCTATTCCCCATTATACCCAATACCTAAAGATTAATGATTGGAGCAATGATTGTTGGCACTGGTTGCAATTTTGTCTGATAAACCTTAACTAATCGCTCAATACCTTTGAAACGATAATCTCCCATTTCTTGGAAGTCTGAGGGTTGGGAAAGCATTGTATGCGTGGCTTCACTAATCACGCATTCACTAGGGGGACAAACTGCTTCCATCCGAGCAGCAAGATTAATCGTTGCGCCTAATGCCGTATAATCTACCCTTTGGGAGCTACCGACATCTCCTACCACAGCTTTACCGCTATTAATTGCAATACGTAATTGTAAGGGTTCGTGCCAAAAACCATTGGCATTAAGATGTTCGAGACGAGTGAGCATTCCCTTGGCAGCAGTAACAGCGCGATCGGCATGATCTGCTTGCGGTTCTGGAGCGCCAAAAAATGCCATAATACAATCGCCAATATATTTATCTAAAGTGCCGCCGCAACCAAACACTTCTTTTAGCATTTCTTCAAATAAATTATTTAATAGTTGAGCGATCGCAGTTGGTGTTAATTGTTCAGAAATTGCCGTAAAGCCAACTAAATCAGCAAACAAAATACTGATTTCGCTTTCGGCGGGAGCTAAACGACCACCCGGTAATCCACCTACAGAAATCAATTGCTGTACAACTGCTGGAGAATGATAACGTTCTAGTCGGTGACGAATCATCTCTTCAGTTTTGAGTTTCTCTACTAATAGCCAACGCTGCACGCTAGAAGCTACAAGGTTTGCTAAAGCTGAAAAAAAGCTCAATTCTTCTTCACCTTCATTTGCCCAATGATAAGAAGAAAAATTGGCATCGGCATACAGTACGCCCACAACTTTATTTTCATCCCATAAAGGTACTGCCATCGCGCTACGAATGCCTTTGACTAAAATACTCTGTTCGCTAGCAAACCGTTCATCCTGCTGAGTATCACCAGTTTGAATGGCGACTTTTTCCTCAAATACCTTTTGACAGATACTACGACTAATCCAACTACCATCAGAAGGGAGATGTTTCTGTTGAGAAATATTTCTAGTGGCAGCATTCATTAATTCCAACTGACCGCGACCATTGACATCAATTAATAATGCCAAGCGATCGATACTATCAAGGTAACGAAAAACTACTTGCTGCACCTGAGAAAAAATCTCTTCTATAGACGCGGCTGCACAGAGATTTTTTGCTATGTCCACTAAGTCTTTAAGACGGGCAATGGTTTTGTCCTTATTATTGATGTCGCCATCTTTACTATCAGGTGCAATCCATTGCTGTTGTAAATGTTCGACATTGTGAAGGATTGTTCTTTGCTCATTAATGTCTGAAATTCCGGGATACTCAGGTGTCGGTTGAGAAACAGGGGTTGTGAGCAGCACTACCAGGCTGACATTGCCCAGCCAAACGATATCGCCGTGATGTAACTCTTGGGGATAATTAACCAGATATTTATTGACTTGCGTCCCGTTTTTGCTGCCCAGATCCTCAATAGTCCACACACCATCAGCCGTTTTTACCAAGCGAGCATGGTTGCGGGATACTCCACCAAAAGGTAAGTACAAGTTACATTCCGGCAAACGACCAATTGTAAATACATCTTGGTCAACTGCGATCGTAGTCTCGGTATCTCCCTCTTGTAGGCGTAGTGTGAGTTCAGTCATGAGTGTGATACGATCCATCGAAGCTATAGGTGCAAGCAGCTCTAAGGTAAGTTATACCCTATAGGTTAACCTTCACTTTTCTTTATGACACTGCTAACTGCATTCCGACAACTGTATTTCAGTAGTGCTGAGTACTGAGTGCTGAGTGTTGAGGGCTGAGTACTGAGTGCTGGGTATAATCCCATAGTTAAAACTACGCGAACGCCAACGCCTGCCGTAGGATGCCCGTTCGCGTAGCGTCTCCTTTAGGAGAAGGGCTGTAGGGCGAACAGAACTTTGCTCTTAGGGACGCGACTACCCTATATGCTGAGTGCAATTAATTTTACTTTTTACTCTAAGCCGAGTTATTCAGCACTCAATACTATTTTAGTGACAGATATTACAGTGTATTGGATTAAAAGTCTCTGGCACAACTCTATAAAGACTCGTGTATAGACCGAAAATTTGTAGGCCACAGGAATGGAAGTAAGGTTTTCCAGAACCCGTGAAAAATCAATCTATTGAACAGCTAACGAATATCAGCGATCGCGTTTAGCAGAACGGCGCGATCCAGACGAACGAGCGCCAGGTTTTTCGCCATTGGTGGCAGGTG
This sequence comes from uncultured Nostoc sp., assembly GCF_964247315.1. GTDB lineage: Bacteria > Cyanobacteriota > Cyanobacteriia > Cyanobacteriales > Nostocaceae > Nostoc. The sequence goes on from NZ_CAXTTT010000029.1 coordinate 9,036, forward strand.
GGGCTGCCTTACGTTTAGCTGATGTCTGTGGTAACGGTTTAGCAGTTCGAGCCGGACGCTTATCACCTCCCGGCTTGGCTCTGTGTTGCCGTCCATTTGGGATTGGTTCGGGGTTAGTATCGGGGTTGGGTGCAAAACCAGCAACCACTTCCTTCGGCAAGCGCTGCTCAATCAGTTTTTCGATATCTGTCAATAGATGCTGTTCATCGATGCACACCAGCGATACAGCTTCACCTGATGCGCCAGCGCGACCAGTGCGACCAATGCGATGAACATAATCTTCTGGTACATTGGGCAAATCAAAGTTAACAACATGGGGCAGTTCGCTGATGTCAAGACCTCTAGCAGCAATATCTGTCGCCACCAATACCTGTAAGCTGCCATTTTTGAACTTTGCCAGAGCGTTAGTACGCACAGGCTGGCTCTTATTACCGTGGATTGCCAATGCTTGAATGCGGTCTTCGCCCAACTGCTTCACCAAACGGTCAGCGCCATATTTAGTACGAGTGAACACTAGCACTTGATACCAATTATCTCGCCGAATCAGATGAGCCAGTAATTGGCGTTTCTTGTCACGGTCTACCTGGTAAACTTTCTGTGCGATCGTGTCGGCGGTAACGTTGCGGCGTGCCACTTCAATCATCGTTGGGTGATTGAGTAGTCCGGCGGCCAGTGCCTTAATTTTGTCTGAGAAAGTAGCGAAAAATAGCAAATTCTGTCGCTGTTTGGGCAGGAGTGAGAGAATACGGCGGATATCATTAATAAAACCCATATCCAGCATCCGATCTGCTTCATCCAGCACCAAAACCTCAATCTGCGATAGGTTCAGCGTACCCTGCTGTACGTGGTCTAGTAATCGCCCTGGAGTAGCGACCAAAATATCCACTCGACCCCTCAAACGCTGTTTTTGCAGATTAATACTGACTCCGCCAAACATCACCATCGAGTTGAGATTTAAGTACTTGCCGTATTCGCGCACGCTTTCTTCTACTTGTGCAGCGAGTTCGCGAGTCGGAGTGAGAATCAACGCCCGGATTGGTGGGTATCCATTAGGCGTACCTTTGCTTTTATTAGACGACAACCGATGCAAGAGCGGCAAGGTAAAACTAGCGGTCTTTCCAGTGCCAGTTTGTGCCCCAGCTAACAAATCGCTACCCGACAATACAGCAGGAATCGCCTGCATCTGAATTGGCGTGGGTTCCGTGTACCCTCGTTCGCTAACGGCACGGATAATTTCATTGGACAAGCCGAGATCGGAAAAAGACATAAAACTCCATAAATAACATCGGCCTGTCGCCAATGATGGCGTCAGTCTTAGGCGGACGGATAAAAAATCATTGAAAAGCTGGATGGGCAGTAGCGCAAAGACTGAAGAGCGAGTGCCGCAGTAGTTCATTCTAACAGATTGCTGTCTATTGTGTTGTTAAAGTTGCTCTGATTCAGTGTTGTGTTAAATTGGCATTACCTGCTTGTAAAGCAAAGTATTGAACAAATGGGAGAAATTCATTATCGCAATCCAAAAGCAACTGATTAATTCACAAATCAAATCACCTAGCGTCTTCTTGATTGACCATGAAAATAACAATCGTGGTCTGATCGATACCAATGAGGCGTTACAGCTAGCCGAAAGCTTAGAGCTTGACTTAGTTGTAGTCTCCCAAGGTAAAGACGCTCCAATCGCCAAGATTCTCAACTATGGCAAGCTTCAGTATCAAAAGAAAAAACGTCAGAGCCAAAGTGCTAGACCCACGGTAAAAGAAGTTCGATTCGGTTTAAACGTGGGTGTGGCTGATTATAATTTACGCATCGAACAAGCAGGTGAATGGTTAAGTAAAGGCGATTCTGTCAAGTTTGCCATTCGTTTACGAGGCCGAGAACATCAATATCGTGACAAAGCGGGAGAACTGCTAGACCGAATTGCAAACGATCTCAGTCAAGTAGGTAAAATCCAGTCGCTGGATAAACGCGCCCTAGTTGTTCAAGTCATTCCTGCCTAGTTATCTGGCGATCGCTGGAGGATATATTTGTGGCAGCTTGTAAGGAACGAAAAAAGCTGGAGGCAACACTGTAGCTTCTATGGAAAAAACATTGAGATTCTCCCCACTGAAGACAGCAAGGGGATTTTTTTACTGTGAATTGAGTCGCCCTTGCACAGAGCTACACTGGAGATGAGGATGGAACTTTAAAGCAGTGGGGATGTTATAACCCCAAGTACTGGGACATCGAAACATCTCAGATCCATTCTACGAATATTGATATAACCAACCCCATCTCTGGGGAACTTAAAACCGCACTAACACTTAAAGGTGCGGTTTTTGTGTTTATGTTGTTTACCGCAAGATGGACTAAGGCTCTTTTATTACTCGGGAAAAATAAAATATTTGTAGGTTGTCTAGTACAGCCAGAAGCCAATTTGCTGCTAGCAGCTTTGAAGGAACTTGATACTGCTTCAAAAATACTATAGCAATCCTAAATCATTCGTGAGATAGAAAATAGCTGTAATGCTTATATATACGTACTTTTTGTTTCTGTATTTTCTCGCGTTTCAATTCGGATTGCTATAGAGATAGCTACACAGAAGCTATCCGAGCAAACTCAAAAATTGGTAAATGTACAAGCACGGCTTAGAGAGGAATACAAGCGCTACCAAGACCTGTTAGAGTTCATACCAAATGCTTACTTGGTGAGCGACACACAAGGAAAAATTCAGTCAGCTAATTGTGCCACTGCCACACTGTTCAATCTTCAACAACGATTTTTGGTAAACAAATCATTAATCTGTTTCATTGCAGTAGAAGAACGTCAGGCGTTTCGTTGCCAACTAAACCAGATGCACGAGTGTGAGTGTGACTATGTGCAAGAGTGGATATTACATATACAGCCTCGTGGTTGTAAGCCTTTTGAGGCTGCCATAACTGTAGCTCCTATCCGCGATGTTAAAGGGAAGTTAACAGGCTTACCCTGGATGGTGCGCGACATTCATCACGTCTCGTACCAGCCTCTATTATCGCTAGAAAGGTGAGAAGGGCTTTATCCGTTATCTTTCTAGCTTAAACTTTAGCAGGCGATCGTATTCCTGTTTGATTACCCCATAACACTCACAGGAAGCCTCTTCTAGTCCCTGCCGATCAATGGTTTGGATTTTCTTTCGGCTGCATTGGATCAGACCTTTCTTTTCCAGGAGGTGGGCGGTTTCAGTAACGCCAGAACGGCGCACGCCCATTTTGAAGAGATATTGGCTAGCAGTTTTTTAATATTTAATAATTAGCTGATACCTCTTCAAGGTTTTCACGCCAAGTGAGCTTTTGTAACTTGTACTAATTAAAAGTATGCTTTCCTTATTGTATCCCACCCCCGGATTTCTCACTTGTGAGAAATCCGGGTCAAATATTCCAGCGTTGAGTTACTATGATGTCCGCTTAAAACCGGAGAACCCCAGAGAGCCAAAGCTGTGCTTTGTCTTCTCTAAGAGCAGGTAGGGTGGGGTTGTATTCTTATGGTAAGACTTACGCAAAAATCGCCAAAAAGCTTAATTTATCGAACCGCCTTCTCTGCGAGAGGCTTCCGCCAACGCGTAGCGTCTCGTAGAGAAGACGCCAAGAAAGCCAAGAATTCGTCGAGTGTGCGTAAGTCTTATATGGGTAATTTGGCGGACATGATTTTAATCAAGGTGAATTTGACCTTCCGACCGAACAAGCGCCGGGAAATAGCCAATCAATCAGCGCATTTAGTGATTAGGTGTGTCAAAGCATTAATCAGGCGATCGCTTTCCATTGGTACAATGTCCTTCCCATGCATCACATTTTGAGTAATATGAAAATGCACCAATGCTCCTAAGAGAATTCTCGCTGTTGCCTCTGGGTCAGGTATGTTTAATTCAGGAGCCGCCAAGTATTGAGTGAGAGTTTGGGCTACTGGCTTAATCATCGCTTGAACACAAATTTGAGCTAACTCAGGAAAACGCCCAGATTCCCCAATTAGTACTCGCATAAATGCACTATGTTCTTTGTCGTTAAGCATTTGCTCTAATGCTTTGGTTGCTACCTGGTGCAGTATGACGCCTGGTTCTCCCTGAATAGGTTGTGTGCCAAAAATGGAGCTATTCTTTTTGCTTGTCAGTTGCTCTAACATTACTTTAAAAAGTCCTTCTTTATCTTGAAAGTGGCTGTAGACTGTCGCTTTAGAAACACCTGCTGCTACCGCTACCCGATCCATGCTTGTACCAGCATAGCCATGTTGAAGGAATTCTTGCATTGCTCCTTGCAGAATTTGCTCCACTTTATCAACGGAATTGTCTCGATCCACTTCGCCAGCTTTGATGCGTACCATTTATTAATCATCCTTTCTTATAAACAATATTAATAGATGCTGCAAAATGCCCAGTACAAAATGGCGAAAATAAACATAAGTAGGTCGGCGGAAAAATTTGTCGTTGGAATAAGGCAGGAGGTAGGAGAGAAGAGGGTTTTAGTGTAGTTTATCGTTCTTTACATAGTTTGGTTTAATTGTGCCAACTTACTAACCCCTCGATAAAGCTTAAAAGCCTCTCTTGTCAGCTTTTCTCTGTTCTACTTTCTTGTAGTAGACAATCAATCTCAATAGGGAATAATATTCCGCTGCATAATGCCGAGCAAATTAATTGACAAGTTTAGTTATATCATGTTGACTAAACTAGTCCGTTTAGTTTAGCATAAATTGAACTGTACAGTTTAGTACAAGTTGCTACTGGTGGTCAGGGGAAAATAGTATGGAGCAAAACAGGAATTCAGAGGGTTTAAGGTCTTCTCAGAATCTTTTGCGATCGCCTCTTCTACTTGCAATAATTGCATCTTTTGCCATAGGTGGGTTCAGTGTTTATACAGTAATGAAGCATCAGGCTACAGGTAATGAAAAGCAAAAAGCACCAGTAGCAGTTCAGCCTGTGGTAAAAACAGTAACAGCATTAGGGCGGTTGGAACCAAAGGGAGAGGTAATAAAACTGTCAGCGCCTTCTTCAAATGGTGAAGGAAATCGGGTAGAGCAACTATTGGTGAAAGAAGGCGATCGTGTCAAAGCTGGGCAGGTAGTTGCGATTATGGATAACCGCGCTCGCCTACAAGCTACTTTAGGTGAAGCACAAAAACAAGTTCAAGTTGCTAAATCCCGCCTTAACCAGGTAAAAGCTGGAGCCAAACAGGGAGAAATTGGAGCGCGTCAAGCTACGGTGAATCGTGTACAAGTAGAACTAGAAGGAAACATTAAAACTCAGCAAGCCACAATTAATCGTCTAGAAGCAGAACTCCTTGGGCAACAACGAAGCTTGCAAGCAACAGTGGCTCGCGTAGCAGCCGAAAAAGGTAATGCCCAAGCTGACGTGCAGCGCTACGAGACTTTATACAAAGCAGGAGCAATTTCTAGCGAAGAAGTTGATAAAAGACGCCTAAGCGCCGAAACTTCTACTCAAGCCTTAATTGAAAGCCAGGCCACCCAGACAAGAACTGTAGCGACCCTACAACAGCAGCTTAACGAAGCAAAAGCCAACCAGGATCAAACCCTCGCCAGCTTGCAACAGCAGATTAACGAAGCAAAAGCTAACCTAAATCAAACTACTGAAGTTCGTCCCACAGATATAGCAAATGCACAGGCAGAGATAGACAGTGCTCAAGCTACCGTGGAGAAAATTAGAGCAGAACTGGCAGAGGCATACGTTGTAGCGCCTAAAGCCGGTCGAATTTTGGAGATTAATACACGAGCCGGAGAAACTGTAGGTAATGAAGGAATTGTGGCTTTAGGTCAAACCGACCAGATGTATGCAGTAGTAGAAGTCTACCAAAGTGATATCAAGAGAGTGCGTCCCGGACAACCGGTGCTGGTAAGCAGTGATTCCCTCCGCAATGAATTAGGGGGAAGAGTCGATTGGATTGGTATGCAGGTAAAGCGGCAAAATCTGATCAATGCTGACCCTTCTAGCAATATTGATGCCAGAGTAGTGGAAGTGCATGTGCAACTAAATAAACTATCCAGCCAAAATGCTTCTAGCTTAACTAATTTGCAAGTCAAGGCGGTGATTGAATTGTGATTGGATTTATCCAGCAACTGCGGCGGCGAACGCCTTTAGGATGGCTGCAACTGAGTCATGAAAAAGGTCGTCTTTTGGTAGCATTGTCAGGTATTGCCTTTGCCGATGTTCTGATGTTCATGCAGCTAGGATTTCAGAATGCCCTGTTTGAAAGTAACACAATGCTGCATCGCAGTATGCAAGCTGATATGTTTGTTATCAGCCCCCAAGCACGTAACCTAGCATATATGTCTAACTTTACGCGGCGGCGGTTGTATCAAGCAATGGATGTACCAGGTGTAAAGTCGGCAGAAGGAATGTATGTCAACATTGTTGATTGGAAAAATCCCCAAACACATCAGAAAACGACAATATTAGTTATGGGGTTCAATCCCGATCGGCAAGTGTTGAACTTAGCGGATGTGAATCGCCAGATAGATGCTATTAAGCTACCAGATACTGTTCTGTTCGATCGCGCCTCTAGAGGAGATTACAACGAAGTACTCGCCAAAATTGACCAAGGTAAAACTGTTACAACCGAAATAGAACGGCGGACAATTACTGTTAGCGGCTTATTTTCAGTTGGGGCTTCCTTCATAGCCGATGGTACTTTAATCACCAGCGACCAGAACTTTCTGCGGCTATTTCCCAGACAAGAAGCAAGCAGTGTCAGTCTCGGTTTAGTGCAGCTGCAACCAGGCTATGATCCAAAACAGATGAAAGCAGCTTTACAATCTCATTTAGATAATGATGTTAAAGTTTTAACCAAAGCAGAATTTCTCGAATTTGAAATAAATTACTGGAAAACAAATACAGCGATTGGATTTATCTTCAGCCTGGGTGTAACAATGGGGTTTTTGGTGGGCGTGATTATCGTCTATCAAGTTCTTTCTACAGATGTGAATTCCCATATCAAAGAATACGCCACTTTCAAAGCAATGGGGTATAACAATCTCTATTTATTAAGTGTGGTGTTTGAAGAGGCGATAATTTTGGCAATTTTGGGGTTTATCCCAGGAGCGATCGCACCTTTAGGACTTTATCATTTAACTCGTAATGCCACCAATTTGCCAGTTTACATGACCGTAGCACGGGCTTTGACGGTATTAACACTGACGATGATTATGTGCATAATTTCTGGTGCGATCGCTACTCGGAAATTACAGTCTGCTGACCCCGCAGATATGTTTTAAAAAATGGGCATTGGGCATAAAGATACTTACCCAATTCCCAATCTAAAATATAAAATCTAAAATTTAAAATATAAAATTGGTATGCCTCCTGTAATCTCTGTAAAAAATCTCGACCACTATTTTGGTCATGGTCAACTCCGCAAGCAAGTTCTCTTTGATATCAACCTGGATATTAACGCCGGCGAAATTATTATTATGACAGGTCCTTCTGGTTCTGGTAAAACTACACTTCTCACCTTAGTCGGTGGCTTGCGTTCTGCCCAATCTGGCAGTTTGCAAATATTAGAACAAGAACTGTGTGGTGCTAAAAAAGGACAACTTACCCAAGCACGACGCAATAACGGTTATATTTTCCAAGCCCATAACTTGCACGGTAGCCTGACAGCACTCCAGAATGTCAGAATGGGCTTGGAAGTGCATAAGAATATTTCGTTGGCAGAAATGAAAACCCGGTCAGCCCTAATGTTAGAGGAGGTAGGATTAGGAGAGCGCCTGAATTATTATCCTGATGATTTATCTGGGGGACAAAAACAACGGGTAGCGATCGCTCGTGCGTTGGTCAGTCGTCCTAAAATTGTTTTAGCGGATGAACCCACCGCCGCCCTTGACAGTAAATCGGGACGAGATGTGGTCAACCTGATGCAAACACTAGCTAAAGAGCAGGATTGTACCATTCTCTTGGTTACTCATGACAACCGCATTCTAGATATTGCCGATCGCATCGTCTACATGGAAGATGGCAAGTTAGTAAATGACAGTGCTGTTGTTGCAGTTAGTTAGGCTGCTAGGTCTTCCAACAGATATCTGGTGAAATTAAATATGCGTTATCCAGAGCCTTTGTAGAGACGTAGCAGTGCCCATTGGTGTCAACTTAAGAAAAAATCTGCTTTGAGAGGACGTTTTACCCTCATCCCCTAACCCCTTCTCCCAACTTGGGAGAAGGGGAACTAGAGAATTTGCTCCCCTCTCCCAAAATTGGGAGAGGGGTTGGGGGTGAGGGTCAAACCTGGAAAGTTCGCCAAATCTAGCTTATACGTCAAGTTGACACCAATGAGCAGTGCCACGTCTCTACATTATTTTTTGGAGATGTCTAATAAGTTTCTAACCACCGATTTTAGATTATATTTACTACTCCGTATTGCATCTGAACGATAAATTTTAAATATTCCTTAACTTTTGAAAGTATTGGATAAAAATTTCATAATTTCTGTGTGGAAATTACTCTAAATTTTAGATAGACATAATTAGTATCTAATTAGATTATTTAGACTTCCTATTATTATCAACACGAGCTGCTTTTTACATCAGGTAAATCATCAAAATCTAACATTGATTATAATTGTTCATAACTTTGACAAAAAACACTTATTTTATTTACTTAATTTGATGATGATTGTTGGCGCTGTTACAATCCGTATTTTTGAAACGGTTTACTATACCTAAGTACTTTCAGAAACTAAAGGTAGTCTCCTCGGAAAATTAACTTCTCAATCAGTCGAAGGATTTGTTATTTTTTTATCCATCTAAATAACCTTATCTAAGTAAAATATCAACAATTTACAATTTTGTTATGGAGTTTTAAATGATAAATCAACAAGAACTGACTAAAAAAGTAGGAATTAGTAAACAAGTACGGAGAAAAGCCTAATCTGTTCTTTTTATTTTTTCTGCGCCACTAGTTAAGAGGTAATCTATGGTGCGAAACTCAAAGCTAGGGTACAGAACGTTCCCTAAGTCTATTCTGCGTCCATCCGTTGCTATAGGTATAACTATATCTTTATTAGTTGGCGGAATAAGTTTTTATATAGTAAAACGCGGGCAAAATTATGCCAATCAAGAGGCACAAGTACCAGCAACACAATTGCCACAGTTAAAAACAGTAACAGCTTTAGGGCGACTCGAACCACAGGGAAAGGTAATTAAACTCTCTGCTGCGGTGTCTGCGGAAGGAAGTCGGGTAGAAAAGTTGTTAGTAAAGGAGGGGGATAGGGTAAAAGCAGGACAAACGATCGCAATTTTGAACAGCCGCAATCGCTTGCAAGCGGCATTTAAAGAGGCACAGGAACAAGTGAAAGTAGCCCAGGCAAACCTAAACCGCACTCAAGCAGGTGCTAAACGCGGTGAAATTACTGCCCAAAAAGCTGCGATCGCTCGTCTAGAAGCCGAACGCCAAGGTGATATTAATGCCCAAGCTGCGACAATTGAGCGATTTCAAGCCGAAGTGCGTAACGCCCAAGCAGAAGATGAACGCTATCAGCAACTAGATCAACAAGGCGCAATTTCCGCCTCCCAACGGGATAGCAAGCGTTTAAACTTGGAAACCGCTCAAAAAAGCTTGCAAGAAGCCCAAGCACAGTTAAATCGTACCCAATCAACTAGTCAGCAACAAGTTAAACAAGCTACAGCGACACTCGATGAAATTGCCGAAGTGCGCGGAGTGGATGTAGAAACTGCTAAAGCAGAAGTCAATCGTGCCCTAGCAGCCATGAATCTGGCAAAAGTTAATCTCGAACAGGCTGTAGTGCGATCGCCCCAAAATGGACAGGTATTTGAAATCCATACCCATCCTGGGGAATTAGTATCAAATGATGGGATTGCAGATATTGGACAAACCAGCCAGATGTATGTCATCGCCGAAGTCTACGAAAGCGATATCGGCAAAGTGCATTCAGGGCAGCAAGTGCGAGTACTTGGTGATTCCCTCCCAATTGAATTACAGGGAATTGTAGATCGCAAAGGCTTGCAAGTGCGACGGCAGAATGTAATTAACACAGATCCCGTCAGCAATATCGACAACAGAGTAGTAGAAGTCCACATCCGATTAGATGAAACTTCCAGCCAAAAAGCCGCCACCTTAACCAATATGCAAGTTAAGGCAGTAATTGAATTGTGAAATTTGTCATTAGTCATTAGTCATTGGTTATTAATTCTTCTTCCTTACTCCCTGATCTTCCTTGTCCCCTCATCCCCCCACTCCCCACTTCTTATGATGGGATTGCTCAAACAACTTCGACGGCGAACTCCTCTAGGATGGCTGCAACTGAATCATGAAAAAAGCCGTCTTTTAGTTGCATTATCAGGCATTGCCTTTGCGGATCTTTTGATGTTCATGCAGCTAGGTTTTCAGACTGCGCTCTATGACAGTAACACCAGACTACATCGCAGTTTGCAAACAGACATTGTTTTAACCAGTCCCCAAGCCCGTAACTTAGCAAGCTTGTCTACATTTTCTCGGCGGCGACTTTACCAAGCAATGGATATACCAGGGGTGAAGTCGGCGGAAGCAATGTATTTCAACAACACAATCTGGAAGAATCCTCAAACACACCGTGAGACAGGGGTATTAGTTATCGGCTTTAACCCAGACAAACCAGCTTTTGACTTACCCGATGTTAACCAGCAATTGCAAGCGATCAAAATGCCGGATACCGTGTTGTTCGATCGTGGTGCAAGAGGAGATTATCAAAAAGCGATCGCTCAAATTGACCAAGGTAAAACCCTGACTACCGAAATAGAACGGCGCACAATTACTATTAGTGGCTTATTCCAAGTCGGGGCTTCCTTTGGCTTTGATGGCAACCTGATTACCAGCGATCAAAATTTTTTGCGGCTATTTTCTGGGCGACAGTCCAGCAGTGTCAGTCTAGGTTTGATTCTTCTGAAACCAGGCTATGAACCGAAAAAAGTAGCAACAATGCTCAAAGCCTACCTCAGAGATGATGTCAAAGTATTAACCCACGCCGAATTTATTGAATTTGAAAATAACTTCTGGAGAACAAATTCCCCAATTGGTTTTATTTTCAGTCTAGGTGTATCAATGGGGTTTGTGGTGGGCGTGATAATTGTCTATCAAGTCCTCTCTAACGATGTTAATGCCCACGTTCGAGAATACGCCACCTTCAAAGCAATGGGATATCGCAATTACTACTTGCTAGGTGTGGTGCTTGAAGAATCGTTGATTTTGGCAGCATTGGGCTTCTTCCCTGGATTGGCAGTGTCCTTAGCGCTTTATCAACTGACTTGCAGTGCTACAAATTTGCCCATATACATGACTGCGATTCGGGCATTGCAGGTATTAATACTGACTATCATTATGTGTACAATTTCCGGTGCGATCGCCACCCGCAAACTCCAAGCCACCGACCCCGCTGATATGTTTTAAATTTGTCATTTGTCATTGGTCATTGGTCATTTGCAAAGGACAAATGACCAATGACGATCGTCACGAGTAATCGATCTATTTATGACTAGTCAATCCATCATCTCCATCCAGAATCTCGACCACCACTTTGGTCACGGCTCACTCCGTAAGCAAGTTTTATCTAATATCAACTTAGAGATTAACGCTGGTGAAATTATTCTCATGACTGGGCCCTCTGCTTCTGGAAAGACTACTTTGTTGACCTTAGTGGGTGGGTTGCGTTCTGCCCAATCTGGTAGTTTGCAAGTGTTGGGACGATAACTTTGTGGTGCTAGTGCTGAAGAACTAGTGCAAGCGCGACGCCATAACGGTTATATTTTCCAAGCACATAACTTGCATGGTAGTTTAACAGCACTCCAAAACGTCAAAATGGCTTTAGAATTGCACAAACATCTTGGGTTAAAAAAAATGCAAGCTAGGTCAGCCCAAATGTTAGAGCAAGTAGGATTGCGAAATCATTTGCATTACTATCCCGATCAACTGTCTGGGGGACAAAAACAACGAGTAGCGATCGCTCGTGCTTTAGTCAGTCATCCTCAAATAATCCTTGCAGATGAACCCACCGCCGCCCTTGACAGTCAATCAGGACGAGATGTAGTTAATCTCATGCAAAAACTAGCAAAAGAACAAGGCTGTACCATCTTGATGGTTACTCATGATAACCGCATCCTAGACATTGCCGATCGCATCGTTCACATGGAAGATGGCAAACTCAAGTCAAAAGTAATACTATCAGCCTAAAGTTCATTAGCATATTCTTTCATTCTGAGTTGATTTATAAAGTAAATCTGAACTAGGGCAAGGTTGACTCTTATTTTTGCTTTACTATCATCGGTTTTTGGTAATTTAAGCCCTATTATGAGCAAATTTCAAAACATTTACTAATATATATAATTTAATTTACCCTCACTGACTTACTTACCTAGTTTAAGTAATTTCCCTATACCAATTTCAACCTAACAATGTGATATTAGTGTCCAGTTGAAAAAGTGTCCAGTTGATTCCAAGATTTCCTTCAAGTATTATTTATGTAATCACAGTTAAATTTTATGCTCATTGCCAATGTCATATACCTTGGTTATTAGAGTCAAGACCAATTTCCTAAAATTACAGATAAAATGATTTGCCCTTGCAATCCATAAGTACCTGGAGAATTTCCAAAAATTTATGGTTGTCAGCAACATTGGCTTTAAGCAGGAAACACTAGCGATAATAAGCTAATCTATTTTCCAATACAAGCAAGGGTTTTTTTGTAGTTCTATGATTATTGAGAATAGCGCTAGTAGTTCAAACAAAAATTTGCTCGGTTTTGATGTCAAAACTTTGACAGCCAATTGCCATGCAATAAATGTGTTAAAGGGAATATTTGCTGTTCTCCCGATCGCCTTGGCATTGCCTGTAGATGCTTTGCAAGTAAAGGTGATTCCAACTAATCCTAAATTAGGGGATACACTCTCGGTGGTGATTAATCTAGATAATCCAGAGAATGGTACAAATCCTACAGTAGCTAGTGGTAATAATACATACCCAGCCTTTGAAATTGCACCCAATCAGTATCGGGCTTTTGTTCCTACAACTCCATTAGAAAAAGCTGGAACTAGAACACTTCGGGTTGCAGGAGATCGTCAAGTGCGAAACTTGGCAGTGAATGTGCTTAATCGTAAATTCCCCGTACAACGCATTACTTTGCCACCTGGCAAAGCCGGAGTGGATGCCACAGAGTTTGAACTGAAGCGTGTGGCGGCTTTTAAAGCGCTAAAAACACCAGAAAAGTATTGGAATGGAGTATTCCTGAAGCCAAATGCAGGGCGGATGAGTACAAACTATGGTGTACGTCGCTACTATAATGGTACATTTGCAAAAGACTACTATCATCGTGGCCTTGACTACGCTGGTGCTGCCGGTTCGCCAGTAATTGCCCCAGCCTCTGGGCGAGTTGCTTTGGTAGGTAGGGTATCCCAAGGGTTTCGGATACACGGTAACGTAGTTGGCATCGATCACGGTCAAGGAGTGACCAGTATTTTCATGCACCTGAGTCGTATTAACGTTAAAGAAGGTGATTTTGTGAAAGCTGGTCAACTAATTGGTGCAGTAGGTTCAACAGGTGCAGCCACGGGGCCACATTTACACTGGGGTCTGTATGTCAACGGACAATCTGTCGATCCGACACCTTGGCGAACTAAGGTCATTAACTAGTAGAGGCAGAATCGATCTTGTCTTTGCATAATTTGTGTCTTTTTTGCTGAGAATTAAGCAAAATAAATTGGATTGATACCGTCCCTACCTTGCTTGCCCAACATAAATGATGATAAGTATTATGAGTATCGAAAAAATTGTAGAACAAGCTCTCCAGGATGGTTATTTAACACCAGCAATGGAAGCAGAAGTCGGTAGAATCTGTGATAATGCCTCGGAACTCTCAATTGAAGAGTATATGGCGTTGGATCGGCTGATGGGTGCGCTATTGACTGGTGAGGTAGTGGCGGTACCTCGCAAACAATTCATTAACGTTATGGAAGAATTGGTGCTGACAGAAGCGATCGCACGAGTTGCAGAAATTGAAGCCACCAGCGAAAGTTCTTTAGATGTCGGGGATATTGCTGCTTACGCTCTCAATCGCCTACCACCTCTGTATGCTACTACAGAAGAAGGTGCTAACTTCCAGCGCCAAACGGCTCAGGCACAACTGCAAGACTTAATTTCTCAACAAATAAGTGAAGCGATTAACCGTTACCTCGATCGACCCAATTTCTTCCCAGAACGGCAAGCCTTGGGCAAAAACACTGGTAATGAGGTTGTACGCCAAGTTAGTGCTTTACTCCAAACATACGCACCTAATTTTGAGCAAAATGACAAGCCAAATGACAACGACTCTTAATTAATTAATCACGTACTAACACTTTTGTCCCTATACTCACTTGCTCATATAACAATCGGACATCAGAATTACGCATTCTTAGGCAGCCGTGGGATACAGCCGTTCCTACCAGGTCAATATCCGGCGTGCCATGAAAGCCAATTTCATTCCGTCCATCTGACCAAAAACCAATCCATCTATCTCCTAAAGGACTATCTGTACCAGCCTGAAATACTTTGCCAGTAATCGGGTGACGCCAGATTGGATAGTGTCGCATGTGGATCACCTGGAAAGAACCTGTGGGGGTCTCCCAACCTTTCTTACCAACAGCAATGGGATAGCTGGCTATCACCTCATCTCCTGCGTATACATAAGTGCGGCGATCGCTTAAATCAACCACCACTTGAGTCTTGACATTTGCCAGCCTATTAGATGGTATTTGTTGTGCTGAAGCCTGAGACCATAGACCTTTTGGCCAACTATCTGCAACTGGATTTTGTCTTTCTACTTGCGCCACCAGCCGCGTCTGAGTTGGTTGGTTGCTTGCTTGAGCTACATTATTCTTAATAGTTTGGGGCTGAGTTTGAGGCTTAATGATAGAAGGCTTGAGTGTAGAAACCCTACGAGTAGTTGCTTTCCCTAGATTCTTTTTAATTATTTGCGATTTAATGGTAGAAGACTTGAATGTAGAAGCCTTACGAGTAGTTGTTTTAGCTAGATTCTTCTTAATTATTTTTGATTTAGTTTTAGATTTAATAGCAGAGGACTTTATTGTAAACATCCTCTGGGCAGTCGAGCCTTGGGTCACTTCATCAGGTGGCACAGATCCACCCAAGGCAATTTCCCCCAAACTCACTTGGGAAAGATTCTTGTAGACTCCCTCTGTCCGGCTTCCCTTAATATTGGTTCGGGTAGGATCTCGCCGCATCAAAGTAGATGCAGACTTCTCATACTGCCGTTCCGCCGTACTAATGCGCCAATGGACAGCTAAGGATAAAAATGCTGTGCCAAAACAAAGCAGCATTACCATACGCCCTACAGATTCGTTTCTTACCATTGCCATCGCCTATTGTTTATCCCTGACATATTCAGTTGAGTAATTGGATGAGTTCATCATCTAATTATCAAAAATTTATCAATACTTATCATTTCCGCTGTAAATCTGCCAACACCTCTGGGCAAACTAAGACTATACAAATTGTCCCAGCGGCAAAATTCCAAGCGAGCAACCTCATTCCTCAAAAGTTCTGAGGATCGTAAGCCTCTCCTCGGACTTTTTGGTGGAACTCTTGAAATGTAGCAATCAATCATTAATGGTGTGGGTGGATGAAAAATCATGTTTGAAAAACTATTGCTAGCGGTAACAATTACATTTTCCCTGAATTTATTTTTTCAAGTTCGCGTACCAGAGCAACATAACTCTAGTGCCGCCTTCGGGCCACAAGCAGAAAAATCAGCAGCTATTCTGGTAACGAAATCAAAAAATTAAATCACCATCTTAGCAACCACAGCAACCTAACTTCCAGAAATTATTACCCAAATTTTCAAGGTATCAAGAAGTTAGAATTACAAAATTTTATCTTCATTTTTATAGCCAAATTTAATTATCTCGATCAAGCGTATATACCCAGTTGCTAAAAGTACTAAAATGTGCATCGGGGCGCACCTTTGTTCGTTGATGGGTCTTAGGCAACTATGGGAGCAGTATAAGGAAAAGTGGCTCTGCTTATTGCTATAAATGTATCCAAAATTGTATGCTTCAGTGTTCCAGTCATCAATCCGTCACCTGAGCGTGGAACTTCTGTCCCATTAGCAGGTCTAATAGATAGGGATGATTTAGAGCCAGTACGATCTATGAGTCAATCGATTACTGTATCCTGGTCAACGGTTGATGCAAAGTATCCAGAAGCATCAGTGCAAGTTGACAAACTCCCTAACCACGATTTAATTTTGCGCTGTCAAGCCGGACTGCGACCAGATCGTGCTGCTTTTGCGGAACTATTACGCCGCTATCAAAGTCAAGTCGATCGAGTTCTATACCACCTGGCTCCAGATTGGCCTGACAGAGCCGATTTGGCTCAAGAAGTTTGGATTCGAGTGTATCGGAATATTAACCGATTACAAGAGCCTGCTAAATTTCGGGGCTGGTTAAGCCGCATTGCCACGAACTTGTTTTACGACGAGTTACGGAAACGCAAGCGGGTTATGAGCCCTTTGTCATTGGATGCTCCCCGTTCCTTAGAGGACGGCGAGATGGATTGGGAAATCGCTGGCGATACCCCAGGCCCTGAGGAAGAAATGACAACTAGAGAATTTTACGAGCAATTGCATGAAGCGATCGCGGATTTACCAGAAGTTTTTCGTACTACCATTGTCCTTAGAGAAATCGAAGGCATGGCTTATGAAGAAATTGCCGAAATCACTGGAGTTTCTCTAGGAACTGTGAAGTCAAGAATAGCCAGAGCTAGATCGAGGTTGCAAGCCCACTTGCAGAATTATCTAGACTCCTAATTTATAGTATCTTGCCTCTGCTCAATGGCAGAATTTAAGCATAGATTAAAAATTACTAGAAAGACGTAGATTGTTTCTGCCTTTAAGAGGAAAATTGGCTAATTTTCTCGAAATTTGCGCCCAGTTTACCCGTGTATGAATTGGTAATAATGTTAAAATGACTACTGATTCTCAGTTTTACGACCGTTCTCCTTTGCAACTTCCTCAAGATTTGTCAGATGGAATGGCCAAGCATACCAATGAATCAACGGGTCTTATGAATATGGTGAAGCGCGATCGCTTCGAATTATTGAGTGCTTACCTGGATGGTGAAGTCACAGCCACCGAACGCAGGCAAGTAGAAGAATGGCTAGCAAATGATGCCTCAGTTCAATGTCTGTATGCTCGACTGTTAAAGCTGCGCCAAGGCTTGCGGACGCTCCCGGTGCCAGCAGCCCAACAGTCGCCAGAAGAAACAGTTCAGCAAGTATTGACACGTTTGCGCCGTCGCTCCCATTTAAACTCGATGGTGGGAGCTGCGGCCATTGCCGCTTGCGCGATCGGTGCAGTATCAGGCTTAATAGGTGGTGGTTCGATGGTGCCGCAACTGGCACAACGACCACAAAGAGAACCTATACAAACGTCCTCAGCGTCTATAGTTCCCCCTTCGCCGCTGATGGTGGGACTAAATAACCCGGTAATTGAAATTCCGAAAGCAGCAGTAGCCTCTCCAGAAAATTCAATTTATCAGGTACAGCCGCAACGACACGACCCCAAACAGGACATAAACTAATCGCAAAGTTAACAGTTTAAAGATCGTAACTGTACTTTGGGGTTAAACCACAGCCGCTCCACCAGCCTCCAGGTTGGAGGAAGCCTCCTAATCGCTCGACTTTCTCTAAAGTCATTAAATAAACCCAAGCCCAACCCAGAGAGAGCGACTGTGGCTCATAAACCTCGATAATTTGTCGATTATAAAGGTTTTCTGGCATTTGTCTATTGGGCTGGTAATCTTCCAGCACATCTAGCTCATTTAAAATCTTTGGGTTGGAAAAAGAGAGTAAATATCCGTAAACTTGGCTATCCCCTAGCGTCATCGCTGGGTAGCCCATTGGCAGAGCAAATAATTTGCCTTGTACAAGAGCTATTTTGACATCAACTACTTTGCCACTACAGTATCTTTTATAGTTAGCTTCACCTGGTTTGAGCGTGCCGTAGACAAAAACCCTCACCAAATCAGAAAATTTTATATTTGATTCAACCATTTAAACTTTCATCAAATGACTCTCGTTATATCTGAAAGAGTCGCAGTTTGGGCATAATCAGGCTGCTCCTCAATCGCACTATATATAAATCTGTGAGTAGTTGACCTACAATATAGGTTGACATATTGGGTTAACCCAATATGTATGGAGGCGAATGGAATTACAGACCCAGTAGGAGAATTTTGGTGGATTCCCGATATAACCCAGCAGCAATTGAGGAAAAATGGCAAAAAACATGGGTAGAACTTGGTTTAGCTAAGACACCTACAGCTAGCAACAAGCCAAAATTCTACGCTCTTTCCATGTTCCCTTATCCATCGGGCAGCCTACACATGGGTCACGTCCGTAATTATACGATTACCGATGTGATTGCCCGCCTCAAGCGAATGCAGGGGTATCGGGTAATACACCCAATGGGTTGGGATGCCTTTGGCTTGCCAGCAGAAAACGCCGCCATTGACCGTGGTGTACCGCCATCAAAGTGGACTTATCAAAATATTGCCCAGATGCGGCAACAATTGCAGCGTCTTGGTTTATCTATTGATTGGGAATGCGAACTTGCTACCTGTTCACCAGATTATTACAAGTGGACACAATGGATTTTCTTGCAGTTTTTGCAAGCGGGGTTAGCTTATCAAAAAGAAGCAGCAGTAAACTGGGACCCGATCGATCAAACTGTACTGGCAAATGAGCAAGTTGATAACGAAGGACGTTCTTGGCGCAGTGGGGCGATAGTTGAGCGCAAATTATTACGCCAGTGGTTTTTCAAGATTACCGACTATGCCGAAGAATTACTCAATGACTTGCATCAATTGACAGGTTGGCCAGAACGCGTCAAATCGATGCAGGCAAACTGGATTGGCAAATCTACAGGCGCTTACTTAGAATTTTCCATCATTGGGATAAATGAAAAAATCGGAGTGTACACCACACGCCCAGATACAGTTTATGGTGTCAGCTACCTAGTGTTAGCACCAGAACATCCCTTAACAAAGCGCGTCACTACAAAAGAACAACAAGCAGCGGTAGAAGCATTTATTAAAGAAGTCTCTCATCAAAGTGAGTTGGAACGTACCTCTGAAGATAAACCGAAGCGGGGTATCCCCACAGGTGGTAAGGCAATTAACCCATTTACAGGGGAAGAAGTGCCGATTTGGATTGCTGACTATGTGCTGTATGAGTATGGTACTGGAGCAGTTATGGGTGTACCAGCACACGATGTCCGGGATTTTAAGTTTGCCAAAAATTACGATTTGCCAGTTGATTTTGTCATCGTTTCTCCAGATGATGTTGCAGGCTTTGACTTAACTCCAACATCAGAGATTGATGAAGTCACACAACTCATTCAAATTGAATACAACCAGGCATACACTGAACCAGGAATTTTAATTAATTCTGGGGCTTTTACTGGTATGACTTCCACAGATGCTAAACAAGCAATAATTGAATACGCCCAACAACAAGGTTTTGGTAAAGTGCGGGTGCAATATCGCTTGCGGGATTGGTTGATTTCGCGGCAGCGTTACTGGGGCGCACCGATACCTGTAATTCACTGTCCCAACTGTGGGATAGTACCAGTTCCTGACAAAGATTTGCCAGTACAGTTGCCAGAAGAGGTGGAATTTACTGGACGTGGTGGTTCACCTTTGACTCAATTGTCAAGCTGGGTAAATGTACCTTGTCCAACTTGTGGCACTCCGGCAAAGCGTGAAACTGACACGATGGATACTTTTATTGATTCCTCGTGGTATTTTTTGCGCTTTCCTGACGCTAAGAATGAACAACAGGTTTTCGATTCTGATAAAATAAACGACTGGATGCCAGTCGATCAGTACGTAGGCGGGATTGAACACGCGATTTTACATTTGTTGTATTCGCGGTTCTTTACTAAGGTTCTGCGGGACAGAGGCTTGTTAAATTTTGACGAACCTTTCCAACGCCTGTTAACTCAAGGTATGGTGCAGGGTTTAACTTACCTAAATCCTAATAAGGGTGGTAAAGATAAATGGATTCCTTCTAATCTGGTAAATTCAGCTGACCCGCGCGACCCCCAGACAGGTGAACCGTTACAACGTCTCTATGCCACCATGTCTAAATCAAAGGGCAACGGTGTAGCGCCAGAAGATGTAATTTCCAAATACGGTGTAGATACAGCGCGGATGTTCATCTTGTTCAAAGCGCCACCAGAAAAAGATTTGGAATGGGATGAAGCCGATGTGGAAGGACAATTCCGCTTTTTAAATCGGGTTTGGCGTTTGGTGACAGATTATATTGCGGCTGGGGTATCCCGTAAAAAAGCTCAACTCTTTGATTTAACTAAAGCAGAAAAGGAGTTGCGGCGGGCAATTCACACGGCTATTCAAGCGGTGACAGAAGACGTAGAAGACGAATATCAATTCAACACAGCTATTTCAGAATTGATGAAGTTGAGTAATGCCTTAACTGATGCTAACGGCAAAAATTCACCAATTTATGCAGAAGGTATTCAGACTTTGGTGGTGTTACTAGCACCCTTTGCACCACACATTGCTGATGAATTGTGGCATTTATTGGGTGAAAGTGATTCAGTTCATACTCAAACTTGGCCATCATTTGACCCGGCTGCTTTGGTAGCTGATGAAATCACCTTAGTAATTCAAGTTATGGGTAAAACTCGCGGCTCGATTCAAGTACCAGCACAAGCAGATAAAGCAGCGTTGGAGAAATACGCCCGTGAATCAGAAATTGCCCAGCGTTATATCGAAGGCAAAGAGATCAAAAAGGTAATTGTGGTGCCTGGAAAGTTGGTGAATTTTGTAGTTAGCTAAGAGTAGAGGGAAGAGAACACGGTAGGCGTTCATGCTGACCAACCATTGCTAAATCACATCTGAATTCATAACTCTGTATTCCTATTTTTTAATGCCCGATTGCGATACCAAGCGGGGAAGCGTATTGTCATCAAGATAGCGATCGCAACCAAGACAATGTGCAGAACCGTAGAAACGTTGAGCGGCAGCAGCCAACTGATCAATGCACTCAGCGCAAAGGCAATCCCCCAGGTCAGGGTAAGAATCTGATTCACGCGAATAAAAATAGGACTATTCCAATGTTCTTCAGTAATTTGCTCACGGGCATACTGAATCGTAAATGGGATACCCACGAGTAAGGAGCCAATCGCAATCACTGCCAAGGCACCGTCAGCAAAAAGTCCTGGATGTTGCGTAATGAAAGGATGCCGCAAGTAAACACCCACAACTAGAACGAAGGCAAAAAAGACAACCGTACACCAATCTAAAATGAAGCCTTTACGTAAATTTTCACGTCCAAGAATCAACGTCAGGACGAGTGCAATAATTGCCTCGTGGAGGATACCACTCTCCCCTCTGTTTGCCAACACAGAATAAATGATCCAAGGTAAGAAACCTAAGATAACTCTTTTCATCGTGTTTGTTCTTCCTAATGCCTGAGCAATGAACTTTGTATATTAAGAGAGTGGCAAACCAAATTTGATCTATCCCTACATCTCCCAACAATCTGCTAAACGTTAGTCTTAGACGGAGAGTGCACATTGCTAAATCATACTAAATCATATCTTACCCGTTTCGTACAAGTACTACTAAATCGATTTCTAAATCAATTTTGCAATCATTGCCTTTGCAGTTATCATAAGGATTTAAATCGTGTTTGGCGTTGTGGTCATCAAGTCTGTAGAATTTATTTAATTGTGGCAGGCTTGCTACCTGTGAGACATTGGATAGCAGTCTGATTAATATACCACTTTTAGGCTTTCTCGGTACTATTGTTATTGTGCATTTCCAGAGCGTATATGGTGCGTCTTGCTAGTTTATCTGCTCTGCCTAGATGAGTCTTATAGGAGTCACTTTTGAATTTTTCTGTAGAGATGTTAAAGCCATGAAACATTTGTTGCAAGAAGTATTGTAACAGTAGTTTCTTTCTCTGGTATATGTGTATTTAATAACATCTATCTGATCGTCCAGAAAGTTGGACTGTTTTATTTATACACAAAAAAGCGCTTGAGAGTTTTGCTCACTCAAGCGCTTTTCCGTAAAAGCTTATACCAACTCACTCGTTTGATGCAACATTTGAAATCTGCAACACTCCCTGAGGAGGGAGTATTACGGGGATAACTTGTGACAAACATGTGGTGAAATGGTATCACTCCTTGCACTAACTAAGAATATCTCTTTTGCAAGAATACCGGGGATCTAGTGAGTGACAGTTTATGAACTGAACACTAGTTAAAAACGACTCACCGTGAATAGTAACTAAGGAGACCAAGCACGATTGTAGCAATTTTGTAAGTATAGTATAAAAACTTATAGTTTATTAGCGCCCGCCGTCGGTATCGCTTACCACTAAGTGCAGTATCAAAAAGTGCAGCAATTAGTAGCATAGATATCTCAACTTCTGCGTCAAATTAGTCGCTATCAAATAAGCCAGAAAAGCCTTGGATATTGGTATATAAGCGATTTTAACTCAAATAAACCATAGATGAAGGTATTTTTTAGAGAATGGCAACCTAAGAACAAATCTTTGACCCAAATAGATTGAAAAGTTTGAGTTGGGTATCTTCTATCTCTTAGCAAACGGTGACATCCAAGTCTTCCGTATAGTGTAGGGGGTTACTTCTTTCGTAGAAGCAAAACACAACTTTCTCACCACAATTACCGCGATGTTCAAAACGATTTCGCGTTTTTCTATAAAAACAACTGAGGTGGATTATGGGTAGATTTAAGAATTTATTGTACCTATGCCTCATTTAGATAGATGTTTCATCCTTAGCTAAAATAGCCGTTCGCCTACGAGCAGACACCTTAACCTGGCGTCTAGGTGTGTGGTAAGATTGCCTGGAACAAAGGTTTTATCTGAGTTGGAGTCTGGTATAAATTGCAAAGGTCAAGCTGACCGATCGTTAACTCCCACGATACTTTTCCTATGAATTTGGAAAATATACAACAATGCTGGTGACGATCTGAGTGGAACTTGTAGATGAATATCTAGGATTTGCTATCAGACTTAACTAACTTCCCACAATTTTGACTTTTATTTGACTTTTAGGATAGACACATGAACGATAAGCTGATGCTGATGATTCCAGGCCCTACACCGGTGCCAGAAGCTGCCTTACTGGCATTAGCCAAGCATCCGATTGGGCACCGTACTAATGAATTTAGCAACATATTGGCAGAGGTGACAGAAAACCTCAAATGGCTGCACCAAACTCAAAGTGATGTGCTGATGCTGAATGTCAGTGGTACGGGTGCTGTAGAAGCGGGAATAATTAATTTTCTCTCTCCAGGCGATCGCATTTTAGTTGGTTCTAATGGTAAATTTGGCGAACGCTGGGTAGAAGTTGGTCAAGCCTACGGTTTGAATGTAGAAGAAGTTAAGGTGGAATGGGGAAAACCCTTAGACCCAGCAGTATTTGCTGAAAAACTCCAAGCAGATACTCAAAAGCAAATCAAAGCTGTAATCATTACCCACAGCGAAACCTCGACGGGTGTGTTGAATGACTTAGAAAGCATCAACCGCCATGTTAAAGAACACGGTGAAGCTTTAATTATCGTTGATGCCGTCACGAGCTTGGGTGCATTCAATCTACCCGTGGATACTTTGGGTTTAGATATCGTCGCCTCTGGTTCCCAAAAAGGTTATATGATTCCGCCGGGATTGGGTTTTGTCTCTGTCAGTCCCAAGGCTTGGGAAGCTTACAAAACTGCGAAGCTACCGAAATATTATTTGGATTTAGGCAAATATCGCAAAGCCACAGCCAAAAATACAACTCCATTTACTCCACCTGTGAACTTGATCGTAGCGTTACACAGCACGTTGCGAATCATGAAAGAGGAAGGCTTGGAATCAATATTTGCTCGACATGAACGGCTCAAAAATGCTACCCGCGCCGCCATTAAAGGATTAAATTTACCCTTACTTGCAGCAGATAATTCCGCTAGTCCGGCGATTACGGCTGTAGCACCACAGGGAATTGAACCGGATAAGATTCGGTCATTGATGAAAAAACGCTTTGATATTGCTTTAGCCGGTGGTCAAGATCATTTGAGCAATAAAATTTTCCGTATTGGTCATTTGGGTTTTGTGAGCGATCGCGATATCCTTAGCTGTATAGCATCCTTAGAAGTTACCTTAACAGAACTTGGCTACGAAGACTTCACCCCTGGTTCTGGTATAGCAGCAGCAGTTAAAGTGTTTAGTCAGTCCTAAGTACTAAATCAAAAGAGCGAGTTAAATTATCAACTCGCTCTTTTAACTTATATATAGAGTAAGCTATATATCAACCTTTGTATCAGGTAGAGTTGATGTGACAATACCTCAATCCTCCTAAATGACACCAAGTTGCCCTAGATAGTATTATTTGCTTTGAAGAAAGTCGTACTGTATCTTTGACACCAAACAAGACTAACTTTGGCAACTTAGTATCATCCAAAATTGGCATAAATAGTATTGTTTGAGATTCTGCTAATATGCATTTGCTAGAAACTTTTAAGCTAAAGTCTAAAATCTACAATCCAAAATTGCTATAATCTACGCCGTCTCCAGCCAATCATAAATTTGTTCTAATTGTTCTAAAGTAACTAACCCATATTGCCAAAGAATCATTGCTAAAGGGCCTGGGTCTTGCTCCCGATGCCGAAGCGCCACCGCTAGTGATGCTGTGGAAATTGCCAAATCTTCTTGCAAAAAATGAATCAGTCGAGAATATTTTGATGGTGACATTTGGATCTCACCTCCTTGTGCAGAATGTATTGTCATATATCAGTTCACCATTACTCGGTAGACAGTAGCCAGTATTTTATTTGTCACTGTGCCGTTATCGGCAATACACCCCCAGCACAGTTGTTGTTAATCTGCCTTTAAAAGAGGCTTCCTATAGATAGTCTGAGAAATAAAAATTCTCATACAAGTCATCTGCTAGCTTATTAAGCAGTATTTTTACCTAATTAAATTGCCTTCATCTTATTTACCTTTGTATTTTATTTAATTACACAGGTAGTAATAAAGATTCCATAGCCTATACTCTCTTATTGGCGACTATTTACACTTGCGCCCAAGGGAATATTTTTGAGACCAAATCTGAAGACTGCGATTTCAGGTTTGAGACAGTAGAATTTTACATTATTACTACAGTTTTTAAATAGTAGCGTTACAAGTGCTGTTTGACCATATAAAGTGACATTTTTTACAAAAACAATATATATTTCGACCGTATAGGCTCTTAACCGAGTAATTACTTAAGTTTTTATCCGTGCAAAGCACCGGAGTTTCAAAGCTCAATTTTGATTGTATCGCCCACTTTCAACTTCAATTCGGTAGCTCTTCCAGAGCGAAGTTCAATCACCTTATCAATTGGTGTATTGGCTCCATAGGTAGGACAAGGCTCGTTTGCACAAGGAGGCGCAGCAACCTGAATATATTTAACTACACCCTTATGTAGAAATACCATGTCCAGGGGTACAGGTACATTCTTCATCCAGAAACTGACTGGTTGTGCTGAAGGGAACCCAAACAGCATCCCTCGGTCATCTGGCAAAGCTGGTCGATACATCAACCCCATTGCTTGCTGTTGTGGCGTCTGCGCTACCTCTAATTGAATCGTTGTACCATTAGGCACAATGGCTTTAGCAGAAATTGGTAGTTTTTGACCTAAACTCTCTGGTGCTGGAGTTTTAGAATCAGAAGTGAGGCTAGGAGATTTAGCTGTTGTAGGCACAGAACAACCCATCAGAAAAATACTCAGCACTATCGAGAGCAAACTTAGCCGACGAGTCATATAGCTTTTCGATTTTGTAATTTAGACTTCAATTTTACAGTGTTGTAGGCAAAAAAACCCTTTGGGTGGGAGACAACAGTACCCAAAGAAAGCATTCCCAATTGGAAACTGGGAACAAAGCAAGGATGATAGGCAAACTCCCGCTACAGTATACTAGGATTCTCTTAAAACGTACCCTACGCCTCGCACTGTTTGAATCAGGCGCTTTTGACCTTCATCTTCGATTTTTAACCGCAAGTAACGGATGTACACTTCAATTACATTCGACTCACCGAGAAAGTCATAACCCCAAACATTTTCGAGAATTTGTTCGCGGGTTAACACTTCACGGGGATGTTCCATTAAGAATTTTAATAATTCAAATTCCTTCATTGTCAAGTCAATTGGTCGCCCGTTGTGTATGCCACGGCGAGTTGCTATGTCTAAAATTAAATCCCCAAAGCGTAATTGCTCCGTGGTATCCACATCGGGTTTTAAGTAGAGGCGAATCAACTTCAAAAAATCTTCTGAGCGGTAAGGTTTGAGGATGTAATCATCCGCTCCAGCTTCTAGACAAGCTACACGATCGTCAACTGTATCCCTTGCCATTAAAATCAATACAGGCGATCGCATACCAGTGCTTCTCAGATTTTTGCACAATGAGAGTCCTGATTCTCCTGCTAGCATCCGGTCTAAGACAATTAAAGCAGGCTGGCGATCGCGACAGTGTTGTAAACCACTCGTCGTATCATGAGCCAAAATTGATTCATAGCCGGCTTCTTGCAAATCGCAAGAAAGCTGATTTGCAAGGCTCTCATCGGTTTCAATCACCAAAACACAGGGACTTTGAGCAACTGTCATAACAATTTTGGATATTGGATTTGGGATTGTAAAGATATTCCGAAGAAAATCTTTACATCAGTTATAAAGTGCAATTACGAGTTTTTAATGATGGAGCAATCTGATTTGACACGCTGCTAAAGAATGTTTTAGCAGTTCAGGTGTCAGCCATCGAATTTTTGGATGCAATCTTAATAACTAACTCCAAATACCATCTCTATACCAGTAATTCTGGAAGGAAATCACTAAGTTGGGTATGGGGCATGGAGAATAGGTTGATGAGGGCGATGAGGGAAAAGAATTAATATACCAATCCCCAACCCCCAATCCTTACGGCAATTCTACCGAAGTTGGTTTAGCGATATGTGGTAAACCCCAACCTAATTTTTCTCGTAAAATTCGGAAAAACTCAGGCGGTTGTAGGCGAATAAATCTGGCACTATATTGCGATCGCTCCATATATACTCGATCTTCTGGTAAGATATAGCACCCTCCATTCCCATCTACTACCATTACCAGCCGAGGAATATTGACTGGGTAGATATTGACCGACTCAGTATCTGGAAACACCAATGCTCTAGAAGCTAGGGAATGGGGACAGATGGGTACTAGCTGTAAAACAGGTACGCCAGGAGTTACTACTGGGCCACCAGCACTCAATGAGTAAGCTGTAGAACCAGTAGGCGTAGAAACAATCACACCATCTGCGGCAATATCTACTGGCGCATGATGCCCTATGGCAATTTCAAAATGGCACATAGAGGTCAAAGGTTCTCGGTGTAGTACCATTTCATTCAAGCATAGGGCTTCCCATAGCACTGAATCATCTCGAAACACTTTGACAGTGAGCATAGCTCGTTCTTCAATTTCATACTCACCTGCCATCGCCTGTTCTAGTGCTTGGGGCAATTGATTCAGGAAAGTTTCTGTCAAAAATCCCATGTGGCCGGTATTCACTGTTAGCAGTGGAATACCACAAGGGGCTACTTGACGAGACGCTGCCAGAACAGTGCCGTCTCCCCCTAATACCACTGCAAACTCCATATCTGAGTCAAAACCAGGGGGTGTCAGACCGTCAATGGGGGTGTGGCAAACAGGACTCTCCGGGTTAGGATAGCCCAGTATCCCACCAATACTCGATGTGATACATACATTCCAACCGGCTGCGGTTAGCTTGTCTTTCAACTCGATAGCGACACGGCCCGCTATCGGTTTAACGTCATTGTAGATAATGCCTGCTTTCGGCACACTCAAATATCCAAGTTTAGGCGATGCTCTGTATTATGTAATCGTTACACATTTTTGGTCATGTAGTCATTAATCTAGAGTCAAATATCCAGAGTCTAGAGTTTTACGACTAATGTCTGTTTTGTGATGACTATTGACTATTGGCTTTTGAAGATTGCTTAAAAGGAGTTTTTTTAGGTTTCTGTTTTTTATTTTTATTTTTCTGGTAGTCTACTTCTTTGAGTTTCTTCATTATTCGGCTGAAGTACTCTTGGAGATAACTTTCTAGGGTTGTAGTTTGTTGCGGATCTAAACCAAAAACTGTATATACTTCATCCATTGAAGCGTTTAACTGTTTACCACTAGCCAATACTTCTGTAAACGCTAGCCTGTCTGCTACGTTCCATCCCCACTGAAAGAAACGCATTATGCCTCGCACAGCACGCAGCAAAGTTATTGGCATCCGCGTTACTCTAGCATCTTTTCCAGATAAGCGTTCGCACAGGTTGATAATTTCTTCTGCACTCCATGCACGAGTACCGACTACAGGAAAAGCTTGGTTTTCCGTTTCTGGTACACTCAATGCTCGGATTGCAAACTTAGCAATGTCCTGAGTGTCCATATAGGCGATGGGAGAAGAATTACCTGTTACCCAAACTGGCTGTCCTTCCAAAATGGGAATCCCATACTGACTGATTAACCCTTGCATAAATCCAGCTAGTCGCAAGATGGTATAATTCAAGCCTGACTCAGCCAAGAATAGTTCTGTACACCGCTTAATTTCCATTAGCGGCACTTCTGGGTATTTATCAGCATCTAAAATAGAAAAGAAGATAAAACGCTCTACACCCGCTGCAATTGCTGCTTGAATCAATGCTACTTTGCCTTCCCAGTCCACTTGTTTGATACTCAGTGAATCTGTAGGGCGAGAGGTTGAGGCATCAATAACTTGGGTTACACCAACTAAAGCTTCCGCTAGGGTATCGGGGTAACGTAAATTTCCGGGGACGAGTTCTGCACCCCATTCTTTAAGAAAAGCTGCTTTTTTACTGCTGCGGACAAGACAGCGTACTTTATATCCCTCATCGATCGCACGACGAGCCACTTGTCTTCCTAAGGTGCCAGTGGCACCGACGATTAATAATGTCATGAGGGTTGTAATAAATTTTAATGTTTTATGAAAAGAATGTTATCAGAATAACCTATGCAAACAAAAGTTTACATCTTTTCTCAGAAAATCAATTTATTTGGATAGAGTTATGGGAAAATAGCTGTCCGGTTAACGGACAAGCTTTTTTCTCATTTTGATGACAAAAGGGAGTAGGGAATGGGGAGTGGGGAGAATAGTAACTTTTAACTCTTAACTCCTAACTCAGCACTCAGCACTCAATTATTCTTCTGTGCCCTGAATTTTCAGTAACAACGTGCCTAAGCCCCAGCCCACAAAGATTAAACCGAAAGATAGTAGAGCTGCATTCAAAAGTTCGCCGCCCATTAGTATGATTCTCCTTATGCAAAGTGGTGTGTAAACTAGGTCTAACAGAAGCTTTTCAATGGTTGCTGTAGGATTAGACCTGTGTAAATAATTTTAAACTAGTTTAGCAGGTAATCCCTACTGGTTCGGGGGGCAATTCCTACTGTCATCAGAAGAGAGATAGGTAAATTGGGAAACTTTGATGATAATAATTATGAAGAGATTTTATGTATCCAAGTAATGAAGGTAGGTTAAGAAATTTTGTGAAAGAAAATCGTCCGCGTTTGGCGCTGACGCTGGGAGATCCGGCGGGGATTGGGCCGGAGGTGATTTTGAAAGCTTTAGCCGATGCAGAAATTCGTAAAAAATATGACGTTACAGTAGTGGGTAACGGGGATTTGCTCGCACAGGTGTATCACAAACTGAATTTAACTGAGAATTTAGTAGCTTTGGCAAATCCAGATGAGTTGTCAGTTAGCGATGTGCAGTTGGATGGAAAAATTAAAGATCGAATTATTTCAGGAATAGGTAATGCAGCCAGTGGTGCGGCTAGTTTTGCATATATGGAATATGCGATCGCTCAAACACTGGCTGGTAAATTTGATGGTATTGTCACAGGGCCGATCGCTAAATCGGCTTGGAAAGCCGCAGGATATAATTATCCAGGGCAAACGGAACTTTTGGCGCAAAAATCAGGTATTGACCGTTTTGGGATGTTATTTGTAGCGCGATCGCCCCATACTGGTTGGACACTCCGCGCAATACTAGTAACCACACATATTCCCCTACGTCAAGTAGCCGATGTATTGACACCGCAGTTGCTGACACAAAAACTGGATTTGCTGGTGGAATGCTTGGAGAAAGATTTTGGTATATATAGAGGAAGAATTGCGATCGCTGGGTTGAATCCCCACAGTGGAGAACAGGGACAACTTGGAGATGAAGAACAAAATTGGTTAATTCCCTGGTTAGAGCAAGAGCAAAAAAAACGACCACAATTACAGCTAGATGGGCCAATACCGCCAGATACAATGTGGGTTAAACCTGGTCAAGCTTGGTATGGAAATTCTTTAGTACAAAATCCCGCTGATGGCTACTTGGCACTTTACCACGACCAAGGCTTAATTCCGGTGAAGCTGATGGCGTTCGATCGGGCAGTTAATACTTCTATTGGTCTTCCTTTTGTTCGGACTTCACCCGATCACGGAACAGCGTTTGATATTGCGGGTAAAGGAATTGCTGATGCTACGAGTATGAAAGCAGCGATACATTTAGCAGCTGAGTTGGTTAGTCAAAGATTGGCTAAGAAAAATAATGAATAGTCTTTAAAGTACAGCTTTGCTGAAAATAGTCAAGACACGACCAAATCAGTTCCCAATATGGTTCAGTTAAGCATTTCTATCTTATTTCAGTGTTGTTTGTAACTCTGTGGTAGCCTTAAAAACTAGTATTCTCATCGGGCGTTTCAAACTTGTAACCATAGCCTCGCACAGTTTTAATAAACTCCGGGATGCTGGAATCAACTTCCATCTTTTTGCGAAGCTGACCAATATGTACATCAACCACCCGGCCATCTCCTACGTAGTCGCAACCCCAGATTTGTTGGATTAGTTGTGGACGACTCCAAGCCTGATTAGGATGACTTGCCAAAAAATGTAAGATATTAAATTCCAACGCTGTTAAGGCAAGCATTTGATCATTAAGTGTTACCTCCCGGCCCTCTGGGTTAATTACTAGTTGCTTGAAAACTATACGTTGTGTTGGGGAGGGATTGATGTAGCGTATCCGCCTCAAAAGAGCTTCTACTCTAACTTCAACTTCTGCAAGACTAAAAGGTTTAGTCATGAAATCATCAGCACCTGCACTTAAGATTTTAATTTTATCAGCCTCGTCAGTCCTACTAGTCAGTATCAGCACTAAGACATTAGTACGACTCTGCATTTCTTGGCAAAGGTTATAACCAGTAACATCGGGCAAATTCCAATCCAGAATTACTAAAGCTGGGTTGAATTGCTCAAACAACGATAAGGCAGTCCTACCATCTGCTGCTGACTCTATTTGATATTTTCGGCTTAAAAAACGATATACAAGATTTCGGACGCCGAAGTCGTCATCAACGATCAGAATTTTGGGAGTAGTAGCAGTAACCATAACCATAATGCTGTCTATTGTAGATTGAGCGATTTACTGTTGATTAATTAGGTCTCTACAAAGGCTCACAAACTAACTTATCAGCCAATCTAGATTCTTAACTCCTACTTACTCGACTGTACTATAACCAATAGATATGTTTTCTTGAAGAAGTTTTACGAAAATCTACCCTGGTGCATTTACATGTATTTGCCCTCTTAAGCATATACTATACTACAACTTTCAACCTGAGACTATGACAAGCCAAGAACTGAAAGTATCCCCAGAAGGTATATAAGGCAGCAAAACCAGCTTTAACAGACAAAAGCAACAGCAAAAAGAATTGCTCTAGCAATACTAAGTAAGTGGGTAAAATTAAATATAAAACCTCACCCTGCCTCCGGTTTCCCTCTTCGTGAGTTCGGATAGAGATTGAGGTAAGGTTTTATCTTAATGTTTAATTACGCTTACCCACCTATTATGATGTCAATAAATTGCTGATATAGCAATCCTATTTGAGTTATGAATTTTTTTTAT
Source organism: uncultured Nostoc sp. (assembly GCF_964247315.1). Lineage (GTDB taxonomy): Bacteria > Cyanobacteriota > Cyanobacteriia > Cyanobacteriales > Nostocaceae > Nostoc. The sequence goes on from NZ_CAXTTT010000029.1 coordinate 41,055, forward strand.
GGTCGTCCTTGGTAATTTGTTAAGAATTATTTGTAATTACAAAGAACAAATGACAAATAATTAATGACAGCTAACTCCAAAAATATTTCACAAATGATTTAGGACTGCTATATTAGCGATCGCTTATATTAAAAAGGTATCAATTACTATATTTATCGCTAAATATTCTTCATTTTAAACTAATGTTTTTCTCGATTTATGAGGAATTTAGTAAAATGAAAAATATCTAAATGACTAAAACATCAAAAACATAAACTTTAAATATATTCAATTATATTTAGAGCAAATCTTGTCTATCCATACTCTCAAATGGCATTATTTACAATTGATTAATTGGTATAATTTATAGAAATTACTTAGTCTATCTGAGGAGAGAGTTTGAGGATATTCATACCAAAGAAAGATCAATTAAATATCTTCAGTTCGCTAAATTATTATAAATATCGTCAGTAAGGAAAAATTATGGTTAATAATTTAGTAGGCGGCATCATTCCCCCACAACCACCAATAGAAGCACAAACTGAGGCTCATATCCTAAAGACTCGTCTGGAATGGGGTGAACCAGCTTTTACAATCCTGGATGTACGCGATCGCATGACCTACAATGAAGGTCACATTATGGGAGCGATGCCCATGCCAGCAGATGAATTGGTAGAGCGTGCAGTATCTTCTTTGGATAAGAGCCGTGATATTTACATTTACGGTGCTAATGAAGAAGAAGCTGCCCAAGCCTCACAACAACTGCGTTCTAATGGATTTGAACACGTCTCCCAACTCAAAGGTGGTCTTGACGGATGGAAGGCGATCGGTGGCCCCACAGAAGGCATTGTTGAATCAATAACTCCCCCAGGTGCAGATGACTATAATGTGGTAGATCGCCTAAAAAATCACCAAGAAAATCTGCAAAAGGGAGGCACTAGCGCGACGGAATCTATTAAACAGGGAGCCACTAACCTTAAGGAAGGCATTAAAGAGGGAGCCAGTAAGCTTAAAGAAAACATTCAAGAAGGAGCTAGTAACCTCAAAGAAAACGTTCAAGAAGGAGCTAGTAACCTCAAAGAAGATGTTCAAGAAGGAGCTAGTAACCTCAAAGAAAACGTTCAAGAGGGAGTTAGTAATGTCAAAGAAGGCATTAGTGAATCTAAAACTCCTAGAGACACTGAATAATTCCAATATTGGATCTTAGGCAAAAAATAACTTAAAAAGTTAGCAAATAGACCTCTTGTATAAATAAAGCATAAGAACCCCACTTTGCCTTTGACTAACGTCAAAGTTTCTCCTCTTTGATAGCCAAGAGAGGTTAGGGGTGGGGTGTTAGAAAATTTTCCAAGAGGTCTAATCTCGATTTTTCATGAGCAGAAAAGTCACAATTCGCAAATGAAGCCGGAGACTCCGAAGCTCCAACCAGGAAGATAGAATATTCTAGTCTAGTGATATTTGTCCTCCAGGTCAATAACTTTAGCAATAGGTTTACGGTTTGATCAGTGTTCAAACAAATCCTTAAATTGCAACAAATCTAAGGAAACTATCGTTGGAAGAAATTCAAAACATTCTTGAGCAATTTGCCAACGTTCTTCTCGTTTGAGCATTTCTATTAACTTCTGTTGTACACTAAGCAAGTAGCGCACATCATTGGCAGCATAACTTAGTTGAGCTTCAGATAAACTAACGGCGTTACCCCAATCGGAACTTTGAGAGCTTTTATCTAGTTCCACTTGTTCTAACTCTTGTACCACATCTTTGAGTCCGTGGCGATTTGTGTAAGTACGAGCTAATTTACTAGCAATTTTAGTGCAAAAAATTGGCCTTACCTGAATCCCCAGATTGGCTCGTAAAGTGGCTAGGTCAAATCGAGCAAAGTGAAACACTTTCACAACATTGACTGCTTGCAAGAGTTTTTTTAAGTTGGGGGCGTCAATTTGTCCTTTGGCTATGCGGATTGCAGTCACTTTCCCTTCAAGATTGCACAGCTGGACGAGACATAAGCGATCGCGCAACGGTAGCAATCCCATCGTTTCTGTATCAACTGCGATCGCTGTAGATTCTAAATACTGGTTAAGGGCTGCGTCACTGAGGTCGCGATCGCTCACCTGAAAATCTGGTAATGTCATCAATTGTTCAAAAATAATAGCAGTGTCCAGCAGAAAAAAGTCTTGTCAGACACTACATTATTATTGTGCAAAAAAATCAGAAATTAAATCTATCTAGTGCGAAAAAACATTTGTGTCAGGTAGACTTCGCCTTGATTATTAGTAGCAACACCAATTCCAGTCAGGTTGTAATTTCCTTTAAGATTTTTTAGGTGTCCGGGACTGTTGATCCAACCAGTAACAGCTTCCTCTACGGGGTTGCTATATCCCCGATTGAAAGCAACATTTTCTGCTGCACTGTTATAGCGAATCGGGATAGCTTTGACTCGCCCTTCAAATCCCTGATGGCTAAATGGGGTTTTACCTTTAGCCATATTTTGACTATGAATTCTTGCCTGTCGAGTTAAATTTGCATTTAAGGTCAACTTTGGCAGCCCTTTAGAAGCGCGATATCGATTAATTTGGTCAAATACTGATTTTTCTAGCTCAGTAGTTTTAAAAGTAGGAGTCGATATTGCAACCTGACTAGAAAAAAGCGACAACAGCTTATTACGGGTGGATGTATTCGTAGAAGTATGATTTGGTATCGGAGCAGTCGTTAATCCACTAGCAAGGACAAGCGCACTTAAAGCGATGCCAAAAGCAGTTTGTCGGAACATGGAGAATTGCGTAATGTGTAGAGATATAAGACTTCTACTCTACCCTATTGTTCCAAGGATATATACCACACTACTGTTAAGTAATGATGAATTTCGGCAATTTGGCTACATCCTTTACAAGTAACACAAACAATCATTTCCAATTGTCAGTATTTCAATAGGTCAGCTTCATGAAAATCACGGTTAATTTTGCTGATAATTTAAGATTTTCAGGAAATATCTCGCAAAATCTTTGCTGACAGGTTGAAGTCTGGGGAATTTGAGAAAAACCTAAATTTTTTTAAATTTAACGCTGCGTGCAATTTTTACTCAAACTTCATTTCTCAGCCCCTTGCTTTCAAAGCCTTTCTCTTTACCGGAGAGAAGAATGGAAGTGAGGTGAGAATATTAAATTGCACATTGCGTCAAACTTATGAGCGAATAAACATTTGTGTGAAGTAGATTGCGCCTTTACTGTTTTTGACGACACCAATCCCCGTCAGATTGTAATTACCTCTGATATTGGCAAGATGCCCTGGACTTTTGAGCCAGCCTTGAACAGCTTTTGTGGCAGGATCGCTATATCCCTGGTTGTAAGCGACATTTTCACCAGCTGCTGTGTAAGAAATACGGGTTGCTTTAACACGTTCTGAAAATCCATTATGTCCAAAGGCAACAGTACCATTAGCCATGTTCTGACTGTGAATCCTCACTTGATTATCGATAGCAACATTACGAGTCAGCGCTGGTAGCCCTTGGGAAATTCTGTAGTTATTAATTTGATTAAAAATCGACTGTTCTAGAGCAGCAGTGTCGATGCTAGATGCTGCAATTTTTGCAGTATTATTTGATACATCTGAATTCATCGGCGTGAAAGCTGGATTTGTTACAGGAGTAGCGATCGCTCCACTACTGAGAATAAGAGTGCCTAAAGCAACGCTGTAAATTATTGGTTTGATCATTTGCTGTAAGTAAACTTTTAGACAATGTAACCAACTAATATCAATGTGACAAATTGCTTATAGGTCTATGTAGGTCTATTTATAGGCTTTTTTGTTCAAAAACTACCAGCAAACGTTTAAATTCATGACTTTACAGAAAAATAGTGCTATTTAATCAATAATTGTCTTCTACCATTAGTATGATTATTTATATCTACATCCGCACTTAGCTGTCATATAGTAGTGTAATTACTAGATTTTTTGGAACTTTTTAGTTTCAGATTATGCTTATTTACCTTCCAAATCCAGTTATTTTACTGCTTTTAGGTATATTTAGTAACTTTGTTTATGTATAAACAGCAGTAAAAACCGATTGTGACAGTTGAAGATACGGAATGTATAATATAAATAGGCTAGATTTATTCAGCAAAATGTCTGCGTGATTTCAACTAGCTTTGGTTGAGGGTTTCTAACTCTTCCTGTACCACGCGCAACACCCGTGCAATATATTCTGCACGCCACTGTTCCCGTTCCTTGGTTACTTTGGCATCTGGCTCGTAAGCTTCAATCTCACTAGCTGATAAAATACCTTTCACCTCTAGCAACCGTTCAATGGTGTCTAGCCGCTCATGCAGTACGGACACCTCACCAGTCAAAGCCATAACGATCGCTAACAATTTATCAGTTTGCGGATTTTCTAAGTAAACAGGTCGTTTACCCTTGGCTATTTTTGTCATCCTAATACCAATTCTCCAAAAATAAGACTAGACATACAAAACGAGGAAAGCCAGATAAAATCTGACTTTCTCAATTACGAATTACGTTAGCGTAGCAGGCCATAGCCCATTACGAATTACGAAACTTTTTCTGCTTACTTAGTTGCAGCAACCACAAACCAAGTGCCTTGAGTGGCTGAGTTCCGATTTTGAAACATACCATTAGTTTCTTTTGCTTTCCATGCCCCATTGGGGACAAATTTCTCGAATGTCTTATCTGCTGCAAAACCAGCTTCAGTAACTAGCGGCACTAAATCTAAATCACGTACAGCACTCCAGAAGGGTTCGTTGTTGTTAGCAGTTTCCCAATCAGAAATAAACTGTCTATAAACATCCATGTGATGATACAGGGGTGCTTCTAGATGAATCATCATACCACCGGGAGCCAGTAGACGATAAGACTCTTGCATAACTTTACGCACAGATGACGGGGGAATTTCATGCAGCAAAATATGAGAAACCACTAAGTCAAATGATTCATCGGGGAAGTTAGTGTGTTCGGCATTTTGCTGAGAGAAGTGTACCCGTTTTCCCAAGGCTTCGGCTCTTGCATGAGCATAACGCAGTATAGATGCACCTATATCTATGGCATGGACTTCTGCATTTGAGAAACCATCGACATAAGGTAATGTACTATTGCCAATAGAACATCCCATATCGAGGATTTTTCTCGGTCGAAAGTTGGGAAACTCTGCTAGAAGGTAGTTTTGGACTATAGATAGCCCCATATCATCGTTGAGCGGCCCCAACCAACCGAATCCATAAACGTAAGCGCCGCGATCGTAGGTTGCACCGGCTGCGACATCATCAGCAGTGAATTCACTGTGATATCCTCCAGGCATACAGTGAATGTCTACAGCCTTTTGATAAGTAGGTATTTGAAAATTTGGATCGAGGGTTAAAGTACCCAGTTCACCACCCTTATCTTTGGCACGCTCTATCAACTCTGGCAGTTGTCTGTCAACGTTGGCATTTACAGCATCCCATAACATTTCCTGGTTGATGCGCTTCAGAGCACTAGTCCAGCGATAGTAGGGTTCGTGCTGCATTACTTCCCGAATTTCATAACGATTCTGGGGAGAACGCTGATGTTCTTGTTCAAACTTCGGCTTGGCTAGTTTTTCATAAACTTCCTTATTACCAGGAAGGATATTCTTGAAAATGTGCATTTTCATAGTTTGCACAAAGCTTTGGCGTGCCAACTCGTCGTGAGTGGGTTGCGGTAACATTGGGTGTTGGAATTGTCGATCCATTATTGTTTTCTCCCAAATATTTTATGTAGATTTACGCTGGATAAAATAATTTGGCTACCGTTTGTACATCTTTGTCACCACGTCCAGAGCAGTTAATTACAATCCGAGGACTGCGGATTAGTTGAGGACAGAGAGTTTCGAGATAAGCGATCGCATGGGCTGTTTCCAATGCCGGGATAATCCCCTCCAATTTCGATAATCGCTGAAATGCCGCCAAAGCTTCTGCATCCGTCACACTATAGTATTCAGCGCGACCAGTATCCTTTAAATAGCTATGTTCTGGCCCCACACCGGGATAATCTAACCCCGCACTAATTGAGTGTGCCTCAATGATTTGCCCATCTTCATCTTGCAGTAGGTAGCTCATAGCTCCGTGCAATACACCAATTCGTCCTTTTGTCAACGTAGCTGCGTGTTTTTCGGTATTAACACCTTCCCCGGCTGCCTCAATTCCAATGAAGCGTATAGAAGGCTCATTCATAAACTCATAGAATAGTCCCATCGCATTGGAACCACCACCTACACAAGCCAAGAGAATATCAGGTAATCCACCCCACTTCTCCATTGCTTGGGCGCGGGTTTCTTCGCCGATTACTGCATGGAAATCACGTACCATCATTGGGTAAGGATGAGGCCCTGCTACCGAACCCAGGATGTAGTGAGTAGTTTCCACATTTGTCACCCAATCTCGGATTGCTTCGGAAGTAGCATCCTTCAAAGTTCCGGTTCCCGCCTCTACCGGCCGCACTTCTGCCCCCATCAGCCGCATTCTAAAAACATTCAAAGCTTGGCGTTCCATATCCTGAACACCCATGTAAATTACACATTCCAGCCCAAAACGCGCGCAAACTGTGGCTGTAGCAACTCCATGCTGTCCAGCGCCCGTTTCGGCAATAATCCGCTGCTTACCCATGCGTTTTGCCAACAACACCTGACCAAGGGCATTATTGATTTTGTGAGCGCCAGTATGATTTAAATCTTCACGTTTTAAGTAAATTTGTGGCCCGGTGCGATCGGGTCGGGCATAATGAGCAGTCAGGCGTTCAGCAAAATACAATGGTGTGGCACGTCCTACATAGTCTCGTAACAACTGCTGTAGTTCTGCTTGAAAACCAGGGTCATTGCGGTATTGCTGATAAGCTGTTTCTAATTCAGCCAGGGCAGGCATGAGCGTTTCAGGTACATACTTACCGCCAAAGCGTCCAAAGCGGCCTAGCGTATCTGGAACCTGAGCAGTTGAACTTGGAGATAGGGGAGTGGTAGTCACAGGCTGTTTTTGATGACGGGAATCACTTAATTATAGAAAAGTCTGAAGCATATCTGGGGAATGGGGAGACAGGGGGAATTTTGGAAGTGCTAAATCATCTCGTAAATATGCAACGCCTAAAATTCTTCCCCTATTTAAGAGTTCCCCTTCGGTTTGGTTAACCCAACGCGGACTTTAAATCACTTTCCGCTTGTGCCAACGCATCTGGTAATTTACTTGCATCGCGTCCGCCAGCTTGGGCTAAGTTCGGTCTTCCACCGCCGCCGCCGCCGCAAATTTTAGCGATCGCACCCACAAATTTACCAGCTTGCAAACCTTTGTTGTTCACTTCTGGACTAAAAGCTGCAACTATACTCACTTTTCCCTCTTCAGGAACAGAACCCAGTACCACTGCACCGTTACCAATTTTTTGCAACAAGCGTTCGGCTGCGGTTTTCAATGATTCTGGATCGACATCTTCTAGTTGGGCGACAATAATTTTAGAATCGCCTACGGTTTGGGCTGTTTGTAGCAAGCTGTCTGATTTAGCGATCGCTAGCTGTACCTTTAAGGTTTCTAATTCCTTCTGGCTATTTCTTAGTTCGCTTTGCAGACTTGTGATTCTGTCTGGTAATTCTTCGGGTTTCACTTTAAAGCGATCGCTCAAATCTTTAACTACTTTATCCCGCAGGTTGAGATAATCTAATATTGCTGGCCCCGAAACAGCTTCAATCCGCCGCACCCCAGAAGCTACACCAGCTTCCGAGATAATCTTGAACACGCCAATTTCAGCAGTGTTACTCACGTGAGTCCCACCGCATAATTCCATTGATACGCTAGGAAAGTCAATCACGCGCACTTCCTCACCGTATTTTTCCCCGAACATGGCGACAGCACCCCTAGCTTTCGCCTCTGCTAAAGGTAATACTTCCACTTTTGCAGCATGAGCCTGAGCAATCCAAGTGTTCACCTGTTCTTCAACTTGTTGAACTTCTTCTGCTGTCAAAGCGCGGGGACAGTTAAAGTCGAAGCGCAACCGATCAAAGGAAACCAGAGAACCTGCTTGAGATATGCCCTCATCAACAATTTTTTTCAATGCAGCTTGCAATAGGTGCGTTGCGGTATGGTTAGCTTGAGCGCGACGGCGACAAGCCGGATCGATTTGAGCGCTGACGCGATCGCCTACGCGCAGTGTACCGCGTTCGATGCGTCCGAAGTGAACAAAGAAATCAGATTCTTTCTTCACGTCTTCTACCCGAATTACGATACCATCACCAGAGATATAACCGCGATCGCCGATTTGTCCCCCTGATTCACCATAAAATGGTGTTTTGTCAAGGACTATTTGCACCTGTGTCCCCACTTCTGCTTCCTCTTGAGAAACACCTTCTACCAAAATCGCTTCAACTTTTGCCGTCGCCGCCGATTGGGTATAGCCTAAAAACTCGGTGACTTGGATGTGTTCTGCCAATTTGTCGAGAGAACCTTGCACAGTTAAATCGATGGTTTCATGTGCTGCTTTGGCACGTTCCACCTGTTTTTGCATTTCGGCATTGAATCCCTCAACATCAACTTCTAGTCCCTGTTCTTCTGCAATCTCCTGTGTCAGTTCCAAGGGAAAACCATAGGTATCGTAGAGTGTAAAAGCATCGATTCCAGAAATTTTTTGTTTTGGTGAACCAGAAACGTTTAATTCTGGCAAACCAGGAACGTTTAATTCTGGCAAACCAGGAACGTTTAATTCTGGCAAACCAGGAACGTTT
>NZ_CAXTTT010000029.1:49861-62698 GCF_964247315.1 uncultured Nostoc sp.
AACGTTTAATTCTGGCAAACCAGGAACGTTTAATTCTGGCAAACCAGGAACGTTTTGTTCTGGCAAACCAGAAATTTTTTGTTCTGGCAAACCAGAAACTTTTGGTTCTGGTGAAGAAGATGGACGATACTGCTCATCTTGTATTGAAGATGGATGATTTATAATTTCTTCTAGCAGTTTTTCGCCTCTATCCAGAGTTCTGAGGAAATTGGATTCTTCTCGTTGCAACTCAGCTTTAATTGCTGCTTCTCGTTGGCGCACATTGGGGTAAGCTGATTCGGAAAGAGCGATCGCAGTTTCAGCAACTTGGGTAGTAAATTCGCCAGAAATCCCAATTAATCGACCATGACGCACCACGCGGCGAATTAACCGCCGCAGTACATAACCTCTTCCCACATTGGAAGCGCGAATTTCATCAGCAATCATGTGGACAACAGAACGAACATGATCGCCAATGACTTTCAGAGAAACTTTGGTTTTTTCATCGCTGCTGTGGTAGTCAATGCCAGCAATTTCGGCAGCTGTTTGGATAATTGGGAAAATCAGGTCAGTTTCGTAGTTATTGGGTACTTTTTGGAGGATTTGCGCCATTCTCTCCAAACCCATGCCGGTGTCGATGTTCTTGTTTTGCAGTGGCGTTAAATTCCCGTCAGCATCCCGGTTATATTGCATGAAGACGAGGTTGTAAAACTCGATGAACCGGGAATCGTCTTCTAAATCTATATTTTCGTCACCGCGTTCAGGGTGGAAGTCATAATAAATTTCGGAACAAGGACCACAAGGGCCAGTCGGCCCAGATACCCAAAAGTTATCATCTTCACCCAAGCGCTTAATTCTCGCTACCGGCACACCGATTCGATCGCGCCAAATTCCAAAGGCTTCATCATCATCTTTAAAAACGCTGACGACGAGATTTTGGGGAGAAAAGCCAAAGACTTGTGTCGAGATTTCCCAACCCCAAGCGATCGCTTGTTCTTTAAAATAATCACCAAAGCTGAAATTGCCCAGCATCTCAAAAAAGGTGTGATGCCGTTTAGTGCGTCCAACGTTTTCGATGTCGTTGGTACGGATACACTTTTGTGAAGTTGTAGCCCGCTTAAATTCTGGTGTGCGCTGCCCTAAGAATATTGGCTTAAATGGTAGCATCCCCGCGATCGTCAGCAGCACGGTTGGGTCTTCTGGCACGAGGGAGGCACTTGGGAGAATTTGGTGTTCCCGTTGAGCAAAGAAGTCGAGAAATATGTTGCGAATTTCGTTACCGCTTAGGTACTGGGGATTTGAAGACATAGGTGTTTTTAACTTTAGACTTTAGACTTAGGCGTAGCGGCACTAGGTAGGTGTATTTTCATAAATAGCTTTATATATTCTTGCATTTTGTTTCATATTACTGCCAGCGAATTCTGCCATTGGGTTATATATATGCAGTTAATAGGATGCTTTTACGCTACTATCTGACTTTGGCAGGATGTGCATAGGCGTAGCCCGTTGTAGACATAGCATTTCGATGCTTAAAATTAATCATTAAGAAATACTTTAAAATTCCCATATTGAGGTAACAAATGGCACTAAAACTGAAAGTATCAAATATTGCTTGTGAGGGATGTGCAGAAATAATTACTGAGTCTATCCACGTTATGGAACCTGAGGCCAAAGTGGATGTTAATATTAACGCTAAAACTGTCACGGTGGAGTCCGAAGCTTCTGAGGAGTCAATCAAACAGGTAATTGTTGCTGGTGGTTACGCTGTAGAAGGTTATCGAGGGATTCCAGCTTTCACAGAAGAAGTTTAGACTTTAATATCTTAGGCGACGCTAACAAATTTTTTTATATTTTCCGCCTGTAGAAGGCCGGAATAGAAATAACTTCCCCAAATCAGTGGCAGGTTTTGACATAATTTTTTTATTTAGCTTTGTTTTCAGAATTTATGCTGTTACAGCAAATAAAAAAGACGTGAATTAAGTAAATAGGCAAATCTAAATAAAATGTCGGTATAAATATTTTATTTCTCCTGCTAACGCATTGTTTTTTTTGGTTAAATTTTACTTAGATTATAAATTTTTACCCGACAACTTCTGTCTTTATTTAGATGGTAGGTAAGCTCCAAAAAAATACTGTACATAGCATTAGGTAGTTTTGCTGTGTATTTTATATATATTTTAAACACTTTTCTTAAGATTTGCTCTAAGCCTAGCTTATAAATAAAAAGGCTAAAAGTTTTTATGGGAAATAATATTTTTAATTGCATAATAAAATTTCGGATTTGATAATTCAATCAATAAACTTTATATTTTCTTTGTTTTTCTAATTGGGAATAATTTTGTCTACCTAATGCAATGGTTATTACAAACTATTTATTTTGGTAATTCCATCATGGAAATAGTACTTAAGAAACCACCACAATAGGTTTTATACATTTAAATAATATTCAGTATTTTTACTGTTTTAAAAATAAACTGTAAAGAAGACATTAGTTTTTAGAAATGAATATTTCCGAAACGATAGTAGTAAATTAGTAGTAAATATAAAGTCTTAAAATGAGATTAAATTTGGAATTTAACTATCTAATCGATGCTCAAAAAACAAGATGTAAAAAAATATAATTTAGCTTATAACATCATATTTAGTATTAGACGACAAGAGCAGTAATTACCCAAGTGAATTTATTTAAAATTTAAATAGGATAAAAAATAAAGCAATGAATATTTCTATTCTGATCTTTGGAAAAAATAATTTTATCGCCACACTTCCAGATCAGATCCGTTATGCGACTGCTTTTAGTGTAGAAGTTATAGACAATTTGGATCAAGCAGTGTCGCGGATTAAAACAACACCCCCCGATATAATCCTGGTGCAAGCTAGCCTAGATGGCAGTATGGAACTCTGCGGTTGGTTTAAAGATCAGACAAAACTATCGTGGATATATTGTATTCTTTTCGAGGATCGTTCCCAGCAGCTTACTGAGCGAAATAAAGGTTGGCATAGGGAATTGGAAATGAGTGCTGCGGCTCTAAAGCAAGGAGCCGATGCATATATTTGGCATCTTATTGAAGAAAAAACAGACTATAGCTTGACAGAGTTGACTGCCAATCATGGACTAATACTTGCTCAATTGACAGTTGGTTTGCGAAAAGCACAAAAATACCGAGATTTGATTCGGACAAATGATATGTTATCTGCGATCGCCTTAGCAGATTCGTTGACAGAATTAAATAATCGTCGTGCTTTAGAATGGGACTTACCCAGACAAATTCAAAGAGCCAGGACTCAAAAAACTTCCCTGAGCTTGATTATTCTGGATGTAGATCATTTCAAGAAAGTTAACGATAATCATGGGCATTTAGTAGGCGATCGCATTTTGCAAGTATTATGCCAACGTTTGCGCCACAATCTGCGTTGTCAAGATACAGCATTCCGCTATGGTGGTGAAGAATTTGTAATTCTTCTAGCTAACACTACCGATGATGAAGCACTATTAGTAGCCCGTCGTCTGAATCGCGTAGTCAGCGACGAACCATTTGCACTCAACAATAAACTAACAATTAATGTCACCATTAGTTTGGGTACAGCCTCTCTGCAAGCTGAGGATGATGAGAAAGGAGAGAGTCTGCTATATCGTGCCGATCAATGCCTATTACAGGCTAAAACTTCTGGGCGTAATCGAGTTATTAACTCGAACTACTTATCTCATCATGGCTCACATTTGAAAGCTGTTTCTTCGTGAAAGTGAGGAGAGTCTAATCAGACATTGAGTCATGAACGGCTTAGATTCCCAATTTATTTGGATACTAATCGTACTTTCAAAAGTGCGATCGCTTAAATTAAAGTATTTATTAATATATTTAATTCTATATAAATATCCTGGTATTAGTTAGACGGCACTATCTGTTTGGGAATACTGAAAATTAGGGTAATGGATTGCTCCAATCCGTTGAGCAAGAAGAGTTCCAGGCTCTCCCCTAAAACCAGTCTTTCTAGGATCTTACTTATTATGAATACCGTTCAAGTTACATACGCAGGTTGGATAGAAGTTAAAAGGGGTGAGGCTCAGGGCGGCCGCATCATGTCAACAAAAGGATTGTATTTTCAATAAGCTCCCAAATAGTCGCATTAATTGTTGCTTATTGACACAGGTTGAAGCGATCACTTTGAGCTTGGGAAACTAAACCAAACGATAAATGCTGATTTTTTCGTTGGTTCTTAACCTTGGTTGTGATCAAGAGTAATTTAGATGCGTTTGCCCTGGGGTGAGGCTCCCAAACAGCTATACTCCCACCAGAACGAAGCAATCAAAGGACTGAATAAAACTAATAAGAATGCCTTTGAAGGCTTGCTAGTTCTACCCACGGGTGGCGGAAAAACGTTAACAGCAGTTCACTGGCTACTACGTAATTTTATTAACAACAAGAAAAAGGTTCTATGGATTGCTCATCGCCATGAATTACTTGACCAAGCACTTGAGACACTTCAACTTAGTGCTTATTCATCATTATTGAGCAATGTATCAGGATTTAGATACCGCATTATCTCAGGTCATCCTAAACACGATCGACCTGTAAACATTGAAAAGACTGATGACATCATCATTGCCAGTAAAGATAGTCTAAACAGTGGGCTTGATCACTTGTTGAAAAACTGGGTTGGTCACTTACACGAAGTTCTTTTGGTTGTAGATGAAGCGCATCATGCAACAGCTAAGACTTATCGTAAATTAATTAATGCTGTCAAAGATGATCTAAAGACGCGAGGTCATAATAACGGCTTTCAAATGCTAGGGCTAACAGCTACTCCTTTCCGAACAGATGAGAGTGAGAAGAGTTTGCTAAAGTTAGTTTTTCCAAATGATATTATCTTTTCAGAACACCTGAGAAATCTAGTTGCTAGGGGAATTCTTGCTGAACCAATATTTGAAAACCTAGAAACGAAGATACAAATTAATCAAAAATTGACCTCCCAAGAAATCAAGGCGATTGAAAATTTTGACAGACTCCCACAAGATATAGCTAAAAGAATTGCTGAAAATAGTAAACGTAACAATCAAATTGTTGCTTATTATATTAAAAATAGAGAAAGATATAAACCTCTTCTAGTCTTTGCTATCGATGTTATACACGCAGTTGCATTGAACAAAGTCTTTAAGGATAAAGGAATTAATTCTGATTTTATTGTAGCAGCAGTTCAAGATTTAACTACAGGTGCCAAAGTCGCTGTAAAGGACAATAAAGAAAAAATACAAAAATTTAGAAATGGAGAGCTTGAGGTATTGATAAATGTGGAAATTTTAACTGAAGGAACGGATTTACCTAATGTACAAACTGTTTTTCTCACACGACCTACTACATCCACAATACTAATGACACAGATGATTGGTCGAGCTTTGCGTGGGCAAAAAGCAGGTGGGACAGAAAAAGCCTATGTAGTTAGTTTTATTGATGAATGGGAAAACAAAATTAACTGGATTAACCCGAAAAAGCTTCATGAACAAGACGGTGCAGAATTTCCTGAAAAAGACATTTTATCAAGTAATAGAACGGCTCGGCTGATATCTATTGAGATGATCGAAGAATTCGCTCGTATCATGGATGATTCAATTGATACTACCTGTGTCGAAGAACTAGAGTTTTTAAAGAGAGTTCCTCTTGGAATTTATCGTTTTTCCATTCTTGAACCGTCTGAAGGATATGAACCTAAACCTACCAACTATGATGTGTTGTTATATGACGACACAGAAGAGGCATACGACAACTTTGTACAGGATTTGAAAATTATATTTCAAAGTATTGATTTACAAGACAGGGAAATATTGACCGAGGCAGAACTTCAATACCTTTTACAAACTGCAAAGCAAATTTATTTTCCTAATTATCAAACTTTACTTGGTTATAGAGATGAAGATGTAAAAAATATCTTACGTTTCTATGCTCACAATGAACAAATACCAGATTTTCTAGCCTTCAGCGAGAGGAGGAAATGTGATTTATCTATCGTAGCAAGACATATCTACGAACATTCATTAGGTGGTCAAGCAAAGTCTGATTATATCAATTCTCTCTGGAATGATGAAACGTCTTTTTGGCAAGTTTTATTTAGTGACAACAAGCTATATTTCAGGCAGCAGTTAGACATTGAAACTCTTAAAATTGAAGGGGTATACCCTAATGTTGTAGTATCAAGACCAACTGTAGTCCCTGACACTGTACCAATAGAGAAATTAACTTTATATGAAATAAAAGAGCGAGATATTGTTGAATACAGAAAAATTAAAAATGCTGTATTCGCCAAGCAAACAGATGCAAAAGGATTTATAACTTGTGCAGACAGTAAAGTTAAAACTCAGATGCGGAGAGATTTTCAAATTGATCACATTAAACCTATGTCTGAGGGTGGTTTAACTACCATAGATAATCTGCAATTGCTGACACGTAAAGCCCATGTAGAGAAAACTCGTAGAGAGAATATAAGACGATAGTCTTTGAGGGATATATTTATATCCGTAAGTAATCTAAATCTTTCTGGTTTGGCAGGTTTAAAATGTATGGTGTCACTCAAAAGAGACTTATGACCCTAACCCTGAACTTGCCACCAGAATTAGAACAGTATCTTGCACAACAAGCTAAACAGCAAGGGCTTTCTGTTGAAACATATACTGTGCAGATTTTGCAAGAATATATTCTGCCAAAAGAGAAACAGTATAAATTGGACAACTCAAAAATCTATTGATTGTCCACATCTGTAAATATAGATTTTAAATCCCGATAACCGCTAATTACCCGCACAATCACAACACTATCTTCAAAAACTCGATAAAAAATAATGTAGCCATCTAAGGGTATTCCTCTAAGGCTTGGATCAAAATTGGCGTAGCTTCGTCCTATATTCGGGAATTGAGTTATGTTTTGGCACTTCTTATTAAATCCTTGAATAAATCTTTCCCCTGCGTTGATATTGCGAACTAGAAAATAATCCAAAATTTCATCTAAATCTTGGCTTGCTTCTTTGGCAATAAAATATTCCATTATCCTTGAGTCTCACGCGCTTTGCGTAATTTTTCTGACAGTCGCGCCATCACCACTTCACCATCTATTACGTCTCCACGTTCGATAGAAGCAAGCCCAACAGCTATTTTCTTGTGGGTTTCTTCTTCCCATTCCTGATAACCCTTCTCCCATTCTTCCAGGAGTTTCAATGCTTTAACAATCACATCTTCAGCATTTTCATATCTACCTGTAGCAATTCGGGTTTGTATAAATTGCTCGTATTCCGCTTTAAGTTGGATGTTCATAATTTTTATCCCTAGTCAGTTAAGAGCATTCCCTAAACTATGCTTTAAAATTTATCTAAATTCATTAAAGCCTTAACTTATGCTTCTTACCGAACTCATACCGCTAGTTAAAGAATTATCCCACACTGATAAACTCTTACTAATGCATTTCCTGGCAGCTGAATTGTTGAAGGAATCAAGTTTAGTTCCATTGGATGCTGAGAACAAAGTAGCTAGTCTTGGCTTATATGATTCTTTTGAAGCTGCTGCTGTTTTAGCGAAGGCATTAGCAGAAGAAAAAGCGGCAACACATGGTTGATAAAGTTAGATTTGCATTTACTGAGGTAAACCCAGAACTCGGTGCATTAAGTACGCTGCCTTATCTACCGCTAATTCTCACTTATGAAAATCGCTCTGTAAGTGTATCAGGCTTGCTAGATACTGGTTCTACTGTCAACGTATTGCCCTACGAAATCGGGTTAAGGCTGGGAGCAGTTTGGGAACGTCAAAGACTCTCTGTTCCATTGGGTGGTAATTTGGCTAGGTTTGAGGCGAGGGCATTGGTGTTGATGGCGAATGTTGAACAATTTCCGGCAGTAGAGCTAGCTTTTGCTTGGACAAGAGATAGAAACGCCCCATTGATTTTAGGACACATGAATTTCTTTTTAGGGTTTGATGTGTGCTTCTATCGTTCTGAATTAGCGTTTGAAATTAGCCCTAAAATAGTCTGATGGAAATAGTGAAACCTAACATCATATTAGGTTAATGGTGGGTTTCACAGAATTCAACTACCTTGATTAGGTGGTATTTGCTCAGGTGGCGTTTCTGC
This sequence comes from uncultured Nostoc sp., assembly GCF_964247315.1. GTDB lineage: Bacteria > Cyanobacteriota > Cyanobacteriia > Cyanobacteriales > Nostocaceae > Nostoc. The sequence continues at coordinate 57,949 of NZ_CAXTTT010000029.1, forward strand.
TGGGGGAGCGAGTGCCGCATCCGGCGCAATGTCTTCTACGAGAATCGGTTGCTTATCTTCAATTTCAAAATCTGGTTGCGCTGCTTCCAGCAATTCAGGAGATGGGGGATGTGGAGGAATCGCTTCCGGTACACTCTCGGTTTTTGCTTCGGTGTCAGTAGTAACTGTCTCCTCTGCTGGTGGTTCTAATATGGGAGTAGTTTTGTCGATAATCTCAATAGCAGGTTTCTCTGACAGTACAGAGGTAATATCTTCAGGTTTAGGGGTTGTGGGTGTCTTTTTACTCACAGTCTGTTGCACCTTGTCTTTCGCACCACTGAAGGTGCTACCCAGACCTTTTTGCAATTGGCCCAGCCGTTCCTGAAGGGACAACTTATTTACCTGTTCTTGAATGCCAGTTTTTACCGTCTCAGCACTGGGTACTTGGATTTGTTGTGCCTGTGGGGTCAATTGCCGACGTAATGATAGAGTTTGCCAGCCAAACCAGACCAAAAGAGCCACACTAGCCACATGACCCAGCAACAAACCTCCAGTAATGCGTGGTGCAAACACCCATAAGACTAAAGCATAGAACAATCCTACGCCACTCCAAATAAAGTCATTCTTGCGGTGGATTTCTGGAAAAAAGAAAGCTGCTATATAAATGGCTAAACTACCAAGACCCACTACCAAAGCTAGGACAAATGCCAGCATTATTTGGTTACTCCTTACTGCGTCCTTTGATTATTTCAATTTTGCAAATTTTGCAAGTAAATTGTTGATTTAGATACAATTTAAAATTAATTATCCATGTTAGTTGTGGATTTTTGCCCTTTATTCAAGTCTTAAGGTCTTCTTTAGGGAAGAAGGGAAAATATCGGACTACCCTTAAGGTAAAAGGATCTGCAAGAGTTAGCCAGAAATTTTTTATGACACTACAAAGCTTTGGTGTGATTGGATTAGCCGTTATGGGTGAGAACATCGCTCTAAACGTGGAGCGCAATGGCTTCCCAATTGCAGTTTACAACCGCTCCCGAGAAAAAACGGATGCGTTTATGGCGCAGCGTGCGCCAGGACGGAACGTCAAAGCCGCCTTTACCCTAGAAGAATTCGTTGCCGCATTGGAACGTCCCCGTAAAATTCTAGTGATGGTGCAAGCTGGTAAGCCAGTAGATGCGGTGATTTCTCAACTCCGACCTTTGCTAGATGAAGGCGATATCATTATCGACGGTGGTAACTCTTGGTTTGAAGATACAGAACGACGCACTCAAGAATTAGAACCGGCTAAACTTCGGTTTATCGGAATGGGTGTCAGCGGTGGTGAAGAAGGTGCGCTAAATGGGCCTTCACTCATGCCAGGAGGTACAGAAAGCTCCTACGAGTATCTATCACCAATTTTTAATAAAATTGCTGCCCAAGTTGACGATGGTCCTTGCGTAACCTATTGCGGTCCTGGTGGCGCCGGTCACTACGTCAAAATGGTACACAACGGCATTGAGTACGGCGATATGCAGCTGATTGCTGAAGCCTACGACTTGTTGAAAAATGTTGCTGGACTAGACCATAATCAGCTACACGAAGTTTTTGCCGAGTGGAACACTACCGACGAACTCAATTCGTTTTTGATTGAAATTACAGCAAAGATTTTCCCCTACATTGACTCAGAAACAAATCTACCCTTAGTCGATTTGATTGTTGATGCTGCAGGGCAAAAGGGAACCGGACGCTGGACAGTACAAACTGCAATGGATTTGGGTGTTTCTGTACCGACAATGATTGCAGCGGTGAACGCCCGGATTATGTCTTCCTTCAAAAAAGAGCGGGTAGTAGCATCCAAGATACTTACAGGTCCTTCTGGCAAGTATGAGGGAGATACCAAAGCTTTTATCAATATGGTGCGAGATGCTCTGTATTGCTCGAAAATCTGTTCTTACGCTCAGGGCATGGCACTGTTAGCTACAGCTTCAAAAACCTACAACTATAACTTGCATTTAGGTGAATTGGCGCGGATTTGGAAGGGTGGCTGTATTATTCGTGCTGGATTTTTGAATAAGATTAAGAACGCATTTAACGAAAATCCAGCGCCACCTAACCTGCTATTAGCTCCGGAATTCAAGCAGACAATTCTCGATAGACAAACAGCTTGGCGTGAAGTGTTGGTAACATCAGCAAGACTGGGAATTCCAGTGCCAGCATTCAGTGCGTCATTAGATTATTTTGACAGCTATCGACGCGATCGCTTGCCCCAAAACCTCACTCAAGCCCAACGCGACTACTTCGGAGCGCACACCTACGAGCGACTTGATAAGCCCGGAGCCTTCCACACCGAATGGACACCGATTTCTGAAGCATCAGTGCAAACTTCTACACCAAGAGAGCTGCAAGCTACAGAACCAACTACACCTACAAATTAGAGAGTCTTAAATTGTAAATTTGAAAGTGGCTCTGTAAGAGCCACTTTTTTTGTTCAGTTATCACTGTTAATTGTTAAGCTAATACACATTTTACTTGTATATTTTTTATTTTAGAGAAAAGGCATCAATCTTTCTCTCTTGTTCCTTTGTCCTTTGCTGCATAAATGTGCTTTTTTAGATGTATAACAGCTTATGTTCTTCTCACTACCTTAATCTTAAGAGTTGTTTTTACCAAGATATTTGGCTTTTAATTCTTCTAATTCTTCATTTATTTTACTTTTACTAGAAGGCTGAGGTGCAGGGTTTGGTAACTGTATTTTATTTTGTTGAGGTTTGCTGTTACCCATAAATTGGGTTTTCATTTCTTTTAATTCTTTCTCAATTTTACTAGGAGATTCCGATACAAAAGCAGGTAGAGAATTTGGTGGTGATTGATGGATAGCTTTTATTGCTATCGCTGGCTTTGATGCTACTGGCAAGTATTTATTTAAGCTCAGTAAATGTTGGGTTTCGTTCCTCAACCTAACCTACACACTTTAAAATTTTTGGTGCTAACAGAGACTTTTGATATTTGGTTTTATCATTGATTTGGCACATTATTCTTTCCAAGATATTTAGCTTTTAATTCTTCTAATTCTTCATCTATTTTGCTTTTACTAATAGGCTGAGATATGGGATTTGGTGGTTGTATTTTATTTGGTTGAGGTTTGTTGCCACCCAAAAATTGGGTTTTCATTTCCTCTAATTCTTGATCGATTTGACTAGGAGATTTCGATACAAAAGTAGGTGGAGAATTTTGTGGTGATTGAAGAATAGGTTTTGGCGATCTCACTGGCGTAGCTGCTACTTTCGGTTGTTGATTTAAGTCTTTGAGAATTTCGTCTACTGTTTGATAACGCCTAATCGGGATACTTTCTAGCATCTTGTTGAGAATGCGACTCAGCTGATTACTGACGGGAGTTTGTAAGTATTGCTGCCATACCCAAGTATCGTTGTTGGTATCATAAGAATCGAAGGGCGATCGCACTGTTAATAAATTAATACAAGTCGCACCCAAACTATAAATATCGCTGGCGAAAATAGCCCTACCTCTCATTTGTTCGGGAGCAACATATTCTGGACTACCAATACTAGTACCGGTTTTATTTAAGGCAGCGCCAGTAGCAGATTTAGCAGCACCAAAATCTACTAATACTAGTTTGCCTTGGGCATCGCTCTCACGAATAATATTTTCTGGCTTAATATCGCGGTGAATTACGTGTTTGGCGTGACAAAATTGCAAAACTGACAATAAATCGTTTAATAGTTGCCAAATTTGTGTTTCACTAAAAGCACCTTTATGGGCCAATTCCTGGGCTAAGTTTTGCCCGTCGATAAATTCTTGTACGAGATACTGCCGATTTTCTTGGGTAAAATATGCCAGTAGTTCGGGAATTTGGGGATGCTTGCCCAATTCATCTAATTGCACTGCTTCTTGGTTAAATAACTCTACGGCTTTGGCAAGGGTGTTAGTGCCTTGGGATTGGGGATAAAATTGCTTAATTACGCAGCGTGGTTTTGAGGGTTTATCCTCATCCACAGCTAAGAAGGTTTTGCCAAAACCACCTTGTCCGATTGGTTTGATAGCACGGTAACGTTCTTTGAGGAGTAACTTGGTACCACAAGTCCAGCAAAACTTGACATCATCAGGATTTTCAGGCTTGGGACAATGAGGATTAAGGCAGTAGCTCATATAGGCGATCGCTCTTATATCTCTATATTTTCTCCTGTCCCAGGCAAAAGGGTGTAATCAATAGATTTTGGATTTTAAATTTTAGATTTGTGTCACACAGAAGGGGTGAAAGCGGGTGAAGGAACGATTAACTAAAAGAATCTAAAAATATGAATCATAGTACACTATCCCACTTTTGTCACTCTCCGAAAACAAAAATTAAATGGAAAGTGCAAGGGTTTTGAGATAGAGATTATAGCCTTGCACTTTTTTGGTAGAAAAAAGCTTCAACCCCTTATTTGGACTAGATTACACTTTTATTCAGCAAGCCCTACTTAATTCTGATTACTGAATCGGTGTTCTAGCGGGTAAAAGCACAATATCAGGTTCGCTGTCGCCGTTGAAGTCAAGCTCTACCTACAATCTGCCAGTTTTGATCGCCTACCTGGGTAATCAAGTTGTTGCTTTGCACAGAGAAGCCATTCATCCCCCAGATGGTATTCTGCCCGGTTGCCTTGTTGCGCCAGAGGATATCAGATTTGCCGTCGCCGTTGAAGTCGGCTGTACCTGCAATCTGCCAGTCTTGATCGGCTACCTGGGTAATCAAGTTGTTGCTTTGCACAGAGAAGCCATTCATTTCCCAAAT
>NZ_CAXTTT010000030.1:0-8286 GCF_964247315.1 uncultured Nostoc sp.
CTTTTAGCTCCATTAATGAGTCTTTGAACTCCGTTAATGAGTCTTTGATACTCATGCAAATTCCAGCAATTTTCACAAGCGTGGAATATACATAATTGTAGGGGCACAATATATTGTGCCCCTACGTGTGTTGTCTATTCAATTGAAAAACGCTGTAATCCTTAGCCAGATGCAACCTAATTAATCTTAATTTCCGATTTTTTCTTGGCAATCTGAGCTTAAATCAAAACTTTGACATTCTCTAGCTTCCGACAATTGCCTAACTGTATTATCAGGCTGATAAGTGATCAAAGTTCCTGCAACCGCAGCTAGTGTAACAACAGTAGCTAGTCCCAATAAAGTGGCTCGTTTTCTAGGTTTGATTGTACTGATGAAATTATCTAACCCAGTCGCACTACCAACAACCTCAATTGGCTCAAGTGCTTTTAAAGCAATAGCCGCATTAGCATAGCGACGTTTTCGGTTACGTTCCACCATTTTCATCAACCACCACCGGAAACGCGGACTGATTTGAGGAACTAATTGCTGGAAATTAAAGCGATAGTTATCATCAATTAATTTGCCAATCTCAACAGAACGGGTATCAGTAAGTAAGCAAATTAGTGTTGCTCCTAAACTATATAAATCTGATGCTTCAGTCAGAGAATGACCAAACTGTTCTTCTGGTGGCATAAAACCTGGAGTTCCTGCTACAAAGCTGCTCAAAGCTACTTTCGCACCCTGTATTCTAGCCAGCCCAAAATCTACCAAGTAAGCATTTAGTTCTTCATCAACCAAAATATTCTCTGGCTTAATATCCCGATGAATAATTGGGGAAACTTGCTTTTGCAGATAAACCAAAATTTCTAAGATTGACAGAGCAATTTGCTTAATTTCTTCAGGATGAAAGCTGCGTTTTAATCCCAAGGATGGGGCATTTTTATATTCCTGTACCAGATAAAAAGCTCCTGGCATTTCAAAGGAATCTATATAGCGAGGAATGCGGGAATAATTGAGTTGTTGCAAGATTTCAATTTCGCGCTGATATACTTTCACACCTGATAAATCAGCACCTGCACGAGCAAAACAAAACTCTTTAATTACCACCTGTTGATTAGAGTTGAGGATATTAGCTAGATAAGTAATCCGTCCCCCTTCTCGGTTGCGTCCTAGTTCGCTGATGACTTGATAGCCAAGTTCTGAAAAATCTGGATGGTGATTTAAGAGAATTACCCTTTTATCTCCATTACGCACATCAAGCTCCATTTCACACACCATACGAGTTTGATTCTGTTAAGGCGCAATTAAAAGATTTAAGATCCACTCACCCAGATTGTTAGCCCCATTTTTACCTTGCTTGGGCTAATACATATCGGCAGAAAGGCGAAATTATTACCTTTGTGCTAGCCAATCGACAATCTGGGCATTGACAACATCTGGAACCTCATCGTGAGGACAATGACCGGCATTGGGAATGGGAACAATTTTGATATCTTTGCCATTCTCCCGCGCCCTTTCGTAAATCTTGGCCCCGGTAATTGGTGTCCAAGGATCGTCAGCACCCCAAATTACTAATAAAGGACATTCTACCTTGGGCAAAAGTTCCTCTGGACTAGGGCCAGGAGGGGCTGTGAGAATGGAGGCGAAGACTTGTTGCGCTCCTGGGTCGCAAGAGGGAGTATAAAGTAAATCGACTAATTCATCGGTGACGGCTTCACGGTTTCGGTAAACTTGGTAAAGAGTCCGGCGAATTTGGGCTTTTTGGCGAATGCGGTTAAAGACCAATTTACCTGTAATTTGCGATCGCACAAACCGATTAAAAGTTGCCATCACCATCCGTAGTGGCGGGTTCAATTCGTGGGGACGATGGCTCAAACCACCCGCAGAGTTAATTAAAATACCACCAGCAGCAATTTCTGGATGTTCTACCAGTACAATCAAGCTCAAAAGTGCGCCAATGGAGTTGCCGATAAATACAGCAGGTTCTTGGATGTGTGCTGTGCAAAAATCTTTCAGCAGTTCCACCCAAACTTCTACACTGTAATCAATGGGAGCTTTATCAGAACCACCAAAACCTAAAAGGTCTATGGCAAATACCTGATAGCCAGCATTAGCTAAGACTGGGATATTTTTACGCCAGTGTCCAATGGAAGCACCAAAGCCGTGAACCAGTACCAACGGGCGTCCTGTACCCATGACAGTGTACTGAATTTTGTAGCCCTGCCAAGTCCAAAAGAATTTCTCAAAGGCGTCTTGGGTTGTAAGCTGTTGTGTAGTTACAGTCATTATTAAGATTAATAAAGTCTTTCTTCAAATATACTAATGTTCTCTGACCTAAAATGAAGTCTGAACAAAATGCTATTTTGAAATCAGTCCCAGTTGAGTTAAAGTCTTTGCCCTATAACCTATTTTGAATTGGAGCGTACCCCTTTGGGGAAGCAAGCTACGCGCAGCGTCTCGGAGAGAAGCGACCATGACCCTTTTTGCTAACCAACTCAAGACCGAAATTATCTACCCCAGCTCTGATGGTAAACCAATGGCAGAGAGCGATCCAGCACGGGATTATCTAATTTATGCTGTAGAAGCGTTAGACATTTATTTCCAAGACCGAAATGATGTTTACGTATCGGGGAATCTATTTGTTTACTACAAAAAGGGCATTCCTAGCGCTGTGATTGCTCCTGATGTCTTTGTGGTATTTGAGGTAGACAAGAAAAAGCGCGTCAGCTACAAGGTTTGGGAAGAAGGGGGTAAAGTCCCTAATTTTATTTTGGAAATCACTTCTGCAAGCACCCAAGAAAACGATGAAGAGGATAAACCCAAGAAATATTCACTTTTAGGTGTGCAAGAGTATTTTCAGTATGACCCAACCGGAGATTACCTCAACCCACGACTAAAGGGTTCCTATTTATTTGAGGGCAAATATCAACCGATTACATCCAACTTTTTACCCGATGGTGTCTCGTCTTTTCACAGTGAAGTCTTAGGTTTAGACCTCAGATTGATTGACGGAGAATTGCGGTTTTTTAATCCCCAAACCGGGAGAAAACTGTTAAGTCATAAAGAAACAGAACAAGCGCGACAAGAAGCAGAACAAGCGCGACAGAATGCAATACCTAGATTATTGGAGTTAGGCTTGAGTATAGAACATATTGCCAGTACTCTTAGTTTATCGGTGGAAGAAGTGGAACTTATTTTATCGTCGGATCTGGGGAGACGGTTTTTAGAGGGATAGGTAAAAATTACTATAATTGAAATTACGATCGCTCTATGGCGAGAATGCAGTAGTAACCTCAATGCCTGCGATAAAGCTGACATCATTGATAATGAAGGTAGGCGTTATCTTCACATAAGTTTATGTTTTTAACTTGGTTAGACAGCAACTCTTGGCTGCTAGAAATTGGCGGAAAACGAATACTAATTGACCCTTGGCTGGTTGGTTCGTTAATTTTTAGCAATATGGATTGGTTTTTTAAAGGTTCGCGATCGCAAAATCGTCCAATCCCAGATAATATTGATTTGATCCTGCTATCTCAGGGTTTAGAAGACCACGCTCACCCACCAACGCTCAAGCTATTAGATCGCAGCATCAAGGTTGTAGCTTCTCCCAATGCAGCTAAGGTAGTACAGCAGTTAGGTTACACCCAAGTAACAGTATTGGCTCATGGTGAAACTTTCACTTTAAATAATCAAATTGAAATCAAGGCTTTCCCCGGCTCTCCAATTGGCCCAACTTTGGTAGAAAATAGTTATCTCCTCAAAGAATTGGAGAGTGGTTTAACTGTATACTACGAGCCTCACGGGTATCATTCCCCAGAACTTCAGCAAGCTACACCTATCGATGTAGTGATTACACCGTTTATTGATATGACGCTACCTTTGCTTGGGTCGATTATTAAAGGACAGAATAGTGCTTTAGAAGTCGTAAAATCATTACAGCCTCAAGTAATAATACCTACTGCGGCTGGTGGTGATGTGGCGTTTGAAGGATTCCTGATGAAATTCATTCAAACTAAAGGAACTGCTGAGGAATTTCGCTCGTTACTTGAGAAAAACAATCTTGCGACGAAGGTACTTGAGCCGAAACCAGGCGATCGCTTTGAACTACCATTAGAAAAACGAGCATTAGCAATCTAATGAGAGTAGATGCTGGTTGCCGATATCCGACCAATATTTAAGGGATTATCTGCATTAGGAAGAGCTAATCAAATAATCCCCAGCCGTCGCCAATCGTTTTCACAGGTTGACGTTCTCATGATTATTCGTGGAGTTCATCATCTGCAAAATATGCTTAACCTGGATTTCTCTAATTCAGGTTATGTAAGCTGTTTGGTAAAAAAATCTAAAAATCAACCGAAAATATCCTGAAGCCTCACCCCGATAAAGCACAGCTTTATCTCTCCTCTCCTTACTAAGGACGAGGGGTTAAGGGTGAGGTTTTGATATGTACCCATTCGTAATAGATTAAAATAAAATGCCTTTTGTCAATCAGTTAAAAGACTCAAAATATTATTAATAAAAATAATAATCGCGTATGAGGAGAGACGGATGGAAAATTATGGGATTGCATCAGAAATTTGGTTATTTGAAGATGTAGTATATTTTATCCACATAATGAAGCGCCATGAAGCAAAATTTATTTAATGTAATTGCTCTTTTAGCAACATCTACTTTAGTCGGGATTAATAGCCCTGCTAATGCTACACCTAGCAGTTATCAGAAAAGCTGTAACAATATCTCAGTTTTTGGCAACGTTCTCTCAGCTAGTTGTAGCCGTATCAATGGTTCGTTCAACAAAACTTCAATAGTCTTACGGGGGATTGAAAATATTAACGGTACTTTCAAAGTGACTGACCCTGATAAAGTTAGCAATTATCAATTCACTTGCCAGAATATCCGCATCAGAGGAAACGATTTAAAAGCTGCTTGTAAAAAGAGAAATGGCACACTTAAGTGGACTTCAACAGTCTTGCAAGGAATTGAAAATATTAATGGTGTGCTGAAGTATAGTAGCAGTCCCTGAATTGATAATATCGGCATAAAAATAGATTAGAATACCTAGCTGTCGCCAATCCTTTTCACAGGTTGGCGTTCTCATGATTACTCGTGGACACCATCTGTAAAACAGCCTACTTAATCTGGATTTTTCCAATTCAGGTTAAGTAGGCTGTTTGGTAAAAAGATCTAAAAATAAATCAACCGAAAATACCCTGAGGGGGCATTGCATTTTGATATTGGTAAAAGGTCTAATTAAACGTTGACCCTTTAATTTAGAAGGCTTGAGTGTAATGAAGACCCCCTCCGGATTGCTATTTGTACTTAGCTTCATGGTAGTAGCTTGCAGTCCGTCTCCAGATAAAACGGTGTCTTCCAATCCTGAAGTAACAACCACTCCAGTTCAAGTAGGACAAAAGACACAAAATAAGCCTTTAGTTGTAACCACAGTTGCTCCTTTAACCAATATTGTGAGTAATATTGCAGGCGATCGCTTAGAAGTTAAGGGCATTATTCCCGAAGGAACCGACTCCCATACCTTTGAACCTCGTCCCAGTGATTCTGATTTGCTATCCAAAGCTAATTTGATTATCGCCAATGGATTGCATTTGGAATCGCCAACAGAAAAACTAGCTAAAGCCTCCAAGCCCAAAGAAACTAAAATCTTTGAACTAGGCAGTAACACTATTACCCAAGACCAATGGCTTTTCGATTTCAGCTTTCCCAAAGAAAAGGGCGATCCCAATCCGCATTTGTGGGTAAACCCCAAGTATGCTGAGGCTTACGCCAAACTAGCCGCCCAACAATTAACCACCTTAGATCCTGCTGGCAAAGACTATTACGCGACTAATCTCAAAAATTATTTACAACGTCTAGATGCCCTAGACAAAGCAACACGGGAAATCGTTGCTAGTATTCCCGCCAAAAACCGTAAACTTTTGACCTACCATGATTCTTGGGCGTATTGGGCCAGAGAGTATGGTTTTCAAGTAATTGGTGCGATTCAACCTTCAGATTTTAAGGAACCATCCGCTCAAGATGTCGCCAAGCTAATTGACCAAATTCGCAAAACAGGCGTTCCAGCAATTTTTGGTTCTGAGGTCTACCCCAGCAAGGTAGAAGAACAAATTGCCCGTGAAGCGAAAATAAAAACCGCCAACACTGCCGATGATGAGTTACCAGGGACGGGTTCAGCTAATGCAATGGAAAACACTAATCCTGAGCATACTTATATTGGCATGATGGCTAACAATATGCGGATTATCGCCTCTAATTTGGGAGGAAATCCTGATTTAGTGAAGAACTTGAACACTGGAAATGTTGTTGGCCCAACAGCAACTAAGTAAGATTAAGAAAATAAGTACAGCAGAATTCAGAAGTCAGAATTCAGAAGTAAAACAGGCTTTCTACCTGGCTTTTAGACGAATCGTTATGTACACCAACTTGAAATCTGCTGTATATGCAACCAATACTTGAAGTTAGAAGTTTAAGCTGTGGTTATCAAACCCAGCCAGTGTTTAGCAATGTTAATTTGACGCTTTACCCTGGTCAACTGACTGGCTTGGTAGGGCCTTCTGGGAGTGGTAAAAGCACTTTAATCAGAGCGATTTTAGGGCTAGTTCATCCTTGGGCTGGAGAGATTTGGTTTCGAGGAAAGCGCTTAAAGCCAGGAGTACCCCCAAAGGCGGTGGGCTATGTGCCGCAGGTGGAAACGGTGGATTGGACTTTTCCAGTTACGGCTCTGGAAGTGGTGATGATGGGGCGTTACCAGAAGCAGAAGATTTTGCCTTGGTCTTCGCGGCGCGATCGCCAAGTTGCCAGCGAACTCCTAGAGCGCGTTGGGGTTGCCCATGTAGCCCATCAACCTATCGGTAATCTATCTGGTGGGCAACAGCAAAGGGTTTTCATTGCCCGTGCTTTAGTAGGAGAACCAGAAATAGTTCTTCTAGATGAACCCACCAGCAGTTCCGACTTGCACGTTCAACACGAACTATTGCACCTATTGGCTGATTTGAATCAGCAAGGCTTGACAATTATCATCTCCACCCATGACCTCAACTCGGTAGCGACTCATTTACCTTGGGTGTTGTGTTTCAACCACGGTTTAATTTGCCAAGGTCAACCTATCGATATCTTCACTCCCGCAAATCTTCAGCAGACTTTTGGTGGAGAAATGGTAGTTTTTTACCAGCAAGACCGAATCTTGATCGCTAGTGGCGGTACTTCCCTACGTCATCAAATGCAAGACAACTTGCCACAAGTACTGCGCCGCTCCAACTCGTCGAAGTCTGCTTAATATAAATATATGGATTTTTTACTAACACCCTTTCGCTACGAATTTTTTAGCCGTGCCATTTTAGTAGGCATGATGGCGGGGCTATTATGCGGCATTATGGGAGTTTATATTACAACTCGGAGAATGAGTTACATTGCCCACGGTTTATCTCATGCGATTTTGGGGGGAGCCGTGCTGAGTTATGTACTGGGGTTGAATTTCTACATTGGCTCTGGGATTTGGGGTTTTGCAGCTGCTTTGCTGATTCAATATTTGACCGGACGCAAAGTCTACTCGGATGCAGCTATTGGAATTGTCACAACTGCTAGCTTTGCTTTAGGAGTCGCTGTGATCAGTAGCTATCGCAAGTTTAGCCAAAACTTTGAAGCCGCTTTGTTTGGCAATGTGTTGGGCGTTTCCCCTAGTGATTTGTGGGTAGTGACGGGTGTGACGATTGTCTTACTCAGCCTCGTTTTCTTTTTTTATCGCCCGTTGCTATTTTGGTGTTTTGACCGAGAAGTTGCTCAGGTTCATGGCGTACCCGTTTTTGCAATGGATACTTTATTTGCTTTGATGTTGGCGACTTTACTGGTGGCGACACTGAACGTCTTGGGCGTGACTCTGATTATTTCAGCTGTGGTGATTCCGGCATCAATTGCCCGATTAGTGAGCGATCGCTTTGGTTATCTGATGATTATTTCCGGGATTTTAGGAGCTGCGATTTCGTTTGTAGGTATCTACCTCAGCTACTACCTCGACATTGCCTCTGGAGCTAGTGTAGTGCTACTTTCAACCGCCATATTTGCCTGTGTGTTGCTCACTAAGAACCTGCAAGGACGATATAAACGCCGTTTGCCTCCCCTCTCTATAAAACACCTCCCTTAGTACAGTTTTGCGTAAAAGCGTAGCTTTTTTAATGCAGGGCGATACATTAACAATACGACCGACACATTAAGATTGTATCGAGATGCATTGGCATTCTATCGGGATGCATTGGCATTGTATCGGGATGCATTGGCATTGTATCGAGATGCATT
>NZ_CAXTTT010000030.1:8386-62468 GCF_964247315.1 uncultured Nostoc sp.
GATGCATTGGCATTGTATCGAGATGCATTGGCATTGTATCGAGATGCATTGGCATTGCATCGGGATGTATTGGCATTGCAAGGTATTGTCAAATTTAATTCGCTACAAATTAATGAAATGCTGTATTTAGCAACAGTTAGTCTGGATTTAATGCCGAATTTTTATTTATATTATTTTGTAGATAAACCTTTCTGATGGGAAGGGGAATTATAATCCCTGCTTGTTGATAGCGTTTGTGTAATTTTTTGACAAAAAGATGTTTACCTATACGCTGATCGAAGTATTCACTTACCCGCATATATAACGTAAAATCTATACTAAAATCATTAAAAGTATGAAATCTGATATATGGTTCGCTTTCTTTTAATTCCGGTGCGATTTCTTGCATGACTTCTTTGGCAACTTCTACAGTCACTTTTTCAACTTGTTCCAAATCGCTATCATAACTGACACCTACATCCATTGTTAAAGTAATTTCTTTTGCGGGTAAATGATAGTTTGTGAAAATCGCACTGGACAATTTAGAATTGGGAACAATGACGACATTATTTGAGATTTCTTTAATTGTTGTATTCCGCCAAGAAATATCTATAACATATCCCTCATGTCCAGCATCTAATTTCACATAATCTCCGGTTCTAACTTGCTTAGAAATAATTAAATAAAAACCAGAAAATAAATTTGCAAGTGTGTCTTGAAGTGCCAAACCAACGGCTATACCACCAACACCTAAAGTTGTGATTATCGGTGTAACTTGAACACCCACTGTTTGCAATACAATTAATGTTCCCAAAACGAAAACAGTCGCCTTAGCAAGGTTAGAAATTAGTGATGTAGGAACGCCTTCGGCTCTGCGAATATATAAATTAACAAAACCACCAGTCAGTTTGGCTAAGACTAGGGTTACTGAAAACAGCAATGCGATCGTCAGAATTTTTTGCAGTACGATCGCAACATCTGGCTTGAGAGGAGAACTCAGAACTGCCCAAAAAAAACCGGCGATGACAAACCAAATAAAAGTCATCCGGTGCAGCGAGCGAAATATAATTTTACTTCCGAAAATTCGTTTATTAGTAACGAATGTTTCTAGTTTTTTGAAGATAACTTTTTCACCAATTATTCCAGCTACGAAGCCAGCTAAAATAAACGATATCGGCGTAATCCATTCCATCATATCAATTTTAAATTTGGAGTTTTAGATTTAGAGTAACAGCATTTTTGCTGAGATTATGGCTAAATTTTACCTTGTGATTTGCCGGATTACCTGCTTGAGATTTTCTGGAATATGGACTTGCCAATTATTTACCACCCAGATTACGTTGCCCCATTGCCTGAAGGACATCGCTTTCCGATGTCTAAGTTTCGACAACTCTACAAATTGCTGTTAGCTGATGGTGTAGCTAATCAAGAACAGTTTCACACCCCCGAACGTCCGCCGTTAAAGTTGATAGAGTTAGTCCACACTCCAAACTACGTTCAAGCTTACTGCGAAGGAACCCTAGATGCCAAAGCACAGCGTCGCATTGGTTTACCTTGGAGTCCAGCACTAGCAAATCGTACTTGTGTAGCGGTAGGTGGTACGATACTTACTGCTAAACTGGCACTAAGTCAGGGTTTAGCTTGTAATACAGCTGGTGGCACTCATCATGCCTTTCCTAGTTATGGATCTGGTTTTTGCATTTTCAACGATATAGCGATCGCCTGTCGCGTTTTACAAAAATTCGGACTTGTCCAAAAAATCCTGATTGTCGATTTGGATGTCCATCAAGGAGACGGTACTGCTTTTATTTTCCAAGACGATGACAGCGTTTTTACTTTCTCCATGCACTGCGAAGTCAATTTCCCCGGTACTAAACAAAACAGCGATTTGGATGTTCCTTTGCCGGTGGGAATGGAGGATGATGCTTATTTACAAACTTTGGCGAATTATTTATCAGATTTATTGTCTAAAGTCAAGCCAGACTTAGTATTTTATGATGCTGGTGTAGATCCTCATATAGGCGATCGCTTAGGCAAATTAGCCCTTACAGATGCTGGCATTTTCCGCCGGGAAATGCAGGTTTTGAGTACCTGTATGAGTAGCGGTTATCCCGTCGCCTGCGTCATTGGCGGCGGTTATGCTGATGATATGAAATCTTTAGTTTGGCGACACTCCTTGCTACATCGCGCCGCTAGTGAAGTTTACCATCAGTACAAACTATAGTTAGTTAATAGGAAATACTGCCAAAATCGTAAAGTTTTTAAACGCAGAGGAACGCAAAGTAAACGCAAAGGTACGCAGAGTAGTGCCAAATTTAATTTGTAGCGAATGGGATTAAAATAAACTTTGCGCTCCTCTACGCTCCTGTGCGTTTAAATTTAAACCCTATTTTGTCGGCAAAGGTAGTACTGGATGAACAACGGCAAACTCAGAATTTACGAACTAGCAAAAGAATTGAATTTGGATAGCAAGAAGCTATTAGCAATTTGCGACAAACTCAACATTGCAGTCAAAGGCCATACCAGCACCATCTCCGAATCCGATGCAGAACGCATTCGTTCAGTGGCAAATAAACTAACAGCAAAATCCTCGAAAACTAAAACAAACTCTGAAGATTGGGGCTATATGTTTATAGCTTCAGCAATTGATAGCTTTATCCGCCATCTTGAAGGTGAAAGCGTCCTGAAATCATATCCCGAATTTAGAGAGCGGCGCGATCGCGCCAATCAGTTAATGTTGGAATGTGTCGGTAAAAAGCCCTCTCTCTTTTATGTGCGTCGCAAAGGTGCGGGGAAAGAAGCAAGAGAAGAAATTTGGGATTTAACAATAGCAACAGACTCCGATGATTTTCCATTACCCGCAAGACTTGAGAAGCTGAGAAAAACATTAGGATTTAGAGCGGCTGTACCAAAAGATGGACGCGACGGTATAAAAATACTTTCGGCTCAGTTGTTACAACCTTCACGGGGACAGGCTGATAGCTATGCTGTACCTTGTCGCTTACGTTTGCTAGCTAATCATCAGCATCATCTCGACATTCCACCCGCAACATTGAAACGCATAGCAGCCGCACCAGTTTGTGGCGAAAATGTGCCTACAGAAGATCAGCTTAAAGCTTGGAAAGCATTTTTGCAGATTGAGGAAAAAATAGCGAAAGCACGTCAATTTTGTGTGCGTTATGTAAGTCACAACTATAACTTCAAAAGACGAATCAGTTTTGAAATTGATGTAGCCTCAGCCACCCTTGACGGTTTTTATCAAAATTCCCTCGATGTCGAAAACTTCTGGGAACGAGCAAGACGCACAAAAAACGAAGATTTAAAGCTTTTTGAAACTGCTCCCGTCGGCAAAAATTGGATTAGCGGTCGTCAATTAGGGACTGTTGAGGAAGTTGACACCAACCGTTGTATTATTAGTCTCAGGCTAGAACGTGACTTAGCTGAATTCATGGCAACAGAGCGTTATAAGTTGCCAGATACAGGATTTTTGTGTTTTGAAGCAGTTGGTGATATTCAGCAGATTCAGCGTAAGAAAAAAGCTTTAGATGATTTGAATAATGGTTACACTCAAAATCCTTATTTGGGTAACTTTTTATTCGATGCTTCTCAGGCTAGACAAATCAAAACAACTGTTGAACTTCAACCACAAGATTTGTTATTATCTTCTGCTAATTTTGGCCAGAAAACAGCAGTAGAAAAGGTACTTGCTGCTAAGGATCTTGTTCTCATCCAAGGGCCACCAGGTACTGGGAAAACTACCGTAATTGCCGAGATTTGCTATCAAATTGCTCTTCGCGGTGGACGCACTCTAATTGCATCTCAAGCCAATTTAGCAGTAGATAACGCCCTGAGTCGATTAGTTCACAACCCAGTGATTCGGGCTGTACGCAAGGGGAAAGCTGAAAAAGTTGGGGAAGAAGGACAGCCATTTTTAGAAGACCAAGTGATTGGCAGATGGCTAGAAAATACTGCAACTGACTGCGAAAATAATCTCACTCAACGGCTGGAAAATATTAAAATTTTCAGTCAACTACTGGCATTATCACAAAGATTTACAGCTTACTTCCAAGCAGAGGAAGAATTTAATCAGCAACAGACTAACTTCAATAAAAATAAGTTAAAAATAGAGGTAAATTTTCAAAATCAAGAAAAATATTACAACGCAACTGTAAAAAAATATAACGAGGTTGAATCACTAGTTGCAAAATTAGAAAATATATTAAATACTGCACCAAATATCAATTGGGAAGCTTCAGAAGTTATAGATTTTTTGCCACTTCTTAAGCCCTACACAGAAGGGAATAGTATAGTAGAAGAATTTTTAGCAAATGTTCGTCAAACCATCAAATATACTGATGAACTTGGCTTTGTGCGTCCGGCGTTTGGTGCTTTTGGTTTAGCGGCTTGGTTGCGTGAAACTGTAACAATAGAAATTTCTGGATTTAAAACTGCTTTGTCTTATGCTCAAGAGGCAAGTAAAGCCATCTTAGAAGTTGCAGCATCAGTGGAGGTTGTCAAACAAAATTTCGCCTCGTTAAATCAGTTACAACCAGATTATCAGCAATACCTTACTAAACTGCAAAATATACAGCAAACAATCCAGATATGGCAAAACCGCAAACGGGAAATAGATTACATTATCTCAGCAGTTAAAGAATGGAAATCTATAGCACCTTCTCTTCTCTATCAAACTTTGAAAGAATGCCATCAATCCGCTTTACCACTAACAGAGAATTTAGTGGACTTACCACTAGGTTTGTTGATGTTTGCTAATACATTAAAATTACCAATAGTACCAAAGATATACAAAATAAACCTGCCTGAATGGGAGCTATTAGCAAAGGCGATCGCTTATGAAATAGACGGGGGTTTTACTGACAGGCGAGGTAAACAGCATAATTTTAGCTATTTTTTACAAGAAAATTTTAGTCAGATTCCAATGGTGCTATCAAAGAGCGATCGCACCCAATGGCAAGAAACCTATCAACAGTTTAGCAATTATCAGCTACTCAACCCTAAACAGCGAAAATTATTGGTTGAGAATACCCAGGTTTTCTTAATTAGAATGCAACGGAGTTATAGTACATCATGGGAATGGAATAACATTGACTCTACTCTCACCCACATTACACAAGAATTGTTAGATACAATCCTTACAAATGCGCGTCAATGCGTTTTAAAAGTAAAAACAGAAACCGATCAACAGCTTCAGCATCTGCAACGGCAATTAAATGAACTTCAGAAAAATGAAGTTAGCCAACAGCAAATATCTATTACTCAAACTGAGGCAGAAAAAGCACAGCAGGATGCTAACTTCCAACTTGAACAGGTAATTAATATCTTACAAGAACTTAATCAAAAAAAATTACCCGATCAATTACGTATTCTAGTTGAAAAATATCTGGCAACACAATCAAATATTTGGGAGCAACCCCAAGAGTTTATAAATCAAGTGAACTATTGGGAAACTTGTATCACTCAGCTTGAAACTTTAATCTCATCATTAGAACCTTTTGCTGTGCTAGATACAATTAAACATTCTCTAAATGAGCATTTATTAAAGCTAAAAAAAGAAACGGAAACTTCTCTACAGCAAGTTCAAAAACTACAAATAAATCTACGCGAAATAGAACAAAAATCACAACTACAGCCATCAAAAAACTTAAAAGAAGAACGAAACTGGTGGTTGAGAGAATGGCAAACTATACATGATAAATTTCAACCAGAAAATTCTCAAGCCGACTTGTTTACTATAGAGTTTTTACGCAAAATCAATACTCAGTTTGAATCTTGGCAGCAACAACTTCAAAAAGACGAAAGTTATCTGAATAAATATCAGAATTTTGTACAAGATTGGATAGGTAAATTAAGACAGCCAACAGAAAGCGACCGCGACGATTTAAGGCGCATTTATTTAGATAATGCTAATGTCGTTGGTATTACCTGTGTTCAGGCTGCCAATAGAGGTTTTTCTGAAGAATTCAAATCTTTTGATGTCGTTATTATTGATGAAGTTAGTAAGTGTACTCCACCAGAGTTACTAATCCCAGCTTTGAAAGGCAAAAAGTTAGTCATGGTAGGAGATCATCGGCAATTACCACCCATGCTTGATACTAGCACTTTAGAAGAAGTTGCTCAAACAATAGGCAATACAAGAGACGAACTACAATTTTTAGAAGAATCACTATTTAAAAGTCAGTTTGAATCTGCTGATGAAAGCATCAAACAAATGCTAACTACACAGTATCGAATGCACCCATTTATTATGGGAGCAATCAATCAATTTTATGAAGGTAAACTAGAATCTGGTATTTTGCAGCCAGATAAAAAACGCGCACATCATTTAGCAGATGAAATTATCCAAGAATCTCAGCATCTTATCTGGGTAAAAACGCCTATAGAAAATCATTTTTTAGAGCAACGAAATGGAACTTCTTACTTTAATACTCCAGAAATTGATGCGATTGAACGTCTGTGTCATCAGTTTGAGAAGACTTGGGCTTCTAAAGTTGCTAATGGTGAACCAAAAAAAGAAATTGCCGTAATTACATTTTATGGCGCTCAATTAAGAAAAATTGATGAACGTCTGCAATCTGAACTTTTTCCTTCGCTAGAAATTCGTACTGGTACAGTAGACAGATTTCAAGGCATGGAAAGACCTGTTGTAATTGTCAGTATGGTTCGCAACAATAGCAAAGGAGATGTGGGATTTGCGAAGAAGCCAGAACGGGTAAATGTTGCATTTTCTCGCGCTCAAGAACTTTTGATAATTGTGGGTTGTCATAATTTGTTTACCCATCAATCAGGTAAAGTCGGAAGTATGTATTCTGAAGTTTCAAATATTGTGAGTCTTCATGAAGGTTTCGTTGATGTTTCTCACCTTTTCAGCTAAACCTGTTGATGACAATCTCAAAAATTTGGTCTATGCGTAGGCAATTTATTTTTTGGAAGTCTCTAGTAATACCGTTTCTTTGTAAAGCTGCGCCAAATTCTAGCTTTTTTTCAACGCAAAGGTACGCAGAGGTTAGCGCAAAGGTACACAGAGGTTTTCTGAAGCCAATTTGCAAAATCAGTTGCTTCGGAACCATTTTCTTGACCACGCACTAAAATGCTAGGATTGACATTGCGGCTCCCGACATTCAATCCTACAGGAAAAACTTTAAATTCGGAATCCTTAACTAATTGGGTACTTGTAGGCGTTTGCACCCAATTAATTGAGTTTTAAAGAATTCACTGGCACTTCATCCCAAGAATCGACTGTCCGCAATTGTGCTACCCAACCTGCTGCCTTTTGCCTCTCAGTCAAATTATTCTCAAAAGAATCATGACAATCTTTAGCTTGAGATTCATTACAAGTGGCAATGCAGGCATGAATCATCCCAGACGGATCAATTTGCTCATTTACCCAAATAGTCATGGAATATTCCCTCTAAAACTTTAGCGAAAAAAGCTATTTGTCATTTTAGAACACTATTAGAGTCGAAAATTGCAGAGCAAAATCGGTAACAAGTAGTGAACTAATCCCAATTACCGATTACTAATTGACATAGAGATATACCCTAACGGGAAATGGAGATACATAAGATGAGCAAGCCTAATTTTCATGCAATGAGTCAGAAAGAGTTACATGATTACGTTCTTGCTCATCGGGAAGATCAAGAAACCTTCTACGCTTATGTTGATAAGCTGCATCTCGAAGGTAATTGGATTGAAATGCCACCATTACAGTCAGAACAAGATTTAGAAAATTATCCTCATTTCATTGAGCGTATTCGCAGCAGTTCTGAGCCACGAGATGAAGCAATTTAACCCTGCATTGCAGTTACAGCAGCTTTTGGGCTATCCTGAGTTTGGCCGATCGCGATCGCGGATTCTGACTAATTTCTTCTTCTTGTGCAATAATTGGCTTTTTTGTCAATACCTTTAACAAAGGTGAATCTCTTAAACCATGCTTCACCGGACGGTCTTCTAAACTGTGAAAACTGATAATTGCAATTTTACCGCCAGGGACAAGGGCATTTGGTGCTTTATCCAAAAAGGTTTCTAGAGATTTTAACTCATCGTTGACGACAATTCGCAGAGCTTGAAAAACACGGGTAGCGGGGTGAATTCTCCCATAACGGTATTTTGGAGGAACTGAATAAGCGATCGCATCAGCCAATTCTGTAGTAGTGTGCAATGGTCGCCGTTCAACAATGCGTCTAGCAATGCGCCGTGATAATCTCTCTTCACCGTACTTAAAGAAAATATCTGCTAATTCCGCTTCATCCCAATTATTAATCACATCAGCAGCAGTTAGCGATCGCCCTCGATCCATTCGCATATCCAAACTCGCAGCTTGGCGAAAGCTAAAACCTCTTTCTGCTTGGTCTAAATGGTAAGAACTTACCCCCAAATCGGCTAAAATACCATCGAAAGTGTTGGGGGGAAATTCGTAGTCAGCAAAATTGCTATAAATAAATTGTACGCGATCGCCAAACTCAGCTAATTCTTTCCTCGCTGCTGCTAAAGCATCCTCATCTTGGTCAATTGCTGTTAATTGTACATCTGGCGCAGCTGCTAAAATCAAACGGCTGTGACCTCCGCCGCCTACCGTCGTATCAAGATAATGACCTCCTGGAGATACCGCTAGACCTGCAATTACTTCCTGCGGTAACACTGGGAGATGAGAAAATATCGGTTCTTCGATAGCTAGCTGACGATTCATGAGACTTAGGGCAAAAAACCACAGATGAACTTTAATTATGTATTCTTTTGTTTGTGTCTTTGTGGTTCCTAGCTAAAAAATAGTTTTTAAATCACTAAGACACAAAAGAAAATATCATAAACTCAACACTCAGCGTCAGCTTTAAATGTTGAGCTTTAAGCATCTGTAGTGTTATTTTTTACCTTTTTTCTGGTAAATCATCGAATTTGGTATCCGTTTGAATTTTTTCTCCATATTTAAATTGCTATTTAGAATAAAAATAAATACATTACCAGATAATTCATTTTCCTTGAATAAGCTATTAACAATTTTAGAGTTATCGCTTTCATAAATACGACTACCTTCCCAAAAACTAAATCCACGCTTGACAGCTATAACATAAAGTGGTTTTTCAGGAAAATATTGCAGATTCTTTTGAACTAAATAAGCAGTTATTATCTGCGGGTAATGAGATAACTGCTGACGAAGCTTATTTACCTCTATATCTGAAATATTATGAGAGTAAAATTTATCATCTCTTTTCAATTTAGAGCGCTCTTGCTGTGCTTTTAAAATTAATTTATGATAATTTTCTGCACGTTCTTGATAAGACTTCGCCTCCTTGTTTTTACCTTGGTTTTTCAGAAAATCGCAAATTATCTGACAACCTACTATAACTATATTTGAGTCTTGCTCTATTGCCTTCTCAATGTATTCTATTCCAGTCGCATCTTGTTTTTTTAATAATATTTCACCTAGTAAATAATTAGCTGATGCATGGTAAGCATCACGATGAAGAATTTCTTGTAATAGAGGTATAACAGCTTCTTCGCCCTCAATTTTCAATGTCAAAAATGCTCGCTGAATAGCTTCTTTTAAAGTTAGCTGTTGTTTTTGAGATTTGTAATTTAAATCTTTTAATGTAGCTATCAGTTTTTGAAACTCAGCATATTTTTGCCGCCAAGGTGTTGCTATATTTTCTCGCCAATTTAGACTAAAATAATCAATAAAAATTTCTAATGTATCGCCTAAAAATTCTTGGGCAGCACTAATTTCAATTGGTGCAAATATAGCTAATTCCTGCTGAGTATCGGCGATATATCCCAAGGCTTTTAATCTATCTGTCAGGCAAGGGTGAGTATCAGCATGGTTGGTTTTTTCCGTTAAAGCTTCACTTAAATAAGCACTTGTAATTTCCTGATTAAGTCTCTGGCTTAAAGCCTGCCTCATATCCATATAAGTCATTATTGGTGGTTCAATCTCTGTTTCTGATTGTTTATAAAAACTAGACCAAAAATATCTTTCTAAAAATCTAGATTTGACATGAAAATTTATCAAAGCTCTAGCAATATTTTGTTCTCCCGTTAAATCAACAGCACATCTATCTGCTTCATATTCATCCATTCGTGCTAACACAAAAGAATAGGCATTAAAAAATGGAATGTACCATATCAAAAACAGTTGAAAAATTAACAATGATAGATCGTGTCCACTTTGTTGGAGTCCCTTAAGAATGCGATACCAAGTTTCGCGTTGGCGATAAATCCAACCACTAAAGTGGCTGTGATTTCCTGATAAATGTCCCAGTTCATGGGCTAAGATAGCACGAAATTGTTCGGGCGGTAGTGCTAGCATCAATGGTAGACCCACAATTAAGTAATTTTGCTGCCATCCCAGCAAACCTAAGCGTGGTATTTGGACAACCCCTGCATTAAAATCGTTGGTCAGCAGAATGTGGTGAAACCGTGGAGCTTGCAGCTTTGATGAGATTTCGTTAATTAAAGAATAGAGATTGGGTACATCTTTGGATTGTAATGGTAAACCTGTTGGTGGGGGGAAAGAAACCCAAAGCGATCGCACTAATACGAATGCTAACGTCAGGAAAAACAGAAGACCTGTCAAAGATAAGTTAGAAATTGACTGAGCATTAAGTATCCCAAAGATAATAACTACCAGCAGAGTCAATGTTACAGCTAGAATCAACAATATATATGCGTAGCCCAAAGTAGCCAAAAAAGCAACGTGCAATTTATAAAGATGCGGTTGTTTATTAGCAAAAACTTCTAACTTCTGAATTAGCCTATCAAAACGGTCTTGATTGAAAGCCATAAATATGTATCAGCCTGATAAAACTGTAATATAGCTGACACAATATCTCTATAGCTTACGTAAAAACTCAGAAGTTAATAGTGATCATTGAGAAAACGCGTCTTCTTTCACCCCGTCTTCTTATCCCAGCACCATGAGATAAAAAAATTCGATGCCTTAATTAAGTGCATATCGAGCTTCCATATAATAGTTGAAGAAGTGCAACAAAATTAAACATCAAATCAAATCCCTCTTCCCAAAACCCTTACTTTGGCTTGACAAACAAGATAAATTGGGTCTAGTTGGCATCTGCGCGGTTGAATTCAATATTTTCACGAACGGAGAACACGAAATTTATGACCAGACTAGAAACCCGCACTGAACCAATGGTGCTAAATATGGGGCCACACCACCCCTCAATGCACGGGGTTCTGCGGCTAATCATGACTCTGGATGGTGAGGATGTCGTTGACTGTGAACCGGTCATCGGCTATTTACACCGGGGAATGGAAAAAATTGCTGAGAACCGCACTAATGTTATGTACGTCCCTTACGTTAGTCGCTGGGACTACGCTGCGGGAATGTTCAACGAAGCCGTCACTGTTAACGCCCCAGAAAAGCTTGCAGGTGTAGCTGTCCCCAAACGTGCTAGCTACATCCGCGTCATCATGCTGGAGTTGAACCGTATCGCTAACCACTTGCTGTGGTTTGGCCCCTTCCTAGCTGACGTAGGCGCACAAACTCCCTTTTTCTACCAGTTCCGGGAACGGGAGATGATTTATGATTTGTGGGAAGCCGCTACAGGTTATCGGATGGTGAATAACAACTACTTCCGCGTTGGTGGGGTAGCAGCCGATTTACCTTACGGTTGGGTAGATAAGTGTCTGGAATTTTGCGACTACCTATTACCCAAAATTGATGAATACGAACGCTTAGTAACCGATAACCCCATCTTCCGGCGACGTGTTGAGGGTCTTGGGACTATCACCCGTGAAGAAGCAATTAACTGGGGACTTTCTGGCCCAATGTTACGCGCATCTGGCGTGCAATGGGATTTGCGGAAAGTTGACCATTACGAATGTTACGACGATTTCGACTGGGATGTACAGTGGGAAACCGCCGGTGATTGCTTTGCCCGTTACGTGGTGCGGATGCGGGAAATGCGCGAATCAGTGAAGATTATTCGCCAAGCAGTTAAAGGACTTCCTGGCGGCCCTTTTGAAAATCTGGAAGCCAAGCGTTTAGCCGCAGGTAAAAAATCTGAGTGGGATGGATTTGATTACCAATTCATCGGTAAAAAAGTTTCCCCCACTTTTAAGATGCCCAAGGGTGAAATCTATGCCCGTGTAGAAAGTGGCAAAGGTGAATTGGGAATTTATTTGGTTGGCGAGGATAATGTCTTCCCTGCACGCTGGAAAATTCGTGCAGCAGATTTCAACAATCTCCAAATTGTTCCACATTTACTGCGCGGGATGAAGGTTGCAGATATCGTGGTCATTCTCGGCAGTGTTGACGTAATTATGGGGTCTGTGGATAGGTAGAGTAAATATCTATCTAAGTATTTTTTAGAGCAGTTGTATTACAGTGCAACTGCTCTATTTTTTTAGCATTGGGTAAAACTACTGACTATATTACAATACGCTTGGGTTAAAGCAGGAGACGCGATAAATCGCCGTCTCTACAATAATCAGTCCTTCGCAGAACCACTCCTTCTCTAGCTATAAATATTTTTTACTCATATAACAGATGTACGAAATATTTATAGCGTTTTAAATAATGCCCCGCATCTTTGACAACATTGATTTACAACTGCTACCGATTTTACGAGAAACCCTCAAAATCTCTTATCGGGCAGATTTTTGCGTTGGCTACTTCAACCTTAGAGGTTGGCGAAGAATTGATAATTTAATTGAACAGTATGTTGGTAGTGAAAATGCTTGTTGCCGTTTGCTAATTGGGATGCAAAGCTTGCCTAGTGATGAAGTTCATGCGGCATTTTCCCTTAGTAGTAGTGATGGACGGATTGACAACAGTAGCATTGTGCGATTTAAAAAACGCATGGCGGCAGAATTTCGCCAGCAGTTGACTATCGGTGCGCCGACTAATCAAGATGAAGCGGGGTTGCAGCGGTTAAGTCATCAGCTAAAAACTCAGAAACTAATTATTAAACTGTTTCTCCGTCATTCTCTCCACGCCAAGTTATATCTTGTGCATCGCCATGACCCTAACACTCCCACAGTGGGATTTTTGGGTAGTAGTAATTTAACCCTTCCCGGACTGGCAAAACAAGGGGAATTAAATGTTGATATTTTAGACCACGATGCTTGTAATAAACTGCAAAAGTGGTTTAGCGATCGCTGGCAAGATTACGGTTGTGTAGATATTTCCCAAGAATTGGCAGAAATTATCGATCAAAGCTGGGCTAGGGAAGATTTAGTCTCACCTTACTACATCTACCTGAAGATAGCTTACCACTTATCTCATGAAGCGATCGCTGGACTTTCAGAATTTCGCATCCCCCGCGAATTTAACAATTTGTTTGAGTTCCAAAAAGCCGCCGTACAGCTAGCAGCACGTCATGTAACTAGGCGTGGCGGCGTATTAGTGGGTGATGTGGTCGGTTTGGGTAAAACTTTAGTTGGAACCGCCTTAGCCAAGATATTACAAGAAGATTGTTTTTTAGAAACACTGATTATTTGCCCGAAAAACTTAGTACCAATGTGGCAAGAATATGTAAATAACTATCGGCTACTTGCGGAAGTTATGCCAATTAGTCAAGTACAAAATAAGTTACCAAAACTCCGCCGTTATCGAGTTGTATTGATTGATGAAAGTCACAATTTACGGAACCGCGAAGGCAAACGTTATCGAGCAATTACAGAATATATTGCTGCCAATGAAAGTAAATGTATTTTATTATCTGCTACTCCTTACAATAAAAGTTATCTTGACCTTTCTGCCCAACTGCGGCTATTTGTGCCAGAAGACCAAGATTTGGGATTAAGACCAGAAGCTTTAATTAATGAACTTGGTGGCAGTTCTGTAGGAGAATTAGAATTTATTAGAAAGCATCAGTGTTCTGTCCGTTCTTTAGCGGCTTTTGAGAAAAGCGAACACCCTGATGACTGGCGAGAATTGATGAAGCGTTACATGGTGCGCCGCACTCGCTCTTTTATTAAAGATAATTATGCCCAAACAGATGAAACCGGGCGGAAATATTTAGAATTTGCTGATGGAAGACGTTCTTATTTTCCTCAGCGTTTACCTCGTAGTCTCAAGTTTCCTTTAGAAGCTTCTAACACAGACTTTTATGCTCGTCTTTACTCTGAGTTAGTCGTAGAAGTTATTAATCAACTTAACTTACCTCGTTATGGGCTAGGAAATTACGTTATTACCAAACACAAACAGCCGCCTACAGACGCAGAGCAACGCTTTATTAATAGCTTATTTCGTGGTGGTAGGAGGTTAATGGGTTTTTCTCGCACTAATTTATTTAAACGTTTGGAAAGTACTGGTGTTGCTTTTATTCAATCAATTGAGCGCCACATTTTACGGAATTTTATTTATTTATATGCTTTAGAACAAGGGCTTGATATTCCGATTGGAACTCAAGAAGCTGAGTTATTAGATACAAGTAATAATGATGAAGATGCCGATTCTGTAGTAGCAGCTTTGTTTGATACAGAAACAGAAGAAGATGAGTCTACTACTTTGCTGCAAGTGGAGACAGAGGAAGGAAAAGTAACTGATTTTGATAACGAGGATGAGAAAACATCTAAAACAGAAAAATTTTTTCGTCAAAGAGCAAAATCAATTTACCAAGAATATACAACTCGATATCAACGAAGATTTAAATGGCTGCGGTCTACACTTTTTGATATTAAAAAACTGAAACGAGATTTGTTAGAAGATGCCAAAGCACTGATTAATGTGCTGCAATGTGGCGAGTGGAATCCTCAAAAAGATGAAAAACTCGCTGCTTTAATCAAACTGCTCACAAAAACTCATCCTAATGATAAAGTGCTAATTTTCACACAATTTGCCGATACAGTCCGCTACCTTGCAGATAATTTGCAATCCAGTCATATTACTAATGTAGCTGGGGTGACAGGTCAATCTAAAGACTCGACATTAATGACGGGAAGATTTAGTCCTGTCAGTAATAATAAACGCGAACAAATTTCATCATCAGATGAGTTGCGTATTTTAATCGCTACCGATGTTTTGAGTGAAGGTCATAATTTACAAGATTGTGCAATTATCGTCAATTGGGATTTACCTTGGGCGATTATTCGTTTAATTCAACGCGCCGGAAGAGTAGACCGCATTGGACAAAATGCTGATAAAATTCTCTGTTATTCTTTTTTACCAGCCGAGGGAGTAGAACGGATTATTAATTTGCGAGAACGACTCCGCAAACGACTGCAAGAAAATGCTGAAGTGGTGGGAACTGATGAAGCTTTTTTTGAAGATGATGATGCACGGGTAATTCTTGACCTCTACAATGAAAAATCTGGAATTTTAGATGGTGAAGAAGATACAGAAGTTGATTTGACATCAGAAGCATTTCAAATTTGGAAAAAAGCCACTGATGGTAATCCAGGTTTGAAAAAAACGATTGAGGAAATGGAAAATGTAGTTTATTCTACTCGCGCCCATACTCCCCAACCTGTGCAACCAGAGGGAGTATTGCTTTATATGAAAACCACCGAGGGAAATGATTCTTTAATTTATGTTGACCGCGATGGAAATAGCGTTACTCAATCACAATTAGCAGTTCTGCGGGTGGCGGCGTGTGAAGAATCTACCCCAGCGATACCCAGAGATAAACAGCATCACGAGTTAGTAAACAAGGGTGCTGAATTGATTGCTGAAGATGAGAAAAATGCAGGCGGTCAATTAGGACGACCATCAGGTGCAAGGTTCCGCACTTATGAACGACTGAAAAGTTATGTTCAAGAAATGAAGGGAACACTATTTGTTAGTGAAGAACTTTTAAAAGCAATTGATGAGATTTACCGTTATCCTTTGCGACAGTCAGCCATTGATACTCTCAATCGTCAACTGAGAAGCGGTATTAATAATCAGCAGTTGGCTGAGTTAGTAGTGGCGCTACGGATGGATGACCGTTTGTGTATTGTCACAGAAGAACTGGAGAAGCGAGAACCTCAGATTATTTGTTCTTTAGGATTATTTTCTAATTTGTAATTAAGGCAAGAGAGACAATAAATCGCCGTCTTTACAATAATCAGTCCTTTGTAGAGACGGCGATTCATCGCGTCTTTGTTATATTTAAAGATATAAATTAGTCATTTTAGGAGTAATTTTTATGGTTATATTATCATCTAATTTTTCTTTAAAAGAGTTTCTGCAATTACCAGAAACTAAACCAGCTAGTGAATATATTGATGCAAAAATCTATCAAAAACCAATGCCGCAGGGAAAACATAGCAGAATTCAAACTCGTTTATCAACCGAGATTAATCGGGTAAGCGAACCTGAGCAAAAAGCTTTAGCATTAACGGAATTACGCTGCACATTTGGAGGACGTTCTTTAGTTCCAGATATTGCTGTATTTGAGTGGTCACGGCTTATTGTTGATGAAAATGGGGAAATTGCCAATAAGTTGGAAACTTATCCAGATTGGATAATTGAAATTTTATCACCTGACCAATTTCCTAACCGTGTGATTGATAAAATTATTTTCTGTATTAATCATGGTACAAAATTAGGTTGGTTTATTGACTCTAACGATAAATCAGTGATGGTATTTCAACCTAATAAATTGCCAGAAGTAAAATATAATAATGATAAATTGACTGTTCTTGATGTATTAACAGATTGGCAAATTACGCCAGCAGATATATTTAGTTGGTTAAAAGTGAAATAGTTAAAAGGACGGTTATAAACCACGTCTACACAAGCAAGACTTACCTGCGTGGGTTTCAAACTCTTAATTTATTCACCTCATCACCTCGTTCCCCGAATGTAGCGTTTTTCGTATGGATGCAATAGACTCTGACCTCTCTTTTAAGAGGCTACGGTGTATACACAAGTCAAATTACCCCCCTTAATCCCCCCTTATAAAGGGGGGAAAAAGATATTTAGTCTAGTTCCCTCCCCTTGACAAGGGGAGGGTTAGGGTGGGGTAAAACCGTGGTTAATCAGCTATTTCAGACTTGTGTATACACCGTAGCTTTTAAAAGGAGAGAAGCTTTGAATCTTACTCCCCTTCCCTAGTAGGGAAGGGGCTGGGGGTTAGGTCTGTATTGCACTCAACTCAGAAGCCCTATAGTAGGTTGCGTTGAGGCTTTGCGAAACCCAACAAAACTTTGATATATCTTGGGTTTCATTCCTCAATCCAACCTCCGCCTTACGTAAAATACTGAAATAAGAAAGCAAACTGGGGTTTGAATAAGTAAAAGCTGATTTGACTTGCGGAAAACACCAAAATGAGAAAGCAAACTGGGGTTTGAGAAAGCAAAAGTTGATTTGACTTGCGGAAAACACCAAAATGAGAAAGCAAACTGGGGTTTGAATAAGTAAAAGCTGATTTGACTTGCGGAAAACACCAAAATGAGAAAGCAAAAGCTTCTTTTGAGTAAGTCAAAGCTTCTTTTGAGAAAGCATTTCAGTATTTTTATCAAGTAAACGGGCATTTTTATAAAGCAATTAGGCATTTTGATAAAGTAATCAGCAAATCTACCTGACAATTCAAAATCACGGCTGTACAAATCAAGCCAACATTTAGATAAATTGATAATTTTTCCGTATAATTTCTCAGCCTAATTAAATATAAGGGATTTATAAAGTATAAAAAGCATGGGAAAAAATTTAACTCGTATAAAGAGGGTTTCTTAAAGTCCGCTAGCGCAGACTTAATTTTTATAGCCACAGATTTATTTTCTGAGTGGCAAATTTACCATGCTCTTTTTTTATTCTTCAAGCATGATAAATTATGTCGCTTAATTTTCAACGAACACGTGATTTCCTCTCTAAGTTCAAATTTAGTGATTTATTTATAGAGGAATTAGGTTGGTCTAAACCCTCAAGACAAAAACCTGAAACCTTAAAGATTCAGAATAAAACTTATCAATACCAGAAAATTGCTGAACTCTCAGGTGTTGCAATCTTTGAAGTCACCGCAGCAGATGGGAAAATCCCAGAGGCTAAAGTTAGAGATGAGATTTACAAAGAGATTAATAAACTGATAGCTGAAAATCTCCTAATTTTTATTACCGCAGAACGCACGCGTAGTCTTTGGTATTGGGTGAAACGAGAAGGAACTAAAACCTCTGTTCGTGACCATTTATATGTGAAAGGTCAACCAGGAGATTTGTTTTTAAGCAAGCTTGGTTCTTTAGTCATTGATATTACTGAATTAGAACACGGGGAACCGACTGTTGTCGAAATTGCTTATAAACTACAACGCGGTTTCGATGTTGAGCCAGTAACCAAGAAGTTTTACAAGGAATTTCAAGAGCAACACCAGAAGTTTTTGCTGTTTGTGAAAGGAATTGATAATGAGATAGATAGACGTTGGTATACATCGGTAATTCTCAATCGCCTGATGTTTGTTTATTTTCTTCAACGCAAGGGTTTTATTGATAATAAAGATTTAAATTATCTCCCAAATAAGCTTGAACAAAGCCAGCAAAAAGGTGAAAATCATTTTTATGGTGAATTTCTCAAGGCTTTGTTTTTTGAAAGCTTTGCAAAACCTGAGAGTGAACGCGATTTATCTGTACAAGAATTGGTAGGTAAGGTTAAATACCTGAATGGTGGATTATTTCTCAAGCATCATATTGAAGAGAAATATCAAATTTCTATAGTTGATGAGGCGTTTGAACAAGTTCTAGATTTATTTGGGCGTTATTCTTGGAATCTCGATGATACGCCGGAAGGGAAAGACGATGAGATTAACCCAGATGTCTTAGGTTACATTTTTGAAAAATACATTAATCAAAAGGCTTTTGGAGCGTATTATACTAGACCACAAATTACAGAATATCTTTGTGATAGAACTATCCACAAGTTAATTGTAGACCGCGTAAATGATGCGCTATCTGATAAGTATAAGCCATTTGAGGATATCAACGAACTTCTCATTAAACTGGATACAAAGGTTTGTCGTTCACTAATGGAAGATATTCTTCCT
The DNA here is from genome assembly GCF_964247315.1 of uncultured Nostoc sp. Taxonomy (GTDB): domain Bacteria; phylum Cyanobacteriota; class Cyanobacteriia; order Cyanobacteriales; family Nostocaceae; genus Nostoc. The sequence continues at coordinate 27,298 of NZ_CAXTTT010000030.1, forward strand.
AATTTATCAATTCTTGACCCAGCTTGCGGTTCTGGTGCTTTTCTCGTTGCAGCGATGAAGACGCTAATCCAAGTTTATAGTGCGGTAATTGGGACAATTGAATTACAGGGAGATCAGAAATTAAAGGACTGGTTAAAAAGTGAAAAAACTGAGCATCTTTCCATAGAGTATTTTATTAGAAAGCGCATTCTTAGGGATAACCTCTATGGTATAGACATCATGGAGGAAGCAACAGAAATTGCTAAACTGCGTCTTTTTTTAGCGTTGGTTTCTTCTGCTAAGAATGTCGAGGAATTAGAGCCATTGCCTAATATTGACTTTAATATTATGGCGGGTAATTCGTTGATTGGACTGATTAAGCTAGATGACACCGCTTTTGATACAGTAGGAAATACTAAACAAGGTAATCTATTACAGCGTCTCACAGCAGATAATTACAAGGCTATTTTAGAAGAAAAGAATAAGTCTATTGAACTTTACAAAAAACACGCTTTTATTCCTGGTGATGAAAAACTTCCTGGTGGAGAACTGGGAACGCATCAAGATGCAAGGTTATTGAACTTACGTAAATCTATTGACAATCTTAATAAAGAATCACAAAATAAGTTAAATATTTTATTATTGGATGAGTTTAGTCAAAAGCTGGGCATTAAATACGAGGAAGTTCAGTTAACTGGAAAATCACAGAAGCGTATTTTGAAGGTTGAGGATATTGCAGCCTTGAAGCCGTTTCACTGGGGTTATCATTTTGACAAAGTTTTAGAACGCGGCGGCTTTGATGCAATTATCACTAATCCACCTTGGGAAACTTTTCAGCCTGATGCTAAGGAATTTTGCTCTGAATACAGTAATGTCGTGTCTAAGAAAAAGATGGACATCAAAGATTTCGAGGTTGAACTAAAACGTTTATTAATAGACACGAAAATTAAAAATGCATGGTTAAAGTATCAAAGTGATTACAACCATCAAAGAGAGTATTTTAGATTTGCTGAACAGTATAAAAATCAGGTTCCTATAATTAATGGTAAACGCCACGGAAAAGATGTTAATTTTTACAAACTGTTTCTAGAACAATGTTTTAATCTTTTACGTCATGGTGGTGGATGTGGCATCGTTATACCAAGTGGTATTTATACTGATTTAGGAGCTAAAAAGCTTCGAGAGATGCTATTTAATCACACTAAAATCACTGGTTTATTCTGCTTTGAAAATCGCAAGACGATTTTTGAAGGGGTTCATCGTAGTTTTAAATTTGGTATCCTAACTTTTGAAAAAGAAGGCAAAACAGAAAAATTCCCTGCTACTTTTATGCGGCAAGATGTCCAAGAGCTGCAAGAGTTCCCTAAAAATTATGGTTTACCAATTAGTATTGACTTGGTGCGAAAGCTATCACCTGATTCTCTCTCAGTAATGGAGTTCAAAAATGAGATTGATTTTCGCATTGCAGATAAAATGACCAAGTTACCATTGCTGGGTGAAAAAATTGAAGATAAATGGAACTTGGAACTACATCGTGAATTTAATATGACTGATGATGCTTTTCTTTTCAAGAAAAAGCCAGAGCAAGCTACACTAGCGCTCTATGAAGGTAAAATGATTCATCAGTTCACTCATATCTTTGCTGAAGCAAGGTATTGGATAGATGAACGCGAAGGTAGAAAAGCATTATTAAAACGAAATGAAGTAGATAAAGGTCAAAAGTTTGATTATCAAAACTACCGTCTAGGTTATAGAGATGTAGCACGTAATACAGATATTCGGACAATGATTGCAGGGATTTTACCACCTCAGATTTTTGCAGGAAACACATTAGTGTTGGCAGATCCATTTCCAAAGCTGAATGAATTGCTGTTTGTGTGCGCTGTATTTAATAGCTTTGCTTACGATTTTATAATTCGCCAAAAAGTAACAGCGCATTGTAATATGTTTTATGTTTATCAGACACCCGTCCCACGTTTAACAAAAAACGATCGCTACTTCAACGATATTGTACAACGCGCTGCCAAACTCATCTGCACCACACCAGAATTTGACGAACTCGCGCAAGAAGTCGGTTTAGGTTCCTATCAACAAGGCGTTACCAACGAAACAGAACGCGCCAAACTCCGCGCCGAACTCGATGGGATAGTAGCACACCTTTACGGCTTAACCGAAGATGAATTTAGCTACATCCTCACTACATTTCCAATTGTGAATGCAACCGTAAAAGAAGCAGCATTAGAAGCTTACCGTACCTTTGTCCCAATGTTTGGAGACTCACAAGTAGCATTTTGAATACTAATGGCTAAACCATGAAGGTTTTTAATTAGAAGATGTTTGAAAAGTCGTATTGTCGGTATAAAAAGTTCTAGATCCCCCTAAATCCCCCTTATAAAGGGGGACTTTGATTCCGGTTCCCACCTTTTTAAGGGGGGTTAGGGGGGATCTAAAAGTGCTTAAAATCACAGTGAAATACTTTTCAAACAACCTCTTATATTGGTTTACAAATGTCTGTGACTAAGAATACAAACTGACTTGGTACATTACAGTTGGAAGTATATTTATTGCCTCAAACTATAGAAAAACTCAGCATATTTTTTGTAAATTTCAAAAATGTTAACTTTAAATTTATAATTTTGAACTTTTTCTGGTGTAAATTAAAAATTGCAATTTCTTAATGATTTATTTTAAATCAAGCGAAAAGGTTGACTAGTAAGATGTTCAGTTAATCTTGAATTGCAGTCATAAATACAATAATGTATTTAAATAAGGTCTAATAAATTACTATATAAATTCAATAGGATTTACTTAGTCGTAATTTTAGAACCGTGCAAATTCATTCTGACTCCGAATTTCACCAGAGTTGCGATCGCCGTCAACAGGGTTTGCAAAAATTGCTTGCTCGCCTTGTCAGAACAATGCAGCGCGATGAGTTAGTCCGCCAAACAATCAATCAACTCAGAGAATCGCTTCAGGTCGATCGGGTGGTGTTGTATTATTTTTACGGGCAGTGGCAAGGACAGGTGACTTTTGAATCTTTGAGTTCTAAAGAACTTTCAATACTGGGTTCCACTGGCCCAGATGATTGTTTTAACGACGAGTATGCTGCTTTATACTTAGCAGGACGGGTAAAGGCGATCGCTGATATTGAATTAGAGCCAATCCAACCTTGTCACCGAGATTTTCTCCGCAATATACAAGTTCGCGCCAACCTGATTGTACCAATTTTGATACCTAGAGGATTATGGGGATTGCTGGTGGCACATCACTGTCAAGGGCCTCATTATTGGTCGCCATCAGATATAGAAATGATGCAAATAGGGGCACAAACTCTAGCAACAGATCGTAACATTCTGGAGAGTTAAGTAACTGTGTATTCAAATCGCATACAGTTAAATAGGAGAGATACTCGCTAGCACTGATTTTTCTAATAAGGAGAAAGAACTGTGAAATTTGGTTACACGGTTATCTGGGTAGACGATGTAGTTAAGACAGTTGAGTTTTACGAAAAAGCTTTTGGTTTAGTTCGTCGCACTCTCCTGGAAAAGGGGCAATCTATCTGGGCCGAAATCGAAACCGGAAACACCACACTAGCTTTCTCCTCTAGTAGCGAAGCACAGAAGTTATTTCCTGGTGGCTTCCATGCCAACGATCCCACACAACCACCGCCATTAATTCAGATATCATTTATCACTCCTGATGTTGGCAGCGCTTACATGAGAGCGATGGGAGCAGGCGCAAAAACACTAGATGCCCCTAAAACCCAGCCTGGGGGAAAAACTATTGCTCGTGTCCGCGATCCCAATGGTGTGCTGGTGTCGTTGGTGAGTGGCTAGGTAGCAAATTGCCTTGGACGCGATTAATTGGGCTGTGGATTGCGATCGCTAGAGTTAAAATCAACACCTAAAATACTATTTATAAAATAAATCTTCAGTAGGGTGTGTTACGGCTTTAGCCTAACGCACCGTTTTTTATAGCGGTGTATTAAGCACTTTAATTATGTTTTTCGTGACATAAAAAAATAGGACGAAATATAAAAGGTGTTTTGAATGAGTCTGGCTTATTTGAAATTATTGAGAGTCAAGATAGCTAGAAAAACAGCACATTTATTTGATACAAAAGTAAAATTACGTAATAATAAATTACTAAATTCACAAGCGAGAGGCGATTACTGGCAATTAATAATCGTTATATTATTGAACTTACTATTAGAATTAAAATTATTTTTCTTTAATTTTGTGTTTAACAGAGTTGAGCCAAAAATACAAAACTATTGCTATATCTTGCTCCTACTAGAATTTACAATCCTATTTAAAATATGTATAGTTTATTTACACAACGCAATCTCCCGACCGATGAAATATGGGTAAAATTGCTGCATAAATCTCTTACCTAAGTCCGATAAGTTAACACAGGTTCCCATTAGAGATACCTGATTTGATATTTCCATTCTGGAATAGTCAATAAGTTTTACAATCAACAGGACTTTGATCATGACACAAGAAATAATTCGTGAAGCGCCTGCTCCTGAACCGTTAGAAGGTCAACAGGCAAACGCATTTTATGTCCCCGCGCCTAATGAGCCTATTCTCAATGTCAACAATATTCAAGGCAACATTCTAGGTGGATTCAATAAAGACTACCAAGCCCTTTTATTCCTTGAAATTGAAAATCCAAATGCTTTCAAGAATTGGCTGAAGTCACAGATTAATTTCATTGCCACCGCCTCAGAAGTGATTGCCTTCAACCGCTTATTTAAATCCGCCAGACAACGGCGAGGCCGCGAAGGTACTGTTAAGGCAACCTGGGTTAATGTAGCTTTCTCCTTTGAAGGACTGAAGAAACTAACCAATGATGCCGACTCATTTACGGATGAAGCCTTTAAAGCTGGGCTAGCAGCACGCGCTGCTGAATTGAACGACCCGGTAGACAAAGATGGTAAGCCTATTGGCTGGGTTGTAGGTGGGCCGGATAATGGCAAAGTTGATGTGGTTTTGATCATTGCCAGCGACGAACGCGCAGACTTGTTAGCAGAAGTCTCGCGGATTTTAGAAAGTATTGTGACATTTACAGATGGCAAAGGCAACGCTAAGAGCAGCGGAGCCAGAATTACCTTCTTAGAAGAAGGAGCCAACCTACCCGCACCCCTAACTGGACATGAGCATTTCGGCAACCTGGATGGAATATCACAACCTGGTATTCGTGGCCGGGTTGCTGATAATCCTAAAGAACTTCTCACTCCTCGGCAGAATCCAGAGAATAAAAACCAGGGCAAACCAGGACAGGATCTTCTGTGGCCAGGAGAGTTCGTTTTTGGCTATGAGGGTCAGAAGGATGATGCTGAAAAGTTGGAACATAGCAAAGGTGAGGTTGTGTCAGCAGGACTACACTGGGCGAATGATGGCTCTTACCTTGTATTCCGGCGATTGCGTCAAGATGTGTATAAGTTCCACAAGTTCTTAAACGATATTGCTGCTGACCTAGACACCGACGCTCGAAAGGTGAGTGCAAAGCTGATTGGTCGCTGGCCTAGTGGCGCTCCCACTATCCGCACGCCGGAAGAAGATGCCCCAACTTTGGGTAATGATGACAATGCCAACAATGATTTTGAATTCAACGGTGATGATGCACCAGATGGAAAATTCTTCAAAAACGACGTAGTTCCACCTTCCAAAGATGCAACGGGTTTGCGCTGTCCGTTTATTGCTCATACCCGCAAGACTTATCCACGCAATGATAAAACACCAGGAGGGAGAGTCTCTAATTCTGACGAGATTGATATCGATCGCAGTGAAGTGACGACTCAAACACATCGCTTACTCCGTCGCGGCATTCCTTATGGCCCGGTGTCTCCTTCCACGCCAAACAATCCGCTACAAGACCCGAATTTTGTCGATCGCGGTCTCCACTTTTTGGCTTATCAGACTTCGATTGTAGACCAGTTTGAGTTTGTCACTAAGTTCTGGGCTAACAATCCAAACTTTAGTGAGGAGGCGGCTACCGGCCACGAGTTTGAAGGTAAATTAACTCTTGGTCACGATCCAATTATTGGCCAAAGTGATAATAACAAACCAGGTGGCGATCGCACACGCAAGTTCTTTATCCACCTTGAGGATGACCAAAATCAACCTCAAACTAAGGAGTTGACTGCACCTGAAGACTGGGTGATTCCTACTGGTGGCGGCTACTTCTTTGCACCTTCGATTTCTGCTTTGAAGGAAGTATTGACAAAATAATGATTTTATGTAGATAGGGGCACAACCATTTGGTGGCGATCGCACCGAACTGCAAACTTCCCCAGTTTTGTCTGTCGATAAATGCCAGCGCTTATGCCACAGTGGTCGATATCATGGGGTTTGTAGACCGTTAGGGAAATAATGAATTATGAATTTTGTTTTGCATCATGCATAATTCATTTATTTTTTTCTATTCCCCAATCTCAAACCTCAAATTTATGGATTCAAATCCAGCATTGTGTGCTGCGATCGCCGATCGCATTACCACTAGTCCCCAGCAGCGAATTACTTTCGCCCAATTCATGGACATGGTATTATACCACCCTGAATATGGCTACTATTCCAGCGATGCACTCAAAATTGGCTTTAAAGGTGGTGATTTTTTCACTTCTCCCAACCTCTGTTCTGACTTTGGCGAGTTACTAGCAGAACAATTTTTGCAAATGTGGGAGATTCTAGGAAAACCTGTACCCTTTTCTCTGGTAGAAATGGGAGCAGGCCAAGGATTGCTGGCATTGCATATCCTTAAATATCATCAACAGCATTACCCAGATTTTTTCACTGCGCTGGAGTACATTATTGTTGAAAAATCCCCAACTTTAAGACAAGAACAGCAGCAACGCTTGCAAGATTTACCCGTGCGTTGGTGTAATTTAGAGGATATACCACCAAATGCGATCGCTGGTTGCTTTTTTTCTAATGAGTTAGTAGATGCATTCCCCGTGCATCAATTCATCCTAGAAACGGGAGAACTCCGAGAAATTTATGTGACAACATCAGAAAACCTAACCCTCCAACCCCCTCCCCTCATAAAGGAGGGGTTGGGGGAGAGGTCAAATTTTGCATTTGTGGAAGTCACAGGGGAACCTTCAACGCCCCAACTAGCTAAACATTTGGATTTACTGGAAATAAACTTAACCCAAAGTACATATCCAGATGGCTACCGTAGTGAAATTAATTTAGCTGCTCTAGACTGGTTGAGTATAGTAGCAGACCGCTTGCAGCGCGGCTATGTGTTAACAATTGATTATGGCTACCCCAGCAGTCGTTACTATAATCCCAGGCGATCGCAGGGAACACTACAGTGTTATTATCATCATCGTTTCCATGACAACCCTTATATTAATATTGGGCGACAAGATATCACTGCCCATGTTGACTTTACAGCTTTAGAACGCTGGGGTGAGAAGTGTAACTTAAAGAATGTTGGTTTTATCCAGCAGGGATTATTTTTGATGGCGTTGGGGTTAGGCGATCATATTGCAGCCCTTTCTTATCAAAAGCAACCTCTCTCGCAGTTACTACAGCATCGGGATGCACTACACCAACTTATAGATCCCACAGGACTTGGCGGCTTTGGAGTCTTAATTCAGAGCAAAGGTCTGGACAATACAGAAATTTCTCAACCATTAAAAGGATTGACTCTGCCAGAGTAAGTGTAAAGAAAGAAAAGTTAAAACTCTATTTAAGAATGCAGTATCAGTCTTATTTAGACTAGCATAACAGTGATTACTGTTAAGTTAAACACACTACCAAAGTAATAATTATGTCTACTCATGACCTGTTAATGCTAGTAACGCTACTTACCCCCGGTATTTTACTTTCAGTAATAATTATGTTGACTTTTGCTGCTGGTGGTTGATTGCCAGAGTTAGGGAGTAAGAAAACTGGGATTTAGGATTGTATCTTAAATCTCAAATAACTACTTCCCAGTTAATTTGAATCAAACAATGTAAACGCGATGTCCGATGAGCTGCGATCCTCAAAGACTCGCTATCGGTGACGCTGTATTAAAGGAACGTAAAAAATGAAGGTGGCATTTCTGGGAACTGGACTGATGGGACTACCAATGGCTCAAAGGTTATTAGCCGCAGATATACAGCTAGTTGCCTACAATCGTACCCCAGAAAAATTAGCACCACTACAAGCAGCTGGGGCTGAAATTGCTACACATCCCCGCCACGCCATTAGTGCTGCTGAGTGCGTAATCCTCATGCTCACTAATGCACCAGCCATTTATAATGTCTTACTTTCAGATACTGCTTCGCAAACTCTCAAGGAGCGCACTATCATCCAAATGGGAACAATTACGCCTACAGAAAGCCAGGAAATTAGAGATGCAGTTGTTGCTGGTGGGGGTGAGTATTTAGAAGCACCTGTATTAGGGAGTATCCCAGAAGCAAAAGCTGGCAAGTTGAGTGTTATGGTAGGGGCAGAGGCAGAACAATACGAACGCCACTTGAAGTTACTCCAAAATTTTGGGACAGAACCTTTACTTATCGGGCCAGTGGGATCTGCGGCGGCGCTTAAATTGGCACTAAATCAACTAATAGCTTCTTTAACAACTAGCTTTGCTCTGAGTCTAGCTTTTGTCCAGCGTCAAGGTGTCGATGTCGATGTGTTTATGCAAATCTTGCGCGACAGTTCACTCTACGCACCTACCTTTGACAAAAAGCTACAACGGATGCTAGATGGCAATTATGCCGATCCCAATTTCCCCACAAAACACTTGCTTAAAGATACGGAATTATTTATCTCAGAAGCGAAATCTCGGAGTTTGGATATTAGCAGTATTAAAGGAGTGCGGCAAATATTGCAAACAGCCGTGAAAATGTCATTTGCTGATGATGATTACTCATCACTCTTTTCAGTCATTAAAGAATGGGGAGAAGCGATGGGGGAATAAATTTTTGTAGGGTCTACAACTATACATTGGTGTCAATATAACGTTAAAAGGGCGGTTGATAACCGCCCTGCCTGTAAGTTGACACTTGAAAAATTTTGTAAATTCGGTTCTTCTTACACCCCGGCATTCCTGATATATCTTTGAAAATGCTCAATCAAAAAATTTTAACTGAATCGTAATCGTTAAAAGGATATTACTGGCCATTAATAGTATTTGATGGGGAAAATGGCAAAGATTCAGTCTGAGGCTGAGGTTGAGACGGAGGCTGAGGTTCAGGTTGAGGATTGAGAAATTCCTGCCAAGTCTTTATTTGCTCTTGCGCTGCACTATAAGCAGCACTACCGCGTGGAATTGATTTAGCAATGTCAATGCCTCTAGCAATATCAGACTGACCTTGAGTGCGTGCTATTTCTAACAATTGCTGACTCCATTGGTCAATAGCCTGATTCGCATCCATACGTAAGATGCTATTGTTTGAAACTCGATCCGCCAGTCGTATTGCTTCAGCCAAGGCTTCTGGAGTGCCAGCTGCCCCCACCTCCTGGGCTTTTTTCCAGTTTTCTCTAGTGCGGATTTGCCCTTCCCAGTCATTTATCGCAGCTTGTGCTTCTTGTGAAAGCGCCCTTCCTGATGAAGCAATTTGTTGAGCTGTGCTAATGGCGGCGGTGAGATTTCCACTTTGAGCCAGTTCTTGTGCTTGATCCAAGTAAGGTTGGTCTTGAATTCGCTCAATCTTTCCTACCCAAGTACGAATTTTTTTGCGTGCTTCTGGATACAATGCACGACCTCTACGAATTTCGCTAGCCTGAGCGATCGCAGCTTGCAAGGAGTTAATATCCTCGAATATTGCGATCTGTTCGGCGCGGTCTAAGTAAGGTTGGTCTTCAATTGTCTCCACTTGGGCGTTCCAGCGACCTATCTCTTGTCTAGCTTCTGCGCCTCTAGGGTTACTAGCAGGAATAAGCTGTACTTGGGCGATCGCTGCGGTTAAATTAGGGACTGTTCCCTGGCTAGCCAATATTCTGGCTTTTTCCAAATGGGCAACATCTTCAATTTCCAATTGCCAACGAGCAATTAGTTGCTGTGCTTCGTTATACACTGGTCTAGTAGGATCGATTTGTTGTGCTTGAGCGATCGCTGCCTCTAAACCAGAAACATTACCGATCCAAGCACTCCTTTTCGCGTCAGCTATGGCAATAAAGTCATCAGTTTCGCCTTGCAGTTTCGCACTTTCCGGTATTTCCCTAGCAATATTCAGCGCTTCATCCGCATCCTGCTTATCTAGTTTCGCCTGTGCTAATTCCAGCATTTTGCGTCCAAATGCCGGAATCGCTTCCTGAGCTTTTTGGTAAATGTAACTTTCCTGCCCAATCGACTCGGCTAACTTGATCGCTTCTAGGATGTTATCGACTACTTTGCTGTTTGCTAAACTTTCGGCTTTTCCTAACTTATCGCCATCTTCCCGTGCTGTGGCAATGAGACGATTCAATTGGTCGTATTTAGTACCCGCCCAGTATTGATTGTCTACACGCAGCATTTTAGCAGATAACATGAATGCCGATTGCCAGCGTCGTTCTTTTACTTCGGCGATCGCACCGTTGTATGTGGCTTCAGCCTTTGACCAAATCAACTGCCATCTGCCAATTTGCTCATCAACTAACTTATAAGCTGCTACATCTTCGGGTATCTTACGAGCAGTTGCGATCGCTTCCTCTAAATTCCCTGTTTGGAAACTTTGATCGGCTAGCTTCAAAATATCCCGCGACCATTCTTCGATGAAACGATCGATTTCTCCATGCAACGGGTGATTTTGTGGTAGTTGCTTCACCAGAGCGATCGCTTGTAATAGATCGTTCACTGTTTGCTTAGAAGCCGCTAACTGAGCGCAATGTAGCCGCACAGAAGCACTAGCTAGCGGCCAGAAAATCGAGGGGCAATTAGGAGCAGCTGGCAACTTGAATAGTATTGCCATTGCCAAGAATCCTACACTGCCGGGAATCAACATTAGTAGTACTAGCCACAACGTCCAGCTTTTCATCCACCGTGGCCATATCCCAGAATGACTACTGAGTTGAGCAGTTTCTTCTGAATGACTATTTATAGTTAATCCTTCCCTATGGTTTTTTTTTCGCCGCTTTACTGACTTGGAGGTAGAACCAGTAGCTGGGACATCAAATGGCTGAGTTTCACCGAATTGTTCTGTTCGGGATAATCTTTTGCTTTGATCTGGCTTTCTTCCACTGGCTGAAGACCAACTGTCTGGAATATCCCGCTCTGTCATCTCTCACACCAAAATAATTGAATAGCGCTCTGTCTATAGGTTGATAATTCCATTGTTGACATAGTAACTTTCTCGTTATTAAAAAGCTACTTTTTTGATTATCTCTCTCTACAGAGTACCATGATCAATCTCAAAAATCAGTGCTATTTTATACTTTATTGTCAAACAGCAGATTCGGCTTGCAAATCGGAAATTAGTTGAGCTAACTGATCGCTACTTGCCTGGTAGACGTTGCCGCAAAAGTCGCAAGTTGCTTCAGCACCATCATCCTTAATAATCATATCTTGCAGTTCAGCTTCTCCTAAAATCTTCAGTGCCCCCAAAACGCGATCAAAAGAGCAACCACAGTGGAAACGCAGCATTTGGTGTTCAGAAAAGATTTCCAACCCCATGTCTCCCAACAAGTCATCAAAGATTTCAGGTAACGTCTTCCCAGCTTGCAACAATGGCGTAAATCCTGCTAGACTGGCAACCCGTGATTCCAATGTTTCTATTAGGGCTTCGTCTCTGGCGGCTTTGGGCAATATTTGTACCAGTAATCCTCCAGCAGCAGTTACTCCTGCTGCTCCCACGAACACACCTAAAACTAAAGCCGAAGGTGTCTGTTCGGAATTCACCAAATAATGAGCGACATCATCACCAATTTCGCCAGAAACTAGTTCTACCGTACTAGAGTAGGGATAACCATAACCGATATCTCGTACAACGTAGAGGTAGCCGCCACCCACAGCACCACCAACATCTAATTTACCTTTGGCGTTGGGAGGCAATTCTACAGATGGATTCCCAACATATCCGCGTACTGTACCATCTAAGCCTGCATCTACTAATATCCCACCCAAAGGCCCATCGCCCTTAACACGGACATTGACCCTCGATCCAGTCCGCTTCATACTAGAAGCCATTAACAAGCCCGCCGTCATAGTCCGACCCAGTGCTGCCGTTGCCACATAAGAAAGCTGATGACGCTGCCGTGCTTCTTCTGTTAAACGTGTGGCGATCGCACCTACGGCACGAATTCCACCTTCGGCTGCTGTTGCACGAATTAACTGATCCGCCATGAATAACCTTACATTTCTTAACAAGTTCACTTTTTCTATTTTAAGTTCTCTGCTGCGAGAAAAGTGACCTAGTGATCATCAGTGATTGTATTTGCAATATTAGAGATAGCGATGTCTTATCTTTAGGTAATCCGAGAAAAATGCTGGGTAATTTTCAACAAAGCCAACTGCGGATTGAAATCGAAGCATCAACAGATGCAATTCGTGACAGTCTATTGCATCCAGTACAACTAAAAAAATGGCTTTTAGGGCAACGTTTTGCGCCAGGAATGCCAGAAGAACTACTTCCCGGATTCCAGTTTACAACCTGGACTGGGCCAGTCGCGATTCATCATCAAGTAAATGTTGTCAAATCCAACTGCCTCCGCTTAGTACTCAGCGGAGGCATTGACGGCTTCCACGAATGGTACTGGGGAGAAGGTTGGGTACAGTCCCGCTTGGAAGGAGTTTCACTTTTGCCCTTGAATTTGGGTCAAACACTCAGCTTGTTGAGCTTGCGCCAGTTTCTGGCAAATCAAGAACGTTGAATTGACTGAACGTAGAAAAGGAATTTTCCTTGTCTCTATAGCTAGCCCTTTCAAGGTAACTTGAAAAATCCTTTTTTCTCTCTGCACCACGGACACTTTGCTCAAGTAGGAAAACCCGCTCATGCAAGTGTCCTCTTCTGTGGCAGTGCGGTTTAAAAGTAATTTATCTAACAACTCTAAACGCAGACAACACGGAATTGCATAGTTTAAAATTCTTAAACCCTTGTGCACTATGTTGTCTACTTTCTAGACTTATAGGAATTAGTTTTCTCTTGACTAGTTTATAGCGGCTATCAGTGCCACGATCGTATTTCAGGTATTCTTCAAAGGCTAGTTTTGGGGTGGTTATAGATAGCCATTGCTTCTCCTTGTAAATCTTTACCTTGGTTTGACGACCAACACTGAACAATTAGCCTCTTCTACAACTTGACTGCTAACAGAACCCTGAACAATTCGTTTCATCCCCATCAAGCCCCTACTGCCAATTACGATCAAGTCAGTTTTATAAATATTGGCAAGACGAATAATCTCTTCAGCGGGATCGCCAGTTACTAACTCTAATTCACTTCTGGCTGATAACTTTTCCTGATATAATTGCAGTTGCTTTTCAATATGAAAATAAGAAAACGTTGGGGACTCTGGCTGAGGGCGATCGGCAGGTAGTTCCATTTCTGACTCTGGTGTGAGAAACACATGACAGAGAATAACCTTGGCGTCTTTTGAAAACACCAAATTATCTAAAGCTTGAATTACTCGTTCTGAAATATCCGAACCGTCCAGAGCTACCAAAACACTATTTAGCACTGCTCTCGTCTCCTAAAGAGTAGACCCCTTACATACATAAGTATCTAGCAAAATTAGTCGGCAGCGACACTAAACTAATTTTTTATCTGACAACTTAGTTTATATATTTAAGGCTACGCCATTGGTCAGCTAGTTTTACGCCACTTTCATGCGAAGGGGTTGTAGTAACTTTTCTGGAGAAGCTTCTCACGAGTTTCTGGGAGAGGTTTTCCTCTGCCAGAAACTAACGTCGGCAATCCCCGACTTGTGGACGCTTAAAGGGTGACTGAAGACAGGATAGCAAATAGTGTGCTTTAGCATAGCTTACCGTAGATATCGCTATCCAAACTTTAATTTATAAGAAAAAATTAAGCTTTCCAAATCACTCTTCTTGCTGAACTCGGCGTCGGACTGAATCAGCATGGGAAGGTAAACCTTCTGCTGTTGCTAGCACATCAATAGCACCAGCCACATTTTGCAATGCGGTTTGGGAGTATTGAATAATACTGGAGTGTTTAAGGAAAGTTTCAACACCCAATGCCGAAGCATAGCGGGCAGCACCAGAAGTTGGCAAGGTATGATTAGGTCCTGCCAAATAGTCTCCTACAGCTTCTGGTGTTGAGTAACCTAAAAAGATTGCCCCAGCGTGGCGAATCTGTGGTAAGAGTGCCCAAGGGTCTTTGATTTCTAATTCCAAGTGTTCGGGAGCAAATTCATTTGAGAGTTCTGCTGCTGCTTCGAGCGATTCCACAAGGATAATCAAGCCATAGTGAGCGATCGCTTTTTCTGTGTCTATTCGCCGTGGATGATCCACTAGCTGTCTTTCCAAAGCTAATTGTACGTTTTTCGCCAAAGCAGCATCTGTGGTCAGCAAAATCGCTGCTGCCATTGGATCGTGTTCGGCTTGGGCCAACAAGTCAGCAGCTACATGTACTGGATTTGCGGTTTCATCGGCAATCACCAGCACTTCGCTGGGGCCTGCCAAAGAATCAATACCGACGGTGCCATAGACAAGTTTTTTCGCTAGGGTGACATAAATGTTACCAGGCCCAGTAATCACATTCACTTTCGGAATCGTTTCTGTACCATAAGCTAAAGCGGCGATCGCTTGTGCGCCCCCAATGCGATAAATTTCTTGCACCCCTGCTTCTTGGGCAGCTACCAAAACTGCTGGATTAATAGCACCCCCTGGCCCTGGTGGTGTTACCATCACCACGTGGGGTACAGCAGCAACATGAGCCGGAATTGCATTCATTAGCACTGTACTGGGATAGGCGGCACGGCCACCAGGCACATACAACCCGGCTCGGTCTACAGGAGTGTAGCGTTTGCCCAGTACTACTTCATCGTCACCAAAGTGTACCCAGCTTTTTGGTACTCGCTGACGATGAAACGCTTCAATTTGGCGGCAAGCTAGCCGAACTGCGCCCAACAACTCCTTTGATACCTGCTGATAGGCTGCATCCAGTTCCGAGCCTGTAACTCGGAGTTCTTCTGCTTTGAGTGTTTGTTTGTCAAATTCGTCCGTGTAATGCAATACAGCTTTGTCGCCTTGGCGCTTCACTGCTTGCAAAATTTCCCGCACCGTTGCTTCTTTGTGAAGTACCTGTTCGTCATGGGTGCGATCGCAGATCCGTTGTAGTTCTGCTCTAACGTCTGCCTGCTGAGTAATAATTCGCAGCATGGAGTAAGGACAATGCCAAAATTATAATATTGCCACCTGAGATTTAGTATTGCTCTTGACCCACTGGGGTGTGCAAGCTGACTCTAATTCTCTTCTCTAGCTTAACCTGGATTTTTTTGATACTCTCAAGGCTACCAGCGTATAGTTTGCTTGAGAAGGCGACTTAATTGCTCAATCCGACAAGCCTTGACTGGCTAGCGGCAGGAAGCAGGTGTGCCATTTCCCACTCCCCTTACGCCCTTTCCCTCAATCCTTGTGGGGTGCAGATGGTATGTTTACACATCCAATCCCCTGAATTTACAGGGGTTAGGGTCTGAGTATAATTTTTACTTATTTCCCTAACTTTTATTAGTTAATGTGTGTACAGACACGATATATCGGTTCTATACTTAAGAATCCCTGAAATTTAGCTCTTTACAGTTACTGTCTCTAAATAATACATCTGGTTTACGGACAAATCATATTTATTGACAATTACATTGCTTAATCAGGTTGTGATGAGTTAGGGTAACAGTTATTTAGATGATGTATTTTATTTTAACGCATTTCCTAAATCGACGAAATATTGAATTGGCTAGTAGAGACTATTGATTTTCATTCATGCCCAATACCTAATCTTATAATTTTTTTAGTAAATTATAACATTGGCAATTTGGATGCTATATTAGTAAGTCTAGTAGTGTGTGTACATAATTAATAATCGTATTTTTGGAATTGACTGTGGCGAATACAAAGTCTGCTCTCAAGCGTGCCCAAATCGCAGAACGTAACCGACTGCGTAATAAATCTTATAAATCAGCAGTCAAGACGCTGATGAAGAAATACCTCAATGCTGTAACTGCTTATACAGCTAATCCTACCCCAGAATTAAAACAAGAAGCGCAGGCTCGGTTATCCGAGGCTTACGGGAAAATTGATAAGGCAATCAAACGAGGTGTTCTTCACCCCAACAATGGGGCAAGGAAAAAGTCAAGATTGGCTCACAGATTAACACCCCTCACACAAACGTCTGAGTAGTTACTGGCCATTTGTCCTTAGTCATTGGTAACAAAACAAACGACAAATGATCGAGGACAAGCCACAAAGGACAAAAGATGCAACTGATAGACACTCATGTACATCTTAACTTTGATAGTTTCCAGCCGGATTTAGCAAAAGTGCGATCGCGGTGGCAAGAAGCAGGTGTAGTGCGTTTAGTGCATTCCTGCGTTCACCCGGAGGAGTTTTTCAGTATTCAATCCCTAGCACAAGAGTTTCCCGAAATTAGCTTTGCTGTGGGATTACATCCTTTAGATGCTGATAAATGGAATAGCGAAACAGTCGCTAAAATCAAAACTTTAGCGAGTTCTGACTCGAATGTTGTAGCAATTGGGGAAATGGGGCTGGATTTTTATAAAGCTGATAACTATGATCAACAGTATATGGTGTTCGAGTCCCAGTTGGCGATCGCATCTGAACTAAACTTACCAGTGATTATCCACTGCCGTGATGCTGCAGTGGCAACCAAAGAATTGTTGCAAAAATGGCGGCAACTCAAAGGAGAAAGAGTGCGAGGTGTGATGCATTGCTGGGGAGGAACACCTGAAGAAACTCAATGGTTTCTCGATTTAGGCTTTTATATAAGCTTTAGCGGTACAGTAACGTTCAAAAATGCCAAAGCAATCCAATCCTCCGCTGCAATGGTAAATAGCGATCGCCTACTGATTGAAACAGATTGCCCATTTCTGTCTCCAGTTCCAAAACGGGGCGAGAGGCGCAACGAGCCTGCCTACGTACTTTATGTAGCCGAGCAAGTAGCTAAACTGCGTCATGAAACGGTAGAGGCAATCGCCCATCAAACCACCCAAAATGCCTGTGAATTATTCGGTTTGTCAATATCAAGTGTGTCCTAGTATCTTTTGTTAAGTTGTGTAAAAAAGAATAAACTTATAGGGGGACAGAAATATGCTAGTATTATTCCCTCAAAAACATTTTGCTTGCGCCATAATGATAAAGGAAGGAACATAAAACTTCTCATCCTGATTTTCCATGCTGTTATGGCTTAGCCATCCTCAAAATCTCTACAAGCGGATGCTCTCCCCAGATGACTAACTGTGCCAAGCTAAATTGAGCTGGACTTTTGCACAACATCGGTTTAGTTTGTATTGAACCTATTCAAAATCGTTAAACAAAAATTGCCTTGTGAGTACAATCCAGCAAAATGAAGTGATTCTGATTCAAAATCGACAATGTGCGGATCATTCCCTCAGTCTTAGGATATCTAAAATATCACTGAGAGTATCAACAGCGGGGTGGATTTAAAACACACTGTGTGGAGCTGCGTCAGCAAATTAACGCGCTTTTTGGAGGGGAAGTGAAAAAAGTAAATCAAATTCAGGAATATTTTAACTGGATATTCTATTTGAAATGGGCATTGGGAAGCCACCGTATTGGGCGGCTTTGCCGACTTTTGCCCCTACTCTTAAGCAAGCTATGCGTAGCGTGTTTGACAGGAAAAGCAAATGGCTCGATTGGGGATGAGATGCAGAGGGGAAAGACTTTCAGCAACTTTTCCCATGCTCTCCTAGTGGCCAGTAGTACCCAGTACCCATTACTTAGTCCCTATTAAGGGCAATTTTCGCAAGGAAAATTGCTCATTCCAGCCAGATTTAATCGCTGTGTTTGCCCACAAATGCAAATCACCAGTGTGTAATAAAAAGTTCCCAAACAGCCAAGGGCACTGGCCTAGCAGTGGGAAGCGTCAAACAGCAGTGTCCAAGGGAAAATTTAACCAGGTTGACAAAGGTAAAGGCATGACTAAAGAAACATATATGGAACCCGCCTTTCTGTTACCCGATTTGATTGAAATCCAGCGGTCAAGCTTTCGCTGGTTTTTAGAAGAAGGGCTGATAGAAGAACTTAACTCCTTTAGTCCTATTACAGATTATACGGGTAAATTAGAACTGCACTTTTTGGGTCATAACTACAAACTCAAGGAGCCAAAGTACAGTGTCGAAGAAGCTAAACGGCGCGATAGTACCTATGCTGTCCAAATGTATGTTCCCACACGTCTAATTAATAAAGAAACCGGGGAAATCAAAGAACAAGAGGTATTCATTGGTGATTTGCCTTTGATGACCGATCGCGGCACGTTTATTATTAACGGAGCCGAGCGGGTAATTGTCAACCAAATAGTGCGATCGCCAGGGGTTTATTACAAATCAGAAATCGACAAAAACGGGCGACGTACTTATTCAGCTAGCTTAATTCCCAACCGGGGAGCATGGCTGAAATTTGAAACAGACCGTAACGATTTGGTGTGGGTACGTATCGACAAAACCCGCAAACTCTCAGCGCAAGTACTCCTAAAGGCTTTAGGGTTATCAGACAACGAAATCTTTGACGCTTTACGCCACCCAGAGTATTTCCAGAAAACCATCGAAAAAGAAGGGCAATTCTCTGAAGAAGAAGCCCTGATGGAGTTATATCGGAAACTGCGTCCTGGTGAACCACCGACAGTATTAGGTGGACAACAACTTTTAGACTCCCGTTTCTTTGACCCGAAACGTTATGACCTTGGTCGCGTCGGACGATACAAGCTGAACAAAAAATTGCGCCTTTCTGTCCCAGACACCATGCGCGTGTTAACTCCTGGCGATATTTTGGCAGCCGTAGATTACCTAATCAACCTGGAATATGACATTGGTAATATCGACGACATTGACCATTTAGGCAATCGGCGGGTGAGAAGCGTCGGTGAATTGCTGCAAAACCAAGTACGGGTAGGCTTAAATCGCCTAGAGAGAATTATTCGGGAACGGATGACCGTATCTGATGCTGAAGTGCTAACTCCTGCTTCTTTAGTGAATCCCAAACCATTGGTAGCAGCAATTAAAGAATTCTTTGGTTCGAGCCAGTTAAGTCAGTTCATGGATCAAACAAATCCTCTAGCAGAACTGACCCACAAACGTCGTCTGAGTGCCCTTGGCCCTGGTGGTTTAACCCGCGAACGCGCTGGATTTGCAGTGCGGGATATTCATCCTAGTCACTATGGACGCATTTGCCCGATTGAGACACCAGAAGGCCCCAACGCTGGATTGATTGGCTCCTTGGCAACCCATGCGCGGGTTAACCTGTATGGGTTCTTAGAAACACCATTTAGACCTGTGGAAAATGGGCGAGTCAGATTTGATCTGCCTCCAGCCTATATGACAGCCGATGAAGAAGATGACCTGCGGGTTGCTCCGGGAGATATTCCTGTAGATGAAACAGGGCACATTATTGGGCCACAAGTGCCAGTCCGCTATCGCCAAGAATTTTCCACCACAACACCAGAACAGGTTGACTACGTAGCAGTATCTCCCGTACAGATTGTGTCGGTAGCAACCAGCATGATTCCCTTCTTGGAGCATGATGATGCTAACCGAGCGCTGATGGGATCGAACATGCAACGGCAAGCAGTACCCCTGCTCAAGCCAGAGCGTCCTTTGGTGGGTACTGGTTTGGAAGCACAAGGAGCAAGAGACTCCGGGATGGTGATTGTATCGCGCACCGATGGCGATGTCACTTATGTAGATGCTACAGAAATTCGCGTCCGTCCTAAACCTAATACCCCAGAAATTAAGTACATCCTTTCCAAGTACCAACGTTCTAACCAAGACACCTGTTTAAATCAGAAACCTCTCGTCCGCATTGGGGAACGGGTTGTTGCAGGTCAGGTATTGGCTGATGGCTCCTCTACCGAAGGCGGTGAATTGGCGCTAGGACAAAATATTGTTGTTGCGTATATGCCTTGGGAAGGCTACAACTACGAAGACGCAATTTTAATCTCTGAAAGACTGGTGCAGGATGATGTCTACACCTCAATTCACATTGAAAAATATGAAATTGAAGCGAGACAAACCAAACTCGGACCAGAAGAAATCACTAGAGAAATTCCCAACGTCGGGGAAGATGCCTTGCGTCAGTTGGATGAACAGGGAATCATTCGCATTGGGGCATGGGTAGAAGCTGGTGATATCTTGGTAGGAAAAGTCACACCCAAAGGTGAATCTGACCAACCGCCAGAAGAAAAACTGTTGCGTGCCATTTTCGGTGAAAAAGCAAGGGATGTGCGAGACAATTCGCTGCGAGTGCCAAATGGTGAAAAAGGTCGCGTAGTTGATGTTCGCTTGTTTACGCGCGAACAAGGCGATGAACTGCCACCAGGAGCCAATATGGTAGTCCGGGTCTATGTTGCGCAAAAACGCAAAATCCAAGTTGGCGACAAAATGGCAGGACGCCACGGTAACAAAGGGATTATTTCTCGAATATTACCAGCGGAAGATATGCCTTATTTGCCCGATGGTTCACCAGTGGACATTGTACTCAACCCCTTGGGCGTACCCAGTCGGATGAACGTCGGACAAGTATTTGAGTGCCTCTTGGGTTGGGCTGGTCAGACCTTGGGAGTACGATTTAAAATTACTCCCTTTGATGAAATGTACGGTGAAGAGTCATCCCGCCGAATTGTGCATGGCAAATTGCAAGAAGCACGAGACGAAACAGGCAAAGACTGGGTATATAACCCAGATAACCCAGGTAAAATCATGGTGTATGACGGTCGTACAGGTGAACCTTTTGACCGAGCAATTACCATCGGTGTGGCTTATATGCTGAAACTGGTGCATTTGGTGGATGATAAGATCCACGCCCGTTCTACAGGCCCATACTCACTCGTGACTCAGCAACCCTTGGGTGGTAAAGCACAACAAGGTGGTCAGCGGTTTGGAGAAATGGAAGTGTGGGCATTGGAAGCCTTTGGTGCGGCTTATACCTTACAGGAATTGCTTACAGTTAAATCTGACGATATGCAAGGACGGAATGAAGCGTTAAATGCGATCGTTAAAGGTAAGGCAATTCCTCGGCCTGGAACTCCAGAATCCTTTAAGGTGCTAATGCGCGAGTTGCAATCATTGGGATTAGACATTGCTGTACATAAGGTAGAAACCCAAGCAGACGGCAGTTCCCTAGATGTGGAAGTCGATTTGATGGCAGACCAATCAGCCCGTCGCACACCTCCTCGACCTACGTACGAATCTCTTTCTCGCGAATCGCTGGAAGATGACGAATAAGGAGTGCTAAGTGCTGAGTGCTGAGTGCTGAGTATTCAAAAACTCAGTAATTGGCATTTAGCACTTGGATCTCTCTTAATTCAAACCTTAAAACTAAATATACTCAAAACTCATAACTCGAAACTCAGCACTTAAGTATGAGACCTGCCCAAACTAATCAGTTTGACTACGTAAAAATCGGCTTGGCTTCCCCTGAACGCATTCGGCAGTGGGGTGAAAGAACATTGCCCAATGGTCAAGTAGTCGGTGAAGTTACCAAGCCAGAGACGATTAACTACCGAACTCTCAAGCCAGAGATGGATGGCTTATTTTGTGAGCGCATCTTTGGCCCTGCAAAAGATTGGGAATGCCATTGTGGCAAGTATAAAAGAGTTCGTCACAGAGGCATTGTCTGTGAGCGCTGTGGGGTAGAAGTCACCGAGTCACGGGTGCGTCGCCACCGCATGGGCTATATTAAACTCGCCGCACCAGTAGCTCACGTCTGGTATCTCAAAGGCATTCCTAGCTATATTTCCATCCTGTTGGATATGCCCTTGCGGGATGTCGAGCAGATTGTTTATTTCAACTCCTATGTTGTCCTGAGTCCAGGTAATGCCGAAACTTTAACTTACAAACAGCTACTAAGTGAAGACCAGTGGTTGGAAATAGAAGACCAAATTTATAGCGAAGATTCTCAGTTGCAAGGCGTAGAGGTAGGTATTGGTGCTGAAGCACTGTTGCGTTTGCTTGCCGATATTAATTTAGAGCAAGAAGCGGAAAGCCTACGGGAAGAAATTGGCAACGCCAAGGGACAAAAAAGAGCCAAGCTAATTAAGCGACTACGGGTGATTGACAACTTTATCGCCACTGGTTCCAAACCAGAGTGGATGGTAATGGCAGTTATTCCTGTGATTCCCCCCGACTTGCGCCCAATGGTGCAGCTAGATGGAGGACGGTTTGCTACCAGCGATTTAAATGATTTGTATCGGCGGGTAATTAACCGCAACAATCGTTTGGCACGCTTGCAAGAAATTTTGGCACCTGAGATTATTGTGCGGAACGAAAAGCGGATGCTGCAAGAAGCAGTGGATGCTTTGATTGATAATGGTCGTCGGGGACGCACTGTGGTAGGGGCAAATAACCGACCACTGAAATCTTTGTCCGACATTATTGAGGGTAAGCAAGGACGTTTCCGACAAAACTTGTTAGGTAAACGGGTTGACTACTCTGGACGTTCGGTAATTGTTGTTGGGCCAAAGCTGAAAATTCACCAGTGCGGTTTGCCTAGAGAAATGGCAATTGAGCTATTCCAACCATTTGTGATTAACCGCCTGATTCGTAGCGGCATGGTAAATAATATCAAAGCTGCAAAAAAGCTAATATCACGTAATGATCCCAGTGTTTGGGATGTGCTGGAAGAAGTGATTGAAGGACACCCTGTAATGCTAAATCGGGCACCAACGTTGCACCGCTTGGGTATTCAGTCTTTTGAACCGATTTTAGTAGAAGGTAGAGCGATTCAACTGCATCCTCTGGTGTGTCCAGCATTTAATGCCGACTTTGACGGTGACCAAATGGCGGTACACGTCCCGCTGTCGTTAGAAAGTCAGGCTGAAGCACGGTTATTGATGTTGGCTTCTAACAATATTTTGTCACCAGCCACAGGTAAACCTATTATCACGCCTAGCCAAGATATGGTGTTGGGGGCGTATTACTTAACAGCAGAAAATCCCGGTGCGACAAAAGGCGCAGGAAAGTACTTTTCTTCGCTAGAGGATGTAATTATGGCTTTCCAGCAAGAGCAAATTGACTTGCACGCCTATATCTATGTGCGGTTTGACGGTGAAATAGAATCAGACCAACCGGATACAGAACCCGTGAAAGTGACGGAAAACGAGGATGGTACCCGCACATTACTCTATAAGTTCCGTCGAGTCAGACAAGACGCTAAAGGCAATGTACTTTCTCAGTATATATATACCACTCCCGGTCGCGTTATTTACAATAATGCTATTCAGGAAGCACTAGCAAGTTAATTCGTAATTTCCAAATCGTAATTCGTAATTGAAGAATTAATTACGAATTACAAACTACGAATTATTAATTATTGATGACTCAGGACTAATGACTAATGACTAACGAAAAAATGATTTTTCGCAATCGCGTGGTTGACAAAGGTCAATTGAGGAATTTAATTTCTTGGGCCTTTACGTATTATGGTACGGCGCGAACCGCAGTAATGGCGGATAAACTGAAAGATTTGGGATTTCGCTACGCTACCAAAGCAGGGGTTTCCATCAGTGTAGATGACTTGATGGTGCCACCAACTAAGCGATTGCTCTTAGAAGCAGCCGAAGAAGAAATTCGCGCCACTGAAACCCGTTACCAACGGGGAGAAATCACGGAAGTAGAACGCTTCCAAAAGGTAATCGATACCTGGAACGGTACTAGTGAAGCTTTGAAAGATGAAGTAGTTGTTCACTTCAAGAAGACCAATCCCCTAAACTCCGTATACATGATGGCATTCTCCGGTGCACGGGGTAACATCTCTCAAGTTCGGCAATTGGTGGGGATGCGGGGACTGATGGCAGATCCTCAAGGGGAAATTATCGATTTGCCCATCAAAACCAACTTCCGTGAAGGACTAACTGTGACGGAATACATTATTTCGTCTTACGGTGCCAGAAAAGGATTGGTGGATACTGCGTTACGAACAGCTGACTCTGGTTATCTTACCCGCCGTTTGGTGGACGTATCCCAGGATGTGATTATTCGGGAATTTGACTGCGGCACCACCAGAGGTCTTAGCATTCGACCAATGACAGAAGGGGCTAAAACCTTGATTCCTCTAGCAACTCGCTTAATGGGACGGGTAATTGGCGAAGATGTGGTGCATCCAGTGACAAAAGAAGTGATCGCAGCACGTAATACCCCGATTTCTGAGGACTTGGCCAAGAAAATTGAAAAATCTGGGGTGGGAGAAGTTGTAGTGCGATCGCCCCTAACTTGTGAAGCTGCACGTTCTGTCTGTCAACACTGCTATGGCTGGAGTTTGGCCCACGCCAAGATGGTAGATTTGGGCGAAGCAGTGGGGATTATTGCCGCCCAAAGTATCGGTGAACCTGGTACTCAGTTAACCATGCGGACATTCCACACAGGTGGTGTGTTTACCGGGGAAGTAGCGCAACAAGTTCGTTCTAAAATTGATGGGACTGTCAAACTTCCCCGTAAACTGAAAACCAGAACATATCGTACCCGCCACGGGGAAGATGCCCTCTATGTTGAGGCTAATGGCATCATGCTTTTGGAGCCAACAAAAGTAGGTGATGTTACTCCAGACAACCAAGAGGTTCATCTTACCCAAGGTTCAACACTATATGTATTTGATGGAAATCAGGTAAAACAAGGTCAGTTGTTGGCAGAGGTTGCCCTCGGTGGACGCACAACTCGGACTAATACAGAAAAAGCCGTTAAAGATGTTGCTTCTGACTTGGCAGGGGAAGTGCAATTTGCCGAAGTAGTTCCAGAACAAAAAACCGACCGTCAAGGTAATACCACAACCACAGCCGCACGGGGTGGTTTGATTTGGATTTTGTCTGGGGAAGTTTACAACTTGCCGCCTGGTGCAGAATTGGTGGTGAAAAATGGTGATGCGATCGCTTCTAATGGAGTTTTAGCAGAAACCAAATTAACTAGTTTGCACGGTGGTGTAGTGCGGTTGCCCGAAGCTACCCCAGGTAAGAGTACCAGGGAAATTGAGATTATCACCGCTTCTGTAGTCTTAGACCAGGCAACAGTGACTGTTCAAAGTTCTCAAGGCCGCAATAACTACTTAGTCTCCACGGGCAACAACCAGGTATTTAACCTCCGGGCGACACCAGGCACAAAAGTGCAAAATGGTCAAGTAGTAGCTGAGTTAATTGATGACCGCTATCGCACAACCACTGGTGGATTCCTGAAATTCGCGGGTGTTGAAGTCCAGAAAAAAGGCAAAGCCAAGCTGGGTTATGAAGTCGTGCAGGGCGGTACCTTGTTATGGATTCCTGAAGAAAGCCACGAAGTTAATAAAGATATCTCCTTACTTTTGGTGGAAGACGGTCAGTTTGTCGAAGCTGGCACTGAAGTAGTGAAGGATATCTTCTGCCAAAACAGTGGTGTGGTAGAAGTAACCCAGAAAAACGACATCCTGCGGGAAGTGGTCGTGAAGCCAGGGGAACTACTGATGGTGGACGATCCCGAATCAGTTATCGGGCGAGATAACACCTTTATCCAACCAGGTGAGGAATTCCAAGGCAACGCCGCCACGGAATTGCGTTATATCCAGTATGTCGAAACACCAGAAGGGCCAGCCCTGTTGAGTCGTCCAGTAGTTGAGTTTGCCGTACCAGATAATCCAGATGTGCCATCAACGACATCGGTAAGTCAACAAACTGGGCGATCGATTCAATTGCGGGCTGTGCAACGGCTACCTTACAAAGATTCAGAACGCGTCAAATCTGTTGAAGGTGTAGAACTGCTGCGAACCCAGCTAGTGCTGGAAATTGAGCAAGAAGGGGAACAAGACCACAATGCTTCACCCTTGGCAGCAGATATTGAATTGGTAGAAGATACTGAAGACCCAGAAGTTCAACGTTTGCAACTGGTAATTTTGGAATCTTTGGTAATTCGTCGAGACATTACCGCCGATGCCACCCAAGGTAGCACCCAGACTACACTTGAGGTACATGATGGGCTAACCATCGCCCCAGGTTCTGTAGTTGCACGTACCCAAATCTTATGCAAAGAAGGAGGGGAAGTGCGGGGTGTTCAAAAAGGAGCCGAAAACGTGCGTCGTTGTTTGGTGTTGCGTGACGTTGATAGGCTGATCGCAAATACTAGTACTCAGCCCAAGGTAAAAGTGGGTGACTTGCTAGTAGAAGGTACAGAAGTTGCTCCTGGAGTTTTTGCCCAAGAATCAGGGCAAGTAGTGGATATCAAAAGTGTCGCTGCTGCATCTGGTGAGGAATCAGCTTTAAGTACTAAAAATTACGTTATTACTACCCGCATCGGTCGCCCTTATCGAGTCAGCCCTGGTGCTGTGTTGCAGATAGAAGACGGCGATTTGGTACAACGGGGTGATAACTTGGTGTTGCTGGTGTTTGAACGCGCCAAAACCGGAGATATCATTCAAGGTTTGCCCCGAATTGAGGAACTACTTGAAGCTCGTAAACCGAAAGAAGCGTGCATCTTATGTCGGCGGGGTGGAGAAGTTAAAGTAGTTTACGGTGATGGTGATGAAGCGATCGCCATCAAGGTCGTAGAATCAAATGGTGTGGTGACAGATTATCCTCTGGGCCCAGGACAAAATTTGATTGTGCCAGATGGATCAATAGTATTAGCGGGACAACCGTTGACCGATGGGCCATCCAATCCCCACGAAATTTTGGAAATCTTCTTTAGCTTGGGTTCTGAAGACGGAATCTATGCTTGTGCTAGCCTTGCCTTGCAAAAGGTACAGACTTTCTTGGTGAATGAAGTGCAAATGGTGTACCAATCTCAAGGGATTGATATTTCCGATAAGCACATTGAAGTGATTGTTCGCCAGATGACCAACAAAGTCAGGATTGATGATGGTGGTGACACCACAATGCTTCCCGGCGAATTGGTGGAACTGCGCCAAGTTGAGCAGGTGAACGAAGCTATGGCAATTACAGGCGGTGCGAGGGCACAGTATACCCCAGTATTGTTGGGGATCACTAAAGCATCGTTGAACACCGACAGCTTTATTTCCGCCGCGTCCTTCCAAGAGACAACACGGGTACTCACCGAAGCCGCTATCGAAGGCAAATCTGACTGGCTGCGCGGATTAAAAGAAAACGTGATTATCGGGCGATTGATTCCGGCTGGTACTGGATACAATACTTATGAAGAACCAGGAGCGATCGATGACTATGCTGCTGAAATTACCAGTAGTGTGTTAGATGAAGTTGACGATCCCCTAGATATGGTCTTAGACGATCGCACAGCTCGCACCTATAATTTAGATTCTCCTACTCTTGGAGAATCTGGCTTTGGTAGCAGACGTGCAGAAAGGTCAATTCTAGATGAAGAAGATGAATTAATTGCTGACGAAGTAGTAGACGACGACGATTACGAGGAAGAAGAGGAAGACGACGAAGATGATTTCGACGACGAATAGAGACTTGAAATTTCGCGTCTAAAAGGTAAAAGGTAATATCAAGTCTGCTCAATTACCAATAACCAAAGTACCTCACCCGTGCTAGCGTGTCCTTTGTCAAGGGGCACGCTAGCTTCAGTTTTACTCCTCCATAATCCTTCCCGATGCGTTGGGAGAGGTTAACCTGAAATTCCTTTAAAACCTCGTTTCCAGCCTCTGGTTGGAAATGCTGCTCCTGGCGGCTTTGCCGCCAGCAAGGGAAGCGCAGCCTCTAAGACGACGGTATTCCCAGTCTCCGGCTGAGAACAAGACAATTAAGCATTAGCTGTTATTTTGAATTTCGTCTAACTTAGCACGCACTGCCTGGATATCCTGCCACATCAACCATTTCGGCATACCTCTTTCTTTGGAAGGGTTACGCAACAAGTAAGAAGGATGAAAAATTGGCATACATAAACGCCCTTCCCACTCCAGCCACTGTCCGCGAATTTTCGTAATCCCCCGCTTATCGCCAGTGATAGCTTTGACAGCAGTTGCACCCGTTAACAGAATTATTTTAGGATCAACTAAACGAATTTGTTCTAGTAGGTAGGGTAGACAAGCCGCCACTTCTACAGGAGTGGGAACTCTATTATTTGGTGGGCGACATTTATTGATATTGGCGATGTATACATCATGCTCAGTAGTAAGATTCACCGATGCCAAAATTTTCTCTAGCAATTGTCCCGATCTACCTACAAATGGTAAACCCGTTTCGTCTTCATTTTGACCCGGAGCTTCTCCCACAACCATAATTGGTGCTTTGAGATTGCCACGTCCGACAACAGCGTGAGTACGAGTGTCTCCCAATGCACAACGGTGGCAGCGATCGCAATCTTGTGTCAACTCCGTTATGTCAGAATAAGTTCCGGGAGCGATCAGAATTTTCACGTCTGTAGGAATCAGTTCTCGTTGATTAAAGGTTGAGTCGTCGAAGAGGCTGAGTTGAGTTTCGCTGCTCATGAAAATCGGGATTTTAGCATCAGCGCCAGCTGTTATATCTGAGTTAAATAGCCCTTTGGTTGGATATTTATCAGAACATTTAACTTTTGCTGAATACTTAATTATTTAGACAAATCTTATTGTATCAGTTAATTTGAGACAAAATTCAGTCATGATAAAAGCAGTGCCGTCCTAAGATGCTGGGGAAAACCATGTCATATACCCCACTTTTCGCCGATCGTACCCATGCAGGTGAATTATTGGCGCAAGTAATTCATGATGTTTTTCATGATGTTTTGACTCAGCAAACTATTGATTCTGGGGTAAAGCCTGTACCAATTGTTTATGCTTTGCCAAGAGGAGGTGTACCAGTAGCAGCACCAATAGCACGTCTTTTGGATTGTCCGTTGACAATTGTTGTGGCAAAAAAGATTAGCCATCCAGAAAACCTAGAGTTAGCAATTGGTGCAGTGACTTCTTCTGGAAATGTTCTTTGGGTCGATCAAAAGCTATTTCGCTCTAAACATGATGTGCGGTGGCGAGAAGTGGCTTTAAATAAAGCGATCGAGCAAGCTAAGTCTCTTGAGGCTCAATTAATTCCTGCTTGTTTGCAGGTGAATGCAGAGAATGCTATGCTGATCTTAGTTGATGATGGCATTGCTACAGGTATGACAATAGCGGTAGCAGCAACTGCCATGAAAGCGCTTTGTCCAGCAGCAATTTGGCTATGTACTCTATTAGCGCCACAAAAATTGCTACCTTGGTTAGAACAGTGGGGCGATCGCACAATAGTCCTGGAAACACCCCAACCCTTGTAGAGTGTGAGTAATTTTTACGCCGAATTCCCCAAGTAGATACATTAGAAGCTCTCGTATATCTCCAACAACAAAAGACAATGAAGGGAATCGATCTGTGCGAGTAATTTTGAATTGTTTTCCAATCTTACTTTCTAACCATTTGAAGATGTTCCCTGCTGATATTGCATAGCTTTGGCATAATCACCAAGAGCGTAGCAAGCGACTTTCAGACTGGCAAGAGCTTGTTCTTCACTGCGACGATCTTTGATATTTTTAGCTAACAGCAAACGTTCTTCATAATATGTAATTGCTTTGTTATAGTCACCCAAAGCTTCACAAGCAACTCCTAAACTACTTAAAGACTGTTCCTCACTACGCTTGTCTTGAATTTCTTTGGCTAATTGCAACCGATCTTCATAATACTTAATGGCTTTGGTATAATCACCTAAAGCATAACAAGCATTGCCTAGATTCTTTAGCACCTGAGAAGCACTGCGAACATTTTTTAAGGAGCGTGATAGGACTACACACTGCTCATAATAAGCGATCGCTTTTGGGTAATTGTTCAAAGCATACCAAGCATTACCTAAATTCTTAAGTACCTGTTCTTCGCCCCAATTATCTTTGAGTTCCCGCACAATCTCTAGGCTTTGTTGCTGATATTCAATAGCTTGTGTAAAGTTGCCTAAAGCTTTATACACCAATCCTAAATTATTGAGTGCTGCCACTTGACTTCGTTTGTCTTGCAGTTGCTGCGTTATTTTCAAACATTTTTCTAGAAACTCAATAGCCTTTTTATGGTCATTTAGGTGACGGTATGCATTGCCTAAATGGGAAAGAGCTTGCATTTGCAATGCTAAATCTGAGGTGTTATTGAGCAAAGACAGACACTGTTGAGAGTAAGATATAGCACCTTTATAGTCTCCGGCGCTGTAAGTTACCAATCCTAAAAAAGAAAGTACCTGTGCCTGTTTTTCTAAATCGCCAATTGCCTGAAACAGCCCCAAGGATTGTTGTAAAGACTTCATAGCCGTTATTAATTCGCCACCTTGCTGCTGTTGAATTCCTTGCCTTAGTAGCTTGGACGCTTCTGACAAATGGTCATCACTTTCTTGTGGAGGTATTATTTCTGCTTGTGAACCAGAGTCAAATTCATGGGTAATTGTATTACGCTTCACTGGTTTTAGGTATGTTATGGGTAATTCCAGGGGAACTGTATTTTTCGAGCTGTTATTCCATTCGCCTTTAGACATCAACTCCTTCCTGTGAAGTCTGGTGCTAAATTTAGTGTTCCCAAAACCAGGATGCATCTTTCATCAGTCTGCTTTATCACAGCATAAGTTTAGAAGAGGTGAGAGCTGATATAGCGATCGTTAATCGAGGTTTTTAGATTTCCACTCATGAAGAGTAATAACTATATAACAGTCTTAAAGCGTTTGCGATCCTCTGTATTTTTTATGTCTTCCTATTTTCTACGTGTGGAGTAGTTCGATTCAAAAATTCTTTTCTACAAGATTATTTAACAGTTTTATTATCAATATCTGCCCTGTATGTATGATGCAGGATATCCCGCACCTCCATTAAAATTTTTCCTAGCATATTTTTACCACTGCCATCGGCTCCGCAACCCCAATAAAAATCAATAGGCGAGTTTTCAACAATTTCTGCATTTCCCGTGGAAAGTAAAATATCTCTAATATCTGTATGAGTTTTAAATTTATATAGCACAGCTTGCCGCATGATATCGTCTTTAACTTGTTCCCAATCTCGACGTAGGGGACGGGTTCTCTCGCGCCCCATTCTTGCCGCATCTTTAGGTGTTTTAACTAGGCGGATTTGTTCTACATGAGGTGTACCCACAAACTTTTGTGCTTGAAAGTAGTGTTCGCTAGTTGACCAATACAATCCATCTAATTCAAAGCTGTGGGACGAAAAGTTAGAGAAATAGCCATATTATTCACGAGTACTATAAAAATAGATTGTCATAAAATTTGATACAAGTTTTTTTAATTTCCTAAATTTGGGAATTTTTTATAAAACAGATGATTTATTTTCTGTTGATTCAATAAATGCCTCAAACTGACCATTAGGAGTCCATTGAATAGCTCCATCTCGTCCTGTAAAGAACAGTTTAGTTTGGCTTTGATTCAGTTCAGATAAAGTTTTCGGATCGAAGTTGGCAGAAGAAGCGATCGCTACTTGTGGTTGCAAAGCAATAACTAAATCTTTCAATGACTCAGGGGCACACCAAAGCACTTGCGGGCGAGGCAAACTTCCATTTTTAACTAGTTGTTGTACCTCTTTAGATTTAACATTACCCACTAATAACCAATTTTGATCTAAAATTTGCAATTGTAAAATTGGTAATTGTTCGTTGATTAATTGCGCTACTATCGAACCAGCTTTCACAGATTGACCAACTGCTAAAGATTGATAAATTCCTTGATGTTTTTGTAGTTCCTGTTGAATAGCCTGAGTTGTAATAGAATTATCTGTTTGGGGTGAATATTCATAAAAATTATTGATTGGTAAACGCTGCATTAATTCAAACCAAGCATTACTTTCATTACCTTGAAAATCAGTTGCGATCGCCCAATTTATTTGATTTACACCTTGCTGTTGTAAAAACGGTAAAATTGTAAAACGTCCTGTACCTTCATCACCACTGTTAATTACAGTTACAGTACCTCGGTCTTGAACGACTACAATTGGTTCTGTCCCAGATTCTAAGACAGTTATCCTAAACAATGTATTTTTATAATGCCAAAGTGGGATAAATACTAAAACAATCGCAATCATATTAGCAAACCACCACCGTCTTTGCCACCAAGGCACTAGCCAGACCAATATAATTAGTATATAAATCGCCAAAAGCTGCCAAGTAGATATGCTGCCCACCGCAACAGAATTTCCAGGCAACTTGCTAAAAAATTCCACTAGTTTAATTAGCCAATCAGTAGGGTAATGTAACACCCCGGCGAGGAAACTTCCTGCGTCGAGCCAAACTAAACCTACTAACGCACTGATGATTCCACCTATACTAATGATCGAAATTAATGGAGTACTAACCACATTCAACAACAGACTATAAGATGGTACAACTCCAAAGACAAAGAGTTGCACGGGTAAAGTCCAAATAGTGGCAGCTAGGGGAACAGCAATCAAAGCAGCGATCGCAGGTGGTAGCCATGCTAGGCGATTGACTAATGCGGGTACTGTTACAACTAATCCTAGTGTTGCTAAAAAACTCAATTGAAAACCTAAATCCCAAATCCATAAAGGATTAAATACTAATAGTAGAGTTGCTGCTAATAGTAACGATCCGAACTGTTTTACCTTCCTTTTTAATAAAAGACCAACTAATGCTGCAAAACCCATAATTACAGCTCTGAGAACCGCAGGTTGAAACCCTGTTAAACTCAGAAAAATAATTAAAGCCAAAAACCCAAGAGTAAATTGCGTTCCTTTTCTTGCTCGTCTTGTTAACTGTAAAATCACACTCAAAATCAAAGAAGTTTGGAACCCAGAAGCTGCTAAAGCATGAGCTAATCCGGCTTGTACAAATAAGTCACGGATATCATAGGGTAAATCAACAGCTTTGCTACCTAAAACCATTGCGCTGACAAGAGGCCCTTCAGGAATACCCAACCAACGAACTTGCGATCGCACAATTCGCTCCCGAATTTGCCACCATCCCCATTTACGTTCCCGCTCCAAAACATTTATCTGTCGCCCAATCAAACCAGCAAACGTTCCTTCCTGCTTGAGAAACTTCTGAAAATCGAAACCACCAGGATTGGAAGCCGCCTTTGGTTTGTACAAAATCCCAGTCACAGCAATTTGTTGACTAGGGTATAACCCAGTAGCCTGAAGTATAGGGACTGTCACATACAATTTGCCTGTAACCCCTTGTGGGACACCTGCTGAACCTTTATCATTTTTAACTTCATCTAACTGAGTCGTTTCCAGCCAAAATTGTCCTCGCTGACTGCGAGTTAAACGCGGATTACTCGCCACTTCGCCGCGTACAATCACAAGTTGTTCTTGATTACTGCTATTTCCAGGTGGGACAAACTGACTAATATCTTTTGCACCCGGTTGTGGGATTCGCCATTGAAAATATAGAGTTGCCAATAATCCCACCAAGCCAGCAGCTAACCATATTCGAGGATGGGGAGTAGTTTGCCAAGTATTAGGCACTGCCTTATTTTTGCTTCCAGCATTTTCTGGTTTCTGAGCAAATTGCTGTAGTGTGGTGCGTCTTCTAAAAAGAATTGCTCCCACTATCCCCAGAACCAAAATCCCCACACCACCCCAAGGAACTGCTGTAAACAGCAATCCAAAAATGTAGCCAAGACAAATAATGACACCACTGGTTTGAATCATAAGATTTTAGTAAAAGCACCTGGAAATCAGAATTTGCA
Source organism: uncultured Nostoc sp. (assembly GCF_964247315.1). Taxonomy (GTDB): domain Bacteria; phylum Cyanobacteriota; class Cyanobacteriia; order Cyanobacteriales; family Nostocaceae; genus Nostoc. The sequence goes on from NZ_CAXTTT010000030.1 coordinate 60,965, forward strand.
GATGGTTTAAATATAAATAGGGCAGCAATAAAGAAAAATCGGCGTTGCTGAATTTAGTTATGAAATTCAAAAACAAAATATTCCAAATTTTTATTATCTGTGCTTGGAGCACTTCTGCGTGAGCTTTTTATTTTTTTAAATCAGCAACAGTGAAAAGTTTTTATGCTTGTGGTGAGTATAGTCCATCAAGTTTATATAAACAAAGCCCGCACAAGCGGGCCTTATCCTTGTAGCTTTAATGTTCTAGATTCAATATTTAACTGTATTTCTGTCCTTTAGCAAAAGCAACATCAAAAAAAATATACCTAGCTTAAACCTCAGCACCACAAGGATAAACAAAACACAAAATCGTAGTGAATTAAATTTGCCACAACTCTGCGTACTTTGCCTTTACTTTGCATTCCCTGGCTTTAAAAACGCTATTATTTTACACAAAACTGTACTTAGTTTGTCTGTAGCCGCACCCTTTAGGATATTGGGCTTCCTGTAGAACCCACAGTATCTTTGAGCAATGGAAAACCCAACTTCTCCCTTTGCTCAACATATAAATGAGCTACCTTCCTAGCCAAATGCCGAATCCTGGCAATATAGCGAGTTCTCTCTGTCACCGAAATCACACCTCTAGCATCTAATAGATTGAATGTGTGCGAACACTTCATTACATAATCTAAGCTGGGCAAGACCAATCCTCGCTCCGTCAATTGGGTAGCTTCCTGCTCATACAAATTAAATAGTGTCAGTAGCAACTCAGGATTTGACGCTTCAAAGTTGTATGTACACTGCTCAATCTCTCCCTGAAGGAAAACATCACCATAAGTAATGCTGTCTGTCCACTGGATCTTTGTAAGTGCTTCTACTTGCTGAAGATACATTGTCAGCCGCTCTAACCCATAAGTAATCTCAATCGACACGGGACGGCAATCAATTCCTCCACACTGTTGGAAGTAAGTAAATTGAGTAACTTCCATCCCATCTAACCATACTTCCCACCCAGTACCCCAAGCTCCCACAGTTGCATCTTCCCAGTTATCCTCTACAAATCGAATATCGTGGTCTTGAGGACGAATACCTAAAGCTCTTAACGAATCAAGATAAATCTCCTGAATATTATCTGGTGATGGCTTAATCAGAACTTGGTACTGATAATAGTGTTGGAAACGGTTGGGATTTTCGCCGTAGCGTCCATCAGTAGGACGACGACAAGGCTCAACGTAAGCAACAGCCCAAGGTTCCGGCCCCAATGCTCTTAAAAAAGTCTGGGGATTCTTAGTACCAGCTCCCTTTTCAATATCGTAGGGCTGGGCAATAAGACAACCGCGATTGCCCCAGAAATGATGCAATAAACTTATTACCGACTGAAAATTCACGCTTGTTCCATCCTTAGTCAACACAGTGCATAAACCATTGTTGCCTAGAACCCGGCACTGTGGGCAGTTTCAGGAGACAGAAAAACAGTCCAAAATTATTTTGGGAAAAATAGTTGACACAAGGAGTTGGGTTCGCT
>NZ_CAXTTT010000031.1:0-62031 GCF_964247315.1 uncultured Nostoc sp.
TACCTTAATGGATTAATCTTTGCTCCCTAAATAAAAAGTGGGATGCTCCCGTTGAGTATCCTGTCATCGTACCGCATTATGTACCCCTGCTCCCCCGAAATTTTTCACTCTCCAGATTAAATTAAGTTACGGCGAAATCGACTTGTACTAACTGTTAATAGAAAAATTGCAAAAACAAAAAGTGCAATCACATTTGGCCAAAGAATATCTAAACCAACTCCTTTTAGTAATATACCACGCATAATTTCCACATAATAACGCAAAGGGTTAACCAATGATATGTACTGAAATATAGGAGGCATACTTTCAAGTGGAGTAACAGCACCAGATATCAATCCTAAAGGAACATTAATGAAGAAAGAAGTGAGTGAAGCTTGTAAGTGCGTCCGTGAAAAAGTTCCAATTAGCATACCTAAGCCAATTCCGACAAAGGTATACAGACTTCCAAGAGCTAAAAATAGAAATATATTGCCTCTTATTGGCAAACCGAAAATCAGACGAGCCATTCCTAAAGCTAATATAATATCACCTATCATAACAATTACTAGAGGCAAAATTTTTGCCAAGATAATCTCTTCAGCGCTAACTGGAGTTATTAGCAACTGTTCCAAAGTCCCGGCTTCTTTTTCAGTAATTACTGAATTAGTTGCTGCTACCGAACTAGTTAGGGTAAGTACCAATCCTAAGACAGCCGGAACAATAAACCAATAACTTATCAAACGAGGATTATAGATAATGTTAAATTCCTGTTGAATTAATGATGAGTTTAAATTCCCATTTAATTTATGGATATAGTTATTCATAATTTCGTTAAGATAAGCATTGGCAATTATTGCAGTTGCAGCATCAGCACCATCAATAATTGCTTGAACCTTAGTAGTCTCATCTCCATTTTGATTGCGCTTAAAATCTGGAGGAATCACCAAAGCAACTACTATATCTGCTGTACTAACTTGTTCACTAAGAGTTTGCTGTTTAGAACTAGCTTGTTCTGATATGTGCGGTTTAGTGATAAAAGCTCCACTTTGACTGAAAGTAGATATTAATTCCCGGCTATCGTTTGTATTAGCATAATCAACATATCTAAAAGGAATATTCTTGATGTCATCATTCAAAGAAAAACCTACAAGCATGAGATAAATACTAGGTATAAAAATTAATAAAACAATCAGTTGTTTATTCCGAAGAAGTTGATTTTTTTCTTTCTTTAATAAAGCCAAGAAGCGATTCTTGAACAAATTATTAATTATTTTCATGATTATAAAAGGTAAATGGCATTTTTTAATCAGGAAACTGCATTTTATGTAACGTCTTATGAAGACGTTTAAAAATAAGTATACCTAACATAAACATTGCTAAATTTGCAAACCAAACTCCTGACCAACCGGCACCCCGCAAAAATGCATCACGGCTTACGTCTATGTAATATCTAACTGGAAGAATATTTGATATTAATGACAAAGGGAAAGGAACATTTCTGAGTGGATGGTATAAGCCAGTTAAAAAAGAAGATGTCAAATATCCTAATAATGTAACAGACTGAACCGCAACAATGCGAGTATTAGCTCGTGTACCAAGCATTAGTCCAAAAAGAGATGCACTCATTAAGAAAATTAGAGTTCCTATTAGTAAAGGAATTGGATCTCCTACTAATTTTATACCAAATACAAAAAAGCCTAAGCTCATAACAAAAATTGTTTGTACAACACCTACCATAAAATAAGCAAGACCTTTACCTAAGAAAAACTCGACTGCACTCATATCAGCAGAGTAAGCTTGAATAATTGTACCTTGCTCTTTTTCACGAGCCATAGACAGCGCAGAAAATAGAGCCGGATATACCCAAAGTATTAGCCCGTAAACTCCTGGTAAAATAAAGTGAGATTCTTTACCACCCATATTAGACCAGAGACGAGATTGCAAAGTTATTGACGAACTACTTGGCTGTAAGCCCACGTTGATGAGAAAAAATTCTGTGATGGTGCGAATTGTACTTCTAATTGCCCTGGCGTTATTGACATCTGTGCCATCTAAAAGAATCTGAACTTTAGTCGTTTGAGCATCTTTAAGGTGACGAGAGAAATTGGGAGGTATTACTAATATAGCTTTTGCAATATTACGATCTAGTGAATCCAGAAGTGGATCTTTTTTGGTATTTCCTAAAATGTCTTTTGTTTGGCTGTAGTAGAGAGGTAAACTAATAATTTTGAACCGACGACTTGCTTCAAAACGTTCTATATAATTACGACTGAGAAAACTTTGGTCAAAATCTTGAACTAGTAAAGGAACTTCTGTAATCAAAAGTTTGATGGCATAACCATAGATAAGCATAGTTACCAATGGCATTATAAACAATAGCAAGAGGCTAAAAACATCACGACGAAGTTGTGCTAATTCTTTAGCACATTGAGACCAAATCCGTTTCCATAAAGAAGGCAAAACGTAGAAGATTAATTTCCGCATAAAAATTTGATGAAAGTTATTTTTGAATAAATTGATTTTTCTGGCGATTACTTTGAAAAATACTAATAAATGTATCTTCTAGAGAAAAGGGAATCGTCCGCCAAGAAAGAATTTCTAGTTGTGCTGCGTTTAAAATTGATTCAATTTGGTGAATCTCCTTGTTTTTGTCATTGAGGATGATGTGCAGCTTTGTACCAAAAATTGATACCCGCCAATCATCCAATTCATTTTTTAATAAGTTAAAGGCTGTCTGAGTGTCTTTTGTTACTAGCTCAATTAACTGACCAGGTTGTGCCATTTTTATTTCACTGGGTGAGCCTTGCGCTACTAATTCGCCGTCTACCATAAAGCCAAGACGATTACACTGTTCTGCCTCTTCTAAATAGTGAGTAGTGACCAGTACTGCTGTACCTTTGCGGGCCAAATCACAAATCAAGCGCCAAAACTGGCGACGCGCCAAAGGATCTACTCCAGAAGTTGGTTCATCAAGAAATAAAATATCTGGTTCGTGCATTACCGAAGCACCAAAAGCTACCCGTTGCTTCCAACCACCGGGCAACCGACCAGTAAGCATATTTTCTTGACCAACCAAACCACAGGTGTTAAGAACCCAGTCAATTTTAGGACGTAATAATTTTTGGGGAACAGAATAAACACCACAGTAAAATTCCAAGTTCTCCAAAATAGTCAAGTCATCGTAGAGGGTAAATTTTTGGCTCATGTAGCCGATGCGCTGCCGCAAAGCACTACTACGGAGATTACTAGTCTGACCGCCAAGAGAAATGTAACCGCTACTCGGTTCGATTAGACCGCACAACATCTTGATAGTTGTGGTTTTCCCCGCACCGTTTGCGCCTAACAAACCGTAGATTTCACCATACCGAATTTTTAAACTTACACTCTCAACTGCTTTAAAGTCACCATATACTTTTTTAAGGTTGCGGACATCAATTGCCGCATCTTCATTGATATGATTACTGTTAATGTATTTGCTCGGACGAGAACGAGGAAATTGAATAAACGGTGGATCTGAACCATTGGCGCGTAAGCGAGTTACAAAGATATTTTCTAGAGTAGTTTCAACTTCTTGAATTGATGTAAGTTCCATTTGGCGAGATGTCAGAATTTCCCGAATCTCAACTTCTCCAGCTTTGACATCTTTTACTAATACATCCAGGCGATCGCCAAAGGTTTGGACATCAACAATCTGTTTTGCAGGAACTCCAGTACCAAAGTGAATTTGTTCAATTCGGGGTGGCAATTCCAGCAAAGCTGCTTCGGCTGCTTCCAAGTTGGGAGTACGAACTTCAAAACGGTACAAACCCAGGCTGGAGCGCAATTCTTCTAAATATCCAATTTGTTGAATTTTTCCTTCGTATACTAAAGCAATACGATGGCAACGTTCCGCTTCATCTAAATAGGGAGTTGCAACTATAATTGTTACTCCTTGTTGGGTGAGAGTAGCCAAAATATCCCAAAACTCCCGCCGAGAAACAGGATCTACCCCAGTAGTCGGCTCATCTAACAAGAGAATTTCGGGTTCAGAAATCAATGCACAGCAGAGAGCTAACTTTTGCTTCATTCCCCCAGAAAGTTGGGAAGCCAAACGATTAGCAATTTTATCAAACTCCATTAACTTTAAATATTTGGCTCGCCGCTTGATAAATAACTCATTTGGGACTTTGCGTAACCCGGCACTGTATTGCAGATTTTCGTTAATACTTAGATCCAAATAGTGTGAAAACTGCTGCGTCAGGTAGCTAATCTTTAGGCGTGCATCTCGAGGTTTTCGACCTAAAACTTGAATATTACCTGAACTTGCTTCCATCACTCCCCCTAGAATATGGAAGGTAGTAGTTTTGCCTGCACCATCAGGACCAATTAAGCCAAAGATTTCACCTCGACGTACCGTAAAGTCAATACCACGAACAGCTTCTATTTTGCCGTATCGCTTGTGTAAACTTTGTACTTCGATAACATTATCTCGGACTGTGCTTACGGGTACTGTGCCATAGACTATTTCTTTTGTCATTGGCTCTCGTCCTCTTTGAGGATAATTTCTCCATCTGCGGGCATTCCTGGCTTCGCAAAACCAGCCGGATTATCGATTGCGATTTTAAGTCCAAACACTTGCTTGATACGATCTTCTTGGAAATAAATATTTTCGGGAGTAAAAGATGCTTGAGGATCTATGCTAGCAACATGAGCATTGATAGGTTTATTGGGATTGGAATCTAGGAAAATGTTAGCTTTTTGTCCAACTTTAACTTTGCCAATTTCTTTTTCAGGAATATAACCGCGTAGATAAACTGTATTTTGGTCGAGTAGGGTTAGTAAAGTTTTACCAGTAGTGACTACAGTTCCTGGTTCGATTGTTCGAGCGCTTACTACTCCGTCTATAGGGCTGGTAATTTTCAAATATTCAATTTGAGCTTTGATTTGTTGCTGTGATGCTTGGGCATTTTTGATCTCAGCTTGAGTAGCAGCTAGTTGCGACATGGCTTGCAACATCTGTTTTTTTAACGCCACTACTTGAGTAATGCGGATTTTTGGATTAAAACTTGTAGTCTCAGCTTGAGCTAATCCACCCAACCCGAATTTCACTTGCTTTCGTGCCGCTTCTACTGCCGCCTGACGCGCTTGTACAGTCGCCAAATTAGATTCCCAACTTGTCTGGGTCTGGTCAAACTGCTGCTTGGCAATAGCTCCTTCCTTTACCAATTGGGCAAAGCGATCGCGGTTAGTACGGGCTAAATTTAATTCTGCGATCGCTTGCTGCGCTTGGGCTTGAGATTGACTTAGTTGCGCTTCATATCCGGCAAGTGTCGCTTGGGATTGGAGTACCCGACTCTTAGCATCTCCACCAGATTGTTCCTTTACTAATGTTGCTTCTTCGATTTGGCTTTTAACAACATCCATTTGCAAATGAGCTTGCATTTCCTGTTGTTGGGCAACACTCAAACGAGCTGCTGCACCCAGTAATTGCGCCTGAATTTCTGCATCATCCAGTTGGACGATTAACTGACCCTTACGGACGCTATCACCTTCACGCACAGCAACAAAATTGACCCGACCTGTTACTTTCGCACCAACATTAGTTTCATAGCCCTCAATGCGACCACTGACGCCAATTACTTTCTGAACTTTCGATAATGAAAAGTACCAATATACTAAACTAGCAGTAGCAATCAGCAGCAATACTGGAATCAGCAGACGTGATTTCTTCTTACCTTTAGTCTTAGGCTCCTCATCTGCTTCTGTATATTTGTATGGTTCTGAAGAATTTAACTGTTTCATACGTAAGTTTACTTTGTAGACATAACTGACTTTTCACAGAATGTGGAAAAGGCAATTTTAACGTTTTGTCAAGCTCTGGTTTTTTCGTTCGCTATTGTCAACAGTTAAAAAGTCTTCTAGTGCTTTCGCTGCAATTTGAGAAGCAATAAAGCTGACATCGGGAGCAAGTCCACCTAATAAAGAAGAATTCAATCGTTGCTGCCACCTCAAGCCTACAAAGTACAGTCCTTTCACAGCAGTAACACCTTGTTCATGCACAGGGAAACCTTTCTCATCAAACATTGGAATCTTAATCCAGTGATAGTCAGGTTGGAAGCCTGTTGCCCAAATAATATTGCTAACCTTAATAGACTGCTTGTTAGTACAAATAATCTTGTTACCTTCCACACTATCAACTCGCTCCAATAATATGATTCCGTTTTGTTTAGCAAGTGCGTCAATGTCAACCCCAATAACAGCGTCAGGTCTTTGACTCAACTTCTGACCGAGGCGAGAATTTTTAGTAATACTAGTCACTTTCAAGCTATATATCCACCAACATAAATCGCGTCCCAAAAACTTACGGGGTAAATGGGGGGTTTTACTCACCGACAAATAAACTTTATGGGTTGTAGATAATTCTCTAGCAATTTGGACACCAGAATTACCGCTTCCGACTACTAGCACATCACCAGATTGTAATTGCTGTGGATTTCGATAGTGGCTGCTGTGAATTTGGAATACATCTTGAGGCAATTGGGTTGCAAAACTTGGAATTTTTGGCTTTTGATAAGGGCCGCTAGCAATTACAATTTGTTGTGCTTGAAAAGTTATATTGCTAGATTCTACTAAAAAACCTACGGGAATCTGTTTTACTGAGGTTACTTGCTCGTTGAAACGTATTGGTAATTCAAAAGTTTTGGCGTAAAGTTCCAAATAAGCAATTGTTTCTTCTTTAGTGGGAAAGGCATTTTTTGTTTGTGGAAAAGCTAATCCGGGGAGGTTGTTATACGGATTGGGTGTGATAAGTTTCAGCGAGTCCCAACGAGTACGCCATGAATGAGCAATTTGCGGACTCTGTTCAAGAATGACAAATTTGCGATTCTGTTGAATCATCTGATAACCCATTGCTAGTCCTGCTTGTCCAGCACCAATAATTAGTACTTCAACCTGTTCAAACATGGAAAACTTCTCCAAAAATATAAATTGGGTAAAGGAAACAAATATGGGATTGACACAATTACTTGACTATTTTGATTTTGAGTTGACTATGATCAACGGAAGCTAGACTGGAGAGATAAATAATGGAGGATAAGAAGCCAATATGCTTGGGTTAAGGCGAAAAAGCTGATTACTGATGTGAAATTTCAGAGCTTCTACTTGTTGTTTAGTACCTCTGTGCATTGGCTTTTTAGAACGAAACTTTGATATAGGTTTTTTCACAACTCTGGGATTAAAACGGTGAACACGTTCGGGTAACAACGTATCTACAATCTCTACAATTAACCAATCGGAAAAAAGGGAAATTATTCTGGCTGTAAGTCTTGGAACTTAGGGATAGCAGGACTAATGACCAATAACATCTTGGACAAAAAACTTCAACTTTTCTGTCAAAACATCTACTTGGGGTTTAGCAAACATAGTGAAATGATTACCAGGAACGCGACAGACAATTACAGGTTTTTGAGTAAACTTGTTCCAACCTAATGTCTCATCGCTAGAATATTGGGGATCGAAAATCGATTCAACACTAGCACGAATTAAAGTAACTCGATCTGGGTAGATCGGTGGTACGTAATCTGCCATTGCTCGCATATTGGCAGAAAATACTTTCACCAAGCGTAGCATCTGCTCAAACTCCATATCTGGAGATATCAAATTTGCTTGTTTAGCCTCTTCTAAAACCAAATGTAATTGCTTCTCTGGTTTGAATTGTCGCAGATCGTCTTCAAACTCCGTCAGGCTATTTGCTCCACCACCGAGGTCTCTTAGAAACCAAGTTAACAGCCTTGCGTCATCAAATTTTGGTGTATGGACGGGTGCTAGAGAGTCAATTAAAGCTAGCAACGCCACTTCTTGTCCTTGTTGTTGCATCTGGTATGCCATTTCAAATGCCACTACTCCTCCCATTGACCAACCACCAAGCAAATAGGGCCCATTCGGTTGAATTTCTTGTATAGCTGCAATATAGTGAGCAGCCATTTCTGGAATTGTGGAAAAAGGTTCTTTTTCCCCAGTCAAACCAACTGCTTGCAGTCCATAAAAGGGTTGCTCAGTACCTAGACACCGAGATAAATCCATATAGCAAAGGATATTCCCACCTACAGGATGCACGCAAAAGAAAGGTAATTTATCAGCAATCCCCGCTTGTAGATTGACTAAGGGACTCTGGGGTAACTGAATATTAATACTACCTAAAACACTTGCTAAATTTTCGATGGTGGGACTTTGCAGAAGCGCCGACAGGGGAAGTTCCCGTCCGTAAAGTTTTTGGATTTGAGACATCAAACGAACTGCCAGCAGAGAATTACCTCCGAGTTCAAAAAAGTTGTCGGTTACGCCGATGGGGTGAATATTTAACAGCTTTTCCCAAATCTGCACCAGTTGTAATTCTAGGGTAGTGCGGGGTGAAACGGAAGCTTTTTCCCCTCGGTCAATACGTTTTTGGTCGGGCGTGGGAAGCGCTTTGCGATCTACTTTACCATTGAGTGTGAGAGGCAAAGAATTTAGGATCGTGAAGCTAGAAGGTACCATGTAATCGGGTAGCTTTTTACTCAAAAAACTACGCAATTTACCAGTCAATGTGCCATGTATAACTTTCAAAATACCTTGCATTTCCAACAAGTATTCGATGCTTTGTTGGAGCAGAATTTGTTCGCTGGGTGTGAGTGCAAATTGCAACCCAGCTTTCTCCCACTGACGCCAAACGACTCGCGCCTCCAGACATATTTCGTTATTGCTTCCTGGTAGCTGGAAGTACAAGCTCACCAATTGACCACGTTGCAAAGATTCTGGCACTCCGATCGCGCAAATACCGCATTGAGAAATATCCTCTGTAGTTAGTTCTACTATGTGGTTATCGCCAAATTCTGCCCGACACGTAGTTTTTAAGGGCACTCGATCTGGAATCATGGTGGGAACAATATATGCTACTAAACGTTTATCACCGCGATCGCCCACTACTGATACTATTGCTTGGCATACTCCTGGATGCTGTTCCAAGGCTGTTTCGATTTCTCCTAACTCAATACGGTAGCCTTGAACTTTAACCTGGAAGTCTTCTCGCCCCAAAAACTCAATATTACCATCAGGCAAATAGCGTCCTAAATCTCCTGTACGATATAAACGCTCACCAGTATGAGGGTGTTTGATAAACCTAGCTTGGGTTTTTTCTTCATCTTGCCAATAGCCCCAAGCCAAACCAATACCACCAATATAGAGGTCTCCTGTCACCCACATTGGACAAGGTTCCATCACCTGGTTCAAAACATAAAAGTTTTGGTTGGTCATTGGCCGACCGTAAGGAATACTAGTCCATGAAGAGTCTACAGATTTAACGGGGTAAATGATTGACCAAATAGAAGCTTCAGTAGCACCACCCAGGCTAAATACTTCAACCCCTTGAATCAAGCTTTTGATCTGGTCGGGCAAACTTACAGGTATCCAATCCCCACTCAACATCACCACACGCAAATAACAAGCAGGTATTTGCGTCTGTGCTGACGCATACTCAATGTACATTTGCATCAGTGCTGGAACTGAATTCCAAATCGTTACTTTTTCTCGCGCCAACCATTCAGCCCAGTGGCCGGGGTCACGAATACTTGTAGCATCTGGAATGACAATGGAAGCACCAGCAGCCAAAGTCCCAAATATATCATAGACTGATAGATCAAAATTTAAAGCTGACAGTGCCAGTACTCGGTCATCAGGAACAACATGAAAGCGTTGGTTGATATCACAAATTGTATTGACTGCACCCCGATGATCAATCATCACCCCCTTCGGTAGTCCGGTAGAACCAGAAGTGAAGATGACATAGGCCAAATCCTCTGGTTTCTGAATTATTTCCAAAGGTGCTGGCGAAATTGTCTCAAAATCGGCATCCCTATCTATACAAAGCCGTTTGACGTTTATAGGCCACTCTAGAGATTCATCGAGCCAGGATTGAGTTAGTACTAATCCAACTTCACTTTGTTCTAAAAGATACCAAAGACGTTCCTTGGGCAACGAAGGATTAATCGGTAGATAGGCGGCACCGGATTGCAGAGATCCTAATACCCCTACTACTTGTTCCCAACCTTTTTCCATGACTACTGCCACCAAAACATTGGGACGTGCCCCCAATTGTCGCAGCCATCGACCTACTTGATTCGAGCGGGTATACAATTCATTGTAGGAAAGGATGCGATCGCTAGAAATTACTGCTAGAGATTCTAAACGCTTTGATACCTGATCGGCGAACAATGTGTGTAGCATCCCTTGAGGTACAGATGCCTGAGTAGCGTTTACCTCTATTCTTTCTGCTAACTGGCTGGGTGGTAACATCTGGAAAGATGTTTGTTGCCAAGCTGATTCTTCTAAAGCTAGACGAGATAGCAGAGATTGGTAAGCATTAAACATATCGTCCAAAAGACCTTCAGGAAACAGTTCTTCTACTGCATCCCAAAAAAGAACGCAAGCCCCATCATTCTCCATTACTGAATGATCCAGCCAAACTTGGGGAGTTTGAATGGAAGCAAAAATCGGATCGGCTACTCGACCTTGGGTAAAAGTTTCCTTATCTCGTGCGTCAAGACTACTAGCAAACACCACTGGGGCTGCCGCTCTTGAACTTCCCCCTCGCTGTCGGTTTAGTTCTCGTAATACTTGTACCCCACTGATATGACTGTGTTCAAAGTCATTCCAAATTTGATTTTGTAATCGCTTTGCTCTGGCTGTAAAAGTATCTGGAAGCGAATTATTTACCTCTAGTAATAGAGTTGAACTAAAACATCCTATTAGGTTGTTAACCTGCGGATGCAAGGACAGACGATTGGTATACAAATGATTCAAGATGAAATGCGAATTTCGACTCCAATTACTTAATACTTCGGCATAGCTGGCGCATAATATACCTGATGGGGTCAAACCTAATCGACGAGCCTTGTCTTTGAGTTGTTGCCAGATATCAGCATCGATTTTAGCAGTGCGTCGGACAAATTGTGGATGGGATACAGTACCAGGACTTTTTACTAAAGGTAATTCTGGTGCTGGTGGTAAAGTCTCCAGGCGGTTCCACCAATATTGTTGAGAACGGTTATAAAGCTCGGAATTTTGTAAAGTTTTTAATGTGTGAATATAATCCCAATAAGAAATTTCCAAATCAGGTAGATATGTATTGACATCTTGGTATAAAAGAGGTATTTCTCGACAAAGAAGTTTTAAACTACCACCATCAAAAACTAAAAGACTAAGGCTGATATGAAATCGGATACAACGCTCATTAACTTGGTAAGCTACAACTTCAAATAATGGACAACTATCAGTTTTTGAAGCATGTTGAGACATTCTCGCTCTTGTTTGTGCCAAAGTTGAGGTTACTATTTGCGGGTCTTTTCCACGTAAGTCGATAACTTCAATATCATAGTTGGGAATTTGTTCTAGAATCTGTTGCTGACCATCTGGCAATATGATTGCCCTCATCATTTCATGGCGAGCAATGAATTTCTTGACAGCGAGATTAAGCTTAGTAACATCTAGTTCCGCAAATTCAAACTCTACATATACATGGGGTGATAAATTACCTAACTCGAAAGAATCGTTTTGACCAAGCCAATATGCCTGCTGCATATCGGTGAGCGGAAATGGCTGATAACGGTCTTTGAGATTTGGTACTATTTCTGGGAGAGCAGAAACTGTTGATTGTTGATTTTGCTGTTCTAATAATGTAATTAGCTCTGTCTTGTTTTCAGAAATTTGGGCGCGTAATGTTGGTGTGAAAGCACCTTTAGGTGCTCGATATAGCAAATTATTATTATCAACCCATACTTCGATACCTTGTTGAGAAAGTTCAACCAAAATTTCCGATATAGTCATCATAATGTTACCTTTTAATTTTTAATAGAACTTAGAAATAGCCTTTTCAAGGTGACTCATGACATCTGTATGTTTGGAGCTGGTTAAAAGTAATTTATCTAACCACTTTAGACGCAGAAAACACAGATTCAAGAGATTAAAAGGAATTTTTTGACCAAAGTTTTTACTCATCTAGAAAGGACTAGTTTTAGATAATAGACCTTTCTACGTGATTAAGGGAAATACGTCGTTTCAGTGCTAAACTCTTGAATCTTCTGTTTACATTTTGGTTGTTTTGAAGTTTGAAACAACCAATCTCTGTTCTAAATTTCACCAGATTGGACAGTTCTGTTTTCATTATTCCCTCGTAAATTGTTGTTACTCCTGGTAAGTAGTAAGACAAGCGAAACGTGGGTTACAGTTGTCCTTCTTCCCAATCATCAGATTGCTCGGACTTCGATAGCAGATCGGATACTTTAGATGCTAACTGTACTAAAGACATGCCTAGCAGAAAGTCAGCTAAGGGTACAGATATTCTAAAGTCAGATTGAATTCGACTTTTTAGTTCGGCAGCTATCAATGAATCAAATCCTAAATTATTCAGCGGCTCATCAATATCTAACTTGGAGGTAGTTAGCCCTAAAGACTTGGCAATTTGTTTGCTGAGATAAGACTCTAGCATTTGCTGGGTTGCGTTTGGTGATCCTGCAAGCACGATATCTTGTGCCACTGCTTCTAGTTGGACACTCTCTACTTTTGGTGAGATGTCCTTAACCTCTTGGAATAATTCTGCAAACAGAGGTAAACCACTATTTGTCAGATTAAATTCTTGCATTTGCTGCCAGGAATCGATCGCACTACGAGCTAAAATTACAGATTGTTTAGCTTCTCCTGTTTGAGGCAGACTTACAGCAGAGCTAAAACCCATCTCTAATAGCAGCGATCGCCACTGATAGCTGGAAAGTAAGGGATAAGTAGGACGTAAATCTATATCGGCAAACTTCCACCAACCTTCAGTTAAGCCAAAAATTAAATCTAACATCCGAGATTTTGCGGTTGCTTCCAACAACACCAACATCCCCTCTGGTGCCAAAATTTGCTGAATATGCGCTAATGTCCGTCGTAAATCACTGGTGGCATGGATTACATTCGCTGCCAAAATCAGATCAAACTCTTGGGGTGCAAATCCTTGTGCTAAAGGTTCGCGTTCAATATTTAACAACTTATATTGAACAAAGGGATAATCGCGGAATTTTTGTTCTGCCTTAGCTGTGAAGAGATAGGATACATCAGTGAAAACATATTCTACCCGGTCAGATGGTAACTTGGACAATATATAAGCAGTTGTCCCTCCTGTTCCAGCCCCTATTTCCAAAATACGAACTTTGCGATTTGCAGGCAAGTTAGAAAGTGCGATGGCGATCGCTTCCTGTACCAGGGTGTTATTCAATCGGGCGGCGGGTGATTCTTGATACAATCTTTCGGTTGTAGAAAATGTCCCATCAGCAAACAACAATTCCACAGCATTGCATTCACCGCGTAGCACTTGTGCCAAACGCTCGCCGCATCGTTGTAGCAATATTAACTCAGCATCAGCTTTCGGGTATTGTTTTAACAAAGCCTCTGGCGACTGCACCTGTAAATTCAACTGTTCGGGCAGTTGACAAACTTCCCAACCTTCGCTGACTTTGTTTAACATCCCCTCTTCCTGTAATATCTCTAGCATCCTGCCTAATAATCGGTGATGCTGCGGAATTACACCGTACTGATGAGCTAAATTTATTACAGAAAGTTTTTGATGTCGGGAAAACTGACAGCCTAGTTGCTCGAAAGCCCGCAAAATGTAAACAATACTTAAAGTATCCAGATGAGTTAACAACTCTTCATAATTCTGTAAACCAAACCGATCGATTAATTGAATGATTTGCGGTTGTATGCGATCGCTGATTTCTTCTGGCTGTAGTATGTAATCGGCTGCAAGGTTAGTAATATTTTTCTGCTTGACGATTTGGGCATCAACCTGCACACGTTGAAAACGTATCCCTTTAATTTCGGCAAAGATTAACCCTGTTTCATCTAGCAATACAACATCACCCTCAAAGGCATTTAAGTCACCATTGCCATTGGGATGGAGATGGGCATAGCTGAAAAGCTGAGTTGGTGGTTGACACCAGATACGCATACTACCTACTCTCACCGGAGCATATCTAGCCATTCCCTGAGTATCTAAATTTTCTGATAGTAAAGTAGCAGAAAACACCTGTAAACAAGTATCCAAAAGTGCTGGGTGGATGCGGTAAGCCTTCGCTTCTGCTAACAGTGTAGGTGCGAGTCTAACTTTAGCAAGAGCTTCTCCTTCGTGCTGCCATAATTCCTCAATGCCCTGAAGCAGGGAATCATATTTCACACCCAAAGATCCCAAGTTTTGATAAAACTCAGCAACAGAAATTTGATTTATGCAACGAGTGCGGACATCATTTATTGAGATAGGTGTGACGGGGACACCTGAAGATGTTTGAATTTTGCCATTAACATGCAATATCCACTTTCTGGGTTGGTCATCAGTTGCAGTTTCCAAGCTAAATACCTGAAAAGTAATTTCTCCTGATGCTTCCGAAGAAAGAACCGTTTGCACTGTTTTGCTAATATCTGCTGACAAAGACAGCTTTTTTAGAAAAGCGACTTCTAACAAGCTATAAGAATCAAGTTTCAAAGCTTCATTGACAGCCGCATTAGCCATTTCTAAATAAGCTGCGATTGTTAATAAAACTTCTCCTTCTACTTGCAGGTCAGCAAGGTAAGGCAGTTTATCAGTATTAAGCTGGGATTCAAATATTTGCAATGCCGCCAGATACTGTGTACCCAGTAAAGGATGAACAGCACCTGTGTATGTGTGCTTGAGGCGATTTTCTTTTTGGTTAAACTCACACCAATATCGTTGTTGTTCAAAAGGATATGTTGGTAGGGGGATGCGACAACGTAAATAATCTCGGTCAAATCCTGCCCAATTAATATCCACACCTTTAATATATAATTCGCCCAAACTGTTTAGCAGTATCTGCCAGTCATCTTGCTCTTTTTTTAAAGAAGGCAACCAAGTTACATTTTCTGACGTTAGGCAACGCTTGCCCATGTTGATCAGAGTAGGATGAGAACCGATTTCTATAAACAAGTCGTAACCCTGTGCCGCTAAAGCTTGAATTCCTGATGCAAATTGCACAGACGATCGCAGGTGACGAGTCCAGTAACTCAAGTCCAGCATTTCCCCTGGTTGAAGAATCTCACCCGTTAAGTTAGATGCTAGTGGAAGTCTTAAGGGTGCAAACTGAACTTGAGAAAGCTTTTGCTCGAATTTGTCAAGGATGGGATTCATCAAGGACGAGTGGAAAGCGTGGGAGACATTTAAAACTTGAACAGTGATTTGCTGTGCTTGCAACTGTGCGATCGCTGTTTCAATTGACTCTTTAACTCCAGAAATGACAATACTTGTAGCTCCGTTGACTGCTGCAATACATACATTTTCTCCATAGGGTGCGATCGCTGTTTCCACTGTGGAGACATCAGCAAAAATAGCTGCCATCATTCCATTTTCGGGCAAAGATTGCATGAGGCGCGATCGCTCGGCAATCAGTTTTAGCCCATCCTCTAAACTAAATACTCCTGCAATGCAAGCCGCAACGTATTCACCGAGGCTATGACCAATAACTGCATCTGGGATGATTCCCCAAGACAGCCATAATTGTGCTAAAGCATACTCTAGAGCAAATAGTACAGGTTGAGTGTAAATTGTTTGATTCAACAGTTCTGCTGTATTATCTGCTGGGTAAAGTACGGATAGTAAAGATATATCTAAATAGGGACGTAGTAATTGGTCGCATTGCTCTAATATTTTACGGAAATTCGGCTGTGTTTGATACAACTGACGAGCCATGCCAATATACTGAGAACCTTGTCCGGTGAATAAAAAGACAATTTTGTGGGGTTTTTGGCTTTGTAATTGTCCAGTAAATACACCCGAAATATCCACTTGTCCATTTACAAAAGCTTGTAGTTGCTTCCTAAGTTCATCAGTAGATGCAGCAACAAAACTTGCACGGTGGGCAAAATGCGATCGCCCAGTATTTGCACTAAAGCAAATATCAGTCAGGGATGCACCTTGAGAAGTGATTACTTGATAATTATCTGCCACCCGCTTCAGGACATTTTTACTTTTTGCGGATAAAGTTAGTATGTGTAGCGGACGCTCAACTTCATTGACAGTATTTGCCAACACGGGTGCTTCTTCAAGAACAACATGAGCATTAACCCCGCCAACCCCAAAGGAACTTATACCAGCCCGTCGCGGTAAAATTTCTCCTTCCTCTGTCTTTAACTGCTTCCATTGTTGGGTTTCGCTGACAAGGTAAAATGGGCTTTTGTTGAAATCAATGCGGGGATTTAACTGCTGAAAATTAACAATCTTGGGCAATTCTTGATTCTTCATTGCCAAGAGTACTTTAATCACCCCAGCAATTCCTGCTGCTGCTTCTAAATGTCCAATATTGGTCTTAACTGTTCCTAGTCCACAATAGGGTTTATCAACTGGGGATAAATCATACTGTTGATGTAATTGTTTAAATGCTCGTTTGAGACCATTAATTTCTATTGGATCGCCCAAAGGTGTACCTGTACCATGAGCCTCGATGTAGGAAATCGTATTGGGGGCGACATTCGCTTTTGTATAGGCGGAGCAAAGTACTTGTGCTTGAGCATAAACATTGGGAGATGTCAGAGTTCTTGCTCTTCCACCATGATTTACAGCGCTACCTCTAATCACTCCATAAATATGGTCTTTATCTTCAATGGCTTTAGCTAAAGGTTTTAATAGAATTACTCCTGCTCCTTCTCCACGAACATAGCCATCAGCCTCACTATCAAAAGTTTTGCACTGTCCTTGTGGAGACAACATCCCCAGCTGACTCATTTGAATGTATCTCGTTGGTGCACAAAAAAGATTAACTCCACCTACGAGTGCTGTCTTACATTCCTGATCCTTGAGAGCATTTATAGCTTGATGAACTGCTACCAGTGAGCTTGAGCAAGCTGTATCTACGGGAACACTGGGACCGCGAAAATTGAAGAAGTAAGAAATACGATTGGGAATCATGAAAGTCCAAGTTCCAGTCCTCGCATGTCCGTCATTGTCCTGTTTATATCCATTTTGCAAAATATCGTAGTCGTTATGGCATACTCCGATAAAAACACCAACGGAACTTTCGGACAATTGAGATGGTGCATATCCAGCATCTTCGATACAAGACCAACTTAACTCCAGCATTAACCTCTGCTGAGGATCCATTCGTTGTGCCTCTCGAGGAGAGAGGCCGAAAAATTGTGCATCAAATTGGTCTATCCCCTCAATAAACCCACCCCATTTACTAATACTTTTATTAGGTTCTTCAGGTTTGGTAGAATAAAACTTATCCATATCCCATCTGTCTGAGGGAATTTCCGTGATACTGTTAATGCCTTGTTGAAGATTACGCCAAAATTGATGATAATTGTTTGCACCTGGAAATCGACAACCTATACCAATAATGGCAATTGAATCATTGGGCATGACTAAAGAATCTTGAATATTTTCAGAGATATCTTCTGGAACTTTACTTAGCATAAGCTTTATAAAATGAGTTTGTTTGGTTTATTACCGCTAATAAACGAAGCTTTTCAATTAGACTTTGGATAAATTTGGCAAGACAGGATAAAAGTTTTATGTCATTACGCTATCAAGCAAAACTTTTAATTTGTTCTGAACGGTGCTAATTACCACCGTTCAGGACAAATTAAAGCGTATTTAGACTCGCTCAATGCAGAATTATCAAAATAACTATGTTTGATAACTTATGAGCGCTTTCCTCTGAATAACTATTTACACTTACTATAATTATCGAAATAAAACTAGAACACAATCGGAAAAAGTCAGGAAAATATTCTATATAAAATTAGGTATTAAATTAATCAAAAACAGGACTTACGCACTGAAAACCTGAAATCTAGATTCCCCTAACCACCTTTTTAAGAGGGAAACGCTAAAAGCCCCCAAGTTATCAGAGGTTAGAGGATCTCTTGTTTGTTAGTCTTAAAAGAATAAAAAATCAGGATTGATAGGTAAGAAATTTAAAAAAATAGGAATAAATCAGGTTGAGAACCTAAACGACGATAAAACGCACCTAAAGCCAGCAAATCTAATTATGAATATTACTGACTTTAGGCTCAACTTCAGTACAAAGTTATGTTTTTAACGTCATACATCCTAAAAAACACGACAAATAATCTTGATGAGTTATCTTAAAAAGGTATCCCCTCAATAATTAGGGGTAGGCAATTATTCTAGTTGCCACCACCAACCGAAGTGATTAAGAGAAGATTGCTCACGAATAATAGTCCCAAGAGAAAGGATAATTCCAGTCTTAGAAATGCGATCGCGCCCACATACTCAAAAAAACTGATTCTCAACTTCCGAGTAGTAGCAACAAGAGACATAAAAGTATCAATCGCCTTTTTATTTCTACGTGACGGATAGCTACTTACAACACTCTGCAAAAATACTCACGGTACAAATTGCATCTAGGCATTACCTGATTGTCCTGTTGCTGCACTAATCCCATACTGTGCAACTTATAAATCTGCATTGAATCTAATTCCACTGGCTCAAGTGAAGTGACCACTTTTTTTAACGCTTCTTTTAAACCTTGAGCCTCTTCCGAGTGTAGTATCTCTAAATACCACCGCAGATGGTTGCTGTAAATTCCCGCTTCTGTAGAGGCATCTTGTAATAGCTGCTTTAGCGTTGTCTTTGTAGTGTAAACTTCGTACATTGCTAATCGCAGTAAATAAGGATGTCCTCCCACTATATTCATTAATTCCTTTACCTGAGTATCATTCCAATTTAGTCCATGAAGGTGAGCCAAATCTATCACCTGCTTGTGGTCAAATTCTCGTAACGCCACTGGTAGCCCTGCATTAAAGGGAGATTGGTTCATGTCCAACGGGATATAAACTTCGGTAGAATGTGCCATCACCAGCCTTAGTTGTTTCCATTGCTCAGAAATTTTCCCTTTCTCATGCCAGCTTCGCAGCATCCCGAAAAAGTCTTCAATCACTTGGTTATAAGGAAAAATCCGATCCACTTCATCTAACCCTAATACCAAAGGACAATCTATTTCTGGCAATAAATACTCCTCAAAGTACACTGTGCAGTTATCATTGCTACCTAAAATTTCTGTATCCCAATAATCTTTTAACCGATTTTCTAACTTTAACTTTCGACTAACTATTAAACACAACCAACGCACGAACTTGTCCAAATTCGTTAAAATTGCTCGTTCTACACTACTTAAATCCAAATATACCGTTTGATAGTTCTGGGATTCAGCATGAGCCAAAATCCTAGTAAGCAATGAAGTTTTGCCCATTAGCTTCGGTGCTTTAATCCGAATTAGGGAAGCGGGTTTGACAATTGTCTCATAACAAACAGACTCTAGGCCATCTCGCTCCACATAAAAAGCAGAACCTAGAGGAACTGAACCGTCTGGAAATGGTAGCTCTGCTAACGGGGATTTTGGCTGCTTGACATTGTTATCAATATGTAAAAGTAATTGCCTTTCCGAGGCTCTCTCCAACGCCCCTTTAAAATTACTCTTTGTTACCTCTTCCCCTAACGCCTCTGAAAGCTTTCGCCACAAATGAAAACCCACATCTCCTCTGAGGTAGCTTACAGAGAGATGGTACTGCTCTGCCATCTTTTCATAAGTCAGACTCTGCCACGAGCCTCGAAGCACGTCTAATTCAATATCTTTGAGGTGTTCTTGAAGATTATTGAAGACAATTTTCTCGGTAAGCTGTTTAGCTTTCTCCCAAGTAAAGGCTAATTTTGAGTTCATGGATGCTGAGGAAATAGCTGTTTTTGTTGTTTATCTATAGTTTCATTTATCGGAATCAAATCTGATTTATAAACTTATTTGCGTAGGCAGGGAGTAGAAAAGAGGAAATCAGTTCTTTCGAGTTGTACAGAGTTTTTTTACCCAACAAATAAGAGTCCTATATATAGTAGTATAAAATAAAATATATGTATGACAGTCCTATCTAATCTGTTAAAAATATTTTTTTAACGTAGACACAAAGCGGTAAGGGGGTCGCAGTTTTGGCGGTTTCCATCGTTAGCGAAGCAGCAGCGACGAAGGAGCGTCACCCCCGAACCCGGAGGGCTTCCCGCTCGCTACTGCAAAGAAGGTTCTACAACAAATTAGCAGCAGCAACATTAACTAATGAATCAGAATGAGTGATTGGCAAGTCACCAACGAGTTGCCAGAAAAATATTCCGCCTAGACCTTGTTGTTCAACATAATTAACTTTTCCAAGAACTGATCGTTTATCTTCGTAGGTACTAAACTCTTGTTTTTGAGAATTATAGATATAAGGAACTTTGGCACTATCATCCCAGTAATATTGATATCCATTTGTACCCACTTGATCGTGGATATCTCTATACAAAAGTTGATCGTTTACTGAGGTAGCACTTTGAAACAATCCATCATTGTTAGAACCAGGTTTCACTCCTGCCCAAGTGTCACTGTAGAGAGGAACTCCTAAGACAATATCCTTAGCTTCAACACCAGCACTCAAATACTTTTGAACTGACCAGTCAGCATTGAGTTTGTCACTATTATATGATTGATCGCTGCTACTTTTATACAAAGCAGCTTGATGATTGGTTGTGTTTTCCCAACTGCCGTGGTAGTCATAGGTCATTAAGTTGATAAAGTCAACATATTCAGAAGTAGTTTTCAAAACAGTTGAGTTTAAATCGTAGGGATCATCAGCGTAATCTGATGGAGACAATTGATAGGGAGAACCCGAAAGGGCAGTAGTCAGCAGATATTTATTTCCATCTGTAGTAGATGCGTTATTAAGTTGTTGACGTAGTTCACCTAGCAATTGAGTGTAATTACTATTCTCTTCCTTCTTAGGAAATTCCCAATCAATATCGATGCCATCGAAACCATTGTTTTTCATAAAATTGATGGCAGACTGAGCAAAAAATATCCTAGATTGCGCTGTAGAAGCTGCTGAGGAAAAATCATTTTCTCCTGCACCACCAATAGAAACAAGGATTTTTAGCTTGGGATTTTGAGCTTTGAGAGATTTTAATACATTGATGTCACCATCCTGACCATCTGGACTCAGTTTAACGTTACCTTGTGTATCGACATCTGCAAAGGCATAGAACAAATGTGTCAGCTTATTAACCGGAATAGTTGCAGGACTAGTAGTACTACTAATACCCCAAGAGGGCAAGTAACCAGCTACAATATATTGATTATTCATTGGAGGTAGTGTTGTCTGATTATTAGCTAAAGCTACATAAGTTCCATCTTGAGCAAAACCAATAATATCAGCTTTGCCATCACCATTCACATCATCAAGCTGCCGTGGCTTTTGGTCAAAGCTATTCCAACCACTTTTATTAACAGTAAAATCATTATTTTTCGCTGCTGACGCCGGGCTAAAAGTTCCATTGCTTTGACCAAGCGAGACAAAGACGTTATCAAATCCAAAGCCAACAATATCTGCGCGACCATCACCGTTGATATCAGCGAGTTGACGCGGATATTTGTCAAAGCTAGTCCATTCCCCTTTATTGACAGTAAAATTATCGTTCCTAGCTATAAAAGTTTGACCAAAGATTCCATTACTTTGACCCAAAGATACATAAACAGCATCACAGCTAAAACCAACAATATCAGTTCGTCCATCACCGTTGACATCTGCAAATTGGCGTGGAAATTTTCCAAAATTAGTCCATTTTTGCAAAAGGCTAAACTTTTTGATAGCTAACTTTTTTATTCCGTACATAGTGATAATAATGCTCCATTTAAAAATTGCATTTTCTTCTTACTGCTACTTAAAATAACAAACCTATCTAAATTAAAAATCTTTATTCCCCAAATCAAACCTACTAAGCTAGATACTATAACAAAGTTAAATACAGTATATAATGCATAGCTTCCAGATAAAAAAGCTACAACAGCAGTAAGCAAAATAGATGCATACTTATTCTCTTCTGAGAAACGCTTTTCAGGAGACATAGACTCCTGGTATACGACGTTAGTATTTATACCAAAGACAAATAAAAGAAATTTTTTCAAGTTTGGAAAAGACATTTGAGACTCCTTTAGTAGTAGTTAATGGCACTCGTAAGTTTCTTCAACCCATACCAGTATCTTTATGCTATGTTGTGAATCATACAAGAGGAAAAAGTCAGGTGTTTATTAATTAAATAGGAAGACTTAAAAATCAAAAATAGGTAAAAGTCAGGTAAAGTGAGTTGATTAATGAAAATAGTAGAATTTTTCTCTAGGACTGTTAGATAATAAATTATTTATATGACTGTATATAAAATTAAAACTATATATAATATTGAAAAATATAAAGGAAAGCCTTGATGACAGCAGCGAAATCAAACTTTGAATATCAAATTGGAGGGAGTCTGGAGAGTAGCGCTCCTAGCTATGTGAAACGATATGCTGATACAGAATTTTATGAGCACTTAAAGTGGGGTAAATTTTGTTATGTGTTGAATTCGCGGCAAATGGGCAAGTCTAGCTTGCGAGTGCAGATGATGCAAAGGCTACAAGCAGAAGGAATTATCTGTGCGTTTATTGACTTGACAGGAATAGGAACACATGATGTAACTCCAGAAAAGTGGTATGCAGGGATTGTCCAATCTTTGGTGAGTAGTTGCCAACTGCACTTAAAAATTCAATGGCGGAGTTGGTGGCGTGAGCGGAAAGATTTGCTTTCACCAGTGCAGTGTTTGAGCAAATTTATTGAAGAAGTACTCTTAGTAGAGGTCAAGCAAAACATAGTTATTTTTATCGATGAAATTGATCGCGTTTTGAGTCACAATTTCTCATTAGATGATTTTTTTGCTTTAATTAGATTCTTTTTTCAGCAACGAGAAGTTAATTATGAATATAGGCGTTTGACTTTTGCACTATTGGGGGTTGCAAATCCTAACGAACTGATTCAAGATAAGACCCAGACACCATTCAATATTGGCAAGGCGATTGAACTGCAAGGATTTCAGTCTGATGAAGTACAACCGTTAATAAATGGTTTGAAACAGAGAGTGAGTAACCCCGAAGTCGTTCTCATGGAGATACTAGAATGGACAGGTGGGCAACCGTTTCTGACGCAAAAGCTGTGTCAATTTATAGTTTCGGAGTCAACTGCTCAAAGATTTTCATCGGTTGAGCAAGTAGTAAGGTCGCACATTGTTGAGAATTGGGAATCTCAAGATGAACCTGAGCATTTGAGGACTATTCGCGATCGCATCTTGTACAGAAATCAAAAACGTACAGCTAGATTATTAGAATTATACCAGCAAATTTTATGTCAAGGAGAAATTCTTGCTGATGGTACTCCTGAACAAATCGAATTACGATTGTCAGGGTTAGTAGTCGAGCACCAAGGCAAGCTCAAGGTATATAATCGCATTTACAAAGCTGTATTCAACCACAGTTGGGTTGAGCGTAAATTAACAGAGTTGCGACCCTATGCAGAAGCGATCGCAGCCTGGTCAGCATCAGCTTGCCAAGATGAATCCTATTTATTGCAAGGACAAGTTTTACAGAATACCTTAGTTTGGGCATTAGGTAAAAGCCTTGGCGATTTAGATTATCAATTTTTAGCAGCTAGTCAGGACTTAGCTAAACGCCAAGCCCAAATGTCACTGCAAGCACTAGCACAAGCTAATAAACTTTTGGCACAAGCTAGACAAAAAGCCAAGCTAGAAGTTTTGCAACGACGAATTGGCTTATTTTGGATACCACGGATTGCTATATTTGTGACTGCACCTATTCTGCTGCTGCGCTTTGGTGGCCTGTTGCAGGGTGGCGAGTGGAATATGCTTGACCAATTTTTTTGCTGGCGGCTGTTGCTAGAATCACCAGAGAAACGGATAGCGATTGTCACTATTGATGAAGAAGATATAAAAAAGGTAGGAAACTGGCCTATTCCCGATCGAGTTTTAGCTAAGGCAATTGCCAATATTAAAGCCCAAAAACCTAGAGCAATTGGTTTAGATATTTTTCGAGATTTGCCTGTAGAACCTGGACATCAGGACTTGGTTAACATCTTCAAATCAACTTCTAACTTATATGGAATTGAAAAAGTTGTAGGAAGTAAGATTGATACCATTGCCCCTCCTCCCACTCTCAACCAAGAAAGAGTGGGCTTTGCCGATCAGGTGGTGGATGCAGATGGCAAAGTGCGTCGTGCATTATTATCAGTAGACGTCTCACAAGATGAAACACGTTACAGTTTGGCAATGAAACTGGCGCAGCAGTATTTAGAGGACGAAAAGATAACCATAGAATTCGTTGACAACGATCCCCAACGTCAAAGGTTGCGTTGGGGTAAAGCAGTGTTTGAAAGGTTTGTGGGTAATGATGGAGGCTACGTCCATGCAGATTCTGGAGGTTATCAGATTTTGCTGAACTTTAGAGGGAATCAGGAAAATTTTGCTACTTTCCCTTTAAGGGATATTTTGGAAAAGCGCATTCTCCCTGATAGTTTACGCGATCGCGTAGTTTTGATTGGCACTACTGCTGCAAGTATTAAAGATGAACTTTATACGCCCTATAATAGTGGTCTATTTAGTTCTTCGCAGCCGATGAATGGGGTGATTATTCATGCAAACATTATCAGTCAAATAATTAGTGCTGTTCTTGATGGTAGACCTTTGCTTCATGTTTGGCAAGAACCCATAGAATGGCTGTGGATTTTAGTTTGGGCGGGATTAGGAGCATTAGTTAGCCGACAGTTGAGGTGTTCAATCGCGATCGCTGCCAGTATAATCCTTGCTGGTGCTGGGCTTTTGGGGATTGGCTTTTTAGCCTTTTGCTTGGGCTGGTGGTTACCCATCATTCCCTCGCTGTTAGTATTTTTGGGGTCAGCAGTCGCCTTAGAGTTGGTTACTCACAAACAACTCGAAAGACTCCAATTCCATCATACTTTGGCACTGCTTTTTGAAATGTGCCAAGACCATCCCCTTGCTGGAGCAATTGCCATTGAATACCTCAAGCAGTCAGAAAGCCAAGATAATCAAGCTTTTACCGAGCAGCAGTTACGAGAAAAACAGTTAGCCACTTCTACAACCGAAGCGGTTGAGTAGCGATCGCTTCTAGCCCTACAGACTTCAGAAAGTCAGTCCAGGTATCTGCTATGGCTTGATTATCAGGCTGAGTGTTTTTGATTTGAGCTAGGGCAATGACGGCATCGTACCAAATTCCTTGTTCACTGTAAGCATCTATCTGCTCAAAAGTTGTCCTCTGCTGACTCTGGGGTTGAGGTAAAGCCACACGACGTACCCACGAGGTAATTACTGGATCGTTAGGGCTAGGTTTTTCGCCACATATCAACGCTAAAGCCCACTGATAATTTTTGCCTACTTGCAGAGGGGGTGAGCTATCTGCTGACTTGATGCTAATAATACCAGGTTCACCTTTAACCGGAATGAAGCTTTGGGAATAAAGCTGATTGTCTTCTGTTATCAAGCTTAAGACCACTTGGTTGGCAGATGTTTGGGGCAGATACACTAAAAATGTCGGATGCTCTGCTATAGTCAACCCATAGTTGCTGTCAGTGGGAACAACGGACATTACAGGGGTCTGGTTAGATGAAGTGGTTGTTGATGTTGCATCTTGAGGACATTGCGAATTACTACGCGACCCAGCCGATGATGTAAATTTTGGTTTACCCTGATTTGATGGTGGTTTGAATATTATCTGTTGGGATTTTAAGCGATTAGTCGGCGTTGGAATATTTGCATTTGATTGGGCAATTGTTGGTTGCGTACCTATCAGAAACAACCCGATCGTCATTAAACCAATCAACTGTTGACTATTTAACATGGGTTATCTTTTGGTAAAATCTATCTTTAATTAAGTGATACTCATTATTAATGCTCAATTCCGCAAAAATAGCATACTACTTGCTGGCTATAACCAATTACCTATTTAGGAACGTGCATTAAATAAAATGCAAAACTTCATCCTGTATCTAGCTTCCCTCTCCTTTATAAAGAGAGGAATTGAGGGTGAGGTAAGCTAGGGATATAAATTGTATGTTATTTAATTCTTGTTCCTTAGAAGGAACAAGGGAGATTACAGGGGTCTGGTTAAATGAAGTGGCCGTTAATGTTGTATCTTGAGGACATTCCTGATTACGAGACCCTGCTGATGATGTAGATTTTGGCTTACCCTGATTTGGTGGTGGTTTGAATATTATATGTTGAGATTTTGAGCGATTACTCGGCGTTGGAATATTTGCATTTGATTGGGCAATTGTTGGTTGCATCCCCATCACAAACAACGCGATCGTCATTAGAGCAATCAACTGTTGACTATTTAACATGAGTTATCTTTTGGTAAAGTCTATCCTTAGTTAAGTGATACTCATTACTAATGCTCAATTCCGCAAAAATAGTATACTACTTGCTGGCTATAACCAATTACCTACTAAGACAAAGGGTGCCCAGTAGTAAGGACGATGATAATTTGGCGATCGCAACAGGAACAACTGAGCTTGACGAAGTGCCTCAGCTTTAGTGACTCCAGGTTGGTTCAATTCTGAATAGAACTTGTTCATCAGCTCAACTGTAGATTCATCTTCTACTGACCAAAGCGTTGCTAATGTACTACGTGCCCCTGAACGCACCGCCACCCCTGCTAGTCCCAGAACCGCTCGATTATCACCTGCGGCAGTTTGGCAAGCACTCAAAATTAACAATTCCAAAGGACTTCGACCAGGGCGATCGCGTCCTTGCAATAATTGGTCTAATTCTTTAACATTAATCCGACCATCCCAAGTCAACAAAAAGGTATTGTCAGCCTGAGAAGAAAACTGACCGTGGGTTGCTAAGTGAACAATCGGGAAAGGTACATTATTGATTTGAACTTTCAGGCGACTGTCGGTAAATTCTTGGTTTAAGAGAACTTCTGTAGGAACTATCTTTGTAATCTCTTGAACTTCCTCTTCCACTCCCGGCAGTTTAGAAAACCCTTGCCTAGCCTCAGTCAAACCTCCCACTAAAGTTTGCAATTTGTTTGGGGAAAGCGAAGGTGAATATAACAGCTGTAACCCTGGACTCAAAGCAAGGTTATATTTTTCAATCAGATACTTCTGCTGCTGACTATCATAAAGTGCCGACATGGGTACTCCACGCAAAACTCCATCTAGTACAAACACCAAAGTTTTAATGTCATCTTTTTGCAGTTCTGCTTCAATTGGACGGATTAACCAGTCATAAAAAATTTGTTCTGGACGAAGTGAATCTGAGTAGCTGTAACGGTTGAAGCCAGCAAGCAGATCATTGTATACACGCTCGACCTCCCCGATTTCTCCTGGCTGAGAATTAGGCTTTAGAGGTGTTGCGTAGTATTTTAAGTCCTTTTGAGGTCGCGACAAGATGACAGCAAGGCGATCGGGCAAAATAATTGAATAGATGACCGCAGCATTTGGATCTAACTGGTCGATTGGTTGGGGTTGGCTGGTTATACAAGCTTCCCGAAAAAAGTTTGTCAGTTCTGCTAGTTGGAGTGCTTCTATAACATCACGAGCAAGCTTGAGATTTTCCTGATTAATCTCCGTTTGCTTTATCTGTTGAGAAGCTTGGGGTGGCAAGAGCAAATTGACCAGTTCTCGATAAACTGGTTCTACACTATCGCGAAAAGTAAATTGAATTTCTGGGTTAATACCAACTAAGTCCTGACGCAAAGACTGAAGAGTTTCATAAGCTAAGGTGTAGGCTTCGAGTGCGCTTTTTTGGTCTTGTTGAGTGTGGTAAATCCGTCCTAGTTGCCATTGCCAAAGATAGGTAATACTGGAATTATTAAAAGCAGATTTCTGCTGTAAAGCTTGTTCAGTGAATTGTCGTGCCTCTACCAATTTCCCCATTTGCAGGTAAACTCCTCCTAGATAACCACGCACATCGGCTTCGGCTTGCTTGTCTCCCAATTGTTGAGCTTGCTTGAGGGCGGTTTGTAAAATTTGCCCAATTTCTACCCAGGAGGGAATTTTTGAGGATTCAAGAGTTTTAACACCAGTGCCCGTAGGTGTATTCTTGACAAAGTTACATAGTTGCAGAATCGGGGATAAAGCATTTGATGAGTTTTCACTCAGTCCTGATTGCAGACACATCAAACTTTGAACAAATTTGATTTGAGCATAGACAGTGGGATGACTAATAGGTAAGTCATAGAAGTTAGACGTGATTTCAGATAGCAAAATTGGTACTTCAGCCCATTGCTGAGTTTGTACCAAAAGGCTGAATCGATTCAATTGAGCTTGTCTTTTGATATCTGATGAGGTAGATAATTCAGCTTGCCGATAGCAAGTAGCAGCCTGTTGGTAAAATTCAGCAGCATCGGCTATACTAGCTACTTGAATACAGTTTATAGGTTGTGTAACTAGCTGTTGTTGGCTTGGTTTTCCCAACTGTATTTTTCTATTACCTAAAGACCGGGCTGTATTACCTAAACTCAGGTAAATAGCAGCCAGATTTTGCGAATCTCCTGATTGTTGAGCTAATTGCCCAGCTGCGAACAACACCATTTGCGATTGTTCGAGTTGACTAACAACTCGTAAAACATTGCCGAGACTACGCAAAGCCAGAATATCTAAAGAAGAATTTCCCTTGTTGACAAATCGCTCTTTTAAGGTTTGCAGTTCTTCTTTTGCGATCTGGCAGTTTTGATGATCGAACTCTAAAGTTTTTAGTAAGGTTTTGCAAGCCATTGGGTAAAGACCCAAGTCTTGCATGGCTTGAGTTTGGTTAATCTGGCTTCTAATTGCACCATTTTGATTGCCGAGATTTTGATAAATTTTAGCCGCTTGTTTCCAAGTTGCTAAGGCTGCTTCTGATTCTCCTACTGCTAGTTGCAACTGTCCTTGGATATCCAATGTGGAACTGAGGATTTGCGTTAGCGCAGCTCCTCCTTCGGAGGTTCGCTCTGATGTTTTTGGCTGTGTTTGCAGGATATTTAAGCTGGTAGCGATCGCTTTTTTAGCTTGCTCCCACCTACCAAGTTGTTGAGCTGTCAGGGCAAGATTGCTTAACGCCATTGCTTGGTTAAGTTTATCCTCTCGCGCCGCAAAAGCCGCAGCAACTTGTTCCCAAACGGTTAGGGCTGACTCAAATTGTCCATTTTTGTAAAGCGATTTGCCTTGTTCTACCAACTGTAAAGGCTCTTGTTGAGTTTGGACGATCGCAGTTGATGCCCAAACCTGGTTAGTAACCAGCACTCCTCCCACAGACAATAAAAATAACAGAATTGCTAAAATTAGCGATCGCACTTGACTACTATAGAGTTTAGATTTGTAATGGCTAATTTGCGAGAAAAATCTGGCTTTGAGCGTAGGTGTAGCCCGTCGTAGACATCGCCCTCTCTGCTTTTTTTCATTCATATTTTATTTATCCTGTCAAGGAATTCACAAAAATACCTATTTTCATCTTTTTTCCGCCGTCTCATGGTGCAGGACAACTATTTAAATTCTTAGGTAGGCGATGAATTCCAATGACATTGGGATTGTAGGCGGTGAGAACTACTTCACCTTTATTGTTGAATACCCATCCTTGAACTGGCACAATCGGGCTAGGGATTTGGGATTTTGAATTCTGGCTGGAAGAGGTTTTCTGCGGTGGTTTGATATTACTGACGGTTGAGACTGGTTCAACTAAACCAACTTGAGTAGCTTCTTGGCTTAAGTCTTCATTGGGACTAGGAGGCAGTCCACCACGTCCTGCGATCGTGAATTCACTACCAACACCTTTACTACAAGGATTTTGGGCAATTTGGTCATTGGGATCGACAACATTTGCAGGTAATTCCACTAAATTCCGGCTGGGATCAATCACTTGATTGATATTCACGACTCCCGGATTGCCACCAAACTCTGAACTAGCGGTGATGTCATTTAACAAATCTCTGGGCTTGTCCCGAAATTCAATCCCAAAGATACCAGTAGCTGTGATATCAACACGACCACCGTTACCATAAGTTGCATTGGCGGTTATATCACTACCCTTTGGTTTTGAGGGTGGTGCAACTAGAAATTGAGTGTCAATCTTAATGTTCCCGCCAGTACCAATTGCCCCAGGTTGACTTTCAATGCCTGCATTGGTAGTAATTTTGCTGTCGCCTGACATCAGCAATAAATCTGCTACCTTTAGCTCAATATTGCCACCTGTTTCTTTGGCGGTTTCGGCTGAGATCGTTCCTCGATCCAAAGTTAGAGAATTGGCTTGCAAAGATATATCGCCTCCTGTGCCGCTTCCTTTGCTATTCACAGAAAGTTTGGCACCATTTTGAATCAGGACATTTTTAGGGGAGCCAATCACGAAGATATTACCGCCATCACTGGTAGAAGTGTTTTCAGTCTCAGCTAAGACTGCGGTTTCAAAGTCAGACAGAGTAAGGCTGTTTGGTACATTCAGTGTGATATTGCCTGCTTTGGAACCCGCTGAAGTATTAGTGCGGATTTTTCCGGCGCTGGAGAGGTCAATAGTGTCAGCCGTGACATCAATATTACCGGCATTGCCATTGCCGTTAGTATTAGCACTGATGAAAGCTTCATTACTTACCTGCAAGCGAGGAGCTTTGATAGTAATCCCTTCGGAGGTTCCGGTTGCGTCAGTCCCAACTTCACTAGCTATGGCAGAAGGAAAGGAGCGATCGCTCGTACCGTCAACAACTATATTATCAGTAGCTGTGACTCGAATCGAGCCGGAATTGCCCTTCCCTAAAGTACTAGTATTTAGTTCTGCGCCATTGGTAACTCTTAGGATCGGAGCATTGATTTCAATCCCTGCTGACTTGCCCTCAGCAGTATTTGTCACTTGGCTAGTTGCAGCACTGCCATTACCCTGACTAGATTCGCCATCAAAGATTACCTTGTCAGTACCAGTTACTCGGATCAAACCCGAATCCCCTTTTCCAAAAGTCGTAGCACTTAGTTGACCGCCATTGGTTACCCTGACGATATCCCCACTAATATCAATTCCCCCTGAATTGCCCGTAGCAGTATCTGTCACTTGGCTAATTGCAGCACTGCGCTTCCCCTGGTTCGACGACTCGCCATCAAAAACCACCCGCTCCCGACCAGTAATCCGAATCGCTCCAGCGTTTCCTCTTCCTAGCGTACTGGCATCCAAAAGCCCACCATTGGTAATTTCGACGTTACCTGCGTTAATTTCAATTCCCCCGGAGTTGCCTATAACTCCTGGTCTGACTTGGCTGAATGCAGAACTCAAAAAGCCTTCGCTAGATTCCCCATCAAAGACAACGTTTTCACGAGCTGTAATTTTGATGGGGCCTGCATTTCCAGTCCCCAAAGTATTGGCTGTGAGTTGAGCGCCATTGGTCACTGCAACATTACCCGCGTTAATCTCAATTCCGCCGGAGTCGCCCACAGCGTCATTGAATACTTGGCTGATTAAAGTACTCAGAGATTTAGAAGGAGACTCCCCGTCAAACTTGACCTGATCAGTAGCAGTAATTTGGATCTTGCCTGCATTTCCTGTTCCCAAAGTTGTAGCACTCAGTTGAGCGCCATTGAGTATCTCAACACTACCCGCCTTAATCTCTATTCCCCCGGAGTCGCCTACGGCTCCTGATTTGACTTGGCTAAATGCAGAACTCAGGTTTCCGTACAAAGGAGCTTGTCCATCAAAGACGACTTGTTTGTCAGCAGTAATTTGGATTTTGCCTGCATTCCCTCGTCCCAGAGTATTAGCGCTCAATTGAGCGCCATTGGTAACTGCAAAGCTGTCTGCATTAATCTCAATACCGCCCGAATTACCGACGGCGTTTTCTCCCACTAGGCTGAATGCAGAACTTAAGAAACCGAATTTTGATTGTCCATCAAACTTTACTTGATCAGTAGCAGTAATTTGAATCTTGCCAGCGTTCCCCCTTCCTAAATTAGTGGCATTGAGTTGAGAGCCATCCATTACCTCAACACTTCCGGCATTAATTTCGATACCGCCGGAATTGCCGACGGCGTTCTTTTCCACTTGGCTAAGTGCAGTACTGAGTTTGTTGTAACGAGATTCACCATTAAATACCACCTGACCTCTGGCACTAATGCGAATCTTGCCCGAATCTCCTGTTCCTAAGGTACTGCTATCTAGCAAACCACCGTTGGTTACCTCAACGCTACCTGCACTAATCTCGATACCACCGGAATTGCCTTCGGCATTTTCTCTAACTTGGCTCAATAAAGAGCTAAGTTGCTCATTAACAGATTGCCCATCAATAACCGCCTTATCAGTAGCTGTCACTCTAATCGTGCCTGCATTTCCTTTGCCTTTGGTGCTAGCATTCAGTTGAGCGCCATCACTCACCTCAAAAGAACCAGCTTTAATATTGATGTCACCAGAGTTGCCTTGCCCTCCAATCTCTACTTGATTCAATGCTCCACTGCTGGCTCCATTAAAAACTACCCGATCGGTGGCATTAATTTCAATATTTCCCGCCTGAGTTCCAGGTGAACCGAAACGTGGGTCTATTCCAGCTAATAACCGACCTCCTTCTACAATATTTACGTTACGACCGTTAATTGCGATACTACCGCCACCGCTACCCTGAACATTCACCACTGCTTGCTTAGAGAGGGATACATCAGCTCGTTCAACACTATTGGGAAAACTTAGAGAAGCTACTCTTGGGATTCCTTGGGACTCCTGAATATTTAGACCAACTGTTCCCGCACCAGTCAATCCTCCTAACTCAATCCGACCCTCAGGTACCCCCAAGCTCCCACCATCAAGGATGACATTTCCACCTACCAGCGCCAAAGTGTTTGTTCGCGGTAAGTAAAGAACAGCAGATGATTGATTGACAATGCTCGCTGAATTTTCTCTTAAGCGCAATCCTACAGGAATATTTACTGTCAGCAGTGGCGGGGAAAGCGGGTTTGTGGCGCTAAACTCCAATCCATTATCAAACACTAGGCTATCTGCGGTAGAAGTTACAAATGAACCCCCCATATTTAAAAGCGCATTGGGCCCAAAGACAATTCCATTAGGATTAATCAAAAACAGGTTGGCTGGGCCCAAAACCCCTAGAGTTCCTAGAATATTCGAGGCATTACCTCCTGTCACTCTAGTCAAAATATTCGTAATTCCTCCTGGATTTGTAAAATAGGCTTTTGCTCCTTCACCAACGTTAAATTCCTGGAAACTGTGGAATAAATTACTTCCTCGAATTGCTCCCCCATTAATCCGGTCAATAGGACTGCCCTCAAGAGTATCTGGTACTACAACTGAACTTTTATCGCCTAGAGTTCCATCAGGTGTAATTTGTGCTTTTGCCGGACAAGGAGCAATATAAGAGAACAAAGCCAACACAAAATTCACCCCTATAGATAGAAGTAAAGTGTTGAAGAGGAGCGATCGCTTGATGTATTGCATAACTTTTGACTCCTAGACCTTTGTTAATCAGAGATTTCGTGACAAAAATTTTTAGAAAGGATTCGCAACTATTGAGAAATAAATACCGTCTTCCTGCAAAGTCCTGCCTGTGTCTTGAATATCTGTCAATGGAATCCCATAATCAAGACGAGCATTAAGGCGATCGCCCATTTGCCACTGTAAACCCAATCCCAACCCTACTAAGGTATTAGTCAAGGTATTAGTATTTTGGTCTGAATTCCCGGAACTATTCCAACCCACACCAAAATCAATAAACGGCACTACTTGCAAAACTCCTCCGACCTTTTCTACCCGCAGTACTGGTAATTGCACTTCTGCTGATGCTAAAAAGCCGTTATCTGTCAAGAGAACATCCTGTCGATAACCCCGAACACTACGCAGACCGCCCAGCCCAAATTGCTCTAAAGGCACAAGGGCACGGGTTGACAATTGCAGGTCAGAACGGATCACCAGTAAAGTTTGTGGTGCTAAAAGTCGCACGTATTGTCCTTGTCCCCGCCAAGAAAAAAACCGACTATCAGGAGGGTCATTGTTGACGGTAGCATTGAAGATATCTAAACCAAGGTTAAATTGAGAGCGCAGGGCTAAGGCTTGTTGAGAATTACGCTGCTGATATTCTTGGAAGAATTGCAAGGCAGAGATACGGGTTTCTCCTTGTTCGTTAGCACCTGCTGACACTAGGGGAAAACCTTGCAGTTCAGATTTGCTTTCTTGTCGTAACACGGATAGACCCACAGCAAATTCTCTGTTGGGAGATAAGATTAAAGGTTGACGGAAGCCTAACTCGAAATAATTGGCATTACCAATGATATCTATGCGGTCAAAGGGTGGTTCGACAATTTCAACACTCGTCAATCCACCTCTAAGGGTAATTGTGCCATTACGAGGATTAACGGGTATATTGTAGCGCAAGTCAAAGGCGTTGCTACCATCAGTATTGATATATTCCAGATTCAAGGCATCCCCAAAACCGAATAAATTTCCTTCGTTAATGCGGACACCGCGTCGTAAGCTGCCAACACTAGGCGCACGACCATTATCTATAAAAAATTCTGTATTAAAGGAGTCGGCTTCTACTACCTTGACTGTTAGTAAACTTAATTCCGGACGCGACCCAGCAGACAATTCGGCTGATATATTCTGAATTAGAGGGTCAAGTTGCAATAGTTGCAAAGCTGACAGCAAGCGCTTTTGATTTAGGGGTCTAGCTGTGGCAATGGCTAATCGGCTGCGGATGTAGTTCGAGTTCAAGCGTCGTGTACCGGTCACCGCAATTTCTTCTAGTCCTCCTTCAATAATCTGGACTTTGACGACAGATCCCCGTTGAGATAAGGTTTGACCAGCCGGAATCACAGCACCACAATTGATATACCCCGCATCGGTATAGAGTTTGGTGACAGTAGCTTCAACTTGTAGTAATTCTACAAAGGTTAGCGATCGCTTAGTGAATTGGGCAGTAACTTTAGTTAATTTTTCGTCACTAAATGCCGTGTTCCCATCAAACTCGAATTTGCTAACGATGATACTTTCAGGAAGGTTTAAGCCTTCTTTAGAGGAGGGAAATGTTTGAGAAGGAAGTTCAAGGGACGGTTTTGGTTGTGCCTGTGGGATTGGGATTGGCTGTTTTGGTTCTGAGTCGAGAACCTGAGACAAAATTGGGTCTAATGTTAGTTGCTTCAAGTTTGATAAGCCTGTTGTGAATACTGGCATCTGACGAAATTGGTGCTGGCTTGTCAACAGACGAGTTCCTGACAAAGCTAAGTTTTCAATTTCTTCAACGGACTGTCTCTGGCTCTTAATGTTGAAATTTAAACTTGAACTACTAACATTTTCCGCAGGATGAGCTAAGACATCAGCCAAGGCACTACCCTGGTAAAAAGCAAGTAACACTCCTAAAATTCTGATAAATTTTAAAGCTAGTATTAAATTCAAGAAATATGTAGAGCATATTTTAATCATTTTTATGAAAAAGATGACTATTTTTAAATTATTGTGCGACCATCATAGTGAGACAAGCAAAGAACTCTAATTCCCAGCAATTACTCACCTCTTTAACTACTACAGAAAATAGTTTTATCAATAAACTTTAAAACGTGGCAGACCACGTAAAAAACTTCAGCTATTTGCTGCTGAGAAAGGTTACGATTCACTCATAAAAACGTGCTGTCCTACGTAGCGTAAGCGGAGTCTTCGACTTCAAATACCAAAACGGGTATGGAAAACCAAGAAAAATAGAGGTAGACCTATTAAAATCACCGTTCCAAGATTTCCATAGGAACGTTGTTTTGCTTGGTATCAACGCAAATATCGTCGTCTAGCCATTCGTTGGGAACGACAAAAAGTATATTTTGATGCATTCATTGACCTTGCTACTATTTATATCTGGATTAAAAGAATCTTATTAGTGGGATAAATTCATAAACCTACAAAGGCACAGAAATGGATTTCAGAAAATCTTACCATTTCAGCTAGATATTTGATAGGTTTTTTATACTCTGTACAAATAAAAACAAGCTTCTATTTCGTCGAAAATTCCTGGCTAATTCAAAAAATCCCCTACGCTTACGAATAATTAGGGACTTTCAAAGAATAAATTGTCTTAAAAAATTAATTTCTAAGATATCTTTGCTGGTCTAGTGCGGACAACAATGCATCTAGATTTGGGGCTTGAGTAGCAGGCGAACCGAAAACCGGGATAAGCTTAAAAGTTTTATTAGATAAGAATTTTATCAGAACTAAGATCGTTGACGCTCTGCTTATCATCGAGTCACTACTCAACGAGAAAATAAGGGTTTCAGCTTTAAATTACGCTTGTATTACTCATGCAACATCTCTTAATCCGTTTTCTGCGCGAATGCTACTCATGCCCCGGTTTTAGCGTGCAAAATTTTTATTCACTTACTATCATTTTTGGGCAAGTTAGTAAATCACTAAAGCATTCTCTGTAATATTTATTTATAACGTGTCCCAATTTGCAAGTATCTCGGCGGCCACCCCACCGGAACACATTTAATTGTAGATGGCAATGATAATGTCCCTATCGAATTAGAGAACGAGTCAGAGCTAAAAAGTTGTTACGCTCTGTAAGTGTTGGGATGTTGCTGATGTGGGATAGAGGTTTACATTCTTATGCAATGGTACAAGCGACACTAATACAAAAATCTGATTACTTAGGACGAATACCAAAAAACGTGAAATTTCCAGTCCAGCAAGTCTTGTCAGATGGCTCGTATTTGTCCTGGATTGCTCCTGACGTTCCTCACTCAGCACACCTGATAATTCAATACCCTTGGGTTAAGGGTTATTGGTATAAATAATTGGTCTTTCAAGACGCGATAAATCGCGTCTCTACATCTGGGTTTTGTTGCTCATTCTGAACTTTATTGCCTGATAATTGGGTTGTCTCGTTCCTAGTCGGAGCTAAGAACGAGATTTGAAAAGGATTAAGCGTTGGTTGTAGAGCGAACTTTTGGTTGGCTATTGCTTCAAAATATCAGGTGCATTTAATTTTTTGAGTATAAAACCTAGCTGCTAAAAGAGCCGCACCTGCTACTAAAGTTGCCAGTACACTATCAGGTTCAGGGACGGCAGCAACTTGAGCATCAATTTGTGCAGTTCCAGCAAACAAACCTGACAATTCAGGGTGATCTAATACATCAGCAAACTCTGGAGAAATTAACAAATGAACATCAGGGATGGTTAAATTTTGGCCATCAAATGCTACAAGTCCCGGAGTGCTCAAATCAAACAAAATTGTATTTAAAGAAAACGTGTCTTTTAAAACAAGTCCGCTGGCACCTGTGACAGTACGTCCTGGAGCAAAACCGATTGAAAAATCACCAATAGTAATTTGATCGAATGTAATAGTACCAGTATGCTCGATTGTACCTGAGAGCGGAGTAAAACCGCCTTCGTCACTGAACGTGAAATTAGTAAGTGAGTCGATGTTGAAACCAACTAAATAATTGCTAGGAATTGGTGCAACTGTCTGATTAGTGCCTGTCAAAGTTAGCCCAATACTATTAAGAATCTCCTCGTGCTCGCGATCGATGCTGGTGACTCCAGATATCACTTTAAAAGTTGCAGCTTCTACCTGTATGGGTGCTATTGAGATAAAAGCTGCTGTCGTACAACCAAGAATTCCTGCAAACTGAAAAAAACGCATATATATCTCTGATGATCTTCGTAGTTTATTTTATCTAAAAAAACGTGATTTTTTAATATATAAATTCAAAAGTTTTCGCTCAAAAAGTATCCTCAAAACTTAAGATTACGTAAACACACAGTTAATAACAAAATTTAAACCATACAGCTACAAATACAAAGTTTAGTATGTGGTTACAAATAAAAATTACTAGTCAGAATGAAGCGGAAAGTATAAGGTATAAAGCATTAAGGATATAAAATTAAAACAATATAGCTACGTTTAATTATGTCCAATGCCAATTATTTAGGAGCAAATTTCAAAGTCCCTCTCCCAAATTTTGGGCAGGGATTTAGGGTGAGGGTTTTTGATTGATGCAAGAAGTCTAATTAAGTATTTGCAGACTCTAGCTGAGAACCATAGACAGCTGATTTACTTCTTAGTTCACAGACTTGTTCTAATCCACCAGCTTATTTTCTCCAAATTAGGATTTATTTCCTGCCAAAAGCTTGCTGATGAGTCTGTTTCTTTTGTTGCTGCAAATATTTTATATATAGTATCGAAGTTTTTTTGAATCAATTGCTTATCTAGTTTAGGAATATCTAATTTCAGATATTTCAGACGATTGGGTAACTCTACTTTCTCTTTTGTCGGCAAATGGTGAATCCGATCGACTTGCTCTAAAATTTTGTCGATTGATGTAATAACTTCTTGCAGACTAGGCTTTTTAGCTTCTAATTTTAAATCTTTTTCTTCAAAGGCTTCTTCTTGATTACCTAACTTTACTAAGACTATTTTCACGAAGAAAATATTGTAATCTACCTCACTAACTTCACCCACTTGCTGATGATATTTTCCATTTTGATTTATAAGTACTATGTCACCTTTCTCAATTCTGTTGTTCATAATTTATATAGACTTGTAATTAAATTACTAAATAATCTCCTCTACAGAAAATACTACTCTAAAGCCACAAATTCTCAGTCCACCGTCTGACTCATTCCAGCTACGGCTAGCACTGCGACACAGTTCTGGACTGAAACTCCAAGAACCACCGCGTAGCACCCGACGATTTATATCGCCGCCAACTTCCCAAGCTGTTCCATCTAAGGGTGCGTCGTTGTAATTGTTATGCCACGAATCAGCACACCATTCCCAAACTAACCCGTGCATATCGTACAATCCAAAGGCGTTGGCGACTTCAAAACTACCGACGTTTGTTGTTTCTTTACGGAATTTGCTTTTTGGTTCGATAGTGCAGCTGACTAACTCAGGAGTAATGGTTTCGCCAAAATGGAATGAGGTTGTAGTTCCAGCCCGACAAGCATATTCCCATTCAGCTTCGCTCGGTAAACGATAGTCGCGTCCAGTTTTTTCTGATAGCCTGAGACAGAATTCTACAGCTTCATACCAAGATACATTTTCCACTGGTCTATCTAGACCTTTGAATTTCGATGGATGGGGATTTAAAGCTTGTTTGACTTTGGGTAAAGCTGCTACTACTCTCCACTGTGCTTGAGTTACGGGAAATTTCCCTATAAAAAATGGTTCAACGGTAACTTGATGTCGAGGACGTTCGTCAGCATCTCCTTCAAATTCCGGCGAACCCATCATGTAAGTACCACCAGGAATTGATACCATTTCTAATGTGACAGACTTACCTAATTCTTCAGCAAAGAAGTTTGCATTACAGTTGATGCGGTTTACTTCTCTACCACCTGTGTCTACTGTCACTACGTCAAATTCAAAGGTTTCTAATGGGGGTAATGGTACGATTACTTTTTGTGATAGCGACGGTAATATAGGTTGAGGTATCGAAACAATTTTTAAAGCAACAGGTTCAATGTTCAATGTGGCAAACTTCAAATCGTTAATGACTTCTACTGCTGTTTGATACCTTTCACTCGGTAGATGTTTGAGTAATTTATCTAAAATTTTTCCTAATTCGTCGCTGATAGTAATACCTTTTTTTTGTAAACATTCGCGCCACAACCATTTAGCGCTCATGGCATCATAAATAGGGTCATTAATCTGTCCAGAAGCATCCTGCAAAGGCAAACATTGAGTTAAAAGACGCACACAAGTTACGCCCAAAGCATACAAATCACTGCCGTGACAAGCAAATCCAGCCATTTGTTCTGTTGGGGCATAGCCAAGGGTATAAATTACCGTAGCTTGTCTTCCTATACTGGTTTGTG
Organism: uncultured Nostoc sp.; assembly: GCF_964247315.1. Classification (GTDB taxonomy): domain Bacteria; phylum Cyanobacteriota; class Cyanobacteriia; order Cyanobacteriales; family Nostocaceae; genus Nostoc. The sequence goes on from NZ_CAXTTT010000031.1 coordinate 39,674, forward strand.
TCACCTGTTTAGCACCGCCAAAGTCAATTAAGACGGGTTTTTTATCACTTGCACGGCGAATGATATTTTCTGGTTTGATATCCCGATGAATGACGTTATGGGTATGAATGAATTCCAGAACTGGCAATAAATCAGCTAAAAGTTCCCAAATTTGTTGTTCGCCATAAATCTGTTGCTGAACTTCTTGTAAGAGAGTTTTTCCTTGAATAAATTCTTGTACGAGATACAAGCTAGTACCTTGTTCAAAATAAGCTAGTAATCTGGGAATTTGAGTATGATTCTCTCCCAGTTCATACAAGCGAAAAGCCTCTTCTTTGAAAAATTCTGCGGCTTTAGTGCGTTGTCCTGTTCCCTGAAACTGCGGGAAAAATTGCTTGATGACGCAAGGGGCGTTTAGTCTATCTACATCTTCTGTAGCATAAGTTCTACTAAATCCACCTTCACCTAAGAGTCTTAATACGCGGTAACGGTTTCTGAGAAGTTTGCCAAAGTTGCTTTGTCCGCAACTCACGCAAAATTTATTGCTATCAGAGTTGAATGGATTTGAGCAATTGGGATTTTGGCAGATTTGCATAATGAGGGGGAAATAGCATCTTCTCCAAAGTTAGCCCCAATATTATCTAATTGAAAACAGTTGTGTAGAGAAGCGAACACGGAAGTTTATTCATGTGTTTAAAACTATCTTTTACACGAGGGCATAAGGATGAATAAATTATATTTATTTATACCAATTCAATTAATGATTGCAACACATACTTGGGTTAAGACGCGATGAATCGCGTCTCTACAAATGGTGTATTTGTCGCATTCTTTTTTACATTTGGTATTACTTATTTATACTATGACGTTGTGTTAGCAGAAAGTGTGGCACATTGCCATAATATTGGAGCGTTAGGCTTGCTGTAATGCACCCTAAATTTTAATATAACTGTTGTTCGCTATCTAAAAAAGTTCACGAAGAACGAAATCACCTACCCATAACTTTTATTGCAAATTGCGACTCTTATTTAAAAGTTTTATTCTCTCCAGAAGCACGAATTAATTCAGCTACAAGTGCAACGATCGCAGATACTGAAATTAACATCACACTCAGAGCATTAATATCAGGTTTAACTCCGGTTCTTATGCGGCTAAAAATTTCCATTGGCAGGGTGTTAGAACCGCTACCAGCAGTAAAACTGGCAATGAGAAAGTCATCTAAGCTCAGGACAAAAGCCAACAGACAACCAGCGATAATCCCAGGCATTAATTGAGGTAACAATACTTTGATAAAAGCTTGGGTTGGTGTCGCGCCTAAATCTAGTGCTGCTTCTTCTAAGTGGGGATCTAAATTAGTTAGTCGGGAAGCAACCACAAGTCCGACATAAGCTAGACAAAACACGATATGGGCTGCAACTATCGTCCACAAACTCAAAGGTATCGCAAAGGCTGCTAGACATACTAGGGTAGCCACTGCGATCGCAATATCGGGAATAATCAATGGTAGGTAAGCAATACCACGATACAATTTTTTTCCAGGAAATTCGTAACGCGCCAACCCAACCGCCATCAAGGTTCCCAGCACTGCGGAAATTGCCACGGCACAACTAGCAACTATCATACTGTTTTGCAAAGCCGATAAGATGCGATCGTCACTGAATAACTTGCGATACCAATCGAAAGTAAATCCTTGCCAAGTTGCACTGTAGGGCGACTGATTGAAGCTATAAAAGCCAAGTACCAGTATGGGCAGGTACATGAACACAAATATCAATAGTGAGAAAACCGCCTGCCATGAGACACGCGGTTTTTTGAGAGATGGAGAGATATTCACGTTTATATATGATTTTTCTTGATAGCAATATAAAATATCATATTTAATCTAAAAAGTCAATGATTTAACTATCTTCTCTCCTTTTTGACTAGCAAAGAATCGAATAGTATCTCAATTAATCATATAAGAGACTTAAGCCCCTTGTTATAAGGTAGGTCAATTTCCACCCTAGAACACCGATTCACTAATCAGAATCATGACGAAAAAACGAGGTTTTGTTGGGTTGCAACAAGGAATATTTGGTTGTAAAAGATGCTAAAACAGACCTTATCAGTCTTGTGTTTTATTAATGAATCGGTGTTCTAGACATCTAGTGAAAAACAGATGTAGCACTGCTATGTTTCTACAAGGGTTTTAGATAACGTATATTTAATTTTTGAAAATGTCTAATAGTTAATTGTTACCTTTAAAAACTTGGATAGAACTTATAAGAAAAATTGCTGCTTTTGATTTCCAACTATCTACTTTACGAAAGTTTATCCTCTGGACGGCTCCAGATTATTCTTGAGAGTACGGAAAGCCGCCTAAAAACTCTCTACACGATTTATTCTTTAATTAACATTTGTAAATTAGATATTCGACAGGCGATAGCAGAGATTTTTCGCAAAATATCAGTATTTAGCTGAGAATATGACGATTCTATGAAATTTATGTTTGTCAGCAAAATCTATATTTAATATTGCACCAAATCACCAAAAAATTAATAACCAGAGTGTATTTACCTCTTTAGGAGTGGGTAATTTCCGTACTAGGATAGACAAAAACTCTAGAAGTAATAGCATAAGATTTAAAAGAAATTGTTAAGTAGTTTAGGATCTGAAGCTACTTAACTCATGCCAAGTGAATCAATTACAAGCACTCAAACAACAGAAATAAAAAACTTCTAATTCAATTTTTATTTTTTAGGAGGTTTATGATGAAAATTGCTCAATTAGCGCCGCTGTGGGAGAGAGTTCCGCCTCCAGCTTATGGTGGCATAGAGTTAGTAGTAGGGTTACTGACCGATGAATTAGTCCGGCGCGGACACGAAGTAACTTTATTTGCATCGGGAGATTCTATTAGTCTGGCAAAACTAACTTCAGTTCATCCCCGCGCTCTCAGACTCGATCCTACTATTAAAGATTACGGTATTTACGAGATGCTGAATCTCGCTTCGCTGTACGAACGTGCAGAAGAGTTTGATATTATTCACTCCCATATCGGATATGGGGCGCTGGCTTACGCAAATTTGGTAAAAACTCCTACGATTCACACGTTGCACGGTATTTTTACCCCTGATAACGAAAAGATGTTTAATTTTGGTAAAAAACAACCCTACGTCAATATCTCTGATGCACAACGAGAACCAAGGTTAGGATTGAACTATGTAGCGACGGTTTACAACGGGATTGATGTCAGCAGTTATGAGTTTCACTCCCAACCAGAAGATCCTCCTTACTTAGCATTTTTAGGTCGGATTTCTCCAGAGAAGGGAGCGCACTTAGCTATAGAAATTGCCAAAGAAACTGGTTGGCATTTAAAAATGGCAGGTAAGATAGATGTTGTTGATGTAGAATACTTTGAGAAGGAAATTAAACCGCACATTGACGGAGAGCAAATTGAGTATCTGGGTGAAGCCAACCATACTCAAAAAAATGCTCTAATGGGTGGTGCAGTAGCAACTTTATTTCCGATTACTTGGCGGGAACCCTTTGGATTGGTGATGGTAGAGTCCATGGCTTCAGGTACGCCAGTCATTGCAATGAAATTGGGGTCTACTGAAGAGGTAATTTCCCACGGCAAGACGGGTTTTCTCTGCAATAATATTCAAGAGTGTATTAGTGCCATTGATCGCGTCATAGAGTTAGACCGCTATGCTTGTCGTCAGTATGTCGAAAACCTTTTCAGCGTTGAACACATGACTGATGGCTATGAGGCAGTTTATCAACAAATAATAGCAGAACGATTTTCTCAGAATGGGCATTTTCGCGGTTTAGTTGATTTAGCTAGCGATCGCTTTTAAATATTGCATTTGTGTAATATTACATCTTTTTAATTAGGTAGAACACAGATTATCGTAGTAGGGTAGCACAGCTGTGCTACCCTAACAAGTTAGGATATTATCCTATTTTTGTACAGTTCTAACACTCACTCTTGAAACTTGTTCTAAGTCTTGTAAAGATATAAATTTTTGCTGTTGACGACTAATAATTATTCGCTGTGTTAATTTTTTAGCCACGCCAGGAAGAGTTGCTAATTCTTCTAAACTTGCGATGTTTATTAGTTATTTTTTGAATTGCTTGTAACTCAGTTGATGAAGAAGTTTTTATTTTAGTACACCGTGTTTGTTCTAATTTAATTTTTTCTTGAATTGCTGGTGGTAAGCCTGGTTTCACTTTGGCATAAAGACGAGCAAATTCTCGCACATAATGGGCAGCAACTATCGGATTTTCAATCACCAAAAGTGTCTCGTCGTTACCATTATTGGCAGCATCTGACCAATTATGAGAACCTGTGATTACAGTTTGGCTATCAATAACACCAAATTTGTGATGCAATAAATCGCCTTTGGGTAACACAGGTACACCTACAGTAGTAATTGGATTTGACCAAAGATGATTGTCAATTTCATATTTACATTTGTTACTCAGAGCAACCCCCATCATATCTAATGCTTCGCTATAAGGACGGTAAGCGAATTGTGGTTCAATTAAAGCGCGAATTTGCACACTTTGTTGATGGCGTTTTTCTAAAATATTGGCAATACGCTGTTCAGAAAGGACAAATAATGCCATGTCAATAGACTTACTTGCTGAATCCAAAGTTTTACCAATTAAACCATTACTACTATCACTCCAAGGTTGAGTTGGAGAAGAAGGCGAAAATTGTATAGTAATTTTGGTATTACCTAAAGTTATTTGTTTAGGTAAACGCAGCGGTTTTTTTAAACCAAATCGACTATCTGGTTGACCTCCCGGCCCGTCTCCCCACATAATGTTAAACTCTTCTGTAAAAAAAGATGCTAATTCTGGGCTGTCAATCTGCAATAAATTATTGGCATTGCCGAAACTGCCGGAATTTGTAAAATCACCAGAAGTATCACTTAATGTAAAATTAGCTGAAGTGATAATTACAAGACGATTGTCCACAATCACAAATTTATGATGCATCAAGCTGCTACCCGCTGAACCATCTGCTCGATCGTCTAACCAGGGAATTTTGGCATTCTGCAAAATCATCAAAGCATCTCTTTGATTAATTTCGGCTGGACTAAGTTGATTATCTTGGTTAATATCGATAAATTTGCGAAATTCGTTGTAACGTTCTTGTTCTCTTTTATCTAACTTACCTATTTCAGTAGATGTTAAGCTACTCCAAGGTCGGCTATAGGTATTTTCTAAAATGATTCTGACTTTTACCCCAGCTTTTTGTCTATCAACCAATGCTTGGGCAACTCTGGGTAAACGTAGTTCTTGCACCGCCACATCTACTGTAGATTTAGCTTGCATAATAGCATCGACAATCTGTTTTTCTAAATCATCCCCAAGGCGAGTTTGCTGACGGTAAGCTTCTTGGTATTCTGAAGACTCAGAATGGTTAAAGTAAACTTGAATTAACGGGTCTTGTGGTAAGGGTGCTGGACGCTGATTATAAGACTGGACTCGTTGACAACCAGCGAGGGAGAATATCAGTAAAAAGATAGATAACAAATATCTTTGTCTAGAGATAAGTTGCACTGTAATCTGTTAAAAGTGGATTGGGAGTGGATAGATTTATCATTCCCAAAATTTTGTGTTCTGAATTAAGTAGAGATATAAGTTTCCAAGTAAAAGGAAAAATCCACTACTAGATGTAAAATTACAGATATTTTTTTTAGGATTTGTCCACTAAAACTGTATATACTGACAAATCCGCAGTCTATCACCAACGTGTGTTTTCACTATTATCGGTTATATGCAAATTTATCTAGATTACAGCGCCACTACTCCGACTCGAAAAGAAGCGATCGCAGTTATGCAAACAATTCTCACTCAACAGTGGGGCAATCCTTCCAGCTTACATGAGTGGGGACAACGGGCGGCAACGGTTGTGGAACAAGCCAGAGTCCAAGTTGCTGGTTTAATTAACGCTGTCGATCCTGAATCGATCGTTTTTACTTCTGGCGGTACTGAGGCAGATAATCTAGCAATTATGGGTGTGGTTCGGTTGTATGCTGTTCCTCAACATATTATTATCTCCAGCGTTGAACATTCCGCAATTTCTGAAACAGTACGGTTGCTAGAAATGTGGGGTTGGGAAGTTACACGTTTGTCTGTAGATATTAAAGGCAGAGTTAACCCCTCAGATTTAAAAGCGGCGTTGCGACATAACACAGCCTTAGTTTCCGTTATTTACGGTCAAAGTGAAGTTGGGACTGTGCAACCGATCGCAGAACTGGGTAAAATTGTGCGATGCCTGCGGCGGGCGGAGCCATCGCATGGGGCTTTGTTCCACACAGATGCAGTACAAGTTGCAGGACGCTTACCCATAGATGTGCAACAACTACCTGTAGACTTACTTAGCCTTTCCAGTCATAAAATATATGGGCCGCAAGGTGCAGGGGCATTGTACGTGCGTCCTGGTGTGGAATTGATGCCTTTACTAGGTGGTGGTGGACAAGAAATGGGACTGCGTTCTGGTACGCAAGCCGTACCCGTAATTGCCGGATTTGGTGTAGCAGCAGAATTAGCAGCGCAAGAATTAGCTACAGAAACACCACGGTTGATTGAATTACGCGATCGCGCTTTTGCCCAATTAGCTGAGATTCCTGGTTTAATTCCTACAGGGGATATTTGCGATCGTTTACCTCACCACGTGAGTATGTGTTTAGAAAACGCCGATGGCAAAAAACTCAGCGGTAAAACCTTGGTACGACAGCTAAACCTTGCTGGTATTGGTATCAGTGCTGGTGCTGCTTGTCACAGTGGTAAACTTAGCCCTAGCCCGATATTGTTAGCGATGGGCTATTCTGAAAAAGCTGCCTTGGGCGGAATTCGTATCACATTGGGGCGTGATACTACCGAAGCTGATATAGATTGGACGGTAATGGTGTTGAAGCAAGTTTTGCAGAGGTTAACACCGGATTTATCTTTAGTTAAGCGTTGATCGCTCATACTAAAATTGAGATACAGCATTTGTCGGAGTGTTTTCTATGTCCCTGCAAGAGCTTAAAGAGCAAGCCCGTCAACTGCCAGTAAGCGATTGCCTTGAACTCGTCCGTGCGATTATTGAATCCTTGCAAGATGTTCCAACCCAATCACCTGAGCGATCGCGCATCATCAAGCAGATGAAAGGTTTATTGAAGACCGACCAGCCAGCGCCGACTGATGAACAAGTGGAGTTCATGCTAGAAGAGCGTCGGGTGGAGAAATATCTTTAATGAGAGTTTTGATTGATACCAACATCATTTGAGATTATGTTACATGACATAAGCTTATGTATGTTTTAAAATGGCTCCTAATGTACTGAAATTGTGACTGTCGCCTGTTGTACATCAATCTTTTGCAAAATCAAATCTTGCATTTGTCGATTAAATCGCTTTAGTTTATCAACATTTTCTCCACAAAGCTGCCAATATTTTTGATAATCGTAGGTTACGAGCCACAAATGATCGTTAAACCCAACAACAAGCAGTTCGTCTAGCTTAATTGAATCATCTAGCTTGAAAGACTTGCCAACATCAATGAATGTGCAATCAAAAACTTTTTGATTCGTTTGCAATGTTCGCTGTTTCTGTTGGACATTATCAAAACATTCTTCGATTTTTCGACTGCTTTCGCTAGATGGTTTAAGCAGTGCAACCCATTGTCCAAAGTCTAGATTGAACAGCCATTCTTTAAAAATTGGATATTCTGTTTGAGGATAAAGCGTCTGATAAGCGTTGCTTAAAGTAATAGCAATCTGACGATCATGAACACCTAAGCTGATTGCATAAACTGCTGCTGTAGTTGACACGCCATGAGTCACAAACGAGGTGAGACTATTAAAAACGCTAGGGATTTTTTGATTGTTCAAATAAAATCCAAGATGCCTGATTAGTGAGTTAAATCCCCAAGCAAAAGCATGAGTCACTTTTTCCAGTTTTTTGACGACAGTTTCTGTTTTACCCTCGAAATATAAATCTGCTAATTCTTTATAATCTTTACCCTGAAGCCACTCTATCAGTGGTTCAATACTGTCAAGCTTTAAACTTTCTGTCAGTTCCGGAATTTTTTTGAACACATTATAAGACTCCTGCCAAAACGTTATGGGCAAATCACTTACGGCAGTGTAATTGTCAATTTCTCCAACAAGTTTTTGTGCATAGGCTGTTATCACTTGATTACTACCTACGCTTAACCCAGTAAGATTAAACAACTTACGCTGTTGGATATCCGTTACTTCATTTTTTAGCAAAATTATTCTTGCCTTTAGTGCATTCTTGAATTCAAGTAATACGTCCTCAATATCTAGAGACTGTACATGACACAGCAGTTTCTTAAAAATAAATTCGACCTTTTCCTCATCAACTTCATCAAGACAGGATTCTAGAATCCATGCCAAAAGCTGTGAATCCAGATAGGATAAAATTTCAGTCTGGTTCTTGCTTGCTAGAGTTTGCTTTTGCTTTGTCCAGTGTTCATAGTCATTGCCAGCCTTTCTGAACTGGCTTGTTGAAGCTAATGACCATAGAGAGAGGAAATCCTGAGTTGTCTCAAGCGACAATAACCTTGATTGTGCCAAATGCCTTATACCTGAAACAATAAAACTTTCTGATACTTCTGTCGGCGCTTCCTGGCGAACTCGTTCCAAATCCTTGCTGTCACAAAAGATAATGTGACCTTCTGTTTCACAACCTGCTCGCCCTGCTCGTCCAACCGCATTAGCGTACTGAGCCATGCTAATCGTGTTGTCCATTGATAAGGAATGGACGATTACATTCTTGATTGGCAGATTAACGCCTTGTGACAAAGTGGTTGTAGAGACAATAAGTGGAATGATATTGTCGCGCACTGCATTCTCTATACGCCGCCTAACAACATTAGGGAGTTCAGCATGGTGATAACAAAATCCGAGTGCAATAGCTTTCACAAGTAAATGTTCAGAGCCAAGTAGTTCACCACATTCATCTGCAATTTGTTGCATTTCTGGTGAAACCGCTAAAAGCTGTTTTTGCAAAAGCGAGATTAAACACTCAGCAATGGCTTCAACGATTGGTTTGGTTGTTGTAAAAACCAAGGTAGAGCCAGTTTGCGTATAATATATAGCCAGTCGTGCTGCGACCTCAACGTATACTCGGTAAAATTTGCCATTTCTATTCTTCATAGGAATTGTAGGTTTCAAGAAAGGCAATGGCACGAAGAAGTTATCGGATGGATAATCACCCGTTTGGGGCAAATAACAAACTGTTGCTCTTTTGCTTCGGCTCCATTCAAAAAAGCCCAACCGTTGCTTTGTAGGTCGCCAATCTATTTTGACAACATTGTTTTCGTTTCCAGAAAGCCACTTGGCGAAATCACTAGCATTGTTAATAACCGCTGAAATGCCAATCACTCTGGCGTGATTCTTTTCTGCAATAGTCAGCAATCTTGAGTAAATTAACTCCTGCCGAAGACTTCTAGGATTTGCGGCAGCAGAATCATGCGCCTCATCAATGATAATCAGTGCAAGCTTACTTTTGAATTCCTCGCTATTGCGGGTAAGCAAATCCAATTTTTCAGGAGTTAGAACAAACACCTGATTATCTTGTAAAATATCCTCTTCCAATTGACTGAAATCATATCCACCATAAAGGATAGAAACAGCTATATTGACACGGGATAAGCTTATGGACAGGTTGCTTTCCACCTCATACGCCAAAGCTTTGGTTGGAACAACGTAAGCACAGACTTTATCCGGTTTATCTTTGAGCGAACGGTAAATTGCCAGCTCAACAGTTTTGGTTTTACCTGCACTTGTTGGCATGGCAATAACAAGGGATTTATCCGTCAACAAACCTTCATGCAAAGCTTTCTGCTGCGATTTCCACATTGACATCATGGGAAATTTACCAAGAGTACAAAGGAAGCGCAGGTAAAGCTTCCATTCGGCATTCATATCAGGAACATGAGGACTGACAAGCCTTTGTGTTGAATGGTCGATTAAACTTTGCAAATACTTGCCTATAGAGTTAAGCAAAACGTAGGAGTGATAATCACTGACCGTTGCATATTGTTTACCTGCCGCTATTGTCAGCTTAAGAATTTCTGTCTGATGTGATTCATTTCCTGTACGCAGGTATTGAGTAAAATTTGCGAAGGCTTTTGCTGTTAGCCAGTCACCGATATCAGCAATTTTAGCGGACACTAAATCCATCCATTCTTCTTCTTCCAATGGATAATCAGGTGATTCTAATTCCTTCTGAGCGAATTTAAAAAAGAACTGTGCCAGAGCATCTTGTAATTGGCTTATTTCACCAGTTAGTAGATAAGTCAGCAAAATTCTTGGAGTATTCGACAGTAAGACATCTTTAATATCTTGTCGATGTAGAATTTTTGATACTAAGACTTTGGCGTTGGCATTATATCCTGCAATACTGTATAATAATGCACTTGTAACAATATTTTCTACAGCACTATAAGCTTGGTCATCTTCAATTCTAAGAATCGCCAATCTCTCATGAATAACAGCGGATTCCTTGAGTACCTTTTCTGCTTCTTCAGAACCATCCATCAAAAGATTATAGCCTGTTAATGCTAGAAAATTAGCTGCTTTTTCTAGTTTAATAGGGTCATATTTATAAGAAATAAACTTTCTTTGCTCATTCCTAAGATCGACTGTTAATGCTTCTGAGGCTAGTTGGTTATATTCATTTTTAAAATTAGAGTTACTCAGTAACTTTACAACATCTTTTAGCTCATCAATCTCAATAGAAGGAAATGATAATCTTGAAGGTTCTCCATTTTGCTGAATAGCAACTAAATTTTTCTGATAAGCTATCCAGTTTGGAATCAGAAATGCGTTAACAGTCAAAGGAGTTGTAATACCTTCGACAACAGCATCAAAATATTGTTCTTTCCATTTTTCTTGCTCAGTCACAACAACCGCAAGATATTCTGTACGGTATGAATAAGTATAGGTATCATTAAATCTCTTAACCAGTTTTGCCTCGTTGTATCGTCCAGCCCCTCTAAGAACATTGATGATAAAATCCAGAAGTGTAACTGAACCTTCCTGAACTTTAAGCAAACCCTCACTAGCCTTTTTAACAGCTTCTTTCGGATTGCTACCGTAATTTTTAACTTCTGTGACCAGTAATGCTTGTGGTATTCCATCAGCATTGAACTTTAGCCCCAGTACATCATCACCATGCATTGCCATTTTTCTATTAGTGGCAAAACGAAGCTTAAAAACGGGAATCTTGTAATCCGTACAACCTAATATATAAGAAGAGGCTATTGCTTCGCCTATAGTGCCATTCCATACCTGCACACTACCTTGTGTCATTTGGTGAAGGTCTTTAAGAACTGACTCTAACCCGTCTTCTTTCAAATTCTCTAGCTCTTCAATGATGCCTTGGGGATGGCGACAGAAATAGGGAATTATCAGTCGTAAGTGACGCAAAAACGTTTCAATGTTTTTTGGATTAACTTTTTGTCTTTCAAAATCTTTGCCAACAGACTTGGCACAAGAAACCAAAACTAGATTAGCAGTGAAGTCTTGTAGAAAAGGCATTTTGGAGTAATGAAAAGCACTAGCTGGGTATAGTTACTTATTACTAACATAAGACACGCTGAAATGTCTTGTTAATGCATATCAACTTATCAGTAGGACTAGGTCTTTAAAGGTAGGTGAGCCTTTTGTGGGGTTGCTCGTTATTGTATACCTACTCAATAAAAGTCAATACTGGAACAATGGAAGTAATGCTAAAGCGATATAATAAACCACCTAACCTAACAGTCTTAAAGATGCGATCGCCTTTAGCACGTAGAACCCTTCACCACCGTCACATTCTTTGGCAGAACTGCTAAGGCGATATGTCACTGTCACCGCAAATATCACTCCAGTTTTTACAAATAGGTAAAATTTTGAGCGTGTCTCCAATGCGATCGCAATTTCGTGCAAGTTCCTGAGAAAGGGCGATATTTATGCAGTTTGCGATCACTTTCGGCAAGAAATAACTGGCCATAGGCGATCGCCTTTACCATATTGATCCTTTCGTCACCATCATATTCCTTGGCAGGACTGCTAGGATTTCCATAGATTCGGTTTAACAATGAGCTACTCAAGCAAGTTTCAGAATTGCATTTATCAAATTTCGTGCTAACCAGACCAGAAATATTAGCTAATTTCAGGACAATAACACCATGAACACTGCTAAACTCACCACTGATGGCACTCACCAAATCGTTATTTTGCCCGAAGACTTTCAACTTACTGGGACTGAAGTTTACATCAAAAAAATTGGTAACGCCATTGTCCTGATTGCCAAAGACAACCCTTGGGAATCCCTAATAGAGAGTCTAGACAATTTTTCTGATGACTTCATGACTACCAGAGTTCAGCCACTCCTCGACACCAGGGAGAGCTTTTAAATGCGATACCTGCTTGATACCAACATCTGTATTTACCTCATCAAGCAAAAACCCCAAAAAGTACTGGATAAATTCCAAACCCTTAGCATTTCTGATGTCGGTATCTCCTCCATCACCATTGCCGAACTCGAATATGGAGTTGCTAAAAGCCAACAGCAAGAGAAAAACCGCATCGCCCTAATGCAATTTCTGCTACCTCTAGAAATTGTCGAATTCAATCAATCATCTGCAACGATTTACGGCAGCATCAGAAGTGATCTCGAAAGTAGAGGACTTATTATTGGTGCAATGGATATGCTGATTGCTTCTCATGCGCTGAGTTTAGGAGTTACCCTAGTCACCAATAATGTGCGAGAGTTTTCTCGTATTCCTACGCTCCTATTAGAAAACTGGGTTGAGTAGTTGTCAATATGCGAGATGTGATGATATTGCGTTACTGGCATCCTGTAATATCAATCAAAATAACTTTAAAATCAGCATTATGAGTATTATCGTCTTCGGCAGCATAAATATAGATTTGGTAGCAACAATACCCCGGTTGCCAGTTGCAGGAGAAACGTTGCTAGGAGAAGACTTTTTTAAAGTTTCGGGAGGGAAAGGAGCCAATCAAGCCGTAGCATTAGCAAAATTGGGCATTCCTACCCAGATAGTGGGGCGTGTAGGTGCAGACGATTTTGGTAAGGAACTTGTTAACAATTTGCAAGCATCTGGTGTACAGACTGATAACATTTTTGTGGATGAAACTGTTAGTTCTGGAGTCGCTATTATCACCGTGAGTCAGACTGGTGAAAATCAAATAGTCGTCATTCCTGGTGCAAATGGGCGCGTCAATCAAGAAGATGTAGAGCGATTATCCTACTTTTTACCAACAGCTACAGCACTACTTTTACAACTAGAAATTCCTATTACTGCCGTGATTGCTGCTGCTCAAGTGGCACGACGTAGAAACATAAAAGTAATTTTTGACCCCGCACCCGCACAATCTAATTTACCAGATGAATTGTATCCATTGGTAGACATTATTACACCGAATGAAGTTGAAGCAGCGCAGTTGGTTGGTTTTCCTGTAAATGGAGAGGAACAAGCAGCTAAAGCCGCTGCGATTTTATTGCAACGGGGTGTGAAATGTGCGATCGTCAAACTGGGTGCTAAGGGTGTTTTTTGTGCGACTGCTGAAGAAAAGTTTTTTGTACCCGCGTTTTCAGTTCATGCAGTTGATACAGTAGCCGCAGGCGATGCTTTCAATGGTGGTTTAGCGGCGGCACTTTTTGAAGGACTTTCCTTACATCAAGCAGTTATTTGGGGTGCAGCAGCAGGTGCTTTGACAGCGACAAAACCAGGCGCACAAACTTCGCTACCGGATAGGTTTACATTTGATGCATTTCTTAAGCAAAGGGGAATGAATGGTGGTTTTCAAGGGTAGGTATTTAAAAAAGCATAGATAAACAGGTAAAATGCTTATCTGATAGAGGGATCGGCAGAAAGATGAGTGCGGAACTTCTGGACGATGTAGGGTGTGTAGCAGGAGAAATGCAGGTAAGAAAAAGTGAGGAATTAAGTATGGCACTATATCTAGACTCAGCGATCGCATCGGAAGCTGAAGTTGTTAAGCTTTGGGGATGGGTAAAAGGTATTACAACAAATCCCACACTGTTATCTCAAAGCGATACTCCACCAGAAACCACGCTCAAAAAGTTGGTTGCCTTGACAAATGGCCCGTTATACTATCAAATTATGGCATCCGATAAAGCTGGAATGCTAGCTGAAGGTAAAAAAGCTTTCGAGATTATTGGTTCGCAAACAATTTTGAAGATTCCCGCAACACCGTTAGGGTTTGAAGTGGTGGCAAGTCTATCGCCAGAGATTACCTGTTCGGTGACAGCGATTTATAGTGCAGCACAGGCAGCAGTAGCACGAGAAGCAGGAGCTAAAATTGCCATAGCTTATGTAAATCGAGCTACCCGATTGTTAGGTGATGGTATTGCCTTAGTGCGGGATATGGCTAGCGTACTCAAAGGTAGTGATATGGAAATCTTGGCAGCTAGTATCAAATCTCCTGAAGAAGCAGCCGCATCGTTGCAAGCGGGGGCGGATCATTTAACTTTACCACTGGCAATGTTGCAGGCGATCGCAACTCATGAATTCTCACAAAAAACCGTTGAAGAATTCGCTAAAGGAGGCATCGGTTTAACTAATTACTAATTCGTAATTCGTAATTCGTAATTCGTATGCAATCAATAAGTGAATTTAGCTAAACTATAAAAATCAAATTTACTCAACATCTCCAAAAAGGTAAATACCGCAGGCACTTGTAGAGCATTAGATAAAATTGCCGTTGCAATTACTCTTTCGAGTGGTGCAGGTAAACTGTATACCTGCACTTTTGGGGGAATGGGTACAGCTGCTAAATGAGGCATAATAGCTGCTCTCAGTCCTTGATTCACCATACTAACGACTGTGGAATCTTCTTGAATGTCGGTAGCAGTATTGATTGGAATTGCTAAAGTCTTAAGGTGGTTGTGAAGAATGCGTCCGCAAGGTGTACAAGGAAGCAAAACCGGCGGATAGGCTGCTATGTCTTCCCAAGTAATTTTCGGACTGCTAATTTTGGTATCTGGTGGTAGTAAAGCTACATACTCATCCCGAAAAATTTCCCAGGTTTCAAATTCTTCACCAGTTGGCAGACAGGTAATACCAATATCGGCACGTCCGTCATGCAAACACTGCTCTACATCCGTGAAAGCAGCACACTCTATGATTGTGACAGCAATTTCTGGGAATTGATTGTGAAATTGGGCGATCGCTTTTGGTAATAGATGAGTAGCGACGCTCCGAAAAGCCGCAATTCGCACATGACCGCCGTGTAAACCTTTATGCAGGTTTGCTTCGTGTTGCATCATCTTGAGATGCTGCATTGCTTGACGCGCATGATACAAAATGCGCTCTCCAGCAGGTGTCAGCACAGCACCGTGACGACCTCTGGCAAATAATGGCACACCCAATTCTTCTTCTAGGGTGGCAATGGCATGACTAATTGCAGGTTGGGAAAGCTGCAATTCTAAAGCTGCCTCACTAAAGTTACCACAATCTGCTACTGCAACTATGGCTCGAAGTTGGGAGAGTTTCATAGGCAATTGATGAGAACAAGGGCATACATATCCTGACTTTATTGTGGCAAAAAGGTTGTATTAATGATTTTTCATATCTATAAATTCCATTTATAGAATCCATGCAAGCTATGATTTGATTTCTAACTGAGATGTTGTTACTGTTTTATTTACTTAGCAGCTTTCAGAAATAATTTTATGAATAATGACATTAGGTGTCTATCAACAGAAGATATAAAAATAAATTGTAGTCCGTCATTACAGAAAAAAATTCACTCAAACTTTTGGAAATCTCTGTATATGATTTGGAAAAGTTTTGTCAAAAAACTCCTAGCAGATCCTCATGAATTACAAGTTTGGCAAAAGGTTGACCGCTACGGTAATATCTATTGGCAAGCTTATGATCCTGTGACCAGAAAATCTTTCTCATCAGGTTCCGAAACTGATGTATGTATGTGGATTGAACAACTTTATCGGTATTAAAAATATGACGCAACTTACTTTGGTAATCGGCAACAAAAATTATTCATCTTGGTCGCTTCGTCCTTGGTTAGCGATGAAGCAACTCGGTTTGGAATTCAATGAAATTCTGATTCCTCTCTACAACAACCCAGATTTTTCATCAAAGATTCGGCAATACTCGTCATCAGGAAAAGTACCTGTGTTATTGCACGATACACAAACAGTATGGGATTCTCTCGCTATTTGTGAATATCTAGCGGAAACATTTCCAAATCTGCAATGGTGGCCAGAGGATAAAGCTGCAAGAGCATTAGCCCGTTCTATCAGTGCAGAAATGCACTCAAGATTTCAAAAGTTGCGTCAGAATATGCCGATGAACTGCCGTACTAAATATCCTGGTAAAGGTTTAACATCAGTTGTACAACAAGACATTGACCGCATTACCAGTATCTGGCAAGAATCGCGTCAAAAGTTTGGGGCTGGTGGCAACTTTTTATTTGGTAATTTCACGATTGCCGATGCGTTTTTTGCTCCAGTTGTCCTGCGGTTTATTACCTATGATGTGCAGTTAGATACTGTTTCTAGAAGTTATGTGGAGTCAGTTCTGGCACTTCCAGCAATGCAAGAGTGGATAAATGCAGCAAATAATGAGACAGAAATTATTCCCCAATATGAGTTTTAGCAAAATAGCAAATAGCGAGAAGAGTCAGGGTAAAAATATTTTAATTCGAGATGCAAATAAAAAAGATATTCCTGCAATTATGGAATTGATTTATTTGAAAGCCGAATTTGATGGTTGTCTTGAATCTTTAGAAGCAAATCCTCAAAAGCTAGAAATTGATTTCTTTGGAGAAAAGCCCCTTGCTTTTGTTATTTTGGCTGAGGTTGATGGGGATACTATTGGGTTAGCAACTTATCACTTCATCTATTCAACTTTTTTAGCAAAACCTGGAATTTGGCTGGATGATTTATATGTCAAAGCTGAATATCGAAGCCACCAAGTTGGTCAAGCACTCATGCTACGCTTGCGCCAGATTGGCAAAGAAAAAGGTTGTGGCAGAATTGATTGGACTGTAGCTGTGTCTAACGAGCGTGGAATCAATTTTTATGAAAGAATAGGTGCAAAGATTATGAATAAACTAAAATTATGTCGCTTAGATGGTCAGATATTATAGTAGAACGGGTATTATAATACTCACGCCTACAAATGATATTGATGGAGAAAATTGAGTCAGTTTTGGCACTTCTAGCAATGCAAGAGTGGATAAATGCAGCAAAGAGTGAGACAGAAATTATCTCCCAATACAAGTTTTAGTGAAATAGCAAATAAAAAGAACTTCAATTCTAGATACCAATCAAAAGAATATTCCTACTAGATGTTTTCAAAAATTAAATATGCATTATCTAAAACTCTTGTATAGAGACATAGCAATGCTACGTCTCTACATTCTTTTTTAGAGATTGATAATTTGAAATAGTTATGACCCTTCTGTAGTCCCCCGGATACTTTGGGAGGACGGCGTTAGCTGGGGGTGAATTTTCTGACAAATCATTTAGGATTGCGATCGCTCTCTTAAGCCACCCTGGTAAACTGTAAGGTCTATCAAGGACAATCGCCCGGTCCATCCCGACACTGTTCAATAGCTTTAAAAGCTGTAGTGCTTATGGAGCATAGCTTATAGCTTTACAAACGTGCTATTATTCTTTAACGACTGTTTAATGGCGTTAAAGAATAAATCAATTTTAATATTAGTAATGCCTAATATTCAAGAACACGTAAACACTCTAATTACGAAATTTGTTCCGGGTTATAGATTTTTTCGTTTACAAGAACTCACAATTGATAAAAATAATTCACTGCAAACAGAAATTAGTAGTAACTCAATTAAAGTTCTCAGTTGGAATATTGCTAAACAAAACTATAATAACGCCTGGTTAGAAGATTTTTCAAAAATAATTGCAGCTTATCAACCAAACCTCATATTTTTACAAGAATTTTCTTTAAAATTAGAGGCAAAAGAATGGGCAAAATGGTTGAAAATGAATTGGAGTTTTGCTCCTAATTTTGTAGACATTCATCATCAAACTTATTCAGGAATTTTTACAGCCTCGACAATTAACCCAATTACCAAAAAAGTTATAACTACTAAACATTATGAACCAATTGTTAAAACTCCTAAAATATCTTTAATTACTGAGTATGTGCTATCTGAACAAAATACAACTCTCCTAACAGTTAATACTCACCTGATAAATTTTGTAGATTTAAATAAATTTAAAATCCAGCTAAATGAATTAGAGCGGGCGTTATCTACACATCGGGGGCCACTAATATTTACAGGAGATTTTAATACTTGGAGTCGAAAAAGAGCAGTTATCCTCAATCAAGTAACAACTCAATTAGGATTAACACCTGTAATTTTCGCACCTGATCAGAAGGAGAAAATTAAACGCTTCCTGTTATCACCCCCTTTAGATCATATCTTTTATCGAGATATCAGTGCGAAAAAAGCCAGTGCTAAAGTGCTAGACCAAATTTGTTCATCCGATCATAAGCCATTGCTGGCAGAATTTACATATACCAATACTCAAAAAAACTAAGATGCTTGTAGATGCTGGTGTTCTAGCTGTTTTTAGCACAGCTACAGTTGTTGTTCATATAATAGGAGTTGCACATGCAGCCCATGCAGTGATGAATGTGCGTTCTTCTCAAGGGGCAATTGCCTGGAGCATTTCTTTAATAACCTTCCCCTGGCTAGCTATTCCATTGTATTGGATTTTAGGAAGAACTAAATTTCATGGATATGCTGAAACACTGCGCTCAGTCTATACACAACACTACAAGCTTATTCAGCCGATTTATAGTGAACTGATTAAATTTCAGGTTGCACCACCAGATAATCTAGCCAAGTTGCAACCATTAGCGGAGGCTTTTACAGAAATTTCTTTCACATCAGGAAATGCTGCTGAATTACTGATTGATGGTCAGCAAACCTATGAAGCGATGCTGAAAAAGATTGCATCGGCGAGAAATTATATTTTGTTTCAATTTTATACTGTTAACGATGACCAAGCAGGTAATGAGTTTAAAGAAGCATTGATTGCTAAAGCCAAGCAAGGAATAAATATCTACTTTCTCTACGATGAAATTGGTTCAAAAAAATTATCTCGCCCTTATATCCAATCTTTACAAGAGCATGGAATTGCAGTAAGTGCATTTAACACCACCCAAGGTCAGGGTAATCGGTTTCAATATAATTTTCGCAATCATCGGAAAATTTTGGTGGTGGATGGAGAAATAGCATTTATCGGTGGACTGAATATTGGTGATGAATATTTAGGAAAAAATCCTCGCTTGAGTCCCTGGCGCGACACCCATATCATGCTCGAAGGCCCAACTGTACAAAGCTTACAAAACTCCTTTCTGCGAGATTGGTATTGGGCAACTCGAAAACTTCTCGAAGTTAACTGGGAGGTAAAAATTAATCGGGAAACTAATCAAACTGCATTCATTCTTCCTACAGGCCCCGCAGATTCGCTACCAGCTTGTAAGCTTTTTTTCGTCGAATTAATCAATCAAGCTCAAACTCACCTCTGGATTGCTAGTCCATACTTTGTGCCGGATGAAGCAACATTGTCAGCCTTAAAACTGGCAGCAATGCGAGGTGTCGATGTGCGAATTCTCTTACCAAATCGACCCGATCATTTATTTGTTTATTTATGTTCCTTCTCTTACTACACCGAAATGGAAAGAATTGGTATCAAGTTGTATCGTTACAAAAATGGGTTTATGCATCAGAAAATTATAGTCATTGATGAGAATATAGCAGGGGTAGGAACTGTTAACTTAGATAATCGCTCTTTTTACCTAAATTTTGAAGTTATGGGTTTTGTTACTGAGCCTGGGTTTGTTCAAAGTGTGAAAAAAATGTTAGAGGATGATTTAGCTGTCTGTGTTGCTGTCGATCTTAATGAGTACGATAAAAAACCTTTTTGGTTCAAGTTAGCTGTAAGAGTCTCTCGATTGCTGACTCCTTTACTTTGATCGCTAATAATTGCCCCTACATCTAATATATAGATGAATAGAATAATCCATTAGGCAAAGTTAGGGTAATTTACTCAGTGGTGTTACTAAACCGTCTATGCTGACAATATTTCTCTGCTGTTGAAATTCTCGAACTCCCTCTTCACCTTTTTTACTAGCCCAGTTTACTAGAGTCTGGCGTTGACCTTGATATTCATAGAGTGGTACGCCAAAACCACAGGAAGTTTGGATTTTTTCAATGTCAGCGACGATAATTTGACGAGTTCCAGGTATCGGCAAAAACAGAGAATACAACGAGTCCCACTCTGGAGAACTCGGTAAAATCGTGGTTCCTTGACCGTAAAGACGCAAGATACACGCAGGTTCTTGAAAGGCACAAAACATGAAGGTTATCCGCCCATTTTCTTGCAAATGGGCGGATGTTTCGTTACCACTACCTGTGAGGTCTACATAACCTACTCGGTTGGGAGAGAGAATGCGAAAGCAGTCCTGACCTTTAGGAGACAGGTTAACATGACCCGTAGGACTCAAAGGTGCAGAGCCAACAAAGAATAGGTGTTGGGCAGCAATAAAGTCTTGCAGTTCTTCAGTAATACATTCAAAAAATTTAGACATAGACTGTCTGATTTATATTTGCAATTTATGTTTTCAGCCTATGTCTTAACTAAAAATCTAGCAAGGTATGATTACTAATGTCTGGTTTATCGGAAAAGAAATAGGGAAAAGTATTACTGTCTCATGTATCGACTAGCCATTTGGATAGCATCAGCGATATCGACATCACCATCACCATCTGCATCCAAGAAGGAATTTAGTACAGGATTTCCGCCAGCTTGGGGATTTTGAGCATTGGCACCTGATTGCAAAAATTTTAGCACCAAAGGTACTGCCAAAGGCAGCAATTGTTGAACGATACCAGCATCTAACCCAGTGCGCTGGGCAGCAACTTCAGCTACTTGCTGTTGTATCTGAGGAGAAAACAACGAATTGACGGCTTGAGGGTTGGGAGAAGTACCAGCATATTGACTAACTAAATTTTGTGTAGCTTCATTACCATCTGTGGCTTGTTTGTCTTGTAAAACAGAACGCACTTGACCACCGACAATTGATAAAACTGATTGGATAGTAGAAGGGTCTGCGCCTGTGCGATCGCTCAACTGCTGGACACTATTGACAATACTTCCTATTTGACCTCAACTCCCCTGTTGATTGGGATTAGCGACAGCACCAAGAATTTGATCGAAAAGTCCCATAAGTTTATTTCTCTGTTTGTTCTCAAAAACTTGCCAAAACTGGCTTGAAGTTTTTTGTGTACGCGGACTTTTGTAAGTCTACTAAAAGATTAGAACACGTGACCTAATAATTAACGAATAAAATTCTAACAACAACTAGCTTAAGGATGAAAAATCGAGCAATTACAAATTCTGTTCCTCTGTTTAACTCAGATTAGCAAATAATTTTACCCTAATGTTTTTCTACCACAATCTTAGATGCGACGCCGAATAGCCCGTTGCAGGCATTACTAGTCCCAAACCCTTACTAATACGTTGTGAAATGGTATCAAAAATGTTTCAAAGTTCCGACTAAAAAAATAAATCGCTGTCTGTATAAAAATGTTGATCTATCTTTCAGACAGCGATCGCAAAACGCTCAACTTATTTGCTTTACGCTAATGCCGCTACTTGCTCTAATAAGCCTTGAAACAACCTCAAGCCATCACTACCTCCCAGTATTGCGTCTGACGCTCTTTCTGGATGCGGCATCATTCCCAATACATTGCCCCGGCGATCGCAAATCCCGGCAATGTTGTTCAGTGAACCGTTGGGATTCTCCCCTTCATAGCGAAATACGACTTGCCCATTATCTTCAATTTCTGCAAGAGTGGCTGCATCAGCGTAGAATCGTCCCTCTCCGTGGGCAATGGGCAAAGTGATAACTTCACTACTGTTATAAGCTTGTGTCCATAAAAAATTGGTACGCTCAACTTTCAAGGGTACGCGATCGCAAATAAAATGCAAATCTCGATTTCTGGTTAACACCCCTGGCAAAAGTCCAGCTTCAGTTAATACCTGAAAACCATTGCAAATACCGAGGACAAGCTTACCCTTTTGGGCGTGTTCCACAACCTGTTGCATCACGGGTGAAAAACGTGCGATCGCACCACAGCGCAAATAATCGCCGTAACTAAAGCCACCAGGAATAATAACGACATCTAAATCAGCAATATCTGTTTCTTGATGCCAAACCATGCGAGTTGGTTGTCCCAGTAAATCTCTGGTTACATAAGCAACATCGCGATCGCAATTAGAACCGGGAAAAACAACAACACCGAATTTCATGATTAGTTAGGGGAGTGGGGA
>NZ_CAXTTT010000032.1:0-61181 GCF_964247315.1 uncultured Nostoc sp.
GGGTAAAACCCTGGTTAATCAGCTATTTCCGACTTGTGTGTACACCGTAGCCCCAAGGCATCGGGGAGGGGCGGTTTTGGCTTTAGACAAAACCGGGGTGGGGTGACGCGGTGAGTAACCGTAAGTGAAGGAACTCAATATCACGTCTTAACAAAAGTTTTACGTTAAGTTGACACTAATGGGCAATGCTGTGCCCCTACGCGAAATCTATATGTATTAGGGTTTTAGTGAATAAGTTTTACTTTCTCTCTCTACAAAATATAAGTTGGAAACATAATTAATCCTTCGCTCGTCCTTGGGCTAGATTAACAATTTCTGTTGTTGTCAACTCACACCACAAATAAAACTCAACTTTGATTACTTTTAATAAGTAATGATGATTTATCGTGCTTATCTAATCCCAAATATCATCTGGTAAAAATAACTCACCGGGATTTATGACTTTTTCTCCGGAAGTTCAGCACAGTCATCAGAAAACAATCTAAGTAAACCTGATTAGTTGCTCCTTACTTGCACACCCACATTTACAACATGAAATCACATCTACTGGCGATTGGTTTAAGCAGTTTGGTTTTAGTTGCAGGACAAGCTAAAGCCTCACAATTACAGTCTTGGTACTATGATTCTAGCCAAAATCAATTAGACTTAACTACCACTTCGGGAATAGAACCAAAAGCCTTTTTATTAGATAATCCGAATCGATTGGTGATTGACTTACCTGGAACTAATTTTAATTCCGATACTGTCAAACAAAGTTTTGGTAAGGCGGTGAAAGAAATTCGCCTCGGCAAACCAGACTCTCAAACCACTCGTTTTGTTGTCGAGTTAGCTCCTGGTTATGATGTTACTTCCCAAAATATATCAATTAAAGGAGATTCCCGTTCTCATTGGATTTTCAAATTCAATTCATTTAATCGCCAAAGTAATCCCATTGTGGGAGAAAACAGAGAAGATATTGCCATCAAATCCACAGATGCATCTACATTTGCGGGAGTTGTGAATCTTGGTCAAGAGATGGTTCAGGGCGAACGCACGGTATTTCTGAAACCCTTGCTGAACAAGGATATTGACGAAAAAATAGGCTAAATTTAAAAACGCCGAAACCCTTGCTATTAAAGGATTCTTATACTTTAGATGCGTTTGCCCTGAGAGATGGTTGGTATCACTTCTCAGATTCGCAGTTTGTTAGCAAGTTATAAAACATTGAATCCGGGAATATTTTTCTTAGATTTATCTACAGGTAATTATATAGATATTAATGGCGAAAAAAGATTTGCTGCTGCCAGTACAATCAAATTTCCCTTATTAGTGGCTCTTTTCCAAGAAATAGATGCAGGTAGAATTAAACTCACCGATAAATTAGTGATGCGGCGTGATTTAAAGGTTGGCGAATCTGGAATTATGCAATACAAACCCATCGGCACTAAATTTAGCGTCTTAGAAACTGCTACCTTGATGATGACAATCAGCGATAATACCGCCACAAATCTGGTTCTCGATCGCTTGGGTGGTGCCGCAAAAGTTAGCCAGCGTTTTCGCAGCTGGGGATTGCAAAATACAGCACTTCGGAATCTACTTCCAGACATCGCTGGTACAAATACAACTAGTTCCAAAGATTTGGTCAGATTAGCGGCGTTAGTTTCTAATAATCGTTTGTTATCCCCAACTAGCCGCGATCGAGTTTTAGGCATTATGCGCCATGTCAAAACCAATAGTTTACTACCAGCTGGTATCGGCCAAGGAGCTACCATCGCCCATAAAACTGGTACATTGAGATTTATCATTGGTGATGCGGGTATTATTCAAATGCCCAACGGCAAAAGCTATTTAGCAGGTGTTTTGGTACAAAGACCAAACTACGATCCCAAAGCTGGAGATTTTGTCCGTGAAGTTTCTAGAAGAGTCTATAATTATCTAGACAATACTAAAATTAGCAATATAGAACCGATACTTGGCGATGCCTCCGGCGGGCTACGCCTACGCACTCGTTAGTCAAGCGATAGTCTAGTCCACAGATCAACTTTGGCGGGTGAATAAGTTCGTAGTAAGGACTTTAGTCCTGGATTTTTAAGCACGCTTTGTGCTTACTACAAATTCATCATATTTAATCGGACAAACTATTACCCTAATTGCATCAAATCGCAAAAATAGGGACGTACATCTGTACATCCCTACATATCTATCTGTATTCAGGTATTTCGTCGTGAAATGGGATTAACTCAGGAAATTTGGTGTACCACTATTACCATTCCTACCAACAGCAGGAATTTCTACTGTGTCATCTGTAGCTTTACCAGTGCCGTCATTGACAACATAATTAGAGTTACCCACATGTCCATTAGGGATAAACAATTGTGGATGGTCAAAGGGCGCTTTATTATACCGAACTCGGTCATCAGTCAGCCCTTTTAAAAAGGCAACCAATTGCTGTTTTTCTTCTGGTGAGAGATTTAGCGGCGGAAGTACTCCAAAATCACCACCCCGATTGTAAAAATCAATCAATTGCTCTAGAGTCGCCTGACCTCCATTGTGGAAGTAGGGAGCAGTAAGTTCCACATTGCGAAGTCCAGGTGCTTTGAAAGCTCCTTTTGCAAACACAGTTTCACTGGAATTCAACGGTGGATTAAGGGTTGGGGGGTTTTCGCCAAGGAGATCCTTAAATTTGCCCAACTGAGCCAATCGTGCCTCTGAAAGCGGATTACCAGCCTGCAAACCGTCATGACCACCCAAGCCGGGGTCGTCTGTGGGCGGTCTGACACCGATATTGAAGAAACCAGTATCTTCGGGAGATTTTGTCCCGAACGGCGCACGTTTGATTCGTCCGTCTTTAGCCACGCTGCTTACTGAAGCCGCTGTTAATTCTACTCCAGTGTGGCAAGCAATACACAGACCTTTGCCCTCAAATAGCCCTTTCCCTTGTTGTTGCTGCGCGGTTAGAGCGCTGGTGTTTCCTTCCAAAAAGCGATCGTAGGGCGTATCATTGGCAATGAGTGTAGACTCGTACAACTGAATTGCCAGCCCAAAGAATAGCGAGAAGTTGTACTCTAGCAATGTGTACTCATTAATCTCCAAGGAGCGATCGAGTTTCTTGACGACAGTGCGTTTACCGTCAGCGTCAATTTGGATGAGTTGATTAGACTTCCACCACTCAGGCTTGAAGGCATCTTGAATCATTTGAGTGTAGGTTCTATCTCTAAGTCCAGGTTGAGGCGATCTACTATCTTCACCTAAAACGCTGTCTTGTGGATGAACAAGCTGTTTACCTAGTGGTCTAAGAGCTAATAACTTTTTCGCAAGTTTTCGAGGGAGCTTTTTACCCTTACTAACGCTGAGGGATCTTATGTCAATTCGCCCGAACTTATCACCAATTTCTTGAAAAGTGCGGCCATCTGCGGACGACTCAAAGGAACTCAGTGGCGGCCCAACTGCTTGGGATGCCAAAGACGAGTTCTTCAGGCTGACTTTCACAAATTCTAGATTACTAATTGGGTTTACAGCCTTGGCGACAGCGGCATTAGGATCTCTTAAACCGAAGGGATTCACCCCATTAAAGATGTTTTGTGCCCTTCCATCCCAAAAGTTACGGAAGTTGAATGCGGCATTAATCACGGTTGGCGTGTTACGCGGCTCGACGCGTCGCACATTGATACTTCCCACGTGAAACACCGGATCGGGCTCGTTTGTAACTTTGTCTTCTGCAGTACCAGGTGTGACATCCACAAACTTCGTATTGAAGATCCCCTGAGAAGAAGTGACATCGTTACTGTCAGATACAATAGTCGTAGGATCGTTTGGGTTTGACAGCTTGTGGAAGGGAAAATCTTCTGGTTTGAGCTGATAGTTTGGTAGCCCGCCAACATTAAAAACTGAATCTGGATTCTCTGTACCATCGGCGTTGACCCGCAAAAGCCCAGGAGCGATCTGATTTTTGGATCTGTTATCGGCTCCAGCATGGAAGTGACAACTAGCACAGGAGGTCTTTCCATCGCTCCCAACCTGCATATCCCAAAAAAGAGTCTTTCCTAACTTGATTGCGGCTGTTTTGTCTTTTACGAAGTCTCCAAGATTGTCCGGTTCTGGAACCGATACGCTCTTGAGCGAAACTGGAGACGGGCCTGTAACTGCTGATACAGTATTTCCGGCTATTACTGCTACCAGAATAATGGCAGCAATTGTTATAGTCCTTGAAAATCTCGATCTTAAGTAGTTAGGCTTGCCATATCTGAATCTCCACTCTTGCCGCTTTATTTTTGTCACCAAAGATTTGAGCAAAAATCGACCTCTTGAGGTCAGCAGTAAGCAACTTGATAAGGTAGTGATAAAGATTACTAAGCTGATTATGGGTATAATCCCCATAGTTGTTTTCTAAAGTAACACCGAGATAAAGTATACATTTACGAAGAAGTTTGAAATTTAATATTCATGTAAAATGAGCACACAAATTACGAATTTTACGTGAACAAAAAAAACATCCTCTTTCGGGTAAGAATAATAAATTAAGTTGGATAAGTGGATTATTTTATATTGAATTTGCATCAACTAAGCTATCAATATATTTTCTCAACAATAGTTTGATAAAATCAATTAAGTATATCTTAAACTTATTATTAGCCCTACTTTGTGTAGGAGATTTGAATGTTATTACATCAAAGTTCTGGTAGGTGGCGCTTAGGGCTAGCGTTATCGCTATTGACGGTCTTATTGTGGGGAATTTTACCTATTGCCCTAGCAGTAACTCTACAAGTACTTGATGTCTATACCGTTATTTGGTTTCGCTTTTTGGTATCATTTATACTGCTTGCTGTGTATTTAGGGATACAGGGCAAATTACCAAAATTAGAACAATTGCGCTCTGCTTCTGGAAAATTATTAGCGATCGCGACAATATTCTTAGGGATTAATTACTTTTCGTTTACCCAAGGTTTAGCATTAACATCGCCTGCTAACGCTGAAGTTCTCATTCAATTGTCTACCCTTTTATTAGGTTTCGGAGGGTTAGTAATTTTTAAAGAACGTTATCGGCTGTCTCAATGGATTGGCGTTAGTGTAATGATTTGCGGTTATCTTTTATTTTTCCACGAACAACTAACGAATTTAATTACAGCACATGGCACATATATACTAGGTAGTGTTTTAATCGCGCTAGGATCGACAGCTTGGGCTGTTTATGCTTTGGCACAAAAGCAGTTATTACAATCTTTATCTTCCACCAGTATCATGTTGGTCATTTATGGAGGTTGTGCTTTATTATTCACTCCTCTAGCTAAATTTAAATCACTTTTTATACTTGATACTTTCCATTTAGGAATGTTGATTTTTTGTGCCTTGAATACCTTAATTGCTTACGGTGCTTTTTCTGAATCATTACAACATTGGGAAGCATCACGAGTAAGTGCAGTATTAGCCTTAGCTCCCATTGTGACATTAATATCAGTCGTGGTTGTATCAGTTATTGCACCTTCTTGGACACCACCAGAACACTTCACCCTCATAGCAATATTAGGAGCGGGTTTAGTAGTCACAGGTTCAGTAGCGATCGCCTTGGGAAAAGCTGATTAATTGCAATGTTTTTCAGGATTTTTACTGGATTTTTTAGTTAGTGAATTTGTGCAATATTCAAAGCTACAACATAAATACTGAGGCAGACTATTTTTTATTTGTTATGATTTAATAGTGAAGGCAAACTACTGAAGTCATCTGGATACTTTACCTATCTCCATGACTTTGTAGGATTTGATTGTTGACTTTATAGCCGAAATCTCCTTGCAAAAGAATTCATAAATCAGAATTCAGGAGTCAGAATACATTACTAGGGAATTGGGAATCACTACTTTTTAAAACTACCCAAACTAAGATTTAGTAGGAATTTCAACACCATAATTACCCATCACTTTAAGCAAGCTACATTCGCAATTCATACATAATTCATCCTGATTTATAACTCCTGACTCCTAAATTCTGTTTTGATAAAATTGAGGCTAATAACTTTAAGTAAACTAAGCAGGGCGCCCGAATAACTACCAAAGCCAACACCCGATAAAACTAGACTACTGAAATAGTTGAGCGATGAATAGTTTGTTTGGTAATTGGGCCAGCACCCTCAGAAAAAATTCTTTATTGCTGGTTCTTTCAATGTTGCTGCCAACATTTGGAATTAGTAATTCTGTCTTGGCAGCAGAGCGGATTTATGCATCTTATTCAGCTTTGGAGCTTTCCATTTCAGTCACAACTTTAGAGAACTACGCCAAAACAGGTGTAATTAACGAAGACTTAGCAGCCTATCAGCAATATCTGCCTTTAGAACAGCTTCAAGAATTGCGGCGAATTTTACTTAATCGTGTGAAAGTTAGTCCGGTAGTAGTTTCGCAACTTCTCTACACACCGCAAGGAGAATTTTTACTGCATCGATTGGCGCAAGTGATTAAAACCAGTCAACCAGAACCAGAATTGGGTGCTTTGCGTTCGGCGTTAATTTTAGCCTCTGGTGAATCGGGAGGCTTGACACTTTTAAATGTGTTGCGTAAATATCCCACCAGCAGCATTCGCCTTGATGTCGCCGAGACTTTGGAAATAGGTACACAATTAGAGGAACTTGTTAACCAAACCCATCGGGCGATCGCAGCTGTTTCCCAAAAGTCTAAAATAGAAGCTGAGAGCATTTCCCAACCAAATTTCTCGCAATTGCCCGATTTAAAGGTTCCGGGAAAATTTAAGTCGCAAAAATACATCCTGAAGTTTTTCGACTCAACCCGCAATCGGCTTTTATTGACTGATGTTTACATTCCCAATGTCCAGAAGACTGCACCGGTAATTGTAATTTCTCACGGCTTGGGTTTAGACAGCAGTAACTTTCAATATTTAGCTACTCATCTAGCTTCTTACGGATTTGCCGTCGTCGTTCCCAATCACCCTGGTAGTGATGCGAAACAATTGCGTTCTTTGTTAAAAGGACGCGCTATTGAAGTCGCACAACCAAGTGAATTTCAAGACCGACCTTTGGATGTAACATATATACTGAATCAATTAGAAAAAGGTAATCAATCTGATTCACGGTTCAAAGGTCGCCTAAATCTGCAACAAGTTGGAGTATTTGGTCAATCTTTGGGAGGCTACACAGCTTTGGCCTTGGCAGGCGCTAAAATCAACTTTCAGCAGCTAAAACAAGACTGTCAACCAGCAGCACTGCAAAAAACCTGGAATATGTCTTTACTGCTCCAGTGTCGCGCTTTAGAATTGAGCATTAGCAAGTCTGACAAGGATTATAACCTGCGGGATGAGAGAGTGAAAGCTGCGATCGCAGTTAATCCCATTACTAGTTCGATTTTCGGCAAAGCTGGCTTAAGTCAAATTAAAACTCCAGTGATGATTGTCAGCAGTAGTGATGATACAGTTGCACCAGCTTTATCCGAGCAAATTTTACCTTTCTCCTGGTTGGCAAATTCCCAAAAGTATCTCGTCATGCTTGTTGGTGGCACACACTTTTCCACCATTGGCAATGCAAACCCTGCAAATCAACAAGTAGCATTACCTGCCGATATGATTGGTGATGCCTCCCAAGCGCGTCGTTACATGAATGTTTTAAGTTTACCTTTCTTCCAAACATACATTGCAGGAAAGCCGCAATACACGCCCTACCTGAACGCCGCCTACACTCAAAGTATTTCTAGTAAGTCTCTCGGTTTGAGTCTCATCAAATCATTAAATACAGCCGAATTAGCACAATTATTAGATATAAAAGAACCCAAACTCGTTAAAAAAAAAGTTCCCAACACCATAGTCAGCTTCGGATTTTGGATGTTGGATATTGGTGTTGCATTGCTGCATGTAATGATTTTTCTTTGATTTTTACAGACGTAATTAATTACGTCTGTAAAATTTATTTGCGTTTTTATAAAATTAAAGGCTCAATTTTTGCTTGGACTTCTTCAATTAGCTCGTGTTCAACTTTCTCGACAAACAAAACCTTCCTAGCTTTCCAATCAAGCGATTTTATCTGATCGGCTAGCACCACGCCACTGGTTATCATTCCGTTAGGAAGCAGAACTTCAAAGTTAAGACCTTTTTTTTTGATTAGTAATTGGACAAACTATAACTATAGAAGCCATTCGATTGTTCTAATAACTAGTTAGCCCTCAAGTTATTGGTGGGGGCAGAGTTTTGAATCTGTCTGTAGAGTGATAGAAGCACTAAAGACAAGACTCTATACTACAAAAAACTACAAATTGAGGTAAGCCAATGAAACCAATCAAGGTAGCGGTTGTTGGTGACTATGACCCAGTGTTTCCACCTCAAGTCACATTGGGCGTAGCGCTCCGTCATGCCGCAGCAGTTCTTGACCTAGAAGTTACAGAAACATGGATACCAACAAAAACTCTTGCCAAGCCTAATGCAAGTGCAATGTTGCAGGATTTTGATGGCATCTTTGGCGGGCCAGGAGATGTTCAGGAGTTGGAAGGAACGCTCCAAGGAATTCGTTTCGCTCGTGAAAATAACAAGCCCTATTTTGGAACATGTGCTGGATTTCAGTATGCGGTTATTGAGTTTGCCCGCAACGTATTATGGATTGCAGATGCTACCAGTGCTGAATTCGATCCATCTGCTCCTCGATTAATTCTGACTCCGCTTGCGTGTAACATTGCAGCAGAGAAGATGACTGTCAATATTAAACCCAACAGTCTTGCTTACGATCTCTACAGCAACAACGTAGCAGTTGAGGAATACTTCTGCCACTTTGGAATGAATCCGATGTATCGTGATGCTCTCATTGAGGCAGGTATGCAGATTTCTGGCACAGACCAAGACGGTGAACCTCGTATCTTGGAGTTACCAACTCATCCCTTCTTTCTAGCAAGTTTGTTTGTGCCGCAAACTTCGTCAACTCCTTCTAAACCTCATCCACTCATCAGTGGTTTTCTTGCAGTTTGCGCTAAGTTGCTAGTGAAAACGGGCTAACAATGTGATGGAGACTTGTCAGGTATATTACAATAGTCAAGCTTTTCACCGTATTTAAGACGGCAGTGACTATTAGAGTAAGTAGAGTGCAATAATTATGAGTGTAAATAATAACTAATTGTGCTGACATGATATTACAGCTTCTATAACGTACCGAAAACCATCTTCTAATTATTTGCGCTTACCTACTTATTGTAAAAACCGTAACAAGCCCAATTGATATGCGATCGCATTCATACTTCTCGCCATATACTTTAAAGAAATGTGACATTTAATTGCGCTATTGTAAGAGTCAGCTTTACATAAGTTCAGTTATGAGCCAGCCTGAATATACTACAGCCCAAGCAACAGCCCTGACTAACCACGATCGCAAACCTATTCACATACCTGGCTGTATTCAACCTCATGGCATTCTGCTGGCACTCAGTACTCAGCTAGAGATACTACAAGTTAGCAATAATACCCAAGTGTATTTGTGTAAAGCTCCAGAAGATTTGCTCAGTCAACCTTTGAGCTATCTACTTGAACCTCAGCCAGTGGAAATTGTCAAGCAGTGCTTAGTAAAAAATGTTGGCAGCGCTAATGTTTTCAAAGTATTAATAAATACTTTATACGGTGAAATATACTTTGATGCTATTGCTCATCGTACAGAAGAAGCTGTGATTCTGGAGCTAGAACCAACTGACTCGGAATTTGAGGTAAGTTTCTTAAACTTTCATAGTTTTGCGAGTGAAGCGATCGCTAAAATGCAAAGGACATCCAATCTGGGAGAATTTTTGCATTTAGTCGCACAAGAAGTCCAAAAAATCATCGGTTTCGATCGGGTGATGGTCTATCAATTTGACGAGTCTGAAGCGGGTTCTGTTGTTGCAGAAGTTAAACGGGAAGATTTATCACCTTATTTAGGACTCCACTATCCCGCTACAGATATTCCAGCGCAGGCTAGGGAGTTATACACGCGCTGCTTTCTGAGATTTCTCCCCGATTTGACTGCCGAACCTGTCAAACTAATTCCAACAGAAAATCCGGCAACACATCAGCATCTTGACTTAAGTTACTCTGTGCTACGAAGTTTTGATTGGTGTTGTGCTGAATATCATCAAAATATGGGGGTGAAGGCTCTTTTGGTGATTTCAATTATTCAAGAGCAGAAGCTTTGGGGATTAATATCCTGTCACCATCAAACACCAAAGTATATTTCTTACGAAGTCCGCAAGATGTGCGAATTTTTGGGACAGATTGCGTCTTCAGAACTAGCGCACAAAATTAGTAACTCGGAATGGGATTATAAAGTAAAACTAAAATCGCTACAGTCTGATTTTCTAGAATCTATTTCCCAAGCAGACAATTTTATCGATGCCCTAATTAAACCGGAAATTCGCTTGCTGGATCTTGTTAGTGCTTCAGGAGCGGCGGTTTGTCTGGATAATGAAATTACCCTTGTGGGGACAACACCGAATATTGATGAAGTTCGGGCGCTCATTGAATGGGCGGATACTCAAGTTAGTGACAACCTGTTTTCTACTGATTCTCTGCCGAAGCTTTACCAAGAAGCGCTGATATTTAAAGATACTGCTAGTGGCTTGTTGCTACTGCGGATTTCTAAAGTCCGGCGCTATTACATCCTTTGGTTTCGCCCCGAAGTTATCCAAACCGTACACTGGGCAGGAAATCCACAAAAATCCATCCAAGCACAGGCAGATGGTAGCCTTACTCTGTCTGTACGAAAATCCTTTAAACAATGGCAAGAAACCGTTAGATTAACTTCTCTACCTTGGAAACCTTGCGAACTTGACAGTGCGATCGCTTTGAATAATGCGATCGTTGGTATTGTACTCTCGAAAGCGGATGAATTAGCTAAAATTAATCTGGAGTTAGAGCGCAGCAACCAAGAACTAGCATCCTTTGCCTATGCCGCTTCCCATGACCTCAAGGAACCTTTGCGGGGCATTTATAACTTCTCGACAGTGCTGCTAGAAGACTATGCCCAAGTATTAGATGATGACGGAATTGAGTGCTTGCAAACGGTAGTATCCTTGTCTGTACGCATGGAAACTCTGATTAATGCTCTATTGCGGTTATCGCAGTTAGGACAAGCACAACTGCGCTTACAAGCAACTGACCTCAACGAATTACTCAACCAAGTAATTGACGTTTTTCGTGCTAGTCGTCAAGACTCTGGGCTTGTGGATATTCGCATTCCTCGGCCTTTACCAACAGTTTTATGCGACCGAGTTCTCGTCAATGAAGTCTTCAGTAATCTGCTTGGTAATGCCTTTAAATACAACGAGAAAGCAGAGCAATGGGTTGAGATTGGCTACTTTTCTCAAGAGGAATGGCAGAGGGGCAGAGGAGCAGGGGCAGCAGGGGAAGAACAATTGATCCATGCCCCATGCTCCATGACGCCACTTGCTCCATTTGGGGAGACCCCAAGACCGCAGTGGCTCCCCCATGCCCCATGCCCAATCTTTTATATACGCGATAACGGTATTGGAATTCCAGAGCATCACCTAAAAATCATCTTTAGATTATTTAAGCGGCTCCATTCCCAGCAAAAATACGGTGGAGGAGCTGGTGCAGGACTCGCTATTGTTAAGAAGATTGTTGAGCTTCATAACGGTAAAATTTGGGTGAAATCTACTATAGGCGTTGGCTCGATGTTCTATTTTACGCTGCAATAGTTTAAGATAATGACTAAATATATATTTTTGTTAAGTTCTTTTAAGACCACTAATGACAAAAAAACTTCATGAACCGCTGCTCGTTGTTGAAGACAGCAATGAAGATTTTCGGATCCTACAACGTCTGATGCAGCGTATGTCCGTCCAGAACCCCATACACCGTTGTACTAATGGAGATGAGGTTTTAGAGTTGCTTTATCAACAGGGGAACGATGCCTACGCTAAGAGCGAAGACCGACCCAATTCTAAAGTAGCATTACGACCCTCTGTGATCTTACTCGATCTCAATTTGCCAGGTATTGATGGGCGTGACATTTTAGATCGGCTCAAGCAAGACAAGAGTTTCAAGGGAATCCCCATCGTTGTTTTTACCACATCATCTAACCCCAAGGATATTGAATTGTGCTACCAAAAGGGCGCAAATGGATATCTGGTAAAACCGATGGACGCTCAGGAACTAAAAAAGACGGTTCAGGCATTCGTGGACTACTGGCTTGAAGCCAATACGCCACCTGTGTTGGATTAATTTATTTATTTTCTGTTAATGTGGCAGTAGGACAATAGGATAATGAAAAAGACAGCTCAAGCACACAGCGACATTTTCCTATTTGAATTACTGTGTCTGTCTTAAATGCGTTTTCCCCATTTTGCTGTTTTTCACACTGTCTTTGACTATTTTATATTGCTTTAGAATTACTAAGGAATTTAGATTTTATTTAGACTTATTTGTATATTATTTTTAGAATTACGCAATAAAAACACAATCTGGATAAAAGGGATCTATATAGATAGCTCCCTGATCCTCATAACCTTATGTTGGACACATGGACGCTACTTATCATCGATGATTGTGCCGCAGACCGGAAAATCTATCGTCGATATCTTTTGAAAGATCCGCACCAGTCCTACAAGATTTTGGAGGCAGACTGTGCAGAAGAAGGACTTGCTTTGTGCCAAAAAGAACGCTGCGATGTCATTCTGCTGGATTTTTGCCTACCCGATATGAGTGGGTTAGAACTTTTCGATCGCATACAGCAGGAAATATTTAAGACTTCTGTCCCTGTGATTATGTTGACAGGGCGCGGCGATGAAGAAATCGCTGTGCAGGTAATGAAACGGGGTGCTTTAGATTACTTAGTCAAGCACAATCTTACACAGGAGGTGCTGCAACTAGCAGTCCGCAACGCCATCAAGCAATCGTGCTTGCAAGCCCAACTGATCAAAACTCAGGAGAGACAACGCCTAATTGCCACGACTGCTTTACGAATTCGCCAGTCTCTTGACCTAGAGCAAATTTTGAATACGGCTGTAGCTGAGGTACAGCAACTTCTGAAGTGCGATCGCGTGATAGTGTATCAGTTTGCCTCAGATACACATGGTAAGATAGTTGCCTCATCAATTGAGTCATACCGGACTGTGGCATTATGCGATCGCGTTGGAGCTGGGGACAGGGGACTGGGAACTAGGGACTGGGGACTGGGGACTGGAGACAACGAGACTAGGAGACTAAGAGACATACTGATAACTAGGGAAGAGTTTACCCAATCCCCAATGCCCAATCCCCAATGCCCAATCCCCAATGCCCAATCCCCAATCCCTTATATCTATGAGCTTGGCTTGTGTAATTGTGTCAACCTAAAAGAGCAATTTAATACTAAGGCAAATCTGGTAGTTCCAATTAATTTGAGCAACAATGGGAACCCAACCCCCAAGCTATGGGGTTTATTGATTGCTCACCAGAATTCTAGGGAGCGAGAGTGGCAAACTGATGATGCAGAAATGCTCAATGAAGTATCAGTGCAATTAGCGATCGCTATTCAACAGGCGGAATTGTTAGCCCAAACTCAAGCAGCCCTTGCCAAAGAAAAGCAACTCAATGTATTTAAATCCCAAATAATTACAACGGTTTCCCATGAGTATCGAACGCCACTAACTTCAATTCTGGCTGCTGCATCAACTTTGGTAAAACATAGTCAGCAACTAGATGAGTCCAAACAACAGAGGTTCTTGGGAATTATCGAACACAAAGCAAGATATATGTCCAAACTCGTGGATAATATGCTTCTGGTTAACCAACTTGAACTGGAAAAACCCAAGTTTCAACCAATCTCAGTCGATTTACTGCAATTTTTTTCTGAACTTTTAGAACAAGAGCGAGAAACAATAGGCGATCGCCACGAATTGATTTTTAAAATTACTGGTAATCATCATGGATTTTGCGGCGATCGCGGACTTTTGCAGCAAATTTTTATTAACTTAATGTCTAATGCAATTAAGTACTCTCCAGATGGAGGTAGTATAGAATTCCACCTGATCGGCAAAGAATCAGAAGCAATTTTTGACATCAAAGATCGGGGAATTGGTATCCCGATGGCAGATCAAGAAAATTTGTTTCAATCTTTCAGTCGTGGAAGTAACGTTGACACAATTCCTGGTACAGGCTTAGGGCTAGCGATCGCTAAAGCTTGTGTCGAGTTACATGGTGGCGATATTGCCTTGTCCAGTCAAGTAGGGCAAGGAACTAAAGTTACAGTCAGCTTACCGAAGATATGCCCAACGGGTCAACTATCCCCATCATCAACTTGACTTGTGGCAATTTGGTTATGAGTTATCAATTAATCTCCATACTTAAAAGCTTGTCATTACTTACATTTTTGTAACAGTAAAAGTATCCTGCTGACCGACATTTAGCCCAGAACTTAAGTTTAGCGGCTCATAACTCAAGTCTACTCAAGATAAGTTTAGCTATAAGAGAGGGGATTGATTAAGAGAGATGAATTGATTGGCAACGAAGCCAGAGATAAAAAAAATGTGTGTAACCAGAAGTGCTTAAAAACAGGGAATTTTAACAAGATATAAACAGTACAACAATCTGAAGCCCGTTAACTGGTGAAATATAAAGTAGGTATAATTATGTATGATCTGGGGTGAAATACGGAGAAAACTGGTTTTTTGTGTTTGTCCTGGGGAGATAGATGGAAAGTTTCACTAATAATCCCCTCAGAGCCAATACATAGACAAAATCAGTGTAATAAGTATTAAGTATATAGCTGCAAGCTGGGCAACTTAAGAGAGTAGTTAAATTCACTCTTAAGGCTTCTCATGATCGTTTCAAATCCGCAGAAAGTACAAACAAGGTTTATAGATGAGATAAATGCTCCTACAGATGAGCAAGCTGCACTCATCAAAATCACGATGGAAGGAAAAATCATGAATTACCCAGATAGGTACACCCAAGAGAAACTGCTAGCTTTGCATAAAGCAAAAATGTATCTTGAAATGGCGATTGGGTTACTGAGTCAATAATCATTCATTAATCTCTCTTAGTTAACTCCATTCATTTTAGAGGGGAGTTTTTTTGTGAGTGCCTTGGGATGTAGGGTTAGGCTATGTGACTTTTTTGATGTTTTTAAAGAAAAAATCGATGTGAACTTTTAAATAGAGGTTATATGTCTGAAGTTATTGGAGTAATACTAGAGAACTCTAAGGATATAGGATAGAGATATGCTTTTATTTATTTTTCCCCAATAACAGGGTTAAGAGAGTGAGCATTTTTCGCTAATTTAATAGTATGGTTTTATACTTATATTTTATATTTAAATCTAGAATTATAATATTTGAGTATTAGATGAGTATTTAAGAAAGAAAAGAATAAAAGTATTGCTATTGTGTTATTTCAAGGTTTTCTCAACTTAAACAAACCATTTGACTGGACTTCCCACGACTGCGTAGCGCGGGTGCGAAAATTGTTGCGCCTCAAGCGTGTAGGACATGCGGGAACCTTAGATCCAGCAGCAACAGGGGTCTTACCGATCGCATTTGGTAAAGCCACAAGATTATTGCAATATCTCCCAGAAAACAAAGCTTACAAGGCTACTATTCGGCTGGGTGTGCGGACTACAACTGATGATTTAGAAGGTGAAATCATTAGTTCCCAAGCTTGTGCTGGGTTGAGTTTGGCAAAAGTGAAAACTGCACTGGCACAATTTGAAGGCAAGATTGAGCAAATACCACCTAGTTACAGTGCAATTCAAGTGGATGGTAAACGTCTCTACGACTTAGCACGCCAAGGGAAAATGGTGGAAGTTCCAGTGCGGACAGTGGAAGTTTTTCAGATAGATATTTTGGACTGGAGAGAAGGAGATTTTCCCGAATTGGATGTGGCGATCGCCTGTGGATCTGGTACATATATTAGAGCGATCGCTCGTGACTTAGGTGCAATCTTAGAAACTGGTGGCACTCTTGCGGCTTTGATCCGTACTCAAAGTAGTGGTTTCGATTTAACAGATAGTCTCACTTTCACCGACTTAGAAACTAAACTGCAAGGCGGGACATTTCAACCTCTTGTTCCTGATGCAGCCTTACAACATTTGTTGTCTGTGACTTTACCAGCAACATCTGCTCAAAAATGGTGTCAAGGTCAGCGAGTTTCTCTAGATTCTGATATTACTGGGATAGTGCGAGTTTATCAAGAAGAGACTCACTTTTTAGGTATTGGACAATTACAAGATAAAGTATTGATTCCGCAAATGGTTTTTGAGCCGATTTCTTGAAGAAGAATTCAGAAGTCAGAATTTAGGAGTGCAGCCGGAGACACTCTGCCTCCGGTAAGAATCAAAATGTTCTCTACAAGACCCTGCGTGTAGCTTGGTTTGTTTGCTGCAAGGGTACGCGGATTCACTACCCTTGCACTATCCACCAGTCGCACACAATTTAATTTTGAATTCTGACTCCTGACTTCTGAATTCTTTTTTATTAAACCAAATAACTTGTATTAGGTACGATCGCAAAGAAGGCATACTCATACCAAGCAGTCCAGATGAAACTGCGAATCCATCGCTGACGCTTGTCGAGACTCAATTCATATTCAAAAGCCCCACGAGATACATCAATGGAAGATAGATGAGAGTTGCAACCGCAGCCATGCTGATAAGTAAAACCGTATTTAGAAGCAATACTTTGCACCTTCATTTGGATAGCAAACACCTTACCTGCATGGAGTATGGCATCCCAAGCACGTTTATGCTCAATATCGCGCCGATCGAATCGCAAGGCTCGTTCTTCAAAAACATGATCGCGATAAATTGGTGCTAAATGCA
Organism: uncultured Nostoc sp.; assembly: GCF_964247315.1. Classification (GTDB taxonomy): domain Bacteria; phylum Cyanobacteriota; class Cyanobacteriia; order Cyanobacteriales; family Nostocaceae; genus Nostoc. Next base: position 16,733 of record NZ_CAXTTT010000032.1, read on the forward strand.
CGTGATAAAAGCTAGCAGGTAGTTCATAACCAAATTCATTGAACAAATCTATGCCAATGCGAGCCACTTTTACTTCATCAGCGTAATCGATTCCTTTTGACTCCACTTCACGGAGAATTTCTGCAAAGTTCGGATAGCTGTGTTTGAGAAAGTCTTGCCCAAAAAACTCTAAGGTTTCCCATGCTAGTTGTGCAAATAACTGGGAAAATGATGGTATTAGGTGAGCTAGTTGGGGGCGATCGCTAAATAAGTCAACATCACCACTTTCTAATTTATACAAAAATAATTGCGCCATCTCAACATAGCTTTGGGGTTGGGAAAGTCCGACACTCGTGGTTCCTCTAGCAATGTCTTGCCATATAGAAGGTAATTGAGAAACATGAACCGCATTTTCTCCAGCAATGACTGCAACAGCAGGACATTCGAGAAGTTGCATCGACAATCTCCTTTAAGACATTAATGTGTAATTTACCTTAAACAATTGCTAAATTTATCTTATAAACACAATAAAAAATGTTTGACAGACTGTCTTTTGACAGCAATATCTACAATGGGCTACGCCTAAGCAATTTTATTTATAATTTTTGGGGCATTGGGCATTAGTTATTTTAGGATAATTCATTGAAAGCGACGGGAAATTCCATCCCACAAGTGGCGTAAAGAGGGATAGTCGCCCCGTTGCTTGGGACTTTGGGCATTGAGCATTGGTAACTTCTTCCCCATGCCCCATGCCCAAAAACTCCATCCCGCAAATGGCGTGGAGTTTTTTATAATTCAATTACCCACTCAAAGCATTCTCTTCACCCACCAGCTAATTTCCTATATATTTTTTCACCTTTGATTAACTCTTCATAGTACTGCTCGTAAGAGGTGAACCTGATAGATTCTTGTCTTCCTAAACCTAAAATACCAAAGGTACAAAGGCTATTATAAAATAGTTCGTGTACTCGTTTTTGAAGTACCTGATTAAAATATATGAGGACATTACGACAAAGAATCACATTAAACTCATTAAAAGAACTATCAGTGGCTAAATTATGCTGGGCAAAAACAACATTTTCTCTTAGGGAAGACCGAAAAATAGCATTGTCATAAGCCGCTGTATAATATTCGGAAAAAGACTTCTTGCCGCCTGCTTTCAGATAAAGGTGAGTATATTCCTGCATCATTTTCAGCGAGAAAATCCCACTTTTGGCATTTTGTAATACCTTCTCATTCGTATCAGTGGCATATATGCGGCAACGATGATAAAGTCCTTCTTCTTGCAGTAAAATTGCCATTGAGTAGACTTCTTCACCAGTTGAGCATCCAGCGTGCCAGATGCGAATAAACGGATAGGTTTGTAAGAAGGGAATAACTTGATTTCTAAAGGTATTATAAAAGCTGGGATCGCGAAACATGGATGTTACATTTACCGTCAGAGCAAGCAAAAATCGTTCTAAATAAGGACGATTGTGAAGTAACCGCTCTTGTAAAGCAGAAACATTTGCTAACCCTTCTAATTGCATGAAGCCCTGAATACGACGCTTGAGTGAGGAAAGAGCATAATTGCGAAAGTCATAACCATAGTACTGATACACACCCTCTAAGAGCAGGTGTATTTCTATATCCTCCAAGAGCGGTTTTGTCAGAGACATAATATTCATAATTCATAATTCATCTATTCATCATTCATCGGTTTCAGTTTAACCAAGTGGCTTTTACTACTAAAACAGTGATCGCAATTACTGAAATTCCAGCTAGCCATCTCACCTGATAGCGCAGATTTTTAATTTCTTGGCTTAGACTTTCTGTCTGTGGTATGGAATATGGTTCCAGTTTTACAACTTCAATAGCTACTTGTTCGGATGTCTTTTGAGGCTTTTCAAAAGAGACTTGCGTGTGTAGCCAATTAGTAATCAGTTGGGGACAGTTCTTTTTAAACCAATTTAAAGCTAAGGTTCTAAAAACTGGTTTGGACATTCGGGCAATTAATTTCATTACCCTGTTTAAGGGTTTTATGCGAAGTTTTTGATTGATCAGATTCACCGAACCAACGTCATAAAGACAATCCAGAATTAATTTCACAGTGGCTTCTTCACTGTTAATCAAGTTTTGCAGTAAAAGCAGAACATCATGCATACGCTCTGCTTCCATATACTTTTCTGCCAAGTTTTCTGGATGACTTACAGAAGTATTTAGAGTTGGATTTAGGGTATTTTTTCTTACTATTGTCATATTAGTAACGTAGCAGTCAGAATAATATTAGTACACCTATCTACCGAGAGAAAGATTTTTTATCTAGAGAGAGAACCTAAAAGCCAAAATGTATTCGTGAGATACATCACCATATCGTGTCTGTAAAAAAGCTATTTATGTAGTTTTTGTAAATCTTTTATCTACTTTTGGAGAAATAAAATTTTTATTTAGATGCTAACACCTCAATTTGCGAAATCACCCGTTCTAATTCCTCAATAATTACAGGACTTTCAGTTTTTTTAAAAGCATCTACAAGCGCCCGATAATACCAAAGAGTACCTTCTTTACGCCCCTGAAAACGTTCCCAAACTGATTCGCCCAAAATGCGATAATCTTTGAGAATAGACTGGGCATTGTAAAGTTTATCAGCTAATGACACAAGCAGTACTGATGGGGAAGCTGTAGAAATATGAGCAATATATGCCTCCTTGCGCTGTCGCCAAGGGGGTTTTGGAGTTGTATCAGCGTCAGTACAACCATCTACAATTGCCGTTACATTGTCACCAAAGCGACGGCGAATTTCTTCTCGTGTTGCAGCACCACCTTGGTCTTCGATCGCATCGTGTAACAAAGCTGCGATCGCTTCATCTTCATTTGCCCCGTATTCTAAAGCAATACTGGTGACACCTAATAAATGGGCAACGTAGGGGACACCTGAACCTTTACGAACTTGGTTGGCGTGTAGTTGGGTGGCGTAGGTAAGGGCTGCGGTAAAACGTTCTGAGAGCATTATATAAAAAAAGTTCCAGCAGTCAGACGAACTTAACCGAAATATTGGGTTTGTGTCAATTTTATAACAAATCACTCCAAGTGCAGAGGTAATAAAGGATGAAAGGGGTACATAGATAAAATTTTAATTTGAAATTAGATAGACAACATTTAAATCTATATTCCATCGCCAGATAGATAAAACTGTGCTGTTAGTTTATTAGATTTACTCAAGGATGTGCTTTAAACAGGAGTTAATTTACATAAATGTCAGACAATCCTGGATTAGGAGAGCAAGCGCTCAATAAAGCGGCAGAAATAGGATTATCTAGTCAACTAGATGAAGTAGAAAATTTAGATGTAGATATCAAGACAGATCCGCTAAAACTGGTTCAGGGAGAGGTTGATGAGGTCACGATTCAAGGTGAAGGTATGGTCATGCAAAAAGACCTCCGCATGGAGGAATTTGAAATGCAAATGACTAGTGTTGCTATTAATCCTCTAAGTGTGGCTTTTGGCAAAATTGAACTCACTAAACCGACTGAAGCTCATACACGGGTTGTATTAACCGAAGCTGATATCAATCGGGCTTTCAACTCAGAATACGTGCGATCACAACTGCAAAGTCAAAAAATAGATATTAACGGACAGCTGACGACTATTGAACCTCAAGAAGTAGAGTTTCGATTACCGGGTGATGGGAAAGTAGCACTAAATGCCAGCATAAAATTAGTAGAAACTGGTGAAAATCAGCAAGTTGCTTTTTCCGCAGTTCCTAAAATTAACAGCAATGGAAAAAGTGTGACCTTGGAAAACATTGAGTATGGCGAAAGTGAGGAAATATCGCCAGATTTGACAAAAGCTTTGGTAGATCAAACTAGCGAAATTTTGAATTTAAGTAACTTTGATTTAGAAGGTATGACTCTAAAAGTCAATCAACTAAAAGTAGAAGTAGGCAAATTAATCTTACAGGCTGAAGCTCATGTGGAAAAAATTCCTTCAGCTTAAAAATGTAACGTTGATAAATTCAGGATACTAATAATGGAAACTACAGAAACAACGCAAGTAGGTTCAACACCTTTCCCAAATATTCCACCAGTTATTGAAAGTAACGACAGTGAGTATCGTGATACTGGTGTACCCAGTACAGTTGCGATCGCTGGACATCCCTTACACCCGTTGAGTGTGATCTTTCCCATAGCCTTTTTAGCCGCCGCCTTGGGAAGTGACATTGGTTACTGGTTAACTAGCGATTTCTTTTGGGCTAGGGCTTCGCTATGGTTAATCGGACTTGGATTAGCTGGAGGTGTCCTTGCATCTGCGATCGGTCTGAGCGACTTTGTAAAAATTGAACGAGTCCGCAAGCGCACCGCCGGTTGGACGCATTTAATACTCAACGTTTCTATACTAGTTTTATCACTCGTTAACTTTCTCCTACGCTTAGGCGACGCTGAGTCCCGAATAGTACCTTGGGGACTGTTAATCTCGCTTGTTGTTGGTACACTAACCAGTGCTTCTGGTTGGTTCGGTGCTGAACTTTCCTATCGCCACAAAATTGGTGTAGTGGGTGGAGGTAGCAAAAGATATCCTTGAAGCAGGTAGAAGATAGGAAAAACGCAGCACTTAACAAAATAGTTGGTCGAAGCTAGAAACCCAGTGACAGATTATTATTTACAGCTTCCGCTAAGAATATTTAGCAGTTATCGTTTGTATTTGATACAGTTTTGATACATCTTGGGGGATGGAGATAAGTCCGATCTAAGGTTTTACCAAATCAAAATTTGGGAGGATATTTCCCTTCCTCAGTAAGGCTTTTGAATCCATCTCACAAGAAAAAATTAGCGTATTTAATTAATAACTGTATACTTTATCTATGTGGTGAAAAAAATTACATTCTGTTAAATACTAACTATTTATATACACAAGCTTAGAAAAATTACAATTATACAAAAGGGTGAAATTGCAATATTGAATTTCATACTAAATTAAGTTTAAAAAAGTGCACAAGCGGTAATTTTCAGACTTGAAAGTGTTTTAATAAAGTTATTACCGAAAGTTTAGAGAAGCAAAAACATGAAAGGTTTCAGGAAGTTATCTTCAATAGCAGTATTGCTATTTGCCTTTGTGTCTCCGCCCTCATTAGTTGAAGCGAAAGATATTTCTTTAAGTAATGCTCTGAGTGAACAGAGCGTTGCACGAGATGCTAACCTGGTTGGAAATCAAACCGGAGAGCTTTTGATTGCTCAACGGCGGTCAGGACGATACCAGAGAATCCGACGACGGCAGATAATCCGACGACGGCAGCCCTACGGACGATACCAGAGAATCCAACGACGGCAGCCTTACGGACGATATCAGCGAATCCAACGACGGCAGCGTTTTGGACAACGCCAGATTATCGAACGACGGCAGCCCTACGGACGATACCAGATTATCCGACGACGGTATTAGAGATATGAGTGAAAACTACGTAGGCATAATACCCTTCTCTTAACGGAAAGGCTGCGCGTAGCTTGCTTCCAAAAAGTTCTATAGGAAGCCTCCGGCTACATGAATTTTGCCCACTAAGGATTTCGGATAAGGCACATAATTAATTTCTAGATATGTCTATTGAGGACTGGTGATACAAATAAGCCAATTGTTAATAGGAATCTGGTGAAAAAGAATGTAGAGACGTAGCACTGCTACATGTCTACAAGGGTTTTAGATAACACATATTTAATTTCACCAGATGTCTAATGGTTAGTAACCACTAACCATTAACTATGGTGGCTCACCCCAGCCTGGGATTAATCGCTGGTATATCTTGAAATTGGCGATTTTCCAAGGTTGTATCATCAAGATTTGTTGCTGAGATGAAAATTCAGTACTAGCGGAACGCTCTAATAAATCTACTGGATTTCCGAGATTCAACCCTAAATCACTTTGTAAAGATAATTCGGCTGTTTCTCCGTGAGATTCATAACATCGTAGAATTAATTGCTGTGGATCGTCTTCAGATGGCTTCAAGGCCATCAAGATTAAATTTTCAGCTGATAAATCTAGGAAACTTACTCCTTCAATAGTGCTGTTAGCTGTAGTGGAGGGTTGAGCCAGTGGCCAATTCAATATCACTTGCAACGGTATATTCAATTCATAGCCACGCCGTACTGTATGGGCTGATTCCCAACTACCAGCATGAGGATACAAGGTATATTTGAACTCATGAAAACCTCGGTCAGCCTCTGAGTCTGGCCAATTAGAACTGCGTAGCAGTGTGAGGCGGAGTTGATTTGGTTTGCTGTCATAACCGTATTTACAATCATTGAGCAAACTGACACCATAACGATTTGGGATTGCGGTATTTGTCTGTGTGTCTTCTGCTGTTAAATCAGCCCAACGCAAAGCAGGGACTTCCCATTTTGCTTGTTCTGCGCAGGTTTGCGGTTTAGTTGGGCGGCGAATTGCGCCACAGGGAATTTCATAAGTAGCAAAGTCGGCTTCTATATTTAAAGGAAAAGCAGCTTTAACTAATACATGATTTTCTTGCCAATTGACAGTTGTAGCAATGTTCAGCAGAGGTGAACCAGCTTGCAGAATATAGTCCTGGCAAAATTCTGATTCACCCAACTGACGCATCACGCGCACACAACTTTGTACCGGGCCTTGTTCTAACCATTGAATAGATTGAAGATTTGTTGAGGGTAAGGGATGTTGAGCATAATTGGGGTCTATATTCCAAGCATCCCAATATTGACCACTGTCTTTAAAAGCTTGCAGTTGATTCCCCGCCCCACTCAAAACTTCTCGTTGATAAGTTTTGTCAAAAACACTTGATAAATCTCCGGTGTCAGGATCTATAACAACTCGCAAGAATTCATTTTCTAAAATCCAGTCTGGGGGGAGTGGGGGAGATGAGGGAGAGACGCGATTAATCTCGTCTGTACTGGGGAGTAAAGGGGAAAGCCAAAATATGCGGTAGCCTACGGGTGGAATTTCGGTGGCGAGAAATAGTAACGTTGATGGTTCAGATAATTGGGAGACAAGCTGCTTTCCAGAAGCATCGTAAATCTGCCATTCTTGGGTAGTTGTTGGTGGTGTGGGTAAGGCTACAGAGACTACCTCAGAACGTTGCCAATTGAGAGAATTGAAAACAAAAATAGGCAGACTATCGGGTTTTGGAGGTTCTGATAGGGTAATGTTAGATGCGATCGCTAAAAGTGATTCCTGTAATATTTTCGTTCCCACTTGTTCTACTTGTTGCCATTGGGGCAAGGCATCTGTGTAAACTTGGGTAATTGAAGAACCAGGTAAAATATCGTGAAACTGTTGAAATAACACCAATTTCCAAGCTGCTTCAATTTCTGCTTTCGGATATGTCACACCACAGCTTACAGCTGCCAAGGTAGCAAATAGTTCAGCTTGATACAATAAATTTTCACAACGACGATTCCAGCGTTTTTGATCTGCGTGGGTAGTGTAGCAACCGCGATGGAATTCTAAATATAGTTCGTCATTCCAAGTAGGAAATAAGGGAGAATCATCACTACTGTCTCCCGTCTCCTCCCTCCTGCCTCCTTTACTGATTTGCTGTAAATACTTTTCAGCTGTCGTAAATTCTAAGTTTGGGAAGAAAGGCGACTTTTGCCAGCGTTGGGCGGTTTCTAACATATCACGCGTGGGGCCGCCGCCGTGGTCGCCGACACCGGGAAGCCAGAGGGATTCTGGTAAACTAGTTTGGGTTTGCCACTCAAGAGCATAAGTTGCCATTTTAACCGGGTCAATGCTTTCACCGATCAGTGCAGACATCAAACTAAAGACTTCACTACCATCAGGCGATCGCCACCAAAAAGCCCCATAATCAAATTTAGTAGTATCATTCCACCGCAACTTCTGTGTCACAAAATACTTAATTCCGGCATTAGCGAAAAACTGCGGTAAAGTTGCACAGAAACCAAAAGAATCTGGAACCCATTCCACAGTTGAAAGCTTGCCAAATTTCTCCTGGATGTAGCGCTGACCATAGAGTAGCTGACGGACTATTGATTCACCAGCAATTAGGTTGAGTTCTGGTTCCACCCACATTCCGCCGACAACTTCCCAACGTCCAGCAGCTACCTGTGCTTGAATCGCCCTAAACAAATCTGGGCGATGTTCTTCAATCCAAGCATAAAGTACCGGAGTCGAATGACAGAAGATTAACTCAGGAAAATCTTCTTGCAACTTCAGAACCGACTCAAAAGTATTTTGCGCCGCATTCCAAGTTTCACTCACAGGCCATAACCATGCTAAATCTAGGTGAGCATGACCCAATAAAAAAATTTTAGATTTTTGATCACCCCAACCCCCCTTCAAAAGGGGGGCTAAGATGTCGGATTGAATTAAATTTTGACGTAGAGACAAAAACGATCTTACTAACTCTTCCTTGGCATCCTTGGCGTCTTGGCGGTTCGTAACCTCCCCCACCATTTCCGCCAAAACATCCAACTTCTCCGGCGCAAATTTTTCCAAATAAAGCTGCACCACAGCTAACTCATTAGCCACAAAACCCGGATCGGGATTATTATCAATAGTAGACTCATAAACTAGGAGCGATCGCACTAAAGCACCATTACAATGTCCCGGACTCACTAACCGCAAAGCCACAGTGAATTCTTCCCCTGGCGTCACCCCCTGACTGAGAAGCACTCTCGGCGAAGAATCAAATAAATCACCCTCCAGCACTAACTCGCCATTTACATAAATCTCAGCAGAATCCGCCCACCAAACCAGCGCCAGCCGCAAAGATAACCCAGCTAAGGGATAACCGTGTAAATCTTGGGGAACTACCAATCTTTGCGCTAGCCATAGCACTTTTTTCCCACCCATCCAAGCAATATGTTCTTTAGCATTCAACTGGACTGGTTGCCAATCAGACAAATCAGCAGCTACAACATCAGTAATAACTAAGTCAGATTCCTGATACAGCCACCTAGACTGAAGATTAACTTGACAAAAAGAGCGCAATTGCTCAATTGCTTGTGAGATAAATTTGGTCTGGGATTGAGAGACAGTCGGAGTCATATATTCGCTAAGATGAGGTGTTGGTTGTTTTTATTGTTTGGCGCGAGTCTCACAACTTAACAAGACTTGAACTAAAAAATTACTACTATGTCTTCTGGTTCCTCTGGTCGTTATCAAAGCAGACTATTTAACTTTGTTCACCAGCAGTCTCGGCGGGTGACACAACAGTGGGAACACACGTTTCGGCATTTGCAAGTTGCCACTAAGTGGGGTGTCGAGGTACTACTTTACCCCGTGTATCTACTGTTTCAGTCATCTGAATCATCTGGGAAAACGCTACATACTAAAGAACCACAAACTAGATTAAAGTTACAACCAAATGATACCGATTTCCAGCCTGAAACTCTACCCAATGCTGATAGTCCCATTCAAAATGTACTAGAGGCAGTCAATTACCTGTCATCAGATGAATCTGCCTCCACTCCTACGAAAGCATCTGAACATTTCAATCCCTTGGCTTTATTGGGAGTTTTTCGGCTGAAATTCGTTGAAAAGAACTTTAATCTTACTCAATCATCAAATATTACAGATAATCAAGCTATAAGTCTCAACCCTTCACAATTAGAAAATGCCCTTCAACAGCGTCTTCCAATAGTGCGAGGAATTGCCACAAATTTGATGAGTCGAAATTTAGTACTTGTTACTGTCGACAATGAAATTATAGATACATTAACACCCGAACAACAGGCAAAATTAGAAGACCGAATTATTAACGAAGTTGCTAATTACTGGCAGTCATGGCGTTTGATTATAGCTAAAAAAGAAACGCAGCTGTTACCACAAATTGACCGATTATTAGCAAAACTCACTGACGTAAATCCAGCTGAAATTCCAGTTTTAGCGGAGGGTATACCAAAAGATTTACTCAATACAGATAGATTATTAGCATTTCTAGATATAGCCATTGCTAAGTTGGAATCGAATGCTTTAGTCCCAGTGCAAGAACGTAGCCAGGAAATTGTCCAAGTTGCCCAAACTAAGTTAAACATATTTCTTTATGGCAAAGAGCAATTAGCCGCCAAAGGAGAAATTGCCCCCAACGCTGATGGTTTAGAAGCTCATTCACAGAATTTTCAGGCTTTGATTGAGGCGGCGCTTAATTACTTTTTTGGTGTTGGTAATAGAAAAACACTTGAGACAACAACCAATAATGAGAAATTGCCAGGTAAACTATTTCCATCACGCCTGAGAAAAGCCTTGTTCAAAAGCCCTCTGGTAGAGAATCAGGATTTCACAAACGATGCTTGGCTAACGTGGAATGATTTATTTGGTGACACCAAAACCGTTGCTGACAAGCCAGTTACACTTTCTGGGGGGAAAAATCCTGCTTTAGCCCCAAGTTTATCAATAGGGCATTTTCCACAAAATAATTTGAGTGTAAAACAACCTAAAATTGGATCTGGCTTGGTAAAAAGAAAACAACCAAGTAGTAATCTTACCTCAAGTCAAAAAACATCTGGAAAAGTCGCCTCTGTAAAACAAACTCAAACCCGCATTTCCCAAACTAAAAGCGAGAGTCGTAAAGGCGAAATTTTGCAACAACAATTTCACCAAAGCAGTCAAGTTGAGGCACAGCCAGACTGGATAGAAACCACAGCAACTTCAACTGGCTATGAAAAGCACCCTTTAGAGCAACTTTTGGAATGGCTTGATTATATTATGGTCTGGCTAGAAGAGAGACTTGTAAGGGTTTTGCAGTCGTTGCGGCAGCTATGGCAAGGGAAATAATACTAATTCGTAATTCGTAATTCGTAATTCGTAATTAAGATTTGTCAGATTGCATCTGGATTTCTAGGTTTACATCTGTAGCCTAATTTTGGAGAATTTGTATAAACTGGCAGATATTTTTTAATAAACTATTATAATAGTAGCAATTTTTCAATTTAAGGATAATCAAGATTATCTATAATGTTATTGGTGGTTGTCTAAGTGAAAATTATTGTTTACTGTAAATACTTCAATTTCAAAAATCCATTAGATAAACCGAAAATTGAGACGTTTGTAGTAAATGTATCTCAAATCCCGAAGATAGGTGAAACAATTGTAGTCGAAAGAATTTCACCCCAAAAGCAGTTTGTAATTATCTTTGAATACATTGTGACAGCAGTGCAATTTAACGCTTCTAGAGAATCGGCTGATGCAGCAGATGCTCAAGTAAACGCATTTTTGAACCACTGTTGGGAGGGAACATCAAATTTCAAAGTTACAAACTTTTTAGAACAATAATCTGTCACCACAATAGATGATTGAGTAAATAACGTAACAGCTTTAATCCTGTTGGCTCCTGATAATCAGTTGGCGAAAAAGCCAGCATCGCATTTTGCAATTCTTTCAAAGCTATGTCTACTTTCTGGCACTTTGGTCTAGTTCTTTAGGGAACTGGTATTTTGAAAAAGGAATAGATATTGACTTTTTAGTAGCTTGTTGGGAAAATACGTAAAAAATTAACCAGATGATTGACCATAGCGATCGCCTAGCTTCTCGTAAAGAAGACAGATTCCAAGGTGTTGGAGGACTTGAACTGTATTATCAAAGCTGGCATCCAGAGGGTAAAGTCCGGGCAATATTAGCCATTGTGCATGGACTTGGAGGGCACAGCGATCGCTACAGTAATATAATTGAGCATTTGATACCCAAGCAATACGCTGTCTACGCCTTAGACTTGCGCGGTCATGGACGCTCACCGGGTCAGCAAGGCTATATCAACGCTTGGAGTGAGTTTCGTGAAGACCTGGGAACTTTTTTACAGCTAATTGAGACTCAGAATCCTGGATACCCAGTTTTTCTCTTGGGTCACAGTTTAGGAGGGGTAATTGTCTTAGATTACATTCTGCGCTATCCTCAACAAGCATCATTATTGCAGGGTGCGATCGCTCTTGCGCCTAGCTTGGGGAAAGTAGGGGTTTCACCGATTCGGGTACTTTTAGGAAAAATGCTCTCACGGGTGTGGCCGCGTTTCACCCTGAATACAGGCATTGACATCAGTGCTGCTTCACGAGATCCGCAGGTTTTAGCCGCCATTGCTCAGGATACAATGCGACATACCCTTGGTACTGCCCGTCTGGCTACAGAATTCTTTGCAACAGTTGATTGGATTAATGCTCACGCAGGTGATTGGCAATTACCATTATTGATTCTCCACGGTGGTGCAGACCGAGTAGCTTTGCCGGGGGGAAGCGACATCTTTTACCAACGGGTAAACTGCAAAGATAAGCTGAGAATTGAGTATCCGGGAGCCTATCACGAGATTCAGAGTGACATAAATTACCGCGAGGTAATGGCTGATTTGGAAGATTGGTTGGAGCAACACCTACCATTTGAGGCGGTGCGGTTAGAACGGGAAAACGCTTAGTTAGAGTTTCCTAATTCTTAGAACCTAAATTTTAACGCAATTTTCGGATTGCAGTTCTATAGTTGGGTGTAGTGGGTGAGTGCGATCTACAAAACGCAGTAAGATGTTAGTATCTATGAGGTATACCACTGCTAAGGATAATCCTCGTAAATACTCTCACGAGTCACAGCATAATCTGACAGCACAGGTAAATTTGACCCAACATATAGCGCAAATTCGTCAGCTAATTTATCTGCAATTAGTTCAAACTCCTCATCGTTCAGTTGACCTTGTGTGTGAAGCTTTGCCATCAACTGAGCGCGTTTTCCTTCTTGATGTTTGCGCTGTTGGTCTTGAAAAATTAGTTCTTGAAGATATTCACTGACTGAACTATAACCACCTTTAGCTATTTGTTTTTCGACAAAGACTTTCATCGATTCAGGTAAGGAAATCTGAATGTTAGTCATACCTTGAGATATCTAGTGGGCGATTTTATCTACGACGTTAGCACTGCGATCGCATCTACTTCTATCAAACAAGCGATCGCATATTAAAATGTAGAGTCAGTTATTTACATTATCTGAAAAATACGTTGCTGAGGATTGAGAGTTTTTTCCAGCCAAGATAGGCTCTCCCTTCACTCCTCCACGCGTAAGAGTACAAATCTTATAAAGGTTTTCACACTCAAAGATTGCTAGAACTAGCTCTTTCCCAGTTTGATAAGACGATGGGAAAGGTTTCCCTATCTCGCATTCCATATCAATTTCGTTATCACGCCACTGTAACTTCCAAATACGCTTTTCGGTTATTGGTGCTTTAAGAGACCGAGCAAGAGCATTATACACCTGCTCCGCTTTGATATCATCCTTGGCTGCTGGCACAAAAAACTTCATAGGCTGAGGTTACAAATAACGTAGGTTTCATTAGCACCAGCGTAACGCAGTTACCAAGGCAATCTGCTCCCATCCCACGAGAAAAAGTGTCCACTATCGCCTTCTTGAAGCTGTTCGATGACAGCCAATAATTGGGTAACAGTACGTTCCACTGAAAATAATTTTTCCGCAGGGACATTTCCCTGGAAAGGACGGGAAAGGCGGGTATCAGTTGTACCAGGATGCAATGTTACTATTAATGCTTTCGGACAACTTCTTTTATACTCAATTGCCGCAGTTCGCATCAACATATTGAGTGCTGCTTTAGAAGCCCGATAGCCGTACCATCCACCAAGTTGGTTATCGCCAATACTGCCCAATTTAGCAGAAATAGTGGCGAACACGCTGCGTTCTCCATGACGAAACAGAGGCAATAAATGTTTAGCCAGTAAGACAGCACCAATACTATTTATCTGAAAGTAGCGCAGCAAATTTTCTGAATTTATCTGTCTTAAGCTTTTTTCAGGTTGCAAAGTATCTTCATGCAACAGTCCTACACAGTTGACTACTAAATGCAGTTTGTCAGCTTGAGTAGATATTTTTTGAACGGCTTCAATAATTTGCAATTCGTCAGTAATATCTATCTCCAAACAAATTAATCGCTCAGGATATTTGTCTACAAGAGCTATTAACTCTGAGGCCGATTCCGGTTGACGAGAAGTTGCATAAACTTTAGCTATTCTGTCATCTTGTAGCAATTTTTTCACAAAACCTAAACCAATACCTTGGCTGGCTCCCACAATCAAAGCATTGACATGATTAATTTCATCGATAAAAGACATATCAATTTAGATAACTTGTGGAGGTATTTGATATTCATAGCGAGAGACAAAATAAGCACCAATTTGTCTCTGGCTGTGATAACGGAAACCAAAGCCTTGATATACTGCTCTCAGCACGGACGCGAATCATCGCAATCTAGATGCAAATAAGGTTTACTAAGTCTTTGTGAGTATTCAACAGCCGAAGTCAGCAGTGTCGAACTGCAAAGCGATGTACAAATGCTGGCTCTTCCTGAGAGATGTCGGGCCAGAAAAGTAAATGCTCTAGTTCTTAAAGCAAAGCGCCACCACAACTAGAACCACATCCAGCAGTACAACCATAGCAATAAGCAGCAGTTTGTACCTGACTAATCAGGTCTAAATTGCCAGCTTCTAACAATTTGCCAACTGTCAAGGTTTCACCATTGCGAGTTTTTGCAGGCAAATTCATCATTTGGTTAAAGTCACAATCATATACATTGCCCAGATAGTCAATTGAAAGTTCATCGCGACACATTAAATGTTCAACTGTACTGGGATTAAAATGCGACTGTAAAAACTGCAAATAGCTAGCGTACAGTTTTCTCCTTTCTAAATGCATTTTGGTTCTACCAACTGGCAGGTTGGTAAAGGTGAAGAGGTTGTTAAATACAATATTAAAATGTTCTTGTAAGAACATTTTGTAATCTCGTTCTAAGCTACTCTGTTCGGGAGCTAAAGAAAACTTTTCATCGGTGGGCAATTGGGGATTGAAAACTAAGTCCAAAATTAAATTCTGGTCTTTACCATAGCCGAGTTGGTTAAGCCACTGCAAAGCTTTGACTGAACTATCAAAAACACCAGTACCACGCATTTTATCAACATTATCTGCTAAGTAACAGGGTAAGGAAGCTACAACTCTTACTTGGTGTTTAGCAAAGTATTCTGGGAAATCACCAAATCCATCTTCAAAATAAATGGTCAAATTAGACCGGACAATCACTTGTTTGCCACTTGCTTTTGCGGCTTCTACCAGTAGCTTAAATCCATAATTCATTTCGGGTGCGCCACCAGTCAAATCCACAATTTTAATTTCGGGAAATTTATGGATTAGTGAAATCAATTGTTCGCAAATTTTCGGAGAAAGTTCTTCTGTACGTTTTGGCCCAGCTTCGACATGACAGTGTGTACAGGCAAGATTACAACGCTTACCTAGATTAATTTGTAAAACAGTGATTCCTTTTTTTGTCAAAGGTGAACTGAGTTTGTTTTTAAAGGCTGTGACTGCTGTATCTAGTAAAATTTTTGTTTGAGTTTGCATTAGTTACTACTCCTAAACAATTGCACAACAATATTTATTTTTACTAACCTTGCAATAATCTGTAGGTGATTGCACTAATAGTTGCAGCAGTTGGTAAAGTTAAAATCCACGATAGTAAAATCTGATAAAAAACACCAGGATTAGATTTAGATTTTTTGTTAATTAATCCTACACCAAAAATAGAACCAACTGAAACGTGAGTGGTAGAAACTGGAAGCCCAAACCGAGTAGCTGCAATGACCAAAACCCCAGTTACTATATTTGCTGATAAGCCTTGAGTAGGATTCATTGAGGTAATCTTTTCACTCATGGTTATTGCAACTTTTTGAGAGTTGAGTAAACCGCCAAGTGCCATTGCGATCGCTATCGTAATCATTCCTCCCTGAATCGAGAAATACTCAATAATTAGGATGAGTGAAACAATCTTAGGAGTATCATTTAATCCTCTAGCAAAACTGACAATTCCAGCGCTAAGAAAATGACAAGCATCAATCATTTTTTGATGGACTGGTAGATGCCATTTTGAATTAATATAGCCAGATAAGCTGTAAATTCCTGCTCCCAAGGGAATAGCAATGATTGGACTGAGTAATAAAGGCAAAATAAAGGAAGTTCCCAAAGCTGCAAAATTAACTTGTAGTCCAATCGCAATTAATCCAGCACCAACCAGCGCACCTGTTAAACTGTGAGTTGTGGAAATGGGAAACCCCATGAGGGTCGCAATGATTACAGTCAATCCAGTAGCGATCGCTACTGCGAGATGAAATTCTGGGGCATTCGCGATCGCATCAGGTAATAGTCCTTTTCCAGAGAAGTTTTTAATTAATCCTCCTGCCAAAAAAGTTGCAGTTATAGCACCAGCAAAAGTTGTAAAAGTTGCCCATAAAATTGCTGTTTGATAGCTGCTAGTTCGGCTACCAAACAACGTTGCTACACCTTTAAAATTATCATTTGCTCCATTTGAATATGCTAAAAACAGCGTAGCTAAAAACAGACTAATTAATAACATTTTGGGATTTATTAAAGAAGAAGTCAAAATTTAGAATCTAGAATGTAATTAGTGAAATATTAAAATTATGCATTCATTACCCAGTCGCACAGAACCATTCTGTTAGCGGTAGCGGGGCGTTTAGCCCATTCTGACTCCTGACACCTGAATTCTTTCTTAAATAAATTAACAGCAGCCACCACCGCTATAGTGCCAGGTTGAATCAGTAACAATTATTTCTGCTGGCTTGGTAGCAGCAAGTTTAGCAGCAGTTTTATCACACACCGCAGCCGGAATACCTAGCTGAAGTATATGACCTGCTGAATCGTCAAAGAAGGGTTCAGAACCAGCATAAATTGCTGTTTTTCCAGTGAAAAGGCAAGCACCATCTTCTGGAATTACAACTTTAAAAGATACAGAATCCAGACTTTCTAAAAGTAGGTTGTCTTCTAAATTATAAGTCTGGGAATCTAGTAAACGATAAGGACGACGGGCACGAATTTCAATTTGACCAAAACCAGCATTTATAATCCTTTCAGTATACTGTTGATATGTGAGTGCGCCTGATAAACACATTGCTCTCAGTCGCTCATCTTCTTGAAGATGTGCTGGAATGGGACGAGTAGCAATTGGATCGCTCATCTGCAAGCGTCCACCTGGTTTTAATACGCGATGTGCTTCTTTTAAAGCACGAGTTAAATCTTCTGGTTCAAAGATGTTGAAAAGGCAATTCTGTGCCACGATATCGACGCTAGCATCAGCAACAGGTAAGTTAAAAGCATCACCTTCGCAGATTTCTACAAAGCTGGTGTTAAACCAGGGGTTTTCTTGAGCAGCAATTTTCAGATTACGTGTAGCTGCTTCTCGCATGGCCTCAACCGGTTCAACGGCAATTACAGCACTTGCATAGCGGGAAAAATAAGCGAATTGCAATGCTTCTAAGCCGCCGCCAACGCCGACGTACAGCACAGTAGGTTGCTTTCCTAGTTCAGTCGGGTGAACAGTGGTGCCACAACCATAATTCATTTCCTGCATTGGCAAAGGAATTTTCAATCCTGGTAGTTGCAGGGGCGTACTTTGTACACAACAAAGTCCAACTTGCGGTGTTTGGGCAACTTCGCGGTAGAATTGCGCTGCTGTTTCTAGATAAGTCATGCCATTTTGGGTTTTGGATTTTAGATGATGATAGCTTTGTGCATCCTAATATAATTAACTCTGAGTTGGATGAGTTTTTGCTGAGATTGCCAAAAACCCCAAATTCTTCTATTATAGGAAAATTTGGGGTTTTACGGTTATTTGACACTGGAAGACGAGCAAGAAGTAAGAAAAGATGAGGGAGAAATCAATTAAAAATTAAAAATGACGCTCACGGACTCGCTAACGTTGCGCTAACAAAATTCAAAATTAAACAACTTCTGCCTCCTGCCTCCTCTTTTCCAATGCCCAATGCCCAATTCAATCATGCAATGTGTAGCCAACACCGATCACAGTTTGAATGAGACATTTTTCGTTATTGGCTTCAAGTTTCAGGCGCAGGTAGTTAATATAAGGTTCAATGATGTTGGCATCACTGATGAAGTCGTAACCCCAGACTTCCTCTAAAATGCGATCGCAGCTAATTACCTGTCGTGGATGAGCCAGTAAATATTCTAGTAAATCAAATTCCTTAGCAGTTAACTCAATTAACCGCCGATCTCGATACACTTCCCGCGTGCGACGATTTAAACTTAGGTCTTCAAATTCTAAAACATCCGCGCTCTCTGGTTGCTTGCTTCTTCGCAGGTGAGCGCCGACTCTGGCTAATAATTCATCAATACTGAAGGGTTTAACGAGGTAATCATCAGCACCAGCGTCTAAGCCTGCAATGCGATCGCTTATTTCATCTTTGACGGTTAATAAGATGATCGGCACTTTATCAACAATACTTCGCAGGCAGCGGCAAATTTCCAACCCCGACAAACCTGGCAACATCCAGTCTAAAATTATTAAATCCAGATGCAACTCACGCGCTGCGGTGAGCGCAGTTAATCCATCGTAGGCAATACTGACCTGATAGCCTTCATAATTCAATTCCAATTCGACAAATCGTGCCAGTTTGACCTCATCTTCAATCAGTAAGATGTGCGTCATGATGATGTTAATGATTTCAGCAGGATACGGTAAGCAACAATACAGTCTGGAAGCACTTTAGTGAGGTGTCAGCTACTTACATAGCCAAACATCTAATTAGGTGTACGTTAGCTTAGTATAAACCTGTAGTAAGTAACAACCGTAAATCTGCAATTCCCGATCGCTGCTCGATCGAAGAACAATCCAACTAGCTATCAGCAATAAGCTGTGATATCTTCACCACATTCATCGGCAAGATAACAGAGCGCTTTAAAACGCAAACCAACGACTTCCTCGTATAGTGGATTTAATTTACACATAGGTGGAATATGAAATAGCTTCCGACCAAACAGCGCGATGTCTCGCTCAAAGGGACACTGAGCAGGAATAGCTTTGCATAGGAAATGAGCCAATTTGGAGTTATGAATTTCTATCGTTTCCAACCACTCGCGGACTGGGTGCAGTAGCTCGTTGTGTAAGTGAACTTGAATAAAGCTTGTCATAATTTTTTACCTTGATAATTTCAAACTAGATTGAGTTTTTTGGATTTGAACCTTTATAAATAAATACAGTTAGGCTCTGTAGTTTTATGCACTTATTACTTTTTCTTTGGTTCTCTACAGAGGTAGATGGAGTACTGTTAACTACATATTCAAGTACTACAGTTCCTGATAATTTGTCCTGACTTTTCACTTCAGATTGAAAAACCAACCCAAAACCTAACCACCTAACTTTTCCCTAGTAGGGAAGGGGGAAAAATCAAAGCCTCTCCCCTGATGAGCTACGGTATACACACAAGTCGAAGAAAGCTCGATTTTCAGGGCAAAAATGTAGACAGGACAACGCTTTTCAGCAAATTGGCACTATTTGACAAACATTTCGGCTCGATCCTTTAACGATGCAGAATTTTTCAGGTCACTGACAGTACTTTATGTTTCTATCTAATCTGCGTAATTCTTTATCAATTTAATATCAAGCTAATATGAGTAAAAGTTTTTAAGTGTAATTACTTTTGTGCAATAGCACATTAATTTAATTTACGCAAGCGAAAATTTCGTGAAAATGGCTACGGAAATATACTGAATAATTTAACAAAATTTATTATTTGTCTTCTTATGTCTCAGAAAATATACGCTCACAATCATTAACCAATATAGATATCCTTTATTAGAGCTAATTCGCTCTCAAAGTTAAGAAACTTGGTATCAGTTCTAAAACTATGACGAGTAGTTGGGCTGCTAGTCATCCTTCTCACCCATCTCTTTCAAAGATGGGAACGTGTGACGATCCTAGCGGCGCTAAGGCAGCGATCGCAAAGCGTCTCATTGGCGCAGCCTCTGGTAGAGAAAAGAAAATAGCCACTAGAGAGCGACTGTTACCGTTCTACAGCGCTGGCTCACCGTTTTGACCAATTTAGCCAGTAGCTACTTTTTCAACTAGGAAGGTAAAAAATGGAATGGGCTATTTACAAAAAGAATACAGGCAGTTTTGTAGTAGCAGTCGCAATTATGACTGGTGTTGGCATAATCTCATATCTTAGTTTGCTTCAGTATAGAGAAAACTCTCAATGGGTAACACATACACGCGAGGTGCTTGAAAAGACAAAAGATGTAATGTCAGAGATCAAAGATGCAGAGACTGGACAACGGGGCTATCTTCTCACGGGCAAAGAACGGTATCTGGAACCGTATCGGACTGCAACTGGCGAGATTGCTCAGAAACTTCAGGTTCTGCGCCAATTAACTATAGATAACCCCAATCAACAGCGGCGACTCGATCGCCTTGAACCCCTAATTGCTAAAAAACTGGTTTTGATTGAACAGACGATTAACGCCAGGAGCAAAAATTTAGAATCCGCGCTGCAAATAGTTCAGACAGATCGGGGTCAGCAGATCATGGAGGACATCCGAATGCTGACTACAGCTATGGAGAACGAAGAGAATAAGTTGTTGAAACAGCGATCGATGAAGGCGAACGCCAGCGCTCATCAAACAACTTTGCTGACTATTTTTGGCAGCATTATCGCTTCTGTGATCGTCGGTTTCGCAGCCACAATCACCAATCAGGAACTTATCAAACGCAAACGAATGGAAAATTCTCTGCAAAAGGCTCGTGATGAGTTAGAGATAGAGGTT
The DNA here is from genome assembly GCF_964247315.1 of uncultured Nostoc sp. Classification (GTDB taxonomy): domain Bacteria; phylum Cyanobacteriota; class Cyanobacteriia; order Cyanobacteriales; family Nostocaceae; genus Nostoc. The sequence goes on from NZ_CAXTTT010000032.1 coordinate 37,277, forward strand.
AACAAACGGACTGCCGAACTGAGAAACACTAACGAAGAATTGCAAACTGAAATTAATGAACGCAAAAAGGCGGAGTCAGAGATTCTGCGTCTGAACGTCCAGCTTGAGCAGCGAGTTGCAGAACGCACAGCACAACTCGAAGCCACTAACAAAGAGATGGAAGCATTTAGTTATTCTGTGTCTCACGACCTGAGGGCCCCCTTGCGGAGTATCGACGGCTTTAGTCAAGCACTACTAGAAGATTATGCTGACAAGCTAGACGCACTAGGTCAAAACTACCTCCAACGAGTGCGTGCAGCCACTCAGCGAATGGCACAACTAATCGACGATTTACTAAATCTGTCACGATTGACGCGTAGTGAGATGCGTTACGAAAAGGTCGATCTGAGCGCATTAGTGGAGGCGATCGCTACAGAGTTGCACAAAACACAACCAGAACGCCAAGTAGAGTTTGTCATTACACCGGGATTGATTGCTAATGGTGATACTCATTTGTTACGGATCGTGCTAGAAAACCTGCTGGGTAATGCCTGGAAGTTTACAGGTAAACATCAAAAAGCCCGAATAGAATTTGGGCTTTTACAGCAAAATGACACCCATGTATATTTTATTCGTGATGATGGCACAGGCTTTGATATGGCCTATATTGACAAACTCTTCGGTGCTTTTCAACGCCTGCACGCCATGACTGAGTTTGAAGGTACTGGCATCGGACTAGCTACTGTGCAGCGCATTGTTCACCGTCATGGTGGCCGTGTCTGGGCAGAAAGCGTAGTGGAGCAAGGCGCAACATTTTACTTCACCCTTTAAATAGAGGAATACAACATGATTTTACTTATAGAAGATAATCCTGACGATGAAGCGCTAACCCTACGCGCACTCAAGAAAAACAATATTCTGAACGAGGTAGTAGTGGCACGTGATGGGGTGGAAGCCCTAGATTATCTCTTTGGTAAAGGTGTGTACGCCGATCGCGACATGAGCGTTATGCCGAATCTCATCCTTCTAGATTTGAAGTTGCCCAAAATGGATGGTCTGGAAGTTTTGCGACACCTGCGAACCGACGACAGGACAAAAATCCTTCCCGTTGTCATTCTCACCTCCTCCAAGGAGGAGCAAGACTTAATCAATGGTTACAGCTTGAGAGCCAACAGCTATGTTCGCAAACCAGTAGACTTTTCCCAATTCAGTGAAGCAGTGCGACAACTAGGATTGTACTGGTTTGTCTTAAACGAATCACCACCAAGAATATAGCTTACCAAAGAAGGCAAGAGTCAGGAGACAAGGGTTATAGATGCAAGGCTGACTTTACTTAATTACGAATTACGAATTACGAATTACATGAGTGTACCACTGCGCGTATTACTTGTTGAAGATTCAGAAGACGACGCTTTGTTGCTGCTGCGCGAACTACAACGCGGTGACTATGAAGTAACCTTTGAACGGATTGATACACCCACAGCCATGAAAGCTGCGATCGCAGAGCAAACATGGGATATCGTTATCTGCGATTATTCTATGCCCACTTTTAGTGCCCCTGCTGCATTGAAGCAGGTTAAGGAAAGTGGACTTGACCTGCCATTCATTATCGTCTCAGGAACTATTGGTGAAGATACCGCAGTCGCCGCCATGAAAGCTGGTGCCCATGACTACATTATCAAAGGCAATCTAGCGCGACTAACCCCTGCTGTTGCCCGCGAGTTGCGCGAGGCACTAGTGAGGCGGGAGCGTAAACAAGCAGAGGAGCAGATTAAAGCATCGCTTCAAGAAAAAGAGGTGCTATTGAAAGAAATTCATCACCGGGTAAAAAATAATTTGCAGATTATTTCTAGTCTGCTCAACCTGCAAGCAGAGTATCTCAAGGACAATCAAGCCCTTGAGGTATTCAAAGATAGCCAGAACCGGATTGAATCAATGGCTCTGATCCACGAGAAACTATATCAATCTCAAGACTTGGCAAGAATTAATTTTACCGACTATATTCAAGATTTAGTAACTAATTTATTTTATTCATACAACGTTAATTCCAGCGCTATTACCTTAAAAATGAATGTTGAGGAGGTTTTTCTAGTCATTGATGCAGCTATTCCTTGCGGCTTAATTATCAATGAACTTATTTCAAATTCCCTAAAATATGCCTTTCCTCAAAGAGAACTGGGAGAAATTTGTATTGACTTTTACTCTAAAGAAGTAAACTTATATACACTTTCTATCAGTGATAATGGTGTAGGCTTTGCCCAAAATTTTGACTTTCAAAATACAGAATCATTAGGTCTGCGACTAGTAAAGGGTCTAACACATCAGCTAAAAGGCAATATCGATTTTAGCAGCCAGAATGGAGTAAAGTATAAAATTATATTTTCGACTAAACTATAAATTTATAATTTCAATAAAAACATGAACCCAGTAAATATATTAGTTGTTGAAGATGAATTCATCGTGGCAATGGATATACAAAATCGGCTAAGGAAATTTGGATACACTGTTATGGAGCTTGCCGATTCTGGAGAAGAAGCAATTAAGAAAGCAGCAGCTAATTCTATAGATTTAGTTTTAATGGATATTCACCTTAAAGGAAATATGGACGGTGTGGAGGCCGCTCAGATAATTCATAATATTTTTAATATTCCAGTCATATATCTGACTGCTAATGCAGACGAATCAACATTGAATCGAGCAAAGGTAACAGAGCCGTTTGGCTACATTCTCAAGCCCTTCAAAGAAAAAGAATTAAAGTTCACCATTGAAATTACTCTTTCTAAACATCGGACGGAAAAAAAATTAAAACAGAATGAACAATGGCTGACTACTGTACTTAAAAGTATTGGAGATGCTGTGATTACTAGCGACGAATCTGGAACTGTGACTTTTATGAATCCAATTGCGGAGGTACTGACGGGTTGGAATTATTCAGATGCGTTTGGTAAAGAAGCAGCAGAAGTATTCAATATTGCTCATGAAAAAACTCGTATAATAATTGAAAGTCCTGTAACGCAAGTCCTTCAGTCTGGCGTTACTGTCGATCTACCAGAACAGAGGATACTGATTGCTAAAAACGGTACAGAAATACCAATTGATGATAGTGTTGCACCGATTAAAGATGACAACGGTAACATCACAGGTGCAGTTTTGGTCTTTCAGGATATCACCGAGCGCAACCAAATTCTGGAGGCATTAGCGCGTCGCCAGCAAGAATTCAAAGCACTAATTGAAAATGCACCCGATATTATTTCCAGATTTAACCCTCAATTGCGCTACGTTTACGTTAATCCAGCTATTGAAAACATTACAGCAATATCAGCCGAAACATTTATCGGCAAAACAAACGCAGAGTTAAATCTGCCGGAAGAATTTTGCCGGATATGCGATCGCAAGCTCCAGCAAGTTTTTCAAACGAAAGAAGAAACGGAGTTTGAATGCAGTTTAGCGATCGCCCAGCAAACAAGACATTACCATACCCGTCTTGTGCCTGAATTGGCTAGCGATGGCGAAGTATATTTTGTTTTAAGTATCGCTCGCAACATTACTGCTCTAAAACTGGCAGAGGCGCAATTAATTCATGATGCCTTTCATGATGTACTAACAGGTCTGCCAAACCGCGCCTTATTTATGGAACGGCTAGAGCGGGCGCTCCTGCTGACAAAACGACGTACAGACTATATATTCGCTGTTCTTTTTCTAGACCTAGATCGCTTCAAAGTTATCAACGACAGTCTCGGTTATACAATTGGCGATCAACTACTAACTGCCCTTGCTCACAGATTGGAGAATTGCCTGCGCTCTGGAGACACAGTTGCTCGTCTAGGGGGAGATGAGTTTACAATTTTGCTTGACGATCTCAAAAACGTCAATGACGTAACAAGCGTGGTGGAGCGGATACACGAAGCTTTGACATCTGCGTTCCAACTCAGTGGGTACGAGGTATTTACTACCGTCAGCATTGGCGTCGCCCTGAGCAGGGGTAGTTATAACCGACCGGAGGAACTACTGCGCGATGCTGACATTGCAATGTATCGCGCTAAAGCATTGGGTAAGGCACGCCATGAGATATTTGACTCAACTATGTACACCCAAGTAACGAAGCTATTAGAGTTAGAGATGGATCTACGACGGGCAGTTGAACGCCAGGAGTTTCAGGTTTACTACCAGCCAATTGTTTTATTAGAAACTTACAAAATTATTGGTTTCGAGGCTCTCGTTCGCTGGCAGCACCCGCAACACGGATTAATTTCTCCAGACAACTTTATTCCCCTGGCAGAAGAAACTGGGCTGATTATCCCTATTGGTTATTGGGTACTAGGCGAGGCTTGTAGGCAGATGCGTGCTTGGCAAGTACAATTTCCTACTGACCCACCCTTGACAATTAGTGTAAATCTTTCCACTAAACAGTTTTCACAACCTAGCCTGATTGAGCAAATTAATCAAATTATGCAAGAAACTGGTTTAGAAACTGGCAGTTTAAAGCTGGAGATTACCGAAAGCGTACTTATGGAAAATATTCAATTAGCAACTTTTATGCTTTTGCAACTGCAACAGATGAATATCCAATTACACTTAGATGATTTTGGCATCGGCTATTCATCCTTGAGTTACCTGCACCGCTTTCCCAGTAATGCCTTGAAGATTGATCGTTCCTTTATTGCTAAGATTGGTGCTAATGGAGAAAACTTAGAGATTGTTCAAGCGATCGTCGCTCTAGCACAGAATCTAAACATAGATGTAATAGCAGAGGGCGTAGAAACACTAGAGCAACTAACGCAACTTAGTGTTATGAAATGCAAATATGCACAGGGATATTTTTTCTCCCAACCCCTCGATAGCAAGTCGGTAGAAACATTAATTTTATCTGGGATTGAACCTAGATATTAACCAGTCTTTAGCTTCTGTAACTAACCTGACAAAAGCCCGATATTACAGACAATTCAGAACCGCTATAGTTAATTTGTGTTGTTAACTAAATTCTTGGAGGCGCAGCTAAACCCCGACAAAGCATCAACCTTTAAGAAAGCTGCGAAAACTAATGACTGATGACTTTTTCAATCATAAAAAGCTACTTTTTGACCTATGGGCATCAAGTTACGATTGGTTCTTTCCTTCAGTGTTTTATCGAGCCGTTCACCAACGGTTGTTGGAGTACGTCGATTTACCAGAATCGGCAAATGTACTTGATATAGGCTGTGGTACTGGACGCTTGCTAGAGCGCATTGCTACTCAGTTTCCCAATCTCCGAGCTACCGGATTAGATTTATCTGCTAATATGTTGCGGGTAGCAAGACAGAGCAACCGCCACCGTCCACGCTTAATTTATATTGAAGGCAAAGCTGAGTCTCTTCCCTTTGCTGATGGTCAATTTGATGCCGTTTTCAGTACTATCAGCTTCTTGCACTATTTGGAACCTAAACAGGTGGTTAGTGAGGTAGCACGGGTACTTTCTCCCGGTGGACGCTTTTATTTGGTTGACATTACTTCCAAAAAAGAGACAGAACCTCAATTCTTGCCAGTCTCTCCCCGTGGAATTAGACTCTACAGCCCTAATCAACGTCAACTTCTTGGCTCCTCTGCTGGGCTATTGTGTTTGAATCACCATTATTTACTAGGGCCTGTCTTACTAACGATTTTTGCTAAACCTCCAAGTTGAAATAGGAAATGGAGGAAAGTAAAGGGCTGGAAACATCTTGTATCAAGACTTGTTTTGCATATCTTAAATTACGAATTACGAATTACGAATTACGAATTAGTCTGACCTCGATATTCCATAAACACCACAGGAACTTTGAGCAGCCTTTTAGCTAACTGTGAGAATCTAAATTTCTCCTTGAGCGTAGATAAGCCTATTGTCTTAGGAAATTGTGGCAAGTCTTCAAAAGATAGTGGCACAAAGTCAAAGCGACTGTAAAACTGCACCAGTCGCTGACCTAAGCATTCCAGATAAAGTGGTTGCGTTGCCGTATTAATCAAATGTTGCGTTAGCAAACTACCCAAACCGCGACCTCTCCAAGCTGATGCAACAACCAAGCTACCAAGTTCTTGTGCCCCTGAGAAATTACGTAGCTGTCCACAAGCTATCAGATTCTCATTGTATTCAACTACCCAAAATTGCTGCCAATTTAATTGGGTTGGGTCGAGTTTCGCTGAAAATACCAGCAATCGAATCGACCACCGATCCGCAGAGGTTGCCTTGCGAAGGACACATCCAGATGGTAACGATAGATTGCTCTGGTTCATTGATTACACTTTGATAGCTTGTATCATAATCATCACACCATACTATTCATTCAGATCCAATCAGATATTTGTGATTTCGTGTCAACTATCAATAAGGCAATTTTAAAAGCATCTTGGACATAAAGCCATTCTAAGTTCTCCCTTAACGACTGCAAGGGTTCTAAGGTTAACAAATTCTATATTTATGGATTTTCATCAGCATATATGAATAGTACTAAACAATACTTACGATAGAGGAAAGAATCTGAGATAACTATATTCTGGATAGATACACTCACACTCCTAATTTTTTTAAGATAATCCCAAGAATAAATGATTAGGAATTGTAGTCATGGCTGAAGAACAAAAAGAAAAATCTAAGAATCAAGAAGCTACCCCTAGCGCTTCTGGTGGCTACCAAACCCCTATTGAAGAAGGTATCCGCAAAACTGGCGATGCTGAAAAGACTGATGGTAAAACAACTGCTGCTCCAGAAGCACCAGAAAATGATTCTGTAGCAGGTAGCCCTAATCAAGGAACTGAGTCACGTTAATTGATTTGAACTTTCCCAAGTTTTAATCATCTTGTCAGGTTTTTTTAATCACCCTAATACAGTAAGTATCGAGTGGATAGGTGGTGTAACAGCTACAATTATCCACTTATTTTTTTGTGTTATGAGCTACATTATCTCTACGTGCGTGCGTTAGCCAGGAATTTATGATCGTTGACTGTAATATAGCACTGAGTCTACTCTAAGTAATTTATATATAGCGATCGCTCAGGATAATGGTCTCAATATCTTGAGCGAATTTTTGAGGTTTTGCGCCGTCTTCATACTCGTTGAGAACAGTATGGTGGTCGCATCTGGGCTGGGTCAGAACCGGGCCGGACGTAGGAACAGTATTTTATTTTACCCTCAATGCAAATTAAGGTATCTTTAAATATATATCTAATAACTGCTTAGTAACCTTCTAGTAAACGCATGATTTCTAGCCCTATCTAAAAAATAGGAAATCAGGTGATTATCTAACAAATTGATATAACCCTGTATTATGGAAAAACTCACAATTCACATTCTATTAGTAGAAAATAGTGCAAGTGATGCTCATCTGCTACGCCGGATATTTTTAAATTCAGATCAAGAACAATGGCAGATGTTACATGTTCAACGGTTATCTGAGGCAATAGAAGCTAGCAGAGAAAACTCTGCGTCCACCCTTAAGAATTCTCAGATAGAGAGTCGAAAGGAACGCAGATTCGACCTAGTTTTGTTAGACCTCAGCCTTCCAGACTCTATTGGACTAGACACGTTAAAAGAATTTAAGACAGCAGTACCTGATATCCCAGTTGTGGTATTAACAGGTGTTGATGATGAAGATTTAGCACTGCAAGCATTAGCAGAAGGCGCGCAAGACTATTTAGTTAAAGATAAAATGACTATACAACGGTTAGTGCGTGCCATTCGCTATGCCATTGAAAGAAGTGAAATTCTCAACCAACTACGCGAGAGTGAAGAACGCACCCGTCAAGCGCTAGCAAAAGAACAGGAACTCAACGAGTTAAAGTCAAACTTTGTAGCAATGATTTCTCACGAGTTCCGCACCCCTATGACTACGATTCAGACGGCTGTAGATATCCTTGAATACAACAGTAAGAAACTAACTGATGTCCGAAGAAGTAAATATTTCGAGCGAATACAAAATGCTATCAACCAGATGCTTAATCTCTTAGATGAAATATTGTTCTTGAGTAAAACGGAAGCAGCTAAACTCGAATCCCAACCTACACTTTTAAATTTAGAAAATTTCTGTAGCGAACTCACAGATATTCTTCAACTAAATGCAGGTAGTAAGCACAGCATTATCTTTACTTCTCAAGGAGAATCGACTCAAGCCCAAATTGATGAAGACCTACTAAATTGTATCTTAACAAATTTGATTTCCAATGCCATCAAATATTCCCCTGAAAATGACACTATTTGGTTTGATTTGATTTGCAAAGATAGCCTCGCAATTTTTAAGATCAGAGATCGGGGAATGGGCATTCCTCTCAAAGATCAAACTCATCTATTTCAAACCTTCTATCGCGCCAGTAATGTGGGTGTAATTCAAGGAACAGGACTGGGACTCACTATAGTTAAAAAATGTGTGGAGCTACATGGTGGTCATATTCAATTAGAAAGTGAACAGGGTGTTGGCACAACAGTAATTGTCACTCTGCCACTATAATGATTAGGCAAATATAATTATAATAATTGGGCATTGGGCAGAACAGTTCCGTTAGGAATAGCGGGACATTTAGCCCGTTCCGAGTTCTGAGTAAATAAATGAGATTCCCCACTCAGTACTCAACACTCCTGAAGGGTATTGTTATGAGTTATTCTCTCTTGCTTATTTTGGTGCTTGGGGATTTGGCGTTGGACAAGTTTTATTAACAAAATCACACTGATAAATATAGGGTTCTTGCCAACTCAGGGGAATTTCTAATAAGTCTCGCGCTCCTGTCATGCCTTGTCCAATAAATAGCAACAAAGCAATGCAGTTTAAAATCGTATGAATGATACGCCAGCGATTGGACTTGTCTTGATAAATATCTTGAACAATTGCTAATGAAAAAATCATTAGCAGTGCTGCGGTAATTCCAATATAATAATGTGACCAGTACCACTCATTGGTGAGGCGATAGACTCCATCTTGACAGCCTAGAATTACTAAACCTGCACCAGTTAAAGTTGCAAAAACTGCCCGCCACACCCGTTGTTTTGCCCGATAAAGAAATACTAATGAGGCGATGGTGGCAGCAAATATTAGCAGTATAAAAATCACTTGAAAAGGTGTTTGATTCCACAATTGATTTTTGATAATATTTTTGCTAATAGGGTAGCTTAATCCGATTAAAGTTAATCCAACAACTGCACTTGTGAGCCTTTCACCTAACTGCTTATGTTCTGCACCCACCACTGGAGGAATTTTACTCTTACTCCCTGCTAAAATTTGCAATCTACGTTGGCGTGTTTGCCAAGCAAAATTAACTACTGTACCGATGAGTGGAAAAACGAATATAATTGCGATCGCTGGATGTAAAAGACCAAGAAAATCTGTTATTTGCATACAACACCTTTCAATGAATCATTGAATTCATCACAAAGGATAATTTAAAGCATCGTACCATTACTTAAATTAATTTAAGATGAGAATTTGTTTAATATTTATTTTTGTTGTTTTTAGTTGATTTTAATCAAAAAATATTTGAATATCTTATAAAAGATGATGACTCTAGGAAATATTTCCATATATCAAAAGATATATGGAAATATTTTTTAATATAAAGTTACGCAAATAGATAGTAGAAAAGAATGATTTTCAAGTGGAGCCAATAAAGCCTCTTTTCTACGAGACGCGAATTTGTCTACATGAATTTTATATATTACAGCATGTAGTTCTAACTACGTCCTAATTTTTTCAAAAAATACATTGCTACGTGGATTTTCTATTTTCCAGAGCAAGTAATTATTGTCACTATACACAACAAACGTTTTATAATTATAATTTGTTTCTATTTGCTTGCGCCAGGTATCTGAAGGATTTAATAAAAAAATATCAGTGAACTCATCAGGAATATTGGGGATAGAACAGTCTTTTACTAATTGAAACTGCACTTTTGGCTGTACAAGATAGCTGAGAGAAAAGACATTACCATAATTAATACTAGAATTATTGCTAATTAAAAGTGGATGAGTAGCCTGATTAATAATTTTTGCAACTTGTGGATTACCAGAGCTAATAACCTTACTCCACCAAGTTTCAGCCTGAGAACTCACTCCATAAGAAACTAGCCCACAAATAATCACTATTCCCATGATTATTTGCCAGATTCTCCGGCGTGCAAAACTTTTATTGTGTAGCTGCGTAGCTAGGAGGTAAGTAACAGCTAGTTGAATTCCTAAATAAGAAATCAATAAATAACGTTCGGCAAGTGAGCGTATACCCCCAAAAAGTAAATCTGGTAGCATTAAAGGTAATGCAGGAATCATAATCAATGTGACGATAAACAACCAAATTTTATAGTTAGTTGTTCGACAAATAAAATAAATAGAATATCCAATAATAACTAAAAAAATAGGCGTAATTACATAAGTAAACTTATTTTCAAAGCCAAAGTCTAAATCCAGAAAAATCCGATTTAACTGTAAAAGCCAAGATTGAATTAAAATGTCTAAGGGTAAATGTCTGTTTGTCCAGGCTATTGAACTTTTTACTTGCAAGAAGTTAGCTATCAGAACCAATATCCAAGGTGTAAAAGCTAAAAATCCTGCTAAAGATGCTAATAGATAAGCCTTTACTGTTCTAGTAAATCTAAATTTTGCAGTGGCAATTACATAAATACCATGAGCGACTACGACAAATCCACTGAACAAAAATGTATAGAGACTAAGCACCAAAGTGACTGCATACATTCCCCAATTTAATATGCGTAGTACTCGATTTTTTGATTCCAATCGTAATGCTCGTAGCAATGAAGCGCTGCATAGTAATACAGTCACTATCCAGAGAATATATTCTCGTGCTTCTTGGGCGTATACTAAGTGAATAGGGGAGATTGCCATGAGTGCGATCGCAACCTCCGATACCCATGTCGATGCTTTAAATAATTCTCGACACAGCCAATAAATACTGGGAAAAATTAATAAGCTGATGCATGCTGATAAACTTCTAATTACCGTCACCGAATTGCCAAAGATTTCCACCCAAAACCGAGCGAGTATATAATACAGTGGTGGATGCTGTGGATCGTCTACTTCCAAAGATATAATTGTGTCACCTAAGCCTTTCTCCATATTGGGACTTTGGAATTTTGCAAAACTTTCCTTATTAATTATGCGACCATTAAATATTTGCTGCCTGACTTCATTTACTGTATAACCAGAAATCCGCAATGAAGTGAAAGTCTCATCGTGCCAGTAAACTTTGCGGTCAAGGTTAAAAAAACGAAAAAATATACCCACCATTAACAAAACTACAATGAGAAACCGCAACCTATTTGGAGCAAGTTGGAAATGCCGCATAACTAAATTTCACAATAACTTGTACAGCAATTATCTACTTTAACAAAACAACTTTATGACTCTCAAAACTATTGCAATTGTAGATAGTGAGTTAGTCAAGTAGCTGAGGTAGTAATTTGCCAAATAAGATTGTATATTTAGCTACAAAATTAACTGTTTAGTGTAGTGGAAAAAGTAGGTCTAGTAGGATGTTTTCGTAGAAACCCTTGATTATCCTGTTGATAAGCTGTAACTTAGTGTCTAGTACATACCCACTATAAAATTACACAAGTTACTAATATGAAAATCACACGTCAATAAGAAAAAATTCCAAACAAGAGTCGGCTGAAATCTCCGAACTTTCTGATAGTGAACTAGTGGCTGTAGTGGGGGAAGCAGAATTAGTAGATTTAGAATCACAATTGGAAAAATTGAATCACAAACAGGAGTGGGTAAAGCATTGTTGAGAGGATTAGAAACTTTAGTTAAGGCAGCCGAAGCCAATTATAAGAAGAGATAAAAAATTAGCTAGAGGTTAGACTAAACAGCTGACCTCAAAGGAAAAAATAAAAGGCGTGATTAAGCACAATTCCCTTATTAGCACCTCAAAGTAACCACTTACACTTACATGAAGTTAATTAGGGAGCATCCCACTTTTTTGCATGTCATTGTGAGCGTTCGCGTTAGCGTTGTGTAGCAAAGAGAAGCAATCGTAAAATCCTCCAATTCAGAGCGAGTCAATGCGATTGCCTCGTCATTTCTCCTCTCTACGAGACGCTATGCAAACGCAATGACAATTATTTTCTCATTAACAAATAAAAATTGGGATGTACCCGTTAATTATTTATTAAAAGATGACTAATTTGTAAATTACGTCGGCGCAAATTACGAATTTTAGCCAATTTCCAGATTGAATAATAGTTATCATTATAAACAATATCTGTCTTGAATTTAGACTTTTTTTCTATTATTTTTCTCCAAGTCTCTGAAGGATTAAGTAAAAATACATCAGTAAATCCATCAGGAATTTTAGGAATTTTTTGATTGCTCACCAACAGAAATCGCACTTTTGGTTCTAAAAGATAGCTTAAAGAAAAGACATCACCATAATTATTACCGAAAGCATCACTAATCAAAAGTGGACGATTACTCTGATTAATGATTTGGGCAACTTGTAGATTGCCAGAATTCATACCCTTATTCCACCATGTTTCTGCCTGGGAACTCACCTTAGAAGAAATCAAACCACAAATAATCACTAATGCCACGATTATGTACCAAAAGCTCCGACGCGATCCGCTTCCATTATATAGTTGCGTAGTTAGTAGATAAGCAACAGCTACTTGGATTCCTAAATAGGATGGGATTAAATATGGTTCGATAGACGCTCGTATACTCCCAGTAATTAAATTTGGCAGTATTAGAGGTAATGCTGGTACTACAATTAATGTAATGATAAAAGACCAGACTTTATAGTTAGTTGCTCGACAAATAAAATAAATTGAATATCCTACCAAAGTTAAAAAAGCTAGTGCAATTAAATAGCTTAGAGAATTTTCTGACCTAAGGTTTATATCAAAAAAAATCCGGCTTAACTGCATTAAAAAAAAAGGCAATACAGGTATCAAATCTAACTGAGTTGTTGTTTTATTTGCTGAAATTAAAAATTGAAAAAAGTCACCAATCACAACTGTTATCCAAGGCATGAAAGCTAAAAAACCAACTAGTGATGCTAGCAGATAAGTTCTCACGGTTTCAGTAAACTGAAATTTTGCAGTTATCATCACATAAATTACGTGAGCAACTGCTACAAATGCACTCCAAAGAAATGTATAAAGACTAATAGCTAAAGTGACTGTATAAATACTCCAGATAGCGAATAAATCTGGTTTTTGTGGTTCTTTTGCTAGCTCATCTTCTAGCCGTATGGCTCGCAGCAGAGACGCACTGGATAGTAAGATGGTAACTAACCAAAGAATATATTCTTGTGCTTCTTGGGCGTATACTAGGTGAATTGGAGAGATAGCCATGAGTGCGATCGCAACACCAGAAACCGATAATGGCACATCAAATAATTCTCGACATAGCCAATAAACACAAGGAAAAACCAGCAAACTAATGCAGGCTGATAAACTTCTAATCACCGTCACCGAATTACCAAAGATTTCCATCCACAATCTAGCTATTATGTAATACAATGGTGGATGCTGAGAATCTTGTTTTGCCAAAGACATAATTGTGTCATTTAAGCTTTTTTCTGGATTTGCACCTTGAAACTGAGCAAAACTTTCTTTGCCAATCACACGATTATTAAAAAGTTGCTGTTTAGCTTCATTAATTGTGTAACCAGAAATTCGCAATGAGGCATAAGTTTCATCGTGCCAGAAAACTTTACCATCAAGATTAGAAAAGCGAAACAATATACCCATCGTCAATAAGAAGATAGTTAAAAATCGCAACCAACTCGGAGCAAATTTGAGATGGCGCATAAGTGGGTTTCCTAAAAAGTTTTTTCAAATCATCTAATTTAGTAGGCTGGATGAGGTGCTGCTACGCCTGTTGTAGACATAGCCAAGATTTCAAGCAAAGGCTATTTATTAAACATCGCCAACCGGACTTTAATTTGATTAGGAAGATTGGCAATCAACACCTCTCCTTTATTAACTACAAAAATAAATGGACAAGGTTGTATCAAATCCCGCAAAACTGGATTTGGTTTTGAAACCGTAATCTTATTAATGAAGTGTAAAATACACTAAAGCCGTATCTGTAATCGGGTGACTCCATAGCTACCGTGTATTGAGCGATCGCTTTGCAGGTTATAGTTCTCAATTCTCTAACGGCGAATAAAGGATTGTTTTTTGCCTCCAGCATAGTATAGGGTATGGTATCAAATGCAATTATTCAAGCCCTTAAAGCCGATCGCTTTTGCAAGCACACAAGGAGAAATTCATTCGGTCGATCGCCTTAACGATGATTCACTAGTCATTAATCGTGAAAAATCCTCAGTGGTAAAGGTTTTTTGAAAGGATTTGGATAACGCCATCTGGCAAAGTCTGCAAGATTAGATATAGTTAAAAAATCAATAGTTTTAAACTGCCGATCAATGGCAGGAAGGCTGCATATTTTAGCTCCAATATTTAAGTATGCCTGCAAAATTTTAGGAATCTCAACATTAGATAAATCTGGACAATTTTGAGTCAGTTCTAGACAAAATTGTGAATTTGGATAAACCAAAATACTTGGATGCATCAAGTTATTCTGCCGAAAATAATCATAAGCGCAACTAGCTTGTCCAGGACATTGTGTGAGTAATGATGCACAGCCAAAGAAATATTGGTTTTTACTCCAGATGAGATAATTTGCCAGGCCTTCCCAGAGTAATAAAAGTGTCTGACTATTGCGATATTCTTTAGCTATACATACACGCCCAACTTCTACTGATACCTGAAGTACAGAATTGGGAATTCCATTAAGATTAAATATATCGGTAGCATCAAAGCCTAGTCTTTGAGAAGCCATTATATAGGTCTGCATCCGATAAGTTCCAATCGTTTTACCCGTATATTTGGAGATTAGGATTAAATGATGGCAAATCGCATCAAACTTATCTATATCCATCTGGGTAACATTTGAAGCAGGAAATCCCAAGCCTAGTTCAAGATTAAAAACCTCAAACCGCAACCGAAAAATTGATTCTAATTCTTCTTCAGTTGAAGCTAGCCGTAGGGTATATTTTTCAGTTTGAAGGACGGGAAAATCTTCAAGAGGGGGAGGAGGATTCAGTGGGTAATTGATGCGTCCAGAAACTTCCATCTATCTTCCTACTTAGATTTGCGAAAATATTCTACTAGGATTTAGGCACTAACAAATAGCTCACATTATGCATTAATGTGTCGAAGTGTAATTGAGAGGGTTTTCGATAAAAGATCCTTTAGAGCGATACGCTTGAGTTAAGGATTTTTGGTACTGATTTTTGACCTGTAAAGACGCGTTAGCGCCTCGCGACATTAGCATAGCGGGGCGTTCGCACAGCGTCTCGTAGAGAAAGCCCAGTCCAATTTCGCGTCTCTACCAAGGATTTTAGACTGAACTGAACGGTATTGTGGTCTAAAGAGTTTTATTTACTTTCGTAGATTAGGGATAGAGTGCTTTTATTATGGACATTAATTCCCAAAAAATCTGGCAATAAGATACAAAATTTTCCTTTGATATACGCTATCAGATGTAAGTCATACCATTTTACATAAACCCTGATATATATTGTGGCGACAAGTAACGTCAGTGAAGGAGTTCTGTCAATTGCTCGACCGAGATAACTTGCTATGGTGTTCAAAAGTTGAATTATCGCAACAAGCCTTATCAAAAAAAATTTTAGAATTTCCGGCTTCAAAATCAGTTCTAAATTTGCTAATTGCACATTCGAGGGCTATATCCCGCTTGCTAGAGTGTAAGTAGTTCACGTAAAATATAGTGCCATTGTTGCGGCAGTTCTCATGACCTCATCTGCGTCTTTTGACACATTAGAGTCTTTACAGGCGGATATCGCTGACTTGATCGTTCGTTTACCGACATTAAAAAATCGGCAATTTATTCTGCAAGCACTTACTACTATTGTTCGTCTAGCTGATACCGAAATTGAGCGTCTCGATTGGAAAATATTATCGTCTGCATTAGCAGATATGGAGCGCGGTTTCCAGCTTTTTTATGATTATCGACACATTCGCAAAGTCACCATCTTTGGTTCTGCTCGTCTAGCTCCAGATAGGCCAGAATACCAAATGGCCCTTGAGTTTGCTCGTGCTATTTCTCAATTAGGATTTATGGTAATGACTGGCGGTGGTGGTGGAATCATGCAAGCGGGTCATGAAGGTGCTGGGCGAGAAAATTCCTTTGGACTAAACATTCAGTTACCCTTTGAACAGCAAGCAAACCCTTTTATAGAGGGCGATCCCAAGCTAATTAACTTCAAATATTTCTTTACCCGCAAGCTGTTTCTCCTCAAAGAAAGTGATGCTATAGCCTTGTTTCCGGGAGGCTTTGGCACTCAAGATGAAGCTTTTGAATGTATGACATTAAGCCAAAATGGTAAATTTGGGCCAGTACCTTTAGTTTTAATCGATCGCCCTGATGGTGATTACTGGCGCTCTTGGAGCGAATATATTGATAAGCAATTAGTGCAAAATGGTCTTGTCAATCCTGAAGACCCCTGCCTTTACACAGTGACAGATAACCTGGATGTGGCTTGTAATGCTATCACCCGTTTTTACCAGGTTTATCATTCCAGCCGCTATGTAAGCAATAAGTTAGTCATCCGCCTGAAGACAGATATATCAGACGCTCTTTTAGAACAACTTAATGCTGATTTTAGCGACATTATTATTCAAGGAAAAATTGAAAAAAGTCAGGCATTACCTCAAGAAGCACAAGATGAAACTGTTGAACTACCTCGCCTCATTTTGTACTTCAATCAACGCGATTTGGGGCGCTTGTATCAGATGATTGCCACAATTAACCGGATGGGTACTCCTTCACCAGAGGATGCAGCACATCCAGAAAGAAAGTAGGTAAGCTAAAACACATCTAATTTGCGTATTAAAATTTTCTCAATATCTTGTAGGGTGGACATCTTAATCCGCCCTGATTATGCAACTCGAATGCTGATCAGTTTATTTAAGGGAAAAAAGTGGGAGAATTTTGAACATTCTTCCGTTCCGCATTCCTCGTCCAGGTAATTATGGACTATCTTTAGGGGCGGATCTTGCTTCCCTATCAGGATACAAGCGTACATAATCGGTCATTGACATCGCCAGTTGCTGAATCAGGCTAAGGGCGTAGTAAGTAAGTTGACACAATAAAACCAAACTGTGTGAAGAAAAGTAAACAAGGCTCAAACCCTTTTTCCCCTGCTCCCTACCTTATCACAACAATAATTATTTACGCCGACCTACTTATCTACACATATCAAAAATATTTTTTATTTTCATGCGGCTATCTTCATGAGCAATGGGTATTTTAGCATTGTCAAAGCAAGCCATAAAAACAATATGATTCATCCTACTTACAGATGAGAAAAACACTAGTTATTATGGCTCAATACTGATTCTCGTAAAAAAACTTGTATATTAGCACAGTAAACAACGTTTCAAATCCTGACAGAGGAATAAAAAATGCTGGAATTATTGGGTTCAGGTTTAGTGTCGCTTTGGCTGGAAATGGCTGGGGTACAAATCAAGCCTCTAGATGCCTTAGATGCACTAACTTGGCAAAGTAGCCCTGGCTTGGTTATTGCCCCCGATCCAAATCCATCTGGGGCGACTACGGTGCAGGAATATTTGAAAAAGCTGATCGCATCAAAAGTGGTAGCCCAAAATCTGGCTGAGAGTCAGGGGATTTGGATGCAGTCAGGGCCAATGCTGATGGCAAATCACCAAGGTACGACTCCTCTGCCGGCTGCTTCTTTAACTAAAATCGCCACTTCACTAGTTGCTTTGAAAACTTGGGGGCCAGATTACCAATTTGATACTTTGGTGAGTGTCACTGGTCCAGTGGTAAATGGAGTTGTGCAGGGCGATTTGGTGATTACAGGCCGTGGCGATCCTTTGTTTGTTTGGGAAGAAGCGATCGCTCTTGGTAATACTCTCAATCAAATGGGCATTAAGCAAGTAAAGGGGAATTTAATTATTACTGGCAATTTTGCCATGAATTTTCAACGTCAGCCAATGCTAGCAGGTCTGATGCTCAAGCAAACACTAAATCGTGCAACTTGGGGTCGCCCTGCGATTTATACACACTCAATCATGCCCAAGGGAACGCCTAAACCTCAAGTTGTGATTGCGGGTGCGGTGAAAGTTGAGGCGCAACCAAATCCTCAACAAACTTTGTTACTGCGTCATCGCTCATTGCCCTTGAAGCAACTTCTCAAGGAAATGAATGTTTACAGTAACAACGATATGGCAGAGATGCTGGCAGACTCAGTGGGGGGAGCAACTGTAGTTCAATCAACTGCTGCTAACCTTGCTAGGGTGCCACAAGCAGAAATTCAGTTAATCAATGGTTCTGGACTGGGCCCGGAAAATCGCATTTCCCCCAGGGCTGTTTGTGCCATGTTTATGGCTATTCAAGCGGAGGCATCTCTACATCAACTAAATTTGGCTGACTTGTTCCCCATGTCTGGATTCGACCACCGGGGGACACTACACACTAGACACATTCCCCTGGCGACTGTGATCAAAACTGGCACTCTCCGGGATGTGAGCGCTTTAGCGGGAGTGATGCCCACACGCGATCGCGGTTTGGTTTGGTTTGCTATTATCAACCGTGGGACAAATGTCTGGGGTTTGCGGACTGGACAAGACCAACTTTTGCAAAGTGTTGTCAAACAATTACAGCTACCTCCAACTGTTCCTGTTGCCCTGACTCCCCACTCAGCCATCAACTCCTTACCCCAACTAGGTGCAGCTAATCGGAATGAAATCTTATACAAAAGTTAGTTCATCCATAGTCTAGAGTTAGAACAGAGAGCGGACTAATCTTATTGGCAATCCAAAAGTTTTATTGATGGGTAAAAACCGAACTTGTAAAGGGTAAATGTCCATAATAGCTTTTGGGTTAAATTTTCTATTAAGTTGATTACAGGTAGTTCGCAAAATGCCCTAACTCCAGTAGTGGAAACAGGCGAAACCTGAAATAAAAATAACTGTAAATAGATTTGTCACGACTAAGCAACAATTAGGCTTATAAATTAGGTTGTGATTATGCGATTTCCCAAATTATCTCGGTCTTTACGTCAATTCACTACTCATGTTTTAGCGATCGCGCTAGGAGTTCTGTTAACCGTTAGCACATTGCAGGTGTTACCTTCCCAAGCCGAACCAGCACCCACAATAACTGCTGGAGATACTTCAGAACTGATTGCTCAACGGCAATCACCAGCTAGTGCTGCGATCGGTAGCACTAGCTTTGTCACAGCAGCAGTAAATCGTGTTGGTTCAGCAGTTGTCCGAATTGATACTGAGCGGACAATTACTCGTCGGGTTGATCCAACTTTTGACGATCCCTTTTTCCGGCGGTTTTTTGGTGACGGTTTCTCTCAACAGATGCCTTCTGAGCAGTTACGTGGTTTAGGCTCAGGTTTCATTCTTGACAAGAGCGGGCTAGTTCTGACTAATGCTCATGTGGTCGATAAGGCTGATAAAGTAACAGTCCGACTCAAAGATGGCCGCACCTTTGAAGGGAAAGTTCAAGGTATTGATGAAGTCACAGATTTGGCAGTAGTCAAGATTAACGCTGGTAATGATTTACCAGTGGCGCCCTTAGGTTCTTCTAGTAATGTCCAAGTAGGAGACTGGGCGATCGCAGTCGGTAATCCTTTGGGATTTGATAACACCGTTACCTTGGGAATTGTCAGTACCCTCAAACGTTCCAGCGCCCAAGTCGGCATTAGCGACAAACGTTTGGATTTCATTCAGACAGATGCCGCCATTAACCCTGGTAACTCTGGCGGGCCACTATTGAATGGTCAAGGCGAAGTAATTGGTATTAACACAGCCATTCGCCCTGATGCAATGGGTATTGGGTTTGCAATTCCGATTGATAAAGCTAAAGCGATCGCCGCGCAACTGCAACGTGGTGGCAAAGTTGCTCATCCCTATCTAGGCGTGCAAATGCTAACTTTGACACCAGAGCTTGCCAAGCAAAATAACACCGATCCCAACTCTCCTATTCAGATACCAGAAATTAATGGTGTTTTTGTCATGCGAGTTGTCCCTAATTCTCCAGCTGCATCTGCGGGTATCCGGCGCGGGGATGTAATTCTTCAAATTGATGGTAAAGCTATTACCAGTGCAGAACAATTGCAGAACATTGTGGAAGATAGTCAACTTGGTCAAGTATTAAAGGTGAAAGTGCAACGGGGTAATCAAACACAGCAGCTTTCAGTACGTACAGCCGAGTTGCAAAATGCGTCGTAGGGGCAATATAGGCGATTTTAATTGTGTGGAATAGTAAGGGCACAGCAATGCTGTGTCCAAAGCGTGTGTAGTCTATAAAGGTTTTTAACGTCTCGTGTAGCCGCGACTTCCAGTAGCCAAGGCGAGTAACAATTTAGACTTTTCAAACATCCTTTTTGAATAGAAACTGCGATCGCACATCGCAGTTTCCGGTGCTACTGGTTTCCTCTTTTGATAAGTTGGAATTTATGAGTTGCGATGCCTACGGCAGGCTACACCTAAGCATTGGGGGAGCTAACGGAGTTAGAATACTTTTGGTCACTTATTACACGAATTAGCCCATACGTGTAATGCTGTACTACCCTGTTTACGCGGTGAAATGAGCAGTGATACCGAAACTTACGCTAAGGACTTGATGAGCCACTTTTAATACTGTGATCGCCACAGATAAATATAGCAAACTGGAAACAAGGCAATTTTGAAACCACATTAACAGCAAATAAGGGGGTCTACCGACTAAAGCTCACCAAATCCTTCAATTTCAGCTTCGCCCTTAACACGCCTACCACTTTCATTTCGCCCAATAAAATACCACTTGGTTTTCATGTTAATTAATTCGGCACTACCACTCCAATTTTGAAAATCAGTGTACTGATAATTAGGTAATATCATTCCTCTTGGACAGGAATACCATTCAATAAAATCATTACGAGTAAAGGGTTTACCTGTGAAGTTTTTGAAGTACCATTGTCCTCCAACCCAACTAAAAGCACCAAATTCTTCAATAACAACTTTTCCAGCTACTGACTCCATTGTAGTGGCATATACCCAAGTGTATTGATATCCACTTAATCCGCCTCTGTGTGCTTGTACAGGATTCGGTGTATGAGTTATTTTCAATTCTGTCGGAAGAGACGAGAGTGCTTTTAGCTTACATGAACTTCTCCATACTCCGAGCAAAAATTGCAGCTTTCGTCCTATTTCTGTTATCACATACACTACATTTCACCTAGCTGTATATACTTAAACAATGATTATATGAAATTTTTCGATACAAGCCGCTAAGTTAGACGTATACAGCAATTTTGTGAAATAGATGGATTGGGAAGAGCTTTATCAAAATTGGTTATCTCAACGAAATGCTAACAATGATAATATGACATTGAGCTTTTTTAGGATTGAGCCGATATCTGTGTAATTTGGGTTTAGTTTGTACACAGTAGAGCATATACTCTGAAAAAAAAGCCTGCCTGCTCTCAGAAAAACAGGTAATACGGCTCTTTTATAAAGGCTGCCAATCACTTGTAGTAAAGGTTTAGGGCTACCAGTGCTGTGAAACTTCCTTCTCCAGTCAGGGCTATGACCCTAAACATAACTTAGGCGATCGCTACAACGACTCTAAATCACTTACTAACAGCTAATACTAAACCTTCATGGGCTAGTATGGCTTGAGGAAAAGCAGATTTAATATCGACTTGAACCTGGTCAAGAAAATCATCATGGTCATCTGGGTGATGATGAGAAATGGCTAGCCGTTGAACGCCAGCATTCACAGCTGCATTCACCGCAGCTTGCCAGAGTAAATCAGCAGAGTCATGGTTGTGAGACGTAGGGGGAGTGTAAGTGGCATTGGCAATCAGTAAGTCAACGCCTTGAATGAACTGTAAAATCCGCTCTCGCTCCACTTGATCAGCATTCTGGTGCAAATCTGTAATGTAAGCAACGCTATACTCTTGCCAAGTAACTCGGTAGCCAACTGACCGCTGAGTTTGATTAATTAATGCAGTTGTAATGGTGACATCATCTAACTTCACGTCGCTTTCTGAAGTCAGATTGTAAAACTGCAATTCTGACTGCATTACCTGTAAAGGGTAAGGAAAGTGTGGTTGGAGCATCTGATCGTACAGACATTGTTTGATTGAGGCTCCATTTGAGGCAGCTGTCCCGTAAATATGCAAGCAATTTTCCCCAATAAATGCGGGAGCAAAAAAGGGAAACCCTTGAATTCGGTTTGATTGGCAGTTGGTAAAAAATAAATGGGCTTCTAGTGGCTGTTGCAGTTCTTGCCAAGTTTTACCCAGTATGCGTAAGCCAGTACCGCCATCAAAAATCAAGCGTTTCCCAGCTACATGTATTTCTACACAAGCGGTATTACCACCATAACGATTAGTATTGCTACTGGGAGTGGGAATCAAACCTCTGACACCCCAGAATTGCACGATAAATTCACCTGCTGGGCTACTGGGCAGGGTAGATGACTTTTCTGTTATGTAGCTCTGGGAATCCGACAACTCAAAATTTGACATTTTCCTTGAAATTAGACCTTACTGAGCAGGTCATCGTAGCGCCGTACTTCTAAGAGCCTGTTTTTTTCGTCCACAATGACTACCGTAGGAGAGTAACTTTTTAACTCTTCTGGAGTGAACTGCCCGTAAGTCATTATAATCAAGCGATCGCCAATAATGCCTAGACGTGCCGCACCTCCATTTAGCTCAATTATTCCTGAATGAGCTGGAGCGGGGATCGCATAAGTAATAAAGCGCTGACCGTTGGCACTATTAACTACTTGCACCTGCTCATAAGGTAAGATACCAGCTTTTTCCAAAAGGATTTCATCAATGCTGATACTACCCACGTAGTTGATATTTGCCCCTGTGAGGGTGCAGTTATGAATTTTTGCCAAAAGGAGAGTACGCTGCATTCTAGTTTGGGTTTGGTGGCAGTTTTTGCGATCCGTAACAAGCGGAAGTTATGAGTACAGACGCGATTAATCGCGTCTGTACAGGAGTTAGGAATAAAAATTCATAACTCCTAACTTCTCTATTATCCTCTATAAGCTTTAACGGATTTTTCTACTAAAGCTGCAACCTTGTCCACATCTTGCCAACCGAGAATTTCAGTCACTTTTTTTTCCAAATTTTTATAACTACGGAAAAATTCAGCAATTTCTTCTAAGCGGTGTGGCGCTAGGTCTTTCAGGGATTTTACATGAGTGTAGCGCGGATCTTTGTCAGGGACACAAAGGATTTTTTCATCGCGATCGCCACCGTCAATCATCTCCAAGAAGCCAATCGGTCGCGCAGCAATAACACAGCCGGGAAAGGTCGGCTCGTCAATTATGACCATACCATCAAGGGGATCGCCATCTTCAGCCAAAGTATTGGGTACAAAGCCGTAGTCATAAGGATATTGTACTGAGGAATAAAGTACTCGGTCTAGAGCAAAAGCTTGTAGTTCCTTGTCGTATTCGTATTTATTTTTACTTTTGCCAATAATTTCAATCAGAACGTTAATTAGACCCGGTTTTGGTTGGGCAGGAATACGAGATAAGTCCACAAAAAACTCCTCTGATAACGTTGAATCATGGGGGCACTCAGTCAGCTTCGCTCCCCGTGTAGAATTTTAGGGCAATATGGATCTCTTCCCAAGGTATTTGTTCTACGGCATAGGGGACTGGGAAGAAACTTTCAGCTGTAACCTATTCCCTTGAATTAGCTAAAAAATAGAAAAAGCGTTACGAGCAAACTTCGCAACGCTTTTTCCAAGAAGGTATTATAGATATCCTCCGCCCTTAATTGCTGTTAGAGGATTTTTGTCCTAGCTTTGTTAAGACAACTGAAATCTGGAGTTACACAATCCAGATTTAGCTTATGGGTTCTTGGCAACTTTTGGTGATCTCGGTTGGGGGAAGGCAGAGGGCAGAAGG
>NZ_CAXTTT010000033.1:0-60669 GCF_964247315.1 uncultured Nostoc sp.
GGGTGCAGGGGGCAAAGGGGAAAGCTCTTCTCCCTTGCTCCCTGCTCCCTGCTCTCCACCCTTAAGCCGTTCTCACTGCCCCAGAATAAATCAAACCCCGTTGCAGATCCAGCGTTATAATCGCCCCATCTCGAATCACCTGCGTTGCCTGCTTCACGCCCACAATCACTGGTACACCGAGACGTAAGCCAATCACTGCTGCGTGACTTGTGAGACTTTCTTCTTCAGTAATAATCCCGGCAGATTTCCGAATTGCCTCCACAAAATCGGCACTAGTACGGGGTGCAACCAATATGTCTCCGGGATTAAAGTTACTCACATCCATGCCAGTACTTGCCACCCGTGCGCGACCACTCACTGAACCTTGTCCCAGTCCAATTCCGTGACCTAATACTGCCGTTACTACCTCTACCTTAATCAAATCTGTAGAGCCAGAAATCCCCTGAAGTGTGCCAGCAGTCATCACTACTAAATCTCCTTGGGACAGTAACTGAAGTTCCTGAGCCACGTTAATTGCAGCTTGAAATGTCTGACCAGTGGAAGGTAATCCTAGCACCAAGAGCGGTTTGACTCCCCACACCATCTGTAGCTGCCGCGCCACATTTACATGCGGTGTCACTGCCAAAATCGGTGTGTGAGGACGGAACTTAGAGACATTGCGAGCTGTTGCCCCTGTTTGGGTTAGGGTCATGATTGCCGCTGCGCCTAGTTGTTCGGCAATTTGACCAACAGCTTGACTAATCGCATTGGGAATGGAGCGGCGGGTATCTTTCAAGGAACGTAAGTTTAAGTGTTGGGCTTCTTCCTGCTCCATACGTTCGGCAATTCGCGCCATCGTCGCCACTGCTTCTACAGGGAAGCTACCCACGGCGGTTTCGTTGGAGAGCATCACCGCGTCCGTGCCGTCTAAAATCGCGTTTGCCACATCCGATACTTCAGCGCGAGTGGGACGGGGATTGCTCACCATACTATCTAACATCTGAGTAGCGGTGATGATCGGAATCCCCAAGCGATTTGCTGTCGCAATTAGCCGTTTTTGGAGTACTGGAACATCTTCTGCTGGCAATTCCACCCCTAAGTCGCCTCTGGCAACCATTACGCCATCACACAAAGCCAGAACCGCTTCCATTTGTTCAATGGCTTCATGCTTTTCAATTTTGGCAACCACTGGCACTTGCTTGCCTGTACTGGAAATTAGTTCTTTAATTTCGATCATGTCCTGCGGATTGCGGACAAAGGAAAGTGCCACCCAATCGACACCCTGATCTAGACCAAACATTAGATCCTCTCGGTCTTTGTCGGTCATTGCCTTAATTGACAGGTAAACGCCGGGAAAGTTTACGCCTTTATTGTTAGAAAGTTTACCAGGCACGGTGATGCGACAATGCAAATCACCTTTGTCCCGGTTAATTTCCTCCACCAGCATTTCTACTCGTCCATCATCAAGGAGGATTTTTGCCCCAACTGGGACTTCTTCGGCTAAATAATCGTAGGTGACACAGCTAATTTCTTGTGTACCGATCACCGGACGATTTGTCAAGGTGAAGCGATCGCCTTTTGCCAAAACTATAGACCCGTTGTCAAACTTTCCCAAGCGAATTTTTGGGCCCTGCAAGTCTTGGAGAATAGCCACTGGCTGATTTAGTTCAAAAGCGGTTTGCCGAATTAAGCGAATACTACGCTGATGATCGGCATGAGTTCCGTGGGAGAAGTTTAGCCGCAGCGTCGTGGCTCCCGCTTCAATAATCGCCTTAAGCATTTCAGGACTGCTAGTGGCGGGGCCAATAGTAGCGACAATTTTTGTCCGGCGCAGAGAATCTCTTAATTGCATAGGGGCTGAAGTTAGGGAGCTATCTGGGAAGTCATCGTAACTTAAGTGGCATCTCCTTTTCAGTCACTGCTATATCAATAAAATATAAGCAGTTAGAGAGGGTTTATGGGAGAGTAGGGGCTGTGGGATAGACTAGATATAGTACATCAATCTTGTATCCATCCTCCCAACGAAGGAGTTTATTCCATTAACTTCTTGCCGATTGTCATACCCCACTTATCAGTAAAGACTAGGCTTCGTCTGGAATCATAGCGTTATTCATCTGCTGATATGCAAAGCTGTGGATAAATCTTGCCATACAAAACTTTGCAAAACTTTATTATTCACTAATATTTATCGTATATTCGTAATGTCTGCTTAAGAAGGAGTCAATCTTAAAGATGATCGCATCGGAGGCACAAAAGCCACTGACAATCCCACCCAAGGAATTTTTAGCGCCTCCTGGTGATTTCAATCCGACGCTGCTGTTGTTTTCTGTAGCTGTGGCCATGCTGGTGTTATCCAACTTTGGTTACTGGCTTTGGGAATGGCCGCACTGGCTATGCTTTTGCGTGAACACGATTGCCTTGCATTGTGCTGGAACGGTAATTCATGATGCTTGTCACCAATCTGCCCATCGCAACCGGGTGATGAATGCGATGTTAGGGCATGGCAGTGCGTTGATGCTAGCTTTCGCTTTTCCAGTATTTACGCGGGTGCATTTACAGCATCACGGTCATGTCAATCATCCTAAAGACGACCCAGATCATTATGTCTCTACGGGTGGGCCGCTGTGGCTGATTGCAGTGCGGTTCTTGTACCACGAGGTGTTTTTCTTTCAACGGCGACTGTGGCGTAAATATGAGCTATTAGAATGGTTTATCAGCCGCTTAATTATCGGTGTAATTGTTTATATCTCAGTGCAATACCACTTTTTGGGTTACATTCTCAATTTCTGGTTTATACCGGCTTTTGTGGTGGGGATAGCACTAGGCTTATTTTTTGACTATTTACCCCATCGTCCTTTTGCAGAGCGCGATCGCTGGAAAAATGCTCGCGTTTATCCTAACGCGATTCTCAATATCCTGATTATGGGACAGAATTACCACTTAATTCATCATTTGTGGCCTTCTATTCCTTGGTATAATTACCAGCCTGCGTATTATCTGATGAAGCCCTTGTTAGATGAAAAAGGATGTTATCAAACTTCAGGATTGTTGCAGAAAAAGGACTTTTTTGAGTTTGTTTATGACATTTTTTTAGGGATTAGATTTCATCATCAAAAAGAATAGAATTATTCCATAAAGCGATCGCTTGCTCACGTTTGACACTGGGAAGTGAGCTAAAAACTCATCCAGTGAGTCACCCGCTTCTAGGTAATCGAGCAAGGTTTTTAGCGGTACACGAGTACCAATAAAAACAGGGGTTCCTCCCAATATATCGGGGTCGCTATGAACAACACGTGATGTGGATGTCATATAGTTAGCTTGTCTGCGACAGACTACTTTCAGATCCTAGCTCTCATCGTCTAGGATGTATAACACCCATTTCACTGTAATATCTATTTTTGTAGCAAACTGCGATCGCTATTTTTCTAACGATTTATCCCTCAAGGTACAACTTCAAAAGACTGATTACCACGAAATCGATAGATGTAGAAATCTCGATCAAGAGTAAAAATTCGTCTCTGATTTAAGGTTTCAGCAGTGGCTACCAATGAAGCATCTGCTAAATCCATTGGGATATCTCGATATTGCTCCATCAGCGATCGCATTCTTTCCTGTTCCTCTACATTATTATTGTGGTGCAACAAAAGAATTTGATCGGCAATATAGCCCCATAGTTCCTGCTGTGCAGACCATCCACCATAGCGACCTAACAAATACATGGCTTCTGTAAAACAAGACCAAGTTGTTAGTAAAAAGGCTAGTAGCTGAGGTAATATATGAACACAACGTTGGTGATTGGCATCGCTATGGTTAATTAAAGCAATCAGGGCAGTCCCGATGAAACAAGTTTCACAGCCAAGCATGAAAATGCGATGTAAGACTGATCTATATAGATACTCATCGAAGGAGCATTTTCAAGTCAGTATTGGATTTGATTGATTGAACCTGAAACCTGGTGAAGTGTGGCTAGCCGATTTTCCAGACAAACTTTAAGCGCCTAATCTGTTTCTCTAGCATTGCTGTAAGACTTGGATAGTTAGGAGAACTTGTATCAAAGTCAGCTTCATCAGTAACATAGAGTGTTGCAAGCTCTTGCTGCGTTTCTGGTAGAACAGTCCAGTAATATGTGCCCTCAAATCCAAATAAAGGCAGCACATGAACTATTGGAGTAAAATCTTGTTCCCATTCTTCTCCTAATTTCAGAGCGCTTGCCAGTGAGTAGAATTCTTGCTCGTCATAACCTGACTCTGCTGACGGGAACAGAGAACCATAACCTGTGCCATTGCGCCATTGGTAAAGTTCAATGATTTCTGTCGGCAGTGTGAAGGATTTGCCCTCAAGATAGCTCTGAATTTGTTCGAGAGTTAATCCACGATCTAAATTAACTTTGTGCAGTTCTTTTGAGTTGTACTGCTGCACCCATTCAACGATTTGATTTAGAAGCTCAGTCACTCTAGGCATGATTGACAAGGTTAAAATTTGAGATTTTTTCAGTTTTATGTGTTCTTTATCAACAGCTTGAGTTGCAAAAATCATTGGTCACAACTACTCAACTCAATACTGGCACAACACAATAACTTGAGCGCTAACTAGTTATTAGACTTAGACATAAATAATTTACACTTTTGACTTAACTGTTGGCTGTGATGTTTGTAAAGACTGGGGTAAACTCCAGTCGGGACGCAAGCTAGCGGCGTTGTGTAAATAAATATGATGAACCGAGGCGGAAGGTGGCAGATAAGCGTGGATAAAGAACCGAATACAGCGCTGTAAGCTTCCTTCGACATGCATTTGCTGCACATCCAACATGGCCACATTATCCCAACCAGGACGCCATCTTGCGATCGCATCTGGAAAAATAGCATTCAAATCGCGTGTCACTGAAAAAGTCACCCTAATCATGTCCGTCGGCTGAAATTAATTCTCAACAAAAAGAATAGAGTTGTTGCATAAAGCGATCGCATCAACATATCCTTTGCTAATTCTAGAGTGGCGCTCGCTTGTGCCTTTAAGTTAAATATTTAGTTAGAAGTTCAGAAATCAACGAGTTTTTAGTTGGGATCGAGCCTTAGTGGTTGGTAAAGAATTTTCGGGCAAAGTTTGACAGGTTGTCTTTTGACGCAACTATTCTTTTAAAATTATCGTTTCTAAATACTAGTGGAAAAATAGCATTAAAAATCTTTTAATTCTCCTTTAATTGCTTTTCCCCAGTTAGCTCGGTCTACTTCGCTTACTCTTAGAAACTCTATGTTCTACTTTACCCTAGAAAAGAATTTAGGATGGCTATTATTAATTTCGGTTCTGATTGCCACACCAGTTAATGCCCATACTGAAAAGGTATCACAAGATGTAGGCGGGATGCTGCATATTGAACCCAATGACAATCCTCAAGCTGGTAAAACTACTCATGCTTGGATTGTCCTCACCCGTAAAGGCGGGCAACTAATCCCCTTGACACAATGTAACTGTCAGTTGGCTATCTACCCTCAACCTCACAGTGAAACTGATATCCCATTGCTGAAACCAAGTTTACATAATGTATCAACCAAGCAATATAAAAGCATTCCCGGAGCCGAGATCGTATTTCCCAAAGTAGGAGCTTATGATTTGGAGTTAAGCGGTACTCCAAAATCTGGAGCTAGTTTCAAGCCTTTTATGTTATCTTACACTGTTACTGTCGGCTCATAAAAGCTTTGTAATTGCAGTGCGATCGCCTCCAAAGCGATAGCGATGCCCAATGCCCCATTCCCAATTCCCAATTCCCATAATTTAAAATCCTGCCAAACGATGTGAAGGGTTCAAACTCAGGGATGATGAGTAATTAGCAATTAAATTGACAAAATCACACTATAAAGAGTGATATTAAGCGATAGATAGCGCTTGTAAAGGACTAACGGGCATGATTAAATCTTGGATGGTGATTGGGGGCGTGGCTTTCTTGGTTGCTTTAGCAGCGAACGCGATTACGCCTAGCGATCGCCAATGGTTCAAGCGTTTACAACGACCAAGATGGCTAACTTTTGAGGGTGCAATTCCGATTATTTGGACTGTAATATTTATTTGCGGTGCTTGGTCAGCTTATATTGTCTGGGAAAAAGACCCAGGAAGCACCTCAACCTGGTTAATCATGGGTTTATATCTGCTATTAGAAATTGTTACCATTGCCTATACGCCTGTAATGTTTAAGCTTCGCAGTCTGAAAGTGGGCACAATTCTCGGTGGCACAGGTTTGATCATTAGTGCTTTATTAATACTTGCAGTCTTAGGGTTTTCTGGTTGGGCAGCACTATTACTAGTTCCTTATTTGCTCTGGAGTCCCATTGGTACTTATACCACTTGGCAGATGATCCGTCTCAATCCTCAAGATGCCTAGTACCGCAGGGCGGAAGTCAAAAGTTAAAAGTCAAAAGTCAAAAGTATTATGGAATTGCTTCTCTATTTGGATTTTGTGAATCTATTGGTCACAATTATTTTCAGATTGGTCTAAGAATCGCACCAGAGAATGATTAAACATCTAGTCTAAATTGTCAAACTTGCAGTATATGACTTGACAAAATATACAAAACCTGAGTGCATTATGATTCCATCTTGGATAATAATTGGGGCTGTAACTTTCTTCATCGCCCTTGGTAGTTTCTTGATTACGCCACGTGATGTTAAATGGTTTGCACGATTAAGTCGCCCTCGCTGGCTAGTTTTTGAACCGCTGATTCCGGTTATCTGGACTGTGATTTTTATCAGTGGTGCAGCTTCAGCTACTATTGTCTGGCAAAAAAATCCCGGAAGCCTAATTTCTTGGCTATTAATGGCTTTGTATCTCGTGGTAGAAATTATCACCGTCGCCTACATACCTCTAATGTTGAGATTTCGCAGTCTCAAAATCGGGGAAATTCTGGGGCTAATCGGTTTGATTTTAGCCGTTGTTCTGGCAATCTGCGTTTTACCGATTTCTCTAATGGCGGCGCTGTTACTCCTTCCCTATCTAGTTTGGACTCCTATTGGTACTTACACCACCGACGAGTTAAGAGAGTTAAATCCTCAAGATGCATAACGCATCTATGGAAGACGCCCATAACGTGCGGTGACAGGATTGGCTGGATTAGATTGATTATTCAGCCAAGCCCACATTTGATCGCCGATAGAAAAATGCCACCACTCTCTAGGATTGCGTTGAAAGCCGGTTTTTAACATTACATCTTGCAATAGCTGACGGTGAGCATGATACTTTTGCGTTTGTGAACGATCGCTATTGGCATAATAATCTGGGTGCGAGCGCTCTGACATTTCATCAATTGGCGAACCCATATTCACTATTTGCCCTGTATCATCTACTAGCGTTACATCCACCGCCCCACCCGTACTGTGAGGAGGCGGAGTTTTTTCATCCAAACTAGGTGCAGCCCAAATTGCATAAACCGCTTCCCAAATTTCTTGGCGTTGGTTTGGTGATAACTCCACCTCAGCCAGTCCTCTATCCTGCACTGCTTGGGCGAAGCTGTAATCTACCATAAACTGCTGAACTGCGATCGGTCGATAGGCATCAAAAATTTGGATATGCCAGTTAGGATGCAGGAGATTAAGATAATTTTGCGCTTGGAGTAAATTTTCGATAACGCTTTGACGGAGATAATAAGGGGAGCGATCGCCATAAGGCGCACCTAATTTTTCATAAGGATGGGGAGATTCCACCGCAAATAATTCTAAAGGAATTTTGATTAGCGGTTCACTACACTCAAAAATCGGGATTTGATGATAAGGTCTCATCTAGTCAGCTACACAGGATTTACGCATTTTAACGCAAGCATAGCATTGTGCGTAACGATTCTCTTCTTCCTCTGTGTCCTTTGCGCCTCTGCGTGCAATACCAATTTTTCTTAAATTAATCGTGCTGGAAAAATGTAACAATACCATATACCTTATTCCGATTATTTAGAAAGATACTTGCACGAAAAATTAATAGAAAAAAATGAAGTATGGCAGATAAAACCAAAATTATTTCCTTTCAACTTTCTGACGGCAAAATAATTAAAGTAGAGGTTACGCCTATAGGGGAACAACCCGTTTCTGATGAAACTAGAATTTTTAAACAAGCCACAGAAATTATTAAATCCATTGCTGAAGATGTCGCAGGTACATTAAAAGATATTAGCGAGACAGTCAAACCAGATAAATTTAGTGTCAAACTAGGTTTACAAATTGGAGTTGAGTCAGTAAAAATTTAGGCAATTGCCAAATCATAATGTAAAACTAAAATTTCATCTGAACTCAAAGTCGCCATTGCATATTCACAGCCTTGAGTATCAGCAAACTCGACTAAATAATGATATTCTTCTTGCTCATACACTTCTACAATTGTTCCAACTTGTCCACTGGGTAAGCTTTTAATAGAAGTATAATCTTCTTGCACTAGTTGTAATCTCTCAATGGGAATCGGCTTAAGTGTAGCAATAGTATCCAAAAGTTTAATTTTGTTCATTTAACTTCAAGAATGCAGTAATCAAACGTGGATAGGGGTTATTAGCGGTAGTTTCCCAGATTGTCCGCAGCCTGATTCCGTCTGTATCAGGTACTATCCAATCTACCTTAAACTGTTGACCAAATTGTGTAGTACTTTGCTGAACAACTTCACCTGCAACTGCTGCTGTTTGAATAAGTTCACGCAAAACATCGGCGTTTTCTAGTGTGATTCCTAGAATTGATGCAAAAACTCTGGCTTTATGTTTCCCACTTGGATGTTCTGGGTTTAGACAATAACCTATGAGCTTTTGCACAGAAATCTCTGCTTGCTCGCCGTTGGGTAATTTCATGGTCAATGAATATGCCCTAACAAACTTAGAATTCTATCATTAACGGTTTGTTTTATTTAAATGCTCAATCAAAACCAAACGCCTTTATTAGATGCCTTAAAAGCCAATGCAGCAAGACCTCATGCGCCTTTTTACACCCCAGGACATAAACAAGGTGAGGGAATTTCTCAACCCTTGGCTGATTTACTTGGTACAAAAATCTTTCGCGCTGATTTAACCGAATTAGCAGATTTAGATAATCTCTTTGCACCCCAAAGCGTTATTCAAGAAGCACAACAACTAGCAGCAGCAGCTTTTGGCGCTTCGCAAACATGGTTCCTTGTCAATGGTTCTACCTGTGGTATTGAAGCGGCAATTCTCGCTACCTGTGGCACAGGCGATAAAATCATTCTGCCTCGCAATGTGCATTCTTCGGCGATCGCTGGTTTAATTCTCTCCGGTGCTATACCAATTTTTCTCAATCCTGAATACGATCCAGTTTTAGATATTGCCCATAGTATCACACCTAATGCTGTACAATCTGCACTCCAACAACATCCTGATGCTAAAGCAGTATTGACAGTTTATCCAACATATTACGGCGTTTGTGGAGATTTGAGTGCGATCGCCAACATCACACATCAATATAATATCCCTCTACTCGTAGATGAGGCACACGGCGCACACTTTACCTTTCATCCCGAATTACCCACTCCAGCTTTAGCCGCAGGTGCAGATTTAACTGTACAATCTATCCACAAAGTACTAGGTGCAATGACACAGGCATCGATGTTGCACGTTCAAGGTAACAGGATTGATTGCGATCACATCAGTAAAGCTTTGCAACTCGTACAATCTACCAGTCCTAGTTATTTACTTTTAGCTTCTTTAGATGCAGCGCGTCAGCAAATGGCACTCCACGGAAAAATGTTGATGTCTCGCACTTTACAACTTGCTGATGAAGCTAGAACAAAAATTAGTCAAATTCCTGGATTATCAGTTTTGGAAATGCCTTGGTTGGAAGGATCTGCCGGCTTTGTAGCTTTAGACAAAACGCGACTAACTGTCACTGTTTCTGGTTTAAGTTTAACTGGATTTGAAGCAGATGAGATTCTCGATGAAAAATTAGGTGTTACTGCTGAATTCGCCTCACTACAACATCTCACTTTTATTATTAGTTTGGGCAACACCCTAGCCGATATTGAACAATTAGTGCAAGGTTTCACCACCCTCGCCAAAGAATATCGCCGAAGCAACTTGACTCTTAAAAACCAGGTTTGGCAAAATTTAGACAAAACACTAGATTATGCTTTACAACTTTCTCCCCGTGAAGCTTTTTTTGCTGTCAGTGAAATACTACCTTTGACACAAACCAATAAACGCATCTGTGCTGAAATCGTCTGTCCCTATCCCCCAGGAATTCCTGTTTTAATGCCGGGAGAAGTCATCACCAAATCTGTCCTTGAATACCTACAACAAATCCAGGTGCTAGGGGGATTTATTAGCGGTTGCAATGATATTAGCCTCAAAACTTTGAAGGTTGTGAAATAACGTTATAACTACTAAGTTCTTTTTCATAAAATTTTAATTGATGAAGTCAATAGTAAATGTGCGGTTTTTCGGATGATTTTGGGAAAAACATACAGTAGTTATACCAGTGTGAAACTTCAATAAAAATAGCGAGTAGACTAGTGCAATCTTTAATTTATACCCATAGGATAATGTTGATGATTGATAAACTAGAAGATGAAATCAAAAACATATTATAGGGTGCTAGTAACAGCTCCGATTGTAGTCACTCTAGCGCTGGGTTTCTCAGCAAGAGCGAATGCAGTTGAGTTAGGCGCTGCCTCTGATTACAATGTATTTGTTTTGGGAGATATCTCTCAAAAATATACAGATATCGAAGGCAAAGTTGCTGCTGGCGGTAACATAAATTTCGTCGGCGGACTTGGAAGCAGACTTTCTGATAATAGCGGTAACGTAGTCGTCGCTGGACAGAATTTAACTCTGAGCAACGGTCAAGTCTACCACGGTAATGCTGTCTATGGAGGCAGTGCCAATGTATCTAGCAATGTGGGATTTCCCCAAGGAACTCTTAGCAAGAGCACTCCCATCGACTTCAATGAAGCAGGGAAAGAACTGCGAGGGCTATCTGAATATTTGGCAACCTTAACTCCTACTGGTAACACAACAGTTCAACCTTGGGGTGCTATTAACCTTAGTGGCAGTGGTACTGCTTTCAATGTTTTTAATCTTGCAGGCTCATCTGTCTCCAAGACAAACTATTTTGAAATTAAGGGGGATGCAAATTCAACTATCGTTGTCAATATCAGCGGTAAGGATGTCTCGCTGCAAAACTTTGGGTTTAATATCATTGGCGCAGATAAACAAAAGGTAATTTACAACTTTTATGAAGCAACAAACCTAACTGCTAGTGGAATTGGTATCCAAGGTAGTATTCTTGCACCTTTGGCTAATTTCAATTTCAATAACGGTCAAGTTAACGGCAATGTAGTAGTAGCTTCTTTGACGGGAAATGGCGAATCTCACAACTATCTATTTAATGGCGATCTGCCAAATGTCCCAACTAAGTACTACACTCCGCCTCAGCCTCCGACTCATACTCAGGTTCCAGAGCCTGCAAATCTTCCAGGTTTAGGATTAATTGCTGTAGTATTTGGTTTGTTTCGCTACAAACGCAATCAACCAACTTGTTTAGAATAATTAAAAATTTTTGGCAGCATAGCGCATGACGCGAACTTATTTACAGATTTTCGCTCATGCGCTATTTCCTTGCTTTATACCTTCTACAATAAGGATAGACTTTATTGAGATTTGTATAGTTGGGGATCGGCTGTCATGGCTCCCGCCGTTTTCATTCAAAATTTGCAAAAGCGCTACGGCACAGTGGTTGCCGTCCAAGATGTTTCCTTTCAGGTAGAACCAGGAGAAATTTTTGGTTTACTTGGCCCTAACGGTGCTGGTAAAACTACAACCTTGCGTGCTTTGTGTACGCTGACCACACCGGATGCTGGCAAAATCGAAGTATCTGGCATCTCTGTGTTAGATAATCCGAAAGTGGCAAGACAACGACTAGGCTACGTAGCTCAGGAAGTCGCTATAGATAAGGTGTTGACTGGAAAAGAACTGCTGCAATTGCAAGCAGCACTTTATCACCTCCCAGGCGCAGTAGCCAAACAGCGTATTGAAACGGTATTAGATTTACTCGGTTTGCAAGAATACGCCAACAAAAAGACAGGAACTTACTCAGGCGGTTTACGCAAGCGCCTAGACTTGGCTGCTGGATTGCTCCATGCACCGGATGTTTTGGTGTTGGATGAGCCAACTGTAGGACTTGACATAGAAACCCGTTTTGTGGTGTGGGATTTCCTCAGAAAATTACGCGCCTCTGGGACGACGGTAGTAATTACCAGCCATTACTTAGAAGAAATTGACGCTTTAGCCGATCGCGTGGCAATTATAGATCGCGGCGTTGTAATTGCAAGTGGTACACCTTCACAATTAAAAGATCAAGTAGGGGGCGATCGCATCACCTTGCGAATCCGCGAGTTTTCCCCGATTGAGGAAGCTGAAAAAGCCAAAAACCTCCTGAAACCTTTGCCCTTTGTCCAAGAAGTCATCATCAACAGCGCTCAAGGTAATTCGCTCAACCTGGTAGTGACACCTGAGAATGATGTTCTGATTAACATACAGCAAGCGCTGAATACTGCTGGCTTGCCCATATTTGGCATCGCCCAATCTCGCCCTAGCCTCGATGACGTTTATCTCGCTGCCACAGGACGCACCTTATTGGATGCAGAACTGGCAGCCGTCGCCACCCGCGATCCCAAAGCTGAGAAAAAGCAGAATATGAGATAAGGGGCATAGCGAATGGGGCATGGGGCATGGAAATAATTACAATGCCCAATGCCCAATGCCCAATTCCCAATTCCCAATTCCCAATGCCCAATGCCCAATTAATCCAAAATTGCTATGAGTGTTACTCCTAAATCTGATATCAATTGGCAGCCGCTAGCATCACCACAAGCAGATGCTAATGCTGCACCTAACTTTTTCGGCGAATTGGTACAAGAGACGTTGGCTTTAACTCGTCGCTTGTTCATTCAGTTGCAACGCCGTCCCTCATCTTTAGTTGCTGGAATTATTCAGCCAGTAATGTGGTTAGTCCTATTTGGTGCTTTGTTCCAAAATGCTCCCAAAGGTATATTTGGCAATACAACAAATTACGGTCAATTTTTGGCGGCTGGCATCATTGTATTTACAGCTTTTGCTGGGGCGCTGAATGCTGGTTTACCGGTAATGTTTGACCGCGAGTTCGGCTTTTTAAATCGTTTGCTGGTAGCACCGTTAGCATCGCGGTTTTCCATTGTTTTTGCTTCGGCAATTTTCATCATTAGCCAAAGTTTGTTGCAAGCAGCCGTAATCGTTGCAGCAGCAGCATTTTTGGGCGCTGGACTACCAAATATAGCGGGTTTAAGTGCGATCGCTCTAATTGTCTTACTGTTAGCTTTGGGTGTAACAGCCATTTCTCTCGGTTTAGCTTTCGCTCTACCCGGACATATTGAATTGATTGCAGTGATTTTCGTCACTAATCTACCATTATTGTTTGCTAGCACTGCTTTAGCACCTCTATCCTTCATGCCTCAGTGGTTACAGGTTGTGGCTACCCTAAATCCTCTCAGCTATGCGATCGAACCAATCCGCTATCTCTATTTCCACAGTAGCTGGGAATTAGGTAGTGTAGTGATGCAGGCTCCTTGGGGCAATGTTACCTTTGGGGGAGCGTTGCTGGTGTTGTTTGGCTTTGCCCTAGTCGCCTTAGTGAGTATTCAACCCCAACTGCGGCGGACTCTGGCTTAAAGAGATAAAATAGATAAATTTTAGGTAGGGTCAAAACCCCATGAAAAAACCATTTTTACAAATTACTAGACTCTTTGCAGCTACGGCAGCAGGAATTAGCTTTGCTTCCTTGCTCATGGCTCAACCCAGTTCCGCTCAAATCAGCAGTCCAACGGATGCTTTCCCCAGTAATAGTACAACAGACCAAAATACCGATCCTTTCTCCCGTTCCAACTCAGACAATTTCAATATGTTTGATCTGATTCATCGGGCAAATTTCGGGACTCTCAACTGGGATTCTAACCAACAGAACCAAGAACTAGACTCAGCAGCAGCAGCCTTTAAAGCAAGGCAACAAAGACTAATTCAAGGTCAACAACAGCAACCAACCCCCAATTTGCCAACGATTACACTACCATCAGTTACATCGCCATCGGTGACACCACCATCAGGTAACTGAATTCAAATAAAGAACCCCAAGCCTTTAAGACTTGGGGTTGAGACTATTGAAAAAATCTTGAATTATCAGCTAAAAAACTACAGTCCAAGTGTAGCTAAAATATCGCTAGCATGGTTGCTGGTATTTACATTAGCGTCAACATGGGTAATTTTGCCGCTGGGGTCAATTACGTAGGTGACGCGCTTGGCATAACCGCCGCCATCCACATCAAAAGCTTTGATAAGGGATTTATCGCTGTCAGCCAGTAGGGGAAAATTCAAATTATATTTTTGGGTGAATGCTTGATGGGAAACTTCATCATCTGCACTCACTCCCAAGATTGCAATATCTTTACCTTGATATTGAGACTGGGCATCCCGGAAACTACAGGCTTGTTTGGTGCAGCCTGGCGTGTCATCTTTGGGGTAAAAATACAAAACAACCGTCTTTCCGGCAAAATCAGATAAGGAGACTGTGTTGCCGTTTGTATCTTTGGCGGTAAATGCAGGTGCATCCGTACCAACTGCTAGAGGCATAATAAACTTTTCCTGTTTCAGATTGTTGATGCACTTGAAATTTTACATTAATTTATAATGATTAAATAGAATTACTAAAAAATAGCCTAAATATACTTTAGGTAACTAATTTTGGTTTAATGGGGTATTTGGCACAAGAAAAAATATATTCTGAAATTAATCTTTGTTAGAAGAAAAATTTCTCCCAATACACAATGGCTGCTGTTGATTCCCAAAACCCAAATATTTTTGTCTATCCTCAAAGCACAGTAGAAAGAGCCGAGCGATCGCTAGTGTGTTCACCCTTCAATTTATCTTTATTTGAAGTGATGGGACACCAGAGTGTATCAATAACTGCGATCGCCCTAGAAAATGGACTCAAGCAGGGCTATACTAAACGCCCTTTATCAGAATTAGCCTGTGATAACGCTTTGGGCTGGTTGATTGAAGTAGGTGTATTGCGCCGAGAAGTCGATGGGCAGGGGATTACAGATAGTTTTCGTCTCACTCCCTTGGGACGCCAGTTAGTAGAACAGTACCAGGGAAAAAATTGGCGTACTCCTTCATGGCGCGATCGTTTCTCTGATGCTGTGATTCGTTGGTTGCGGATACCTTTTTAGAATAAAAAATCCAAGAGTTAGGATTAGGGAATCAAAGGGAACAATATATACGGAAACATCACATCTATTTATGAAGTCTTTACCATAACCATCTAACTGCAATTTGTGATGGTTATAGTGGGCATTGGGCATTGGGCATTGGACACAAAAGCTAGAGGTGTAAAGGGGCAGAGAGGAAAACTTACTGCTTTCTCCTCTGCTCCCCTGCTCCCCTGTTGTTCGCTCCTAAAAATTAACTCTGTATCTTGAAAAACTAAGTGATAGCAACTATGAAATCAATTATGGTAGTGGGGACAACATCCCATGCAGGGAAATCACTTTTAACTACAGCTATTTGTCGCATTCTGTCGCGGCGTGGTTGGCGAGTGGCTCCCTTTAAAGGTCAAAATATGGCTTTAAATGCTTATGTCACTGCCAGTGGTGGAGAAATTGGCTATGCCCAAGCAGTGCAAGCTTGGGCGGCGGGAGTCGTACCTTGGGTAGAAATGAACCCAATTTTACTCAAACCCCAAGGGGATATGACTTCACAAGTAATTATCAAAGGTAGGTCTGTAGGTAAAGTGAGTGCCTCAGATTACTACGAGCAATATTTTGAATTGGGGTGGCGGACAATTGAAGAATCGCTACAGCATTTAGGAACAGAATTTGACATGCTGGTTTGTGAAGGTGCTGGTAGTCCAGCAGAGATTAACCTCAAGCACCGCGACTTAACTAATATGCGGGTGGCAAAATATTTGAATGCACCAACTATGTTAGTAGTTGACATTGACCGAGGTGGTGCTTTTGCCCATGTCGTTGGCACATTAGAATTATTGGAACCAGATGAACGCGCCTTAATTAAGGGTGTAGTAATTAATAAGTTCCGAGGACAGCGATCGCTCTTAGATCCGGGGATAAAATGGTTAGAAGAACGCACAGGTATCCCCGTTATCGGTGTTATACCCTACTTACAAGAAATGTTTCCAGCAGAAGACTCCCTTGACCTGCTAGAACGTCAATCATCGTCGAATAAAGCTCATACTGACCTCAACATTGCCGTCATCCGCTTACCAAGAATTGCCAATTTCACCGACTTTGACCCACTGGAATCAGAAAGTACAGTTTCAGTGAAATACCTCAGTCCTAAGCAAGATTTGGGACATCCTGATGCCGTGATTATCCCAGGTACAAAGACCACAATTGCTGACTTGCTACTGCTGCAAAAAAGTGGTATGGCAGAAGCTATTCAAAACTACGCTGCTTCTGGGGGAACAGTTTTAGGTATCTGCGGTGGCTATCAAATGCTCGGTCAAATCATCGCCGATCCAGAAGGAATAGAGGGACAAGCTGGCAGATTTCAAGGGTTAAATCTTTTACCAATCAGAACTGTAATTACAGGACAAAAAATCGCCCGTCAGCGCCAAGTTAGCTCAAATTATCCCCAACAAGGCTTGCCAGTTAATGGCTTTGAAATCCACCAAGGGCGATCGCGCATCGAACAGCAAGGCATAGATCCTCAATCGTATCATGCCCTGTTTGACGATATTAATTTAGGGTTAGTAGATAGTTGTCAATCGGTGTGGGGAAGTTACCTCCACGGGCTTTTTGACAATGGGCCTTGGCGACGCGCTTGGTTAAATCGCCTCCGTCAACAGCGGGGTTTAAAATCTTTGCCCACCGGTGTTGCTAACTACCGAGAACAGCGAGAGCAGATTTTGGACTCTCTAGCCATTGAAGTTGAAAGCCATTTAGACTTAAGTGCGTTTTTGTCTTAAACTAAAATGCGTTGAAATATCATTAGTCATTGGTCATTTGCAAAGGACAAAGGACAACTGACAAATGACAACTCTATTAAATGCGTAACATTGATGATTGTTCGTGTCCGTTTTTTACCAGATGATGTCACAGTAGATGCCGAAGTGGGAGAAGCCCTTTTAGATGTAGCAGACCGGGCTGGGGTATTTATTCCCACCGGTTGTCTCATGGGATCTTGTCACGCTTGCACCGTCGAATTAGAGGATGGAGAGATCGTCCGCGCTTGTATTACCGGAGTACCACCACGCGAGGAATTGACAATTAATTTGTTTAGCGACCCAACTTGGTAGTTTGTAACCCTCTAAGTTCAAAATATCAGATCAGGAAGTAGAGGAGAAGAAACAAGATGAGTAAGCTTAAATACCAAATGCTTATTCAATGGTCTGAAGAAGATAATTGTTTTTGGTAGTATTTCCTGATTTTCCAGAACAACGCTGGCGGACTTATGGCAATACTTATGAGTTGGCTGTAGCAAATGGAATTGAAGCTTTAGAGTCTCTAATTATTGCTTACGAAGCTGTCGGTAATCCACTTCCAGAACCAACAGTAATTAGAGTGCATTAACGCAATTTACTAGGTGGGAACTAATGCTGCACTTAACGCACCTTAGTAGCTAGTGACTAATGCTGTACAATTTGCGCGCTGGGAGTTTATTTTGATTTCAATAGGATTTTTACGTGTTATTACTGGTTTTTTGAATTTAGAGAATTTTTATAGTTAAGGACTAGAAATTTTGTTGTAATAGCAAGTAATACTTAATATGTCAAATCCAAGAGTTGCAAACATTATAAGACGTAGAATTGCAAGAACTAAATTATCAAGAAATATACAGCAATACCAAGACTTTGTAAATAATGGCTACAACTACATCCTTAATCCAGAAAGTGGGGAATTACATCTCGTTGGTCTAAATAATTTTCGTGGTTCTCATGGGCTTGCATCGGCAAATTTAGAAGAGTTCTGGGGTATTTATAATTTAGATGATGATATCCCGATTCACTTTTTTCCAGACGGTACAGAAATCTCGCTTTACTGGTATGACACTGACGAGTTGATTGGAAATTATACACTCAAAAAGTGTAAATACTGTTTTCCAGTGTAGTGTTAACTATCAAAACTATTCAGAATTAGAGTTTACATTTACTGAGCAAAGCTACAACCAACCTATAACCCCTACCCGATCGCATCTCCTTCAAACCTTAAAAATCCATATTTTCCCTACTCAGACAGCAAGAAACTTTTACACCTTGTTTCTTACTGCCTGTTTTTACTATCTATATCAATTACCTTTAACATTCAACGCGTATTCTTTAAACCTTTCCAAATCAGCTTGAATCGTTGATTCAACTATCCGCCCCAAAAATAAGTTATCCATAATTTTGCCAAGAAGTCCGGGGATGGCATAGGAAATGGTCATTTTGACAATGCTACTATTCTGGCGATCGTAAAAGCGAATCGCTCCCTGATTCGGCAAACCATCAAC
Source organism: uncultured Nostoc sp. (assembly GCF_964247315.1). Taxonomy (GTDB): domain Bacteria; phylum Cyanobacteriota; class Cyanobacteriia; order Cyanobacteriales; family Nostocaceae; genus Nostoc. The sequence continues at coordinate 18,480 of NZ_CAXTTT010000033.1, forward strand.
CGATTCCCATTGAATAATTTGGTTGGGAATAACTTTGAGAATTCGGGATTGCCAAGTAAATTCTAGACTGCCCGTCTTTAGTTTCCAAAGAGATATATCTGGATTATCTGGCGGAATTTTCACCGAATCAATCCACTTCATCCACCGGGGCATTTGCTCCAAATCAGACCAGAGGCTCCATACTAAATCTATGGGAGCCTCTACTTCTACCTGCACAGTATGCTCTAACCAGTCTGACATTTCTTTTGTTCCTTCTCTACGAGATGCTTTGCGATCGCGTTATTTGCACTCTTTGGAGTTCGTTATTTCTTTAAACTCTCCAAAATCACTTTTGCCGCACGTCGTCCAGAAATAGTAGCACCTTCCATGCTGTCGATATAGTCTTGCTGAGTATAACTCCCGGCAAGGAAGAAATTATCTACTGGTGTTTTTTGGTTGGGACGGTACGCATCCATCCCTGGCGCTTCCCTGTAAAGAGACTGAGCAAGCTTTACAACACTGTACCAAGTCATATTTAGCTCCCGCGACGAAGGAAACAGTTCATGGACTTGCTTGAGAACATGGTGTGCGATCGCTTCATTACTTTGGGCAATAAACGGATCTCCCGGTGTCAGCACTAGCTGTAACAAAGACCCCTGTCCTGGGCGATAATAATCCGCAGGGCTAGTCAACGCTAAATCGGCAAAACAAGAAAAGTCAGCATCGGCTGTGTAAAGTAAATTATCGATTCCAGCCGCATGGTTTAGCTGTTTGCGTTGCTCTCCATCGTTCAGTTCTGTTACCCAACCATCAAAGCGTAACTGCACTGTAGCCACTGGCACTGCATCCAGTTTGTAGATATTGTCAAATTCTGACCACTTACGCCACTCCTGGGGTAGGATGCGTTGAATTCCTGGAACATCACAGGCAAAAACGTAAGCATCAGCTGCGATCGTTTCTACTGCATCACCTTGGGAAACTACTATACCAGTGACACGGGTTTGTTCGGCTGACTCAGTAAACTGAATTTCTCGAACTTGTCGGCGCGTGTAAATTTTGGTGCCTCTAGCTTCCAGATATTCCAGAATCGGCTTGTGTAAATATTCAGATGGAGAACCTTCTAGCATTCGCAAAACTGAAGCTTCAGTTCTAACTGCAAATAGCTGGAATATGGTTAACATACAACGGGCAGACATATTTTCGCAATCAATAAATCCCAATGCGTAGGCAATCGGGTTCCACATCCGCTTGATGCTGCCATTACTTCCACCATGACTGCGGAACCAATCGGCAAAGCTAACTTTATCTAAATTGCGGATAGTTTTCATCGCCCCATTAAAGTCTACTAATCCGCGAACTATCGGACTAGTACCCAAAGCGATCGCATTTTGCAACTTATCCTGCAACGATAGTTGAGAAGTAGTGAAAAATGCCTTTAAGCCATTGAAAGGCGCACCTGTAAGAAAGCGAAAATCTAAAGCACCAGTGCGCCCCCCTTTATTAATAAAAGTGTGGGTATGTTCCTTGAGGCGTAAGTTTTCTAACACCCCCACTTTTTTCATTAAGTCAAATAGTTGGTAGTAGCACCCGAAAAATACATGCAACCCCATTTCTAGATGGTTGCCATCTCCATCAACCCAACTGCCAACTTTACCACCGACAAACGGACGAGACTCAAAAATCTCTACTTCACAACCAGCATCAGCTAGATCTACTGCGGTTGCTAGCCCAGCCAGTCCCGCACCTACGATTGCAACACGCATTCCGTCGTTCCTTTTCAGTTTCTTTACAGATTGTAACTGGGTTGGTGTCGGAATTTGCTACTTAATATCAACTCCAGCAGTATATTAAGGCTTGCCAATATCTATACTAAAACTTCTTTGATTACTTTTTTTAATTCCGGTAAATGACCAGACGCGTTTTTATCGCGTCTGTATCATCTAGACAAACTTTTGTCCATAGTGACGGACTCTCAAAAGTATCAGAGATATTTTTTTGGTGCCAAAGCAGTTTTTTGGATAAGTTGTGAAAGTAACTTCTTAGTTGTTTGCATCTTTATTGTCGTCAGAGACAGGCAAACTTCTAATCAGTTCACGAATCACGTCAGTTGCAGGTCTACCTGTTTGTTGGCAATATTTTTCTAGTTTTTCCGCTTCCTGTGTTGCAAGATTAACTGTTATGCGTTTAACGGCCCATTTTTTATTTGTCATTATCATGCTATCTGCTGTATATTTAGATGGTCGAAAGAGTCTAAATTAAAGAGGGAACCGATAAGGTTATCAGAGTTTGTCTCACGAAACAAGTAATACCATTAATATTAAAAATGTTTGTTTTGTCAAAGGATTGATCATTTTCTAAAAAAATTAAAATACTACACTTTATTTGTTACTCTTGTGACAGCATAAATAGCACATAGTTGCTTTTGAAGATAATAACCCTACTAACAGCATGAGTAAAGCCTGACAATGAAATTTTATAAAGGAATTCGAGACATCTACTGTTGACTCAATGAAGATTTCCAAAGTTATTCTCCATTGAAACCATTTGACCTTCTCTCTTCTCTCAAGTTTGTCAAACCCACTTGGGGAGAACATCTGCTAGAACACCAATAAAATAAAGCTTCAGAATCATTATCATGCTGAAATGCTCCCTTTACAGGTGGGTTAGAGTGGTGTATACAGAGCGTGAATAGTGACTTAGAAAGCGGGCAAATAAGCGATCGCTTTAAAACAAACACCCATCTCTAACCAAGAAATTAAGAGCTACTTGAACTGTTATGAATTTTGGTTTACCTGGATCAAGCTGATTGCTTTTCAGTGCCAAGATAGTAGCCACAAAAAAAGAGGACAAAACTCAGTAGACTGAGTTTAAATTGCCAAGCAATTTTGGTAAATTTTGACAGCAATACCTGTAATTTTACACAGACAAATTAACCCATCACAAATATGATGTTACTTGACTGTTGCCGATACTAATATTTTAGTTTTGTTTCATACTTTTATAATAACTTATCGTCACAATGGAATAAATTTTTGCATATTTTATCTTCCTTCCAGCGATATAACTTGCCTGAAAATCAGCATGTTTTTGCGATTTTTCCTATTCATCCATCTGGAGGTTATGTGAATCCTTTTTAGCCAAGTAGGGCACTATAATTTTGCCATAAAATATTTTCCTCATATTTAAGCCAAGATATAAAATACTGTCAATCAAATTGTAATTACAATTATTTCTTATTTGGTAAGTATACCTATAAAAAGAATCGTATATTTTAATTTTTTCGGCAGTGTGTTTATTATAGCTATTATTTACGTGCTTTAAATAATCTTCATTTAGACATTAGCAAAGCTGTTTTTTCTCCTTTATAAAAAAATTACAAAGAGAAAGATATATATCTGAACTTTTGCTTAATGATATTGATATATAACAGGATGCTAAACTCAAAAACTTGTTAAAAAAAAGCTTCCAATATCTAAGTGCATCAGTAAGTTTGATTCAAGTAGTCTTTGTAGACAATATTTTAAAGCTTTGTAGTTCTTTATACAGGAGAGCATTCGCATAAAAAGACTAGAAAACTATAAAAATACAGGTACTTCATGAAATTTAGATAAAGTTAGCTTTCAAGATTGGTACGCCTATCAGTATTGACATATACATGAATATTCATTACAAAGTGCCACGCCCTGATAGGTACGCGGATGACGAAGACTGAGTGGAACCGGAAACGCTCTGCCTCCGGTTAAAAGACTACATACAAGGGATGGGAGGGGTAAACGTTAACAGACAGACAAAGCGTTACCCTTTTCCTCTCTTAAATGCAATTTCAGTCAATATGCCAATCAAATAGACATCAACTTAATTTCTCATACCGAGAATTTTAGATTCAGGATTGCAGTAATTCATGCAATTAATCAAATTTAAGTTGGTGCATAAGTTGGAGAGTGCCAATACCTAAATTTTTTGGTGAAAGCGATCGCCCTTCAAACAAAGCCATCATATCTCGTAACTGAGGATTGCCACGGGAGGCTCCCGTTAGTCCTTTGGCAATGATTAAACCACAGTAGCCCTTAGTATTTTTACACCGCTGATTCCATTTTTTTCGGGCTTCGACATGAATCGGATCTTCATCTAAAAATTCACCGAATAGGAACAATTCGCCATTTTGAGTTTGCAATAAACCCAGGTCGTAGCGATCGCCATCAAAAGGATCAGCACCTGGATTAAAGCAAATTGCTCTCAATCCGCCTGCTGCTTCAATTCTTTCAATTACAGTCTTCGCCTTAGGCCGGGAGGTTTGAATTAAAATTACCGGCAAACCATCACCCACTTGTTTGATTTCACTAGCCTGGTGGTAGCTGACCCCCTTTCGTAGAGAATCCAACATTTCCCAGGACACTACACCTAAGCTGAGGAAGGAATCTTCTGGTATCAAGTCATCTCGCAATGATTGGAAATCAAGATTGTCAATCTCGCGATCGTCAATACCAAAGCCTGTCATTTCCTCTAATTCTGCTGCTAACTGCGGCATGGTAGAGACTGTCACAGCTACAGATTTAGTTGATTCTTCGGACTGCGGCAGAGAAATGCGATAGCGACGGCTGAGGGTAGGGAAGATGTCCTCATGAAATTGGCGACGGTGATCGCGAATAAAGCGACTCAGGCTTTCGATCGCAACCAAGATTACCAATGCTTCTTCGTCATACAAAAGAGACCGTAGTCCTTCTAAGGGGTGGATATTACCAAAAGTAGGGTCAATTTCTGATAATGGCAGATCCGCCAAATCATCTTCTTCGTCGTCATCTTCATCAGTTTCGTCAACGCTCTCAAAAGTGAGAAACAAGCAATCTTGCTTGAGGAACGCTTCTTCTAGATGCTCTGTTGATTCTTCATCTATTAGAACTGCGGCACGAAACTGTTTTAAAGACTCTTCTGAGCGATAAAACAAAATCCCATACTCCATTCCCAGCATTCCCATGACTGAGGCGTAGAGTGTGCCAACATCCCACTTATTAATTTCGATTGACAAAATTTGCTGTTCTTCCAAAAATTCCCAAGGTGCTGCTTGCCAAATTGCAAATGCTTTCTCTCGCAAGATTTGCGCGTACTGTGGGGGTAAATCGGGGGTTTGACTATCGAGGATATCAGCGAATCCACGAAATAGTTCGTCAATTAAAGGCAGTTCTGGCGCGTAGTCAATGGCGATATCTAAATCTTGTAGCACTCCCCGCAGGTAAAATTGGATCTCGCGGTCTTTGACTACAATTCTTTGGGGTCTAGCGGGTCTTGCTGGACTCTGAGGATGCTCCATTGCTTGCATTAAGGTGCGAACTATTGCTTCTGGGCCGATATCTGAAGCTACCACATCCATTCCTCGAACAACACCTTGGGAGTAATCTACCCAAAGAATGCATTCTCCCTTTGCCTCTGAATCTGACTGCTGGTTTGGTGATGACAACGGACGGCGATCGCCCTCCCATACAGAAGGAATTTGAGTTAATTTCTTCAACCGACGACTGGTAGAGCGATTAAAACTTGTCATAGAGATCAAAAGAAGCAATTTGGAAGTAAACTTTGGGGGCTAGCTAGCCTGGGATTAAATTTTTATGGCTGCACCTGAAGGGTGGTTGCTTCTCAGGCTGCCGCAAGGCTTGAATTTCAAAAATACCGAATGTATAAACACACTGAGTCTCTCAATTCTAGAATAGAAATCTTTGGCTACTTTTGACGGAGTGTTTACAATTTGGTATCTAGTAACATCTAAGCCGCTAGAATGAATACAAAAACACCAAGAGCAACCCAGAAGCATTAACAAGCCGATATAGGGTAAAGCTTATACTAATTAAGGAGTTGAAAAATCAGATGACACAAGCAATTGAGGCTCAACAACGCGGAATTCTGTTGAGCGAAGCCGCATTGCACCAGGTAAAATCCCTCCGGGACAAGCAAGGCACAGACTTGTGCTTACGGGTAGGAGTGCGTCAGGGTGGGTGTTCTGGGATGTCTTACATGATGGACTTTGAAGACACTAGCAAGATCGCCCCTCATGATGAAGTTTTTGACTATGATGGCTTCAAAATTGTCAGTGATCGCAAGAGTCTGTTATATCTCTACGGTTTGATGCTCGATTACAGCGATGCCATGATTGGCGGTGGTTTCCAATTCACTAACCCCAATGCTAATCAAACTTGTGGTTGCGGCAAGTCATTTGGGGTGTAATATTGTCAGTTGTCATTTGTCCCGGGTTATTGGACGAAAGACAAATGACAAACGACCCTTCGGGTGACGCTCGTGCCTCGCTAACGCTGCGCTAACGCCAGTTGCTCATGGGGGAAACCCCCAAGACCGCACTGACTCACCAATGACTAATGACTCATGATTAATTTACTATGACTCAAACAGTTGAATCCCTGTTTGATACAGGTTTAGAACGCTATAAAGCAGGAGAATCAGCAGAATCTTTAATCCCCGTGTTTAAAGAAGTGTGCGATCGCGCTCCTAAAACTAGTGCAGCTTGGGTTTGTTTAGCGTGGTTGTATCTACTCGATAACAAACCCAATTTGGCTTACAAAGCTGGACAGAAGGCAGTCAAGTTAAATCCACAAGATCCCCAGGCTAGAATCAATCTCGCCTTAGCAATGCTGGAAACAAAGCAAAAAGGTTTGCGCGAACACATTGACATAGCACAGCAATTGATTTTTGTCAACGAAGAATGGAGTGATGAAATAAAAAATAGTATTGAGGACGGTTTAAGTAGAAAACCAGATTGGCAAAGTTTAACAAAAGTCAAAAATTGGCTGTTTGAAAAGTAAAGGATAGGGAGTGGGGACAATAGGGACAAAGGAAAAATTATTGAATCAGTCTCTCTCTTGTGTACCTTGTTTCTTGCTAATACCAACTCCCCATTCCCAATTCCCATTCCCCAATCCCCAATCTTCCTCCATTCTCCACTCCAATCATGAAAGATAAATTGTTAAATTGGCTAAACATGGTTTTAGTCGCCGATGTTTTTTTGGTTTTGTTTGGCTTTGGCTGGTTAGCGATCGCAGCGATCGGTGATGCCGCAGGAGTAAACCTGGGTTTGGATTTGTGGCATCAACTGTGGCAACCCGTGTTTAACCCAGCAATTGGCATCCTCATGGGTGGTGCCATTCTCAGCGGTATTATCAGTTGGGTTTCCAAAAAATTTCTTTCTAATCAATAATCAAAAAATGGGACATGGGGCATTGGGCATGGGTTATTCTCCTTGTCTCCCTCATCCCCATTTCCCAGTTCCTTTTAATTAAGAATTTGTGTTAATGCCGATTGCAAATTAGGATATTTGTACTCAAAGCCAGTTTGCACGGCGCGTTTTGGGATAACTTGCTGACCTTCTAAAACTACTATCGCCCCGTCTCCTAAAAGAGCTTCTATCGCAAAACCAGGAACAGGCAACCAAGAAGGGCGATTCATCACTTGTCCCAAAGTTTGGCTTAAATCTGCCATTCTGACTGGGTTAGGGGCAGTAGCATTATATACACCTTCTATTTCCGGTTTAGTTAAAGCTTCCAGAATTAGGCTAACTAAATCGTCTACGTGAATCCATGAGAACCACTGCCTACCACTGCCAATAGGCCCGCCAGCAAAGAGTTTGAAAGGCGGAATCATTTTACCTAAAGCACCACCATTGCCCAGAACAATCCCAAAACGCAGAATTACCAGTCGCACACCAGCATCTTTTACTTTTCTCGCTTCAGCTTCCCAGGCTTGGCAGACCTGGGCAAGAAAATCGTTACCAGATAGACTGGTTTCATCAAAGGTAGCAGTTTCACTGGTACCGTAGTAGCCAATAGCCGAAGCATTAATTAACACAGAAGGGAGGCAGCGCGTTGCGGGGGTTCCCTCCGTTGTAGCGACTGCCGGTTTAGGATTAGCGTTGGCTATTGCTTCAACTATTTTTTGTGTACCTAACTTTCGGCTATTGAGGATTTGTTGTTTCCGTTCTGGTGTCCAGCGTCCTTCACCAATAGGTTCTCCTGCCAAATTAACTACGCCATCACAACTAGCGATGACCCTTTGCCAAGAACCCGATGCATTTGGTGTATAGGCAACAATTTCTACATTAGGCAAAGCTTCAGATGGAAAAACCTTTTGAGCAAAAGTGGTATTCCGAGTTAATACTACTATTTTATGACCTTCTTTGTGTAATCGTTTTACCAAACGACTACCGACAAATCCTGTTGCTCCAGTAATTGCGACTTTCATTTTCTACCTCAGCCAAACCTTTATTGTAAAGTTTTTGATCAAACTTTCAGCTTACCAAAGAAGGCAGGAGGCAGGAGGCAGGAGGCAGAAAATATATTTATTTTTTGCCCTCTGCCACTTTTTTCTAGATCGAGTAAATTTATTTATGTTCGCGGAGCGTGTCTTAGACAAGAAAGAATAAAATATATATTTCGAGCGGAAAGCGCCACAAAAAATACTGCGTCCTGATTGAAACCCCGTTCAGCTGACGCTCACGGAACGCCTAAATTTATTTATGGGGTTTACTTCCTGCCTCCTGCCTTCTGCCTCTTCATTGACTGATATCTGGTAGTACCTGCTCTCAAAAACTTTGATTTTTTAATGACTTTATATTTAGATACTTCGGTATTATAGGATGGACAGAGTGTTGCAAGGCTTGGGGCTATTATGGCTCGCTATACCTGTTCATTTATTGTTTCTGTTCCTAGTGACCATCTGTTGCCGTTACTTGTAGAACTTCTACAGGACTGTCAGTTGGATATTCAATATCACACAGCCGAATATATTATCGGTCGTGAGGTTCCTGGAAATGTTCCTTTTCCTAAATTAATAACAGTAGAAGTACTGATTGATAAATCAAAATCTACTGAAACAGAAACCCGGATGAGTATTGTGATTAAAAATGAAGAACTACCAATTCACTTAGATAATTACTGCCGACAAATGTTTGAGTTAATCAAGCAAGCTATTGAAAGTAGCCGCCATTGGCATTTGATTGAAAGTATTGCAGGATAGCTTTGGCGATTGAATTCATACTCCCACGGCTTAAAGCCGTGGAAGTGTCAGACTGTGATTGGTAGTTATAATTCACTCTCTTATTCCTCGAAATCCTCGGCCATACCGGGGTTTATTAGTGTAATGTCGTACTCACTCGAATCCGTTTGTCCTAAACGCTGAGTATTTCTTAAAAGGTAATAAATGGCACGTACTTGAGGCCCAAAAACGATCTCATCTTCATTTCTAAGCTCGTGGGCTGGTATCTTGCGTCCATTAATCATCAAGCCGTTGGAACTAGGTTTACCTTTGGCATCGCCATCTACAATCCGGTAATAGTAGCTATGACTATTATGCTCTCGTGGCAATCTCACTAATGTGGCATGGCGGCGGGAGACAAACTGCGACATTAAACGGATATTACATTCGCGGTCTCTACCAATAGAGTAGACGGGGTGCTCTAGAGAAAATTCTTTGCGACCTTGATCGTCTTCAATAATCAGTAGATGGTTTTCATTGGTTTCAGCTGCCATTGACAAATCGGTGGAACTGTAATTGATTAAAATTTGTTTTGTATCGTATCTTGCCATTTTCGCGCACCATCAGTCTGTGGTGCTAATCTAAATAAGCTTTAAAATTGCATAATACCTTGAAAGAGTAGAACATGGCCGTTCTACTCCAGTAGCTATGATAGCTTTGGTAAGTGTCTCAAAGAGCTTTATGAACTGATAAAAGTTGAATACCGACTCAGTTTAATCTACAGACGATGAGCGAATCGCCGTAATAATATTGAGTTGGTAACGACGCTAACAGAGCTAAAAGCCATTAATGCAGCAGCACCAGATGGGTTAAGCACAACACCCAGACTAGGGAATAAAACACCTGCTGCTAAAGGAATGCCAAGTGTATTATATGCAAAAGCCCAGAATAAATTTTGGCGGATTTTATTGAAGGTGGCGCGACTAAGCTGAATAGATTCGACAACATCGTTTAGGCGATCGCGCATTAGGATAATTTCAGCAGTTTCCATCGCCACATCTGTCCCGGAGTGTAAAGCAATTCCTACATCAGCTTGGGATAAAGCTGGAGCATCGTTGATTCCATCTCCAACCATTGCAACTACCGAGTGCTGAGTGCTGTTAGCGGTAGCGGGGCGTTTAGCCCGTGCTGAGTGCTGAGTTAGGAGTGAGAAGTTAGGAGTTTTCTTTATCCCCTTGTCTCCTTGTCCCCCTTGTCTCCTTGTTCCTTCTAACTGGAGAGATTGGATTGCCGCTGCTTTTTTAGCTGGGGGAACACCTGCGATTACATCAGCGCTATCTAATCCTAGTTGTTTGGCTATGGCGCTAGCTGCTTCTTTGCGATCACCACTGAGCAACATTACTCGTAAGCCCATCTGATGCAACTTGTCTACAGTGGATCGAGCATCCGATCTGAGGGTATCAGAAACACCAATTAGTCCGGCTAAAGTTCCCCCAATTGCTACACAAACGACTGTTTTACCATCTGTTGCCAAATCTTGTACTACCTGTTGTGCGGTTTCGTTAATGGCAATGCCGTGCCAACTCAACCATTCCCAGTTACCCAGCAATACAACTGTGTCCTCTACCACAGCAGATACCCCTAGCCCTGGTTCCGTGTGAAAGTCTACAGCCTCTGGAATAGATAACTGTTGCTGCTGTGCTTCTTGCTGAATCGCTTTTGCTAGGGGATGGTGAGTACCGCTTTCTACGGCTGCTGCTAGTTGGATTAGGGAGTAGGGAGAGACGCGATTAATCGCGTCTGTACTGGGGAGTTGGGAGTGGGGTTGACTACTCCCTATTCCCCATTGCCCCTTATCCCCAGAGGGGGCCCCGAGTTCCCCATTCCCCATTTCCTCAATTAACAGACAATCTGTGACGATGGGATTACCTGTGGTGAGAGTGCCAGTTTTATCAAATACTACGGTGTTTAACTGGTGTATTCTTTCTAAAACGTCGCCACCTTTGATTAACAGCCCCCGTTCTGCGCCCATAGCAGTCCCAACAAGAATGGCTGTTGGTGTGGCAAGTCCCAAAGCACAGGGACAGGCGACTACCATAACTGCGATCGCTAGTTTTAAACTTATTAATAAGGAAGAGTGGGGAGTTGGGAGTGAGGAGTGGTGAGCGTGGCTGATCATTTCCATGCCATCAGACATGGTGATATCAGTCCAGAAGTGAGTACCGAAAAAGTACCAAAAGACAAATGTCAATACAGATGCTGTTAGTACCCCATAGGTAAAGTAACCAGCTACTGTATCTGCTAATTTCTGTACTGGGGCTTTCCGAGTTTGGGCGGCTTCTACTAAGGCAACAATTTGAGCTAGAGTTGTATCACTTCCAGTCCGGGTTGCCTGGATAGCGATCGCTCCTGACTGGTTTAGCGTCCCTCCTGTCACCATATCTCCTGGTTTCTTGATTACTGGCACTGCTTCCCCAGTTAGCATTGATTCATCAACCGTTGTTTGACCAACCACTACTTCACCATCAACGGGGATTTTATCACCTGGCAGCACTTGTAAGCATTCACCGACACGCACTTGTTCAGCAGGAATCTCAACACTAGAAGAACCCATTCCGGCTTTCTCTGGGTTGGCAATCAATCGCGCTAAGAGTGGCTGGAGTGCTAGTAATTTCCTAAATGCAGCAGCCGCGCGACCTCTAGCTTGTTGCTCTAATGTCCTTCCTAAGAGAATGAAACCCAGCATCATTACTGGTTCGTCAAAGAAGCATTCCCAACCCAATTGGGGAAAAAGCAGCGCTACTAAACTAGCAATGTAGGCTGTCAGCGTTCCTAATCCCACCAGGGTATTCATGTTAGGCGCATTTCGCCGCCAGCCCAGCCAGCCATCTACTAAAATTGGGCGACCGGGTATTAACAGCGCTACTGTCGCCAGTCCACAGTGAAACCAGATGTTATTTAGCACTGGCAGCACTGAGCTACCAAGATTACCAAAATGTCCACTTCCCGACAATATCAGCAACACCGCAGCGATCGCCAACTGCCATAGAGAAGAACGCATTTCTCGGCGTTGTCGTTCTGCTGGGTTTGGTAAGGTCGATATTTCGCCTGCTACTGTGCCATTAGCTTTTCGGGGTTGAGTCGGGAATCCAACGGCTGTTAATCGCTGTGCCAGTTCATCTGCATCTACCGCACCAGTTTCTGACTCTACAACTGCTACCTCTGTGGCCAGGTTCACACAGGCACTCTTGACTCCTGGATGTTGGGTCAGTTGTCGCTCTACTGCGTTCACACACCCAGCACACTTCATACCCCCAACATCTAGAATAATCTTCTCTAGGATTGGGTCAAGTTCTTGGGCTGGCTTAGTTTTCGGGACAAGTTGCATGGCTTGTGTTTAGATTCGCTACAGAAATTCAACGCCTGACTAAAAGCGTCTCTAATTCGAGCGTAGGCGAAATATGGAACTATGACTCAATGTCAACCATATTAAAATTATTAATTTATAAGAAGAATTCAGTACGCTGAGTAATGAATATTGGTTTAAATCTTGCCCCTTGTAAGTGAAAGCGAATTCACAACCTATCGCCTTAAAACTCTATCCCATACTTACAAGACGCTGCACGAACATGGGTGAAGCAGCCAAAATTCAGAATTCTGGCTGCTTTTTCTCGTACTTTGTTGAGCATCAAGACTATCGCTGCACTTTAATTCAACGTTCCAAGTTCCCAGATTTATCTCTAGATTTCTGAATTTTGAATTTTAAATTTGGAATTTTTAATTCCCCTACAGGAGGTTGACAGTTCCAACGTCGATAAGTGACATAAATAATAGCTGCCACCTGTATTGGCGCGATCGCAATCAGATTTTTTAAGAAATAGTTGATTTCTAAATGAGACATAACACTAAAATATCCTAAGCCTAACAAGAAGAACATTCCCCAGTTAAGCTGTTTAGGTTTGAGAATGAGCATATCAATAAAAATAAATATAGGAGGTAGAAGTGCTGTATAACTTCTGCTAAAGGTAAAGGGTGAAGAGGAAGGGAAAAAGGATGTTTCTTTTGTCGCTGCCCTTTATCCCCACACTTTTGCTGCAATCCTAAGCTTGGAAGCGTGTATTCCCTCTGCTTCCAGTAAGAAGGCTATTCTTGTACTAAAACCAGCCCTGCTTATTTTCAAAATAGGTATTTACAAATCCTTCAGGGGATTTATTTAAGTAGATCATGCCTTCAATTAAACCTACAAGTTGCATAATTAACAAGGCAACCCCGTAGGTGAAAGAACCCCCAACTACAGAAATCACTAACATAATAAAGCCTTCCGAAGCGTATCCTAGAATAAACTTATGAACCCCAAACGCTCCCAGGATAATGCCACAGTAACCAGCTAGAAGTTGTTTGGTAGGGTGACTGGGGTTGAGATTTGCCATATAAGTGCTGCTCCTTAATAAGTGAGTATAAAAATAAAGTCTTTATTGTAATGGAAGCAAATACAACATTTACTTGCTTAATAAATAGATTTTTAATTTTTTCAGTACAAGTAAGTCCCAAGACGAATAACTAAAATCAGCTTCTATTCCAGAGGAGACGCCAAGATGTCTTGCAGTATATGCCGATCTGGCGCTCCTTGATGACTTTTGGTGGATTTGACGATCGCAAACCCTGATGCAGCAGTTTTGCAGATTTTTCGCTCAAGCGTTTATCTTGAGCAGAATCAATTTTAAATAATCAGCAAAAGCTGCTACATACACCACTTTTTACAAGTCCATCAGTATTATTTCCGGATTTTTTTGCATAGGCGTAGCCCGCCCTTAGAAATTGCTTCCAGCAGGCGTGAAACGCCATTGCACCGACAAGACAACTGTGTGGCTAGTGGGAATCTAGAAGAAGCGCAAAAGGCATCTTCCATATCTTTCTAACCGCTTTTTAGTTACCGATCCCACTTCCTATGAGCGCAAACCGGAATTGCATTCCAATTCATGACGGCTAAAAATGGTTCAAGAAGACAATTAATATCTCGAATAATGGCTAAAATCTATCCGAATGAGAATAAATGCTTAACTAGATAGTTTGTTGTCTACGTTAATAGCATTCTTTAATTTGCTTTTGCCATTATCTTGATTGGGTTTTCAGCTAGTATTTATGCTTGTAACCAATTATTACTAATAAATTGTCTCTACCTATGCAGATAAAATCAGATATTTTTGCTTTTGGCAACAGTACTCTAATTGTTTTAATTACTACCTAAAACAAACAAGCTTAATAGTGTACCACTATTCCAAAGACTGTGGAGGAGCATAGGAGCGAGGAGATTGCGCGATCGCGTGTAAACTACTCCTAAAACAATGCCCAATGCGGTTAGGGGGAGAATTTCTGATAAGCTGAGGTGAGCGATCGCAAATAATAAACTACTGATTAGAATCGATCCCCATACGGGTAAGTAACGAGTTAGAGAGGGTAACAAAAAACCGCGAAATAGGATTTCTTCAAAAAATGGAGCTGCGATCGCAGCTGTGGAGAAAAATATGCCTAATGCTACACCATCTTGGCTTTCCAGCGCTAGTTGCAACAGAGGATTACTCCCACCCTGTCCTTGCCATAGCTGTTGATTAATCAAAGATACCAGCACAACTACAGGTAAAGCCGTGCAATAGCCTCCCAGTCCCCACAAAAACCAGTTATCTTGAAAACGGAAGCGAAACCAGAATTCTGGTAGTGGAAAAAAGCGCTTGAGAGAGAAATACAGCACTAACAGCGCACCTAATGCTACCAAGAAGTAACTAACCAAGACAGAAAATGCCTGAAGTCGCACATCCACAATGGGACGCGGGATAGGTAGCAGTGATATTACCAAGGGCACAAAAATTTGCCCCATGAAGAAAAAGCCGATGATAAAAACCTGCAAAACCGTTTCACCACCCCAAGGCGTTGACCAAGGGATATCAGCATTTTGAGCTAATAACGAGGCTTTTCCTTTCAACAACCGTTGAGCAAATAATAAAATCAGCAGTATTAAACCAATTAAAGCTGCCAAAGTGGGAATAGTGCCAATAACCGCCAATTTCACCACTGCTTGATCAGAAGATTCTTGTTGTGCAGCTTTTACTGCTGATAACGCATCTTGTCGTTGCTGGAGTTGGTATAACTTAACCAAAACAGTAGAGCGAAACCAACCTTCTAAATTCTTTTGAATTGGTTCCTGAGCATTTGGGAGGATACGGGGAGGATTGCTCCACAGTCCAGTCAAAACAGCGGCGGTTTCCCCAAACTCTGGATTAATATCTGAGCGTTGTTGTAATTCGCTCCAAGTCTTGAAGGCTGTATCCGTCTGTCCTTGCTGTGCTTCTAAAATTCCCAAGCGCAGGTCTAATTCAGCCAGTAATTTTTGTAACTGCTTAAAAGACTGTTGTAACTGTTGCTGTCCCTGTTTAGACGTTTCAATAGTGGGAGGAGCGTCCGGTAGAGGTTTCGGAGGTGTGGGAGTTATTTCAGCTTGAGAGCGTAATTGTGCAAGTTTGTTGTTAACTTTGTCTAAATTAGCTTGAACTGATTGACGCGCCTCCTGATACTGCTTTGTAGCGCTTTCTAGGGGTTGCTCACCAAGTATTGCTTCTCTAATTCCTTGGAGTTTGTCATCACCGCTATCTTCTGATTGCCAAGCTTGAGCTTGTAAAGCAATATTTGTTTGGTATAGTTCCAAACGACTTTGAAATTGAGGTTCTTGCCAACTACCGAATAAAGCCGAAACTGCTAACAGAACTGCTATCGGCGTCATCACAAAAAATAAAACCAACCGCTTGAGTGTCATCTATCCCCCTTTGACTAACCTGTGGAGAGCGCGTCCCCCTTGGGAATTATCGCAATAAAAAGTCAGAGGTGGATAAATATCATCAATATTATAAGTTGGCGATGCCTGCGGTTTTTGCTAGCCTATGCACCCACGATGTTAAATTACAGTAGTGTTCTCCCACCTTGAGGAAGCTGATAATCTTTGTTTTGAGCAATGAATCACTGACTACGAACTAGGATTTTATTTTATGTTTAATTATGCCTACTATGCCTAGTTACTGAGTCTTACCAGTTTAACTTAATACAGCATTTCATTAATTCATAGCGAATTAAATTTGGCAATACCTTGCAATACCAATGCATCCCAATACAATGTTAATGCGTGCCTCTGCAATGCCAATGCATCCCGATACAATGTTAATGCGTGCCTCTACAATGCCATTGCATCCCGATACAATGTTAATGCGTGCCCCTACAATGCCATTGCATCCCGATACAATGTTAATGCGTGCCCCTACAATGCCATTGCATCCCCCTGCATTAAAAACGCTACGCTTTTACACAAAATTGTACTTAGAGGAATTTAGGATCGAGAAGTTGTTCTATAGTGAAAGGACACTCAAGGGGAAAAGTTTCTATTGGCTTTTGAGTCTCATTTGCTGCGTCTCTACGGGCGCGGCGATAATATTTCTGTATCCACTCCCAGTCTTCTAGAAGGTGCTGCAAACTGGGAGTATCTTCCAAGCAATCTTGAATTTGGTTTCGGCAGTTTGAGATTGTTTTAACCCAACTTTTGGTTTTTCGCTCTGGTTGATATTGGCATTTGAGTAAGTGGATTAAAAGCACCTGTAAATAACTTCCAAGTTCCTCTTGTTCGCTCCGGCCCAAAGCCTCTAGTTCCTCTACCAAATGTTCAACATCTAACTCAGCCCAGCGTCCTTTCTTCAAGCAGTCAGCTTGTTGCTGCGTCCACACCAGAAAGTCCTGATTGTAGAGTGTCGTTTTAGTCATCAACAGTTACCCCTTTGTTTTCAACGACATTTCTCATATTTTTGCTCAATGTTGACCCACGAATAATCTCACAAAAGGAATCTAGCAATTACTCCTCTCATCAGCATCGTCATCTTGCAGGTTGCGTTGGGCACAGCAACCGCTGATATCTGGGTTGAAGATAAATGCCTTTTTGAGTTGAGGTTCACCATGTACTTAATTAGGCGTGTACCCTGAATTATCGATCCAAGTTACAAATGGTTTTACGTATGGCTGATTTGCTGTCGATTTGTGTCCTTGGTTTTTATGAACAAGTGGAGTGAGCCAAGCAGGTAAATGAACAGCCTTGTCACCGAAGTAGTAGAAGTGTCGTGACATCAAAACATTTATACCGCCTAAATCTGTTTCTTGATTACTGATATCATGAACACTTGGTCGCAATAGTGGTTGTTCTCCTTGGCTGTAATCATAGATGCAATCACCAACACGATACTCAAATATTTCGCTGTTCCACTTTGGAATTTTGTGAGGACTATGAACTCGGCAATACTCGTCGTATTTTCGCAATGTCATTTTGTCCGTTACCTGCATTGCATATACAACGCAGTCGGCGATATCTCCAATTGGTGAGTTTTTAGAACCAAATCCTACAACCCAATCTCCAATGTTTGCGGCTCGTCGGATAACAGGCTTGCAAATTGCGAGAGTGCAAAGTTCCCAGAATGGGTTAGGAGCCGCGCCATCATCATAACGTAGGCAGTAAAAGAAGAGTCTCATCAGTACAAAATTACTAAAGCATCTAACTACTACACTATGGCGCACACTGCGGTTCGATACGCTTATTTATGTATTTTTTGTTACTGGAAATTCAAAAATAATGAAGAGTGAAGAATCAAAATTTTAATCCTTCACTCTACCTCATTCTATATTTCTAAGATTCTCTTCCTGATGCCCAGGTATCACGCCATTTGACAGTACCTTCTTTCGCAATCACCCAGCGGCGATTTACGAGATTTTCGCGCAGAGGCGATCGCCCTTCCCGCCACATGGCATATTTATAAGCAATCAGCTGGCCAGCACTTTCATCAAAGGGAATCTCAGCAAACCAAGTATTGGTGTTGATGTACTCTAGGGGATATGCTTTGCCAATATCCCAATTACCTAACTCTGGGCAATCTCCTGTCACTACAATAATTTCACCTGGTTGGGTTTCTACGCCATTGAGTTGGACGCGGACAATTGTCTGTGCTTTTATCCGTTCGCCAACGTGGCTGAAAACAAGCACTCCCCTTTCTTCTAGTACTAAGTCATAAATCTTGCCATCTTTCACCTCATACTTGTTACGAGTCACCACGCAGGTATGTTCTCCATCGGGCAATTCTGTTTCTACTTCTGGTAAAGTAACTTCTCCTCCTCGGTTTAAAGCGACAAAACACAGGGAGTCACGATAGCGGCGTACATAGCAGTAAACATCTGGTGTTAAGTATTTTTGCCAGTGGCTACCCAATGATACGGCTGGATTCAGTCGTCGTAAGCCAGACAGCAGCCTGATGGAACGATAAATCTCACTCTCAGTATCCCAACTTTCCATCATTGGGCGGTTATACGGGTCGTTACCGCCATCAGTGTCGTTATGCAGATACTGTTCTGTGCCGTAATATATGCAGGGAATACCGCGACAGGTCATAATTAAGGCGATCGCAACCTTCAGCATCGCTGGATCGGGGTTCAGCGATTGGAAGCGGCACATGTCATGGTTATCGATGAAGGTAACTAACTCTGTTGCCCCGTTGTAGCGATAATCTTGATCGAAAATGTATTGAATTGTTTGGAATCCGTTTTCTGAACCTTGTCCCAGTGCGGCGCGAATTGCCACGCACAACCCAAAGTCTAGAAGTGTCATACCTGAGTGGTTAACAAATTCCACTGAGAGATCGTCACTCGGATTACTATAAATCCACTCACCAAAAATAAATACATCTGGTTTGTGATTGCTCATATCGCCAGTGAATTCTTGCCAAAACCAAATCGGCATGTGCTTGACAGTATCCACCCGCAGGGCATCTACACCCCGGTCTAGCCATTGTTTAATTGCTGACTTGATATACTCTCGATATTCAGTATTATTTTCATTGAAGGTTGCTAGACCAGATAGTTCACAGTTCTGTACTTGCCAATCGTCTTCCCAGTTTTGTACTTCACCATAGTGATGATACCAATTATTAGCATCATCATTGAAGTCAGCAATTTTGACACCATCATCATACAATTCACCTTTACTACCGCTAGTATCAGGTGTACTATGGTTGCAGACAATATCCAGCACTAGCTTCATATTGCGCTTGTGCAGTTCTGTAATTAACCGATCAAAGGTTGTATTTTTTTCTTCTTGAGTAGCGTTTAAAGAAGGGTTTTCTCCGTCAGCAATGTATCGAGGATTAAGCCGTTTAAAGTCTTTTGTCCAATAGCCATGTATTGCTGCATTGCCAACAAATAACTCTTCAACCTGCTCGAACAGTGGAGTTAGCCAAAGAGCGGTAACTCCCATATTTTTGAGATAATCTAATTTATCGATGACACCTTGCAAGTCGCCACCCCAGTACTTACCCCAATCTTGTCTAGTTGAATCGTACAGTTCTGAGTTTGCACCTTCGCTGTTATCTTGATCGCCATCATAAAAGCGATCGACTACGAGAAAATAAATTGTTTCCTGACGAAATTCAATATCTCTGGTGTAAAGGAACTCTAGAGCAATCTCAATATCTAACTGTTGCGGTTCTTGTATAAGAGCTTCTACGTTTTCCTTTGCAGGATCTACTTTATATTGATCTGGTGAAAACTGAGATGGTGGGGTTTGTACCATAAAAAACTCGAAATTTCATGTAATTCACACTTGTAGAACAAACAGTACAACGTTTGAGTATTGTGTGTTACTACAAATTTCGGTATTGTGACATCCTGCCTATGGTGTATGTATCTATCGCTAGCTAGTTTATAATTCTATCGATAGATATAATTCATTTCCTGGAGGATAAAAATCAAGGGACATAGCAGTTATTTAGGATAATTGCTCGGTCACAAAAATTTACAATATTTAATTAAATTGACTTGCGGTAAATATTGAGTCTAGCTTGTGTTTAAGTGTATATTCGAGAACAGATTTTATCAGACCTCAACTCCTGGAAAATTAATTGTCAACAAGGTTTTGTTACACCCAATCAATACTGAGTCAACCACGTATAAGCTAACTTTTTCTCTTGAAGATTCGCTCCATTGGTAAACTGACCATTGTCACTTTCAATCCGTTATCACTATCAAGGAATTAATTTAGGTAGCATTTATGACCAAATATGACAAGGTTTTTAACTCACCAAAGACATCAGAGGAATCACTAAGTCCAGAGGAAGCAGTGGCGGCGATCGCAACTGTGACTGCGATCGCAGATTCATTGATTGAAGAGGTAGATGCAGAAAGTTTAGCGGGTATCCTCTGGGAATTCGAGGTTTTTGAAGAATACTCAGAAGATGAAATTGTAGAAATTGTTGATAGACTCATCTCCATTTCAGAAGAAGAGGGAATTGGGCCCCTGTTTAATGCTGCCAAAGTATCTCTCTCAGATGAATTAGTGCTAGATGGTTTTGCTGCTGGGGTAATAGTGCTTTTAGACGATGAACTGGCCATTCCCAAACCAAAACAAGCCTACCTGAAAAAGCTACAAGCAGCCTTAGAACTTGAGGATGAAGAAGCAGAGGAAATCATCAAGGAGGTAATTGCAGCTTTTAAAGAAGCAGAAGATGAAGAATATGCAGACGATGATGATGATGAAACAGTGGTCATCGAAGATTTTAGCGAACAGACATATCAATCCCCATTAGGTAATTTTACCGTGCCGATTCCGGTCGATCCGCAGCAGGGCGGTAGAATTCAAAGCCAGGAAGGAGTAGTTGGCTTTTCTGATGATACTGGTATTTTGCTGAGAATCGATTATTATCCTTTCCCCCTAGAACAGTTAGAGGAACTGGAGTCTGTTGGCCAAGAAGAATATTTACAAACAATTTTAGTAGACAAGTATGTACCCCAAGCGATTTTTGCCAATGTACCAGATGCTTCTGTAGAATATACCGAATATCTGAAAGATACTTTGCGAGGCGCTTACTACGTGTTAATCGATATGCCTAAAGGTTCCACAATTTCTAAGCAAGAAAATAATGGAACTGCAATCAGATTAGATGCGTACCGGGGCTTGCTCACCTTTATCAGTGGGGAATTTTTGTATATAGTTAGTAGTCAGCACAGCTTTATTAACGGTGAAACTCCCGATTCTGTTGAAGAAGAGGCTGAAGACATCAAGGACAGTATTTTAGAGTTTGTTGAGACTATAGAGTTCACTTAGTAAAGCTTTGCGTAAAAGCGTAGCGTTTTTAATGCAAGCCAATGCATTAACAATGCAAGCCGATGCATTAACAATGCAAACCAACGCATTAACAATGCAAACCAACGCATTAACAATGCAAACCAACGCATTAGGATTGCAGAGTATTGCAAAGTATTAATTCGCTACGAATTACAGATGCAGTGCAATATCCAAACACGCCATCGCTAAATGTCTCAAACCGATTCCGGCTCATTAATGACTTTATTGCTCTCCTTCCCAGCGCTCTGTACCATAGATAAATTGGGATTGCTCTCCCAATGCTTGACCGTGTTTCCATAGCCGCATTCCCAGCGCCAGCTGATCGCCTTCCCAAGCGGAGAGTGCTTCCGAGACATCCTGATGAGCCATGAGGGCATCGACAAGCGCGATCGCGTTTGCTGCCGCTTTTGAGGTACTCGCTGCGGTGTGCGGGCGGGGGATGAACGCTGCATCTCCCACTAAGGCAATGCGATCAAAAGTCATTTGGGGCACACCCAGATCCAAAATAGCTTGCACAAACGGTTCTTTTGTTGCTGCCACTAGCTTTTGAAATGGAGTAACTAAGACTCGATTCGCATACGATCGCATCTCTTGTTCTACAGATGGCGCGATTAGACCGGGTGGAATCGAGAAGTCTCGACGCTTGCCGTGCTTATCAGTCAAAATGTGTGGCAATTCAGTTGTTTGAGCGTAATTGACATACCACACCCAATTAAAGCGACGTTCTCCCGGCACAAGCGACTCATTCTCGCCTGGAATCACGTATTGTAAGATGTGTGAATTGGGAAACTGATAGAACACAAAGCGCTCGGTAAAAATGGCAGCCGTTTCAGGGTCTAGCTCCCATTCATCGACTAAGCCGCGATAACCGACATAGCCTGCATACTGGGGCGTGTAGCTAGGTAGCAGCAATTGACGAATGGTCGAATTCGGCCCATCGGCTCCTACCAATAAATCGCCCGTCTCACGCGTACCATCCCCAAAGATGGCTGTCACCTGATTACCGTTTTGCTCAATCTCGCTCAAGCATTTCCCTTGATGGTAATGCTCATCTGGAAACTGCCGCCGCATCAAAGCGTAGAGCAAGTTCCAGGAGGTCAAGGTTTGACGCATCGGCATTCGTTGAATGCTGCCATTCTGCTTCAAATAATAGCGCTCCTGTGCCACGACACCCAGGTTGTCCTGGGGAATGCTTGCGCGTTGAAACGCTTCAATCACATCATGCTGAAGCACAATGCCGCCGCCGCGACTGTCGAGCAGATGAGCCGATCGCTCATAAATATCGACCTGCCAACCAATCGATCGCAGCAGGGTTCCCGTAAATAGTCCCGCCAGCGATCCACCGATCACAATGGCACGATGATCAGTAGCGTTCATCTATTTTCCTCCAGATATTGATTTGAATTGTGATGGCAACGAGCGTGATTAAGCGCTGGCTAATTCATTAGACCTCTTGCACAAATGCAAAATTCACCCTCATCCCCCAACCCCTTCTCCCAAAATTAGGAGAAGGGGAGCCAATTTCAAAGTCCCTCTCCCAAGCTTGGGAGAGGGATTTAGGGTGAAAGCTCATTGATTCATACAAGAAGTGTATTCACTGCTTGTTGCAAAGCTGCCAGAAAGACTTCAACTGATTGCGCTCCAGATATGATTTCTCGACCAATGCGAATGGCCGGAACACCATGAACGCCTTGGGCAATCGCCTGTTGTTCCAAGTCTTTGACTTCTTGAATTCCTGCTTCTGACTCCAGAAACGCCTTCACTTGAGCAGCATCAATGCCGATCTCTGCTGCCAAAGTTGCTAGAGTCTCAACATCGCCAATGTTTCGACCTTCTGTGAAATAGGCATTGAGAATGCGGACAGCCATCTCAGTCGCTTTGCCCTGATTGCCTGCAAACCAAGTCAATCGATGTGCTTTCAAGGTGTTGGGTGTGACGCTCATCAAGTCGTAGCGGAAGTTAATATTATCAGCTTGTGTTGCTTGCACCGTTTTGGCGTCCAACCCTTGCGAGTATTCCCAACTGCCAAATTTGCCAGTGCGATAGGCTTTGCGATCCATTCCGGCTGCTGGCATTTGCGGATTTAGTTCAAAGGGAAACCAGAGGTACTTAATCTCAACAGCAGAATTTAGTTGCGCGATCGCTTGATTCAACCGCGTTTCTGCCACTAAACACCAAGGACAAATGAAATCAGAAGTAATTGCGATCGTCAGCGTCATCGTTGCCTCCTTTGAGACTGTTCTGCAACTGTTGATAGTTTCACTTTAATCTCATTTGAAAAGAATGTTAATCTACTAAATACGCTAAACACTTTTGCGTTTTTTGCAATAAATAGTTGAAGGAGATGCGATGGATCAACTGGCAGCAATGCGATCGTTTGTCAAAGTCGTAGAAACTGGTGGCTTTTCGGAAACTGCACGGCAGTTAGAGTTAGCCGTCTCCTCGGTGACGCGCCAAATCAATTCCCTAGAAGCGATGCTGAACACTCAGTTACTCAACCGCTCCACGCGCAGCATCACGCTCACACTACAGGGGCAGAAGTACTACGACAAAGCCGTGCAAATTCTGCAAGATGTAGAAGAAGCCAACCTTTGTGTTATGGAACAGGGTGATATTCCGCACGGCACTTTGCGAATCAGTCTGCCTGTGACGTTTGGGCGGCTGCACATTGCTCCGATTCTGAGCGATTTTCTGATTCAGTACCCAGAAGTAAAACTCGACCTCCAACTGAGCGATGGACTCGCAAACCTGGCAGAAGCCGATCTAGATTTGGTCATCCGCATTGGCAACCTCGATCGCTCCAATCCGAATCTAATGCTTCGCAAACTCGCAACCTACCATCGCCTAGTCTGCGGTAGCCCAGCCTATTTTAAGCAACAGGGTAAACCGAGTCATCCGAACGACTTAACTCAGCACAATTGTTTGCTGTTTGCTTATTCCACAAATCATCAAATCTGGCGCTTCCAGCGTGAGACAGAAGTGTGTGAAGTGAAAGTGAGTGGATCTCTAGTGGCAAACCATTCGGAGGTGCTGCGTCAAGTTTGTTTAGATGGCAGTGGTTTGGTCTTGATGCCAACCTGGTTGATCGGTGAAGATATTAAAGCGGGAAGATTGCAGGCAGTGTTGTCTGATTTTCAAATCTCTCCACAAACTGATCGAGATACAGGCGTTTATGCATTGTATTTACCCAATCGTAAGCACTCGCGACGTGTTCAAGTGTTTATGGATTTCCTGATTCAGCAATTTGGCAATCCGCCCTACTGGGAGACAAAAAGTTAGGCTTGTGGCACTTTGCACTCAGACAGTTGACCAAATAATTACTAATTCGTAATTCGTAATTCGTAATTGAAGAGGGTACAAGCCCCCACTGAATCAAAGATTTCAGTAGTCAACAATCAGGTTCTGGGTTCAATCCTGAACTGATTGCAACTACGAATTACGTTAGTGCAGCGGTAGCAAGTCCGCGTACTCTTTCAGAGAAGCAAGCTACGCTTTTAGCGTCTCGTAGAGAACGTCATTATCAATTACGAATTATGTTGACTTGAGCATCCTTGTACTTCCTCAATCATTAGCTACACCTGTTCTCAATTCAGTGTCCATAACTGTTCAACTCATGTGATGTACATTTGGAAAGGGCGATGTCTGACGACAAGCCCAGAGACGAAATGTCTCCAGTGTCTACGCTTGTAATTTTTCATGACAATAACCCTGCTGAACAATCGCTATCAAATTATCCAAGTAATCGGCGCTGGTGGGTTTGGCGAAACCTTTCTAGCAGAAGATGTCCACATGCCTTCTCGCCGTCGCTGTGTGATCAAGCAACTAAAACCGATAACCAATAATGACCCGCAAACCTACCAACTTATCCAACAACGGTTTGAACGGGAAGCTGCAACCTTAGAGTATTTGGGTGAAAGTAGTCACCAAATTCCGAAACTCTACGCCTACTTTTCTGAAAACGGACAATTTTACCTTGTCCAAGAATGGATTCACGGCCAAACCTTGACAAAAATTGTCGAAGCCAAAGGATTTGAGAGTGAAACTGCTGTTCGGCAAATTCTTTTGAGTCTGCTTTGGGTTTTAGATTATGTCCATAGCAAAGGCATTATTCACCGAGATATCAAGCCTGAGAACATCATTCTGCGTTCTGTTGATAGCAAGCCTGTTTTAATTGATTTTGGTGCAGTCAAAGAAACAATTCGTTCGGTGGTGAATTCTCCAGGATACCCCACGCGATCGCTTGTCATTGGTACGCCTGGGTATATGCCTAGCGAACAAGCCGTTGGCCGCCCAGTTTACGCCACTGATATCTACAGCTTGGGTTTAACAGCGATTTATCTGCTGACTGGTAAACACCCGCAAGAATTGCTAACCGATCTAAAAACTGGGGAAATACTTTGGCAGCAGCACGTCCCTAATGTCTCTTCCCAATTGGCGGCGGTACTCAATCAAGCAATTATGCCTCATGCTGGCGATCGCTACAGCACTGCCAGTAAAATGCTATATGCCTTGCAGTCAGCTACAAATACTTCTACAATCAGTTTTTCTCCCACTGCATCGACTCGACAAACCCAGCCATTATATTCCCCGCAAAAAAATTCTGCGATTCCAGTATCTTCCACTCCTGGAAACTGGCAAAAATCTGCTGTGATTGTTGGTAGTTTGCTGATAGGCGGCTTGATTGGTGCAGTAGCAATTCCTAGCATCATTCGTCAGCAACAACCAGAAACAACGATTGGCACAAGTCCCACCCCATCGCCAGAATCTTTTCCGACTTCTGCATCTACCGAACCGCCCGTTTTTTCCCAAACTTCTCCAGCTCCAGTTATCCCTAGCTCACCACCGCGACAACGACCAATCTTTAATCCCCCAGTACCCATACCACAGCCAGAAAAAGAGCCTGTCACTTCAGATACTCCAGCACCGATAGCAATATCCACACCACAGCCAAAACCAAAGAATGAGCCGAGTGCAGTTCCCAAACCAGAAGTTCGTTCCACACCACAAAACAGCGATCGGCCGCCTAGTAAATTAGCTACCACTAACCAAAGCGTTCCCGCATTTCCTACAGGTACATCAAGAAGTGACGTAGAAGCGACCCTCGGCAAACCAAATCAAGATTTAAGAGGTGCATGGGGTAAGACTCGTGCTGTCGTTTACAAATTAGTGCCCAACAAAATTGACCTTGGCTACTTATTCGATCGTAATTCTAAAGTGCTACGCCAAACTGAAGTATCTTTTGCCCAATCAGTAGACCCACAGGTAATGGAGACTACCTTAAATGGAATGTTAAAAGGGCAAACCACTGAAGAAATTAAGCAGGGACTCAAACAGGTACAACAGCGTCAATCTGATAATTTTAGTTTTACGAATGGCTCAGTCAAAGGTCAAATTATTCGTCAACAATGTGATTTTATTTACATCAGTATTTGGGATGTAGATTTACATGATTTTGTGAATCCATCTACAGCCAAACAATGTTAATATTCTGAGAAACATTGTTCTCAAAAGTTAGATTTTAAATCTACCTACTATCGGCCTTCATTGCATCAAAGATTGTGGCTCAAAAGCAGAATAAGTAATTTTGGATTAGTAAAGCAGGAGAAATTTGAGTGTGTTGTTTGGCAATAAAATGGCTTTTGCAAGATTTTGTATTTTATAAGACAATTCAGTATTTAATATAGTCCATAAAAAACGGGCTTTACTTGGGCTATAATCAACACAATTTCGGTATTTTAAAATACAAAAACCCAGTTTTTAGAATTAGTGTAAGTAAGTTGGCACAATAAAACCAAACTAAAACTATGTGAATAAAGAGAAACTAGGCTAAAACCCCTTTTCCTCCTACCTTCTACCTCCAGCAACAACTACCTTATCCCAACGACAAATTTTTACGCCGACCGACTTATTTGTTTTCTAGTTTTTGCAACTTAACACCCGAAAATCTATCCTTCCCATGTCCAATGCCCAATATCCATTTTTAAACTAAGTTTTAAATTCTTAATCTTCATAAAGTTATAAATACCATTATTAAGTTTTTAATAATACTTGTCTCAGCTTCTACATTCATGTCGTAAATTGCGATCGGAATTGTGTAATCTAAAGACAGCTAATAGCTCATTATTCAATCGAGGTCTGATGACTCCTACAATCATGCGTCAGCTTTGGTCAGTGGTTGAAACCGCGCAAGCCAAGCTCCTTTTACAACTGGATGATGCTAGCTTGGTGCAGTGGTTAGTGAAACAAACCGAAACGCAAGTGTTGTTAGATTCTAACGAAACTGATTTTCTTAGCCATTACATTCAATCTCGACTAGCCCTTATACGCGATCTTGCCCATGAACGTCAGTGATCGCGATGCCTACGGCGGGCTACGCCAACGCCAAATCAAGATAAATAGATCGATTGTCAAGTGTTATTACTGTTGACTATTAGCTTTTTGGGGAAAATAACCTTCCACTAAGCAGTCAGAGCCTACTACACGCCAACGAACGCGTTCTAAAGACAACGCCTCAGTCATGGTAGTAAAACCTAAATCGCCCACTGGTGTGGGAGCAATACTACCACCAATGATTTTTGGGGCAATAAATGCCAAAACTTTTTGCACTGCTCCTTGAGCGATCGCACTAGCAGCTAAGGTACCACCACACTCCCACAGCACGCTACAAAAACCTCGTTCATATAAGTACGCCATTGCCTTATCTGGTGTAAGTGATGTTAATTCCACCACCTCCACCCCAAGTTTTCGCAACAGTTCCTGGAAATCGGGATTAGCATCCTTCTGTGTCAACACCAAAGTTGGAGCATCCGCAGTTTGCCACAGATGGGCATTTTCCGGTAAGTTGAGATGGCGACTCATCACCACCCGCAGAGGATTATGTGCCTCTACCTGATGGCTGGTTAAGTAAGGATTATCTTGTCGGACTGTATTACCGCCGACAATTATCGCATCACAAGCCGCCCGCATTAGATGTACTTCACTGCGGGCTTCTTGACTTGTCACCCAAGCGCTATGACCAGAGGTAGTAGCAATTTTGCCATCTAAAGTCATGGCATATTTTAAAATTCCCAAAGGTCGCTTGTAGAGAATGCGATGCACAAAAGCTTCGTTTAACTGACGACAGGCTGCCTCTTCTACTCCTACCAATACTTCGATCCCCGCCGCTCGTAAACGGGCGATACCACCTCCAGCCACCAGTGGATTGGGGTCAACCATACCCACTATTACTTTTGCCACCCCTGCTTGGATCAATCCTTCCGAACAAGGCGGAGTGCGCCCGTAGTGGTTGCAAGGTTCGAGGCTGACATAGATTGTTGCACCACGAGAGCGATCGCCTGCTGCTTTTAAAGCAAACACTTCTGCATGAGGCTCACCTGCGCGAGGATGAAATCCTTCACCGACAATCTCGCCATCCTTGACAATCACTGCTCCCACTAACGGATTTGGCGAAGTCCGCCCTAAAGCACGGCGGGCCAGTTCCAAACACCGCAGCATCATGCGAGAGTCAAAGTCACTTCCTACCTTTTGCTTCGGTGGTGAATTCGAGCCAGCTGCTGACTCCACTATTCGTGTATTTTCCTGAGTGTAATTTGGTAAAGATGCATCTGCTTGAGCGACCACTGGGGAATTATCCATAATTTTAGGCAATACTGTAAATATTCTGCATGCGATCGCGCAGCCTCTCCACAAAAGAATCGCGCTTTGCTCCTGATAATTAAACAGTAATATCTAGGCGCTATTATTGGCTGTCTCAACTTACATGAGTCTGTAATATTCACACTTACAGTTCAGGGTAACTGAAAGTTTGAGACATTTCAAAACCCTTCATTTGGATCAAGGGTTAATAGCATCAGGTCAAAGGAATTATTTTACACAATTCCTGGAACAGTAGGTTTACGACTTTACTCATGAGCTTGCCTTGGATGTGCTTACCACCTAGCAGCTTCGGCTAAATGTCGGATTGTCGTTTGTCCGTTTTTGCGTAGCTTACCGCTGTAGGCATCGCGCTCGGTTCGCTTCATCTCTGGCACTTCGTATTCGATGACTGGCTTACCATTTACACCTAAGAATGACTCAAAAGGATAAATCCTGGTTAGTAAACGCGATCTCACTCGCAATACCTTAGCCGAACTTGTCAAATACGCTTGTGTAGCGCTTGAGGGGCGCGATTCAGGAGTAAACTGCATTCGGGCAACAAATTAACAACAGAAGTGCCGCGCATGAACTGTAAAACGCCACAATTCAGGAGTGCATTCACTGTGAACGCTGCACTTTCTCTAATTAACTTGCGGATGCTTTGAACACAACCCGCGACGGTGGCGCGATCGCAATTACGATTCATCAGGCGGGGTGATGTTGGTGAAATTAGAAATGGATTTATGGACTTCTGTTAAGAAAGACAGCAAACCATCGCGTGTAAAATTCGTGTAGTGCTATTTCAAATGTTCTAGCAGCAATAGGAATAGAATAGAAGCTAAAGTAATATTTATTCCTTACTTTTGTTTGAGTTTGATTTGTGAATTATCCGTTTGCATTAAAAGGATTTTATAAAACTATGACAATTAAAAAACACATTAATCTTAATCAAGGATGTTTCCTTCATCCTGTAAATAAACAAATAGTTGTCAATTTAGCCACTGAAGATATTTTAAATTTAATCACGCAAGAATTAAAAACTCGTTACTCCCCAGAAAATCAAAAAAACATACTTGATGAGAGTTCAAATTTATTACCTAATTTTGTATTTCAAGAATTATTACAACGCCAACAGCAGATAGTAGATATTAACCCAGATAGTTTAATTGTCGTTAGCTGTCAGATAGCAGAGGCAGAAGTCGATGATTTAGGATTTGATTTAAATGTAAAAGTATATTTTGTAGTTGGAGATACAAAAGGTCAAAACCATTTTCGGGCTAATCAAATAGTCCTTTGGTCGAATATATGGGGTGATGAAGAACAGCCTTTTGATTTAGAAGATGAACTAGGTGAACAATTCTGGACGAGTTATCAAATTCAGTTGCTTTTTGATGAAAAAGAGCAGCAACCAATTGAACTGGAACTATCACAAATAGATGATTATGCCGCGAAGTTAGAATTTTCCCCATCACTAAAAGGATTTTCACCATCCATAGTTCCCTTTACGGATAATGATTTATAAAAATTACTATCCGCACATACAGTGAATGCAAATTAATCATTTATATTCACTGAGAATTTTATTTTTTGGAAGTTCCCTTTTAAAACGATGAAATCTTCAATCCCTCTTACCTCCTCATTGTGGTTCGATAATTGAACCCATAAACAAAACGTTTCCCGTCTGATTATCCCTGATGGCACAGAAGAAGGGACGATCGACAATCATTCGGAATGGTTCTGGTTCCTGTCTCATAGATGTTGCTACTATTCCCACTGAAGTAGCCGCAGCCGCTTCAGTACCTTCTTCATTTACTTCGACAAAAGTTTTATGTTTAACTTGGCTGATGGCAAAATTTTTACCCATGCCAGAAAAATTGGCTTTGTTGCTGAAAGCCTCCCCCATACCTAAAGTTTTTAAAGCATCATTGAGTGTAATCTCGTAATCTGTTTTGAAGCGAGGTAAGCGAATAAATCCTTTTTGGTTATTGAACTGAGTCATCCATTTTTCCCAGTTCTCAACATTCAATTTTTGATAAAACGCTTTGAGGTTAGAATTATTTTTAGGTAAAAATATATAAAAACTTAGTTTACCATCTTTACCATAAGGTAAACTAACTGCCTGAAATTTTTCGCTTTCATAATATCTATAATCACCCTCCTGTGACATCATTGGGTGTTGTTTTTGCCTGCCAGATGTGATGTAAAAAGGATATGGAGCAGTTTGCTTTTTGTCAAACTCTTTACTCCAATTGCCTTTAAAATATATGGCATTAATCAGAAATAACACCTGATTTGGTTCAATTTTTTCAACTATTTTAGTGATTTTGCCGTTAGTATTTTCTTTGACCCAGTTATTTATAATACTAGATGCAGCGGCATCTTTAAAGTTTAAATTGCTGACTTTGGCTTGATAGAAGTCCTGGGTTCTCTTGAGAAAGTTTGGCGCAAAGCTAACATCTTGATTTGCCCAAAGTGAGTTAGCAATTTTCAATTGCACTTTCGTATCTGAATTATCTAAAAGCTGTTTTAATACCGCCGCATAAGAAGAGTTAATTTCTCGTAGATCCATCCCCTGTAATTCCAGGGTTTTTGCCATTGCTTGTTGAGTCGAGCCGCTAGCGCCGTTGTAAGTCATAGCAAGAGCGATCGCAACACTCGAAGGTGAGATAAAAATATTCTTCTCACCCCGATCGTTTTTCAGAACTTCTGAAAATAGTTTAAAGCCAAACTTATTGCTAGACTCAACGATTTTTGTCTCAGTTTTGGCTGTTTTTTTTTGCAATGGAGTTTCTGGCTGAGGTAAACTAGATTGGGCAAGGGCACTTTTATTACTATCGACTTGAGAACATCCTAATACACTGAATAAAACAACACTTGCAGCAGCCAGAGCATAACGTCTGCCCAGACTAACACCGTAACGTCTTTGCAGGAAATTTTCTTTCGCATCACTCAATTTCTGCCGATTCATTCTGCTACCTCACTTGCCAAAGATTCCCGATCTGTGCTCAGAGTTGACGCAGATACTGTGTCAATGACTAACTATTGCATTTACTCCAATGCAAAAATGGGACTGTTACAGTTTTCGTAACAGCAAATTAGTAGCTTAGAGGAATTAAACACAACTTGTGGTGTTGCTAATTCCTTATTGAGAAGGCTATACAGACGAGTTATAAAAAATTTTGATTTTTAAGAATTTTTATCTTTACGTATAAACGTATTGTAAGCTACGTAATCATAAAATAATTACTTTTGTGAGGTTTTTATAGATCGAATAACGTTTCTCAGAGGCACGAAATCTCGTTCCCATACTCGATATGGGAACGAGAAGAACGCTGTAATTTTACACAGATATTTGTGCTAATGTATTTCAATTAATAGGTACAGTCCACCAAGCTAAACTGTAGGGTTGAGTTGCTTCATTCAGCTTTTGACGAAACTGGACACGGATTTTGTAATTGCCAGTAGCACTAACGGGGCAGAAAATGTGTTCTACACTATCAATTTGGCTAATTGAGGAGCAAACAGCATCAGCATCAGAATTTTGAGCATCAGCTTTTACTAAGTAGAGGTCAAGATTATTCAAACCGCGATCGCGAAAACTTTCGCCTACGTCATATTGCTGGTTTTTATTTTTATCGTTGAGTTCTACCAATCGATCCCAACTCAGGGTGACAGCAACAAAACTTCCCTGCTTTAACGGTTTTGCTAATATATAGTCAACAGTTGCTCCAACATCAACTGTGCGATAATCCCAACCAATAGCCGGCACTGTAGCTGATGCTTGCCATTGACCAGCACTAAATTGCTGATAAGCGCGAAATGCATTCAAATGACCCGCTCCCATTTGGGCATCTAAGGGAATCTTTGGATCTTTGTAAGCATCAGAATCTAGCCAGTTTTGATTTTGTTTATCTATTAATGTTCGGGTCATTCCCAACCGTAAGCCATCACCGCTATCTTGGATTTTGTCTGCTGAATTCAGCAATACAGCTTTCATCACTTGATGACGCCGAGCATGAATGCTCCAGTGGGGTTGTTTTGTCCGCATCTGTCGGTCAGCAAGTTCTTGTAACAGAGCAACAGTAGCTGTAACTTGAGGTGCCGCAAAACTTGTACCTGTAACCTTATTCAATTTGCCATCTGGATTGAGCAAAGGAATATTATTCCCAGGAGCAACTAAACTGATAGCGCGACGCCCATCAAGGTCAAATTCCCTTCCAGCGAGTCTTCCATTCACCCCTTGGTTAACACCCGCCAGATTAGCCACGTCTACTTTGTTAAAAACTCCCCCTCGGCGGGATGAAAAAGCCACGTTTATTCCGTTAAAATTGTCTGTAGGAATAGGAATACCGCCTTTCCCCTGGTTGCCAGCGATCGCATACAAAACATCATGAGCGCGACTAGACCAGTCAACACATAAAGTTAGTAAAGCATTACCGTCTAAAGTAGCTTCCGGTCGAGGATCGCGGCTCAGAGGTTCCCCAAAGCTAAAGTTAATCGCACGGACATCGCCACTATTTTGTAGCGCTATATGCTGTGCCGACAAGCACTCTTCTGGTTGACCCATATTTTTAGTGGAACCCACCGCTGATGAATACAATCGCGCTCCTGGAGCAACTCCTGGCAAGGCTTTATCTTGACTCACCATCACACCAGCGACATTGTAGGCGTGGGGGTCAACACCAGTATTAGACTTAGCTGGTCCATCGCGTAAGAAAACCGCCGCTAAAGATATGGCACGATTTTTAGACACCGTTTTATCCCATCCAAACATTCCCGGTCGGCCAATTTCTACTTGACCAATAGCAATCTTACGACCGATTAAATTATATGGAGATTTGTGTAGCTTCAGAGCATCAATACCGTTAGTTCCTAGTCCAGATTCTAGAGCTGAAGCAATTACTGGCGCACTCAGACAAGAAGCAGTTAATCCCCAAAATATCCAGATTAGTTTTTTAGTCATTAGTCATTAGTTATTAATCATTAGTCATTGGGTATTGGGCAAAACAGTTCTGTTAGCGGAAGCGGGGCGTTTAGCCCGTTTCGAGTTCATCGGCAAGCGAGTAAAGAAGTAAGATTCCCCACTCAGCACTCAGCACTCAGCACTCCTGAAGGGCATTG
The DNA here is from genome assembly GCF_964247315.1 of uncultured Nostoc sp. Lineage (GTDB taxonomy): Bacteria > Cyanobacteriota > Cyanobacteriia > Cyanobacteriales > Nostocaceae > Nostoc. The sequence continues at coordinate 52,381 of NZ_CAXTTT010000033.1, forward strand.
GGCATGGTGAAGAGGACAAGGAGACAAAAAGAATTGGCGACAAGGGGAAAGACTTGTTGCAAGTTCTAAACTTTTGTCACCTTGTCTCCCCTGCCTCCCCAGTTCTCAATCCCCAAAAAACCGGGATCAAAATTATGAGTCTTGCTCAATGTTTTGTTACAATGCGTACAGACGAGGACGCTTAAAAATCCACTAGCCATGACCCAAAACCTATCTCAAAAGCCCATTGTAATTGCTCCATCTATCCTATCAGCCGATTTTAGTCGTCTGGGTGACGAAATTCGCGCCATAGACGCGGCTGGAGCAGATTGGATTCATGTTGATGTAATGGATGGTCGTTTTGTACCTAATATTACGATAGGTCCTCTGATTGTGGAGGCGATTCGTCCGATTACGACCAAGCCACTGGATGTCCATTTGATGATTGTGGAGCCAGAAAAGTATGTAGAGGATTTTGCTAAGGCTGGTGCCGATCATATCACCGTACACTGCGAACATAATGCTTCTCCACACCTGCACCGCACCTTGGGGCAAATTAAAGAGCTTGGTAAGAAAGCTGGAGTTGTACTTAATCCTGGTAGCCCTCTAGAACTAATTGAATACGTTTTAGATTTGTGCGATTTAGTACTGATTATGAGCGTCAACCCTGGTTTTGGTGGTCAAAGCTTTATCCCTGGTGTATTACCCAAAATCCGCAAGCTGCGCCAAATGTGTGATGAACGTGGTCTTGACCCTTGGATTGAAGTAGATGGGGGACTTAAGGCAAATAATACCTGGCAAGTTTTAGAAGCGGGAGCCAATGCGATCGTCGCCGGTTCAGCTGTGTTTAACGCTAAAGATTATGCTGAGGCTATTACAGCAATTCGCAACAGCAAGAGTCCTACTCCAGAATTAGCTAAGGTTTAATTCATTTTTGAATTAACCATTAAACAAGAAATGTAGCAGTGCTACGTCTCTACAAGACTTCTAGATTAATTTCACCAGATGTCTATTCTCAACAAAAAATAAGGTGGGCAAATTGCCCGCCTTATTTATTTTTATATACAGATAAAAAACTGGAAGCTATTCAAGTTTTGAACTTCCAGTCTTGCTATATAAATTGAAAGTTTAGAAACCAAAGATAATCCAGGTTGGGAGGACTAGGATTACAATAGTCGAAAGAGAAGCGTATAAGCTACTAGTTCTACCAGCCAAGGACAACAATTTCACCGTAACTTTTCTATTTCTGTTCCTGGAATTGATGTTAAGCGTTTGCTTTATTAACTAAAGCAACAGCAACCACAGGATAGAAAGTTTTATCAGCATTACTCGCACCGTCTGCAGTCAGTGAAAGCTGTGTAAAATTTGGCTTGGGGGAATCCACCTCCTCAAATTCTCTTTGCTCAGACTTTCTCAGGAAAAGAACCACCAGTAGCAACGGTTGGATTATTGGTCTTGGTCTAGGAGTTATTTACTCCATGAAATGCTGACTACTTTTGTAATCAGTTTGATTTATTTCATAGTCAGAACTAATCGTTGATTTTATTTTTTAAATTAACTTGCTTGCCAAATCACCTCTATTTTGGTTTAAGTTGTAGTTGTTATTAGTTTACCAATATCATTAGTATATATTTGCCATTTTGGCAGATTTTTGCCAAATACTATCAAATTAATCACTGCTATAGAAAACCCGCCATGCTATAAATTTTCAATTAGCATCGCAGGCTTTCAGATAATCAATCAACTTTAGAGCAGAATCTATTGATTCCAAATACTTTTTAATTGAATCCACAGGATTTCAAAGAAACGTTTTGAACGTTTTCTGGTTTTAATGGTGATTTGCTTGATTGATGTTCGTTAATTTGCTGTGTCAATCTCTGGTATAAACTCCCATCAAAGATTTATGCTTTTTGCTTTCTAACTACTTCTAGATAAGCTACGTCTTTAATTTTGCTTAAGCAGCTTGATGACACATTATTATCAGACCGGGAATCATGAGCATGTTTCAGCATTTTTAGATTTTCACCTTGCTGTTGTTTTGTCCTATCGGCTTGAGAGTTCTCTTTAAGCAATCGATTGTAGGTGCGATATGGAATGTAATGCAGAGGATTATAACCACCAAATCGCAGCATTAAAACACATGCCCAGGAATATTTTCCAGCAAGAATTGCTTCAACTACTTTGTCAAATTGTTGAGCTTTCACTGTTTTATCTAAGTTACTACTAATACCAGCAATGTCTTGATTCATCATAGCGTTTAGTTATTTGGGGTGAAGTAAACTGTTTTTTTCTCTGCAATTGTTGATGTTTCAATTGAAGTGTACAGACTGCACTAGCCTTTTGGCAAATCTTGAATTGCTAATGGCAAATTATCAGCAATGGAGCGGTTTTTTATGTTTTCAAGGGATAAGAATCCATAAGTAAATGAATTTTCTTGGTTCACACGCTTATATTTATTACTACTGTTGAATTAGGCAATTTCCGGGAAGTTTGCATTTTTTCTGAGACTACAATAGAAAATATATTTATCTTTGAGTGCTAACAACACCATTCGCATTTATACTGTTTTTTGCCCTTAACGCCATTTACTAATCTAGTATATTTATAGGTCAAATTTACTGAATATATTCCGATACTTACTTGTGTATTGTGCAGCTTTGAGTTTTGTCCTATTTTGCTAATTCTTGAGGGGTAAGACCCCTCACCCGATATCATTTTTAAACCTTTATTATTGTTGAGTAACTAGAAAACGATACCATTAAATAGAATGTAAAACAACTAATAAAAATATTAGGCGACGGAGAATCAAACCGTTGACAGCTATAGGATTAACCTATTTTTCAATAGGTTCGATTAGACAATAATACTTATCTTAATTGGTTTGCAAAAACTACAGCTTTAGCGTATCTATATAATCGCTGTCAACTGCTGGCAAATATTTCATACCAACCAGTCAGTAATCATAAGATAGACCAGTTGAAATAGAAAAATACTAGTTATTGATAATATAGATAGTTATAACGAGCCTTAGCTGAGTCAAGAAAAAGATCCGCAAATGGATAACTTTACTCAAAACAATGTAGCAGGCTAAATCTGTATAATATTAAAGAATTTCAGGATAGATATAAAGTTAATCAACACAAAATATTATTAAGTTGATTCAACAGTGATTTATATATGTATGAATATCTAACAAATTTATCTTGAGATTACAAATGTAGTAATAATTGAGCTAAATGGTGATACAAGATCAAAAATCAATACAATATACGATCGCCTTTATCTCTCTAGACAACTACACAATCAATTACTTGACAATCAGCTATCCAAGGGTTATAGTATGAGTCCACCTTCATAAGAACTAGTCCTCACTGATACCGCTTCATATACTGCAAATTTGGGCTACTTCTACTAAAGGCTGGTGAAATGCACCTGTAAGATTTACTGGCGTTAAGTTACGCAAAGTGTAGAGGTTTAAGCGTATGCACCAGTGTTGGCTAATCATTGCCAAACACGCAGCGCCACAATCTGATGAAGTTTGCTGTTGAGTAAAGGAATAGGCACGTCATAACCTAGCTTTTGATTGTGAACGTAGTCTAGGAATTATCAGCAATATTGATAGCTAAAGCTAGTAATATTTGCATTTTTTGAAACATTAGTCTTAAATTCTCAATGCTTCAACTCTTACCATTACTGAAATTTTCCTTCGCTTCCGGAAACACTCGGAAAATAAAATCGCAAATCTAAACTTTGCTTTTTCAGACGAAGACAGGTTAAATTTGGTAACGTGGAATACGAGCGATCGTAGAGACGCACATCTGTCATAGGTGTCAACTTAAGGTAGAAGTTAGGTAAGAATAAGGGTTCCTATGCCCTCATCCCCTAACCCCTTCTCCCAATATGGGAGAAGGGGAACTAGAGAATTTGCTCCCTCTGCCAATTTTGGGGAGCAGGGTGGTTTCATACGAAAAAAGAAAAATACATAAGTCTTGATTTCTCGTTTTGTGGCATGGTTTTTTCCCTCACTTCCATTCCTCTCCCCCCGTGGGGGAGAGGCTTTGAAACCCAGTTTTAGTTTTTCTCTGCTTGTCTGAAACCACCCTGCTCTGCCAATTTTGGGGAGAGAGCAAAACTCATACAGTCAGAAGATTTCAGCTGAAGTTGACACCAATGACATCTATGTGTATTGCATCAAAACGAGAACTGTTTTGATAGTCAATCAATTAATAACTAAGTAAATTCCCCAAATCGCCATTGGCCGTAGGTAAGTGCTAGCACGAAAAGTACCAGTTGCGGTGATAGCTTCTGGCGTGCGAAATTGCAGACCATTTTCATAAATTTGCTGCACTACAGCTTGCGTCAACCTCAACGCTTCATCCTTCATTCCCATCTGCACGAGAAAAGCCGCCAGCCCAAAGTTTATCCCCGTCCAAACTTCTAAAGGATGAGTAGCTTTGGGATTTTCTGGTGAACCATCACGACGAACACCATTAGCAGCACCAAACTCACCATTGCTGAATTTCAAAAAGCAAGCATCATAAACAGTTTTCAGAGCAGAAAGGGCGCGATCGCTCGGTACAATATCAGGTAAATCCAGCAGACGGGCGTAAAATTGTCCGCACAATTGATCTGCCATCACCACATCAGAACCACTTTTACTATCAAGTAGGTAATATTCCCCATTCCAGAGTTTTTGATCGTAAATGGGGCGGGATTGTTGTAACCAAGTTTCATAAGTGGATTTTTGCGCCGCCAACTCTGTTGTATTACTTGTCTGGTAAGTTAATAAAATATCGCTGATAGCGATCGCAGCTTCTAACGCTGCCAACCACAACCCTCCACAATAGGCGCTGACACCCTGTAATCGCCAATCATCAAAGGTTTGGTCAGGCGCACCAGAATTTTCCGGAATCCCATCGCCATCAAGGTCAAAAGTTTTCAGGTAGTCGAGGGTTTGAACGATCGCATTCCAACAATCTGCTAGGAATTCCACATCGTCAGCACCAGTGAGTAAAAAATCACGATATACTTGCAAGACAAAATCACTACCTAAATCTTTCCATAAATTACAGTCTTGATAGCTGGTGTAATTAGTTTTCTCCCAGACGTGTTCATTCGGTGCGCCTAAATCGTGGGGTGTTGCACCTGCAACTTTGCGAACTGCAATTGGGCTTTCTGCCTTAATTGTCATGTAATAGCCAATGATTCGGGGAGTATCATCACCTTGAGGAATCGCCCGTGCAAATGCCCGAATTACCGATTTTTCTAATTCTGGAAATAGCATTAGCAGGGCAAAAGAGCCATACAACCGCACATCTAGACTTTCATACCAACGGTAATCTAAGCACTCTAGCACCGCAAACTGACCGATGGGGTCAAGTTCTGATGCTGCACTCCAGAGAGTACCGCCGCTGGTGAGGTCATAAAGCTCATTAAATAGAGCCATTTTAAACCAGTTGGGTAAATCTTCCCGGTCGAGAATGGGTTTTTGCCAACTTTGAATTTGCGATCGCCAGGTTTGGTATTCTTGTAACGCAGTCGATGCGATCGCCCAGGCATTGTTTCCACTTTTATCAAAAAAGTCTGTATATCTGCGATAATAGTTGACTCCAGCAGTAAATTCTGTGATCGGCAAATCCCAAGCCAGGACAAAGGGGATTTCGAGAGTTTCGCCTGGTTGGAGAGTAAAACGAAGTGCGATCGCAGCCCCTAATTGTGTATTCTCTGTTGCTGGAGTAGTATCAACATAATTAGGCAAAGAGCCATCTTGGGCAAAGCTTTGCCACACCTCATCACCCGTTCCTTCAGGATTCCAGCGGCTGTGGTGGAATAATTCTACTTGGGGATGTTTCAAGGTCGCAATACACCAAGTTCCGTCACCTTCTTGCAAAGGTTCATCACTACCCATCCGACCGAAAAGACAGCCAAATTGTTGTGTATTTTCAACTATCTGGTTGTAATTTCCTTGACTTTCGCCCCAGCGTGGTTGGTATTCGTAAACCGGACTACCATCATCGCGTACCCGCACTTCGGGAGATTTGAGAGCGTTTGTAAACCAGCCCACCATATTTTGCCAAGTAAGCATAATGCCCAGAGTAATCGGTGCATCTGTCGGATTGTGGGCATTCCAGAGGAATATTGCCACAGGGTAGCTAGTTTCTTGGTAATTGCCTGCCCAGACAGGTGAAAACTGCTCACAAGTCAACTGTGCTTGAAATACATTTTCATACACAAACCAGCTACGTGGATATAGCGCGTGATAATTGCCCGTCCCCTCAGTAGCCGGAAGTGTCGGATACCACTGCCAAGCCTTGAGAGTGCCATCATCGGGCGCTTGGGTAGATAAAGCATAGGCTTGGGAAGATGTACTATTGGATTCAAACACACTGAATTGACAAGCGGGAGCATTTTTGAAGGTATGCTCACCGCCGTCGATGTGCCACAGGTTAAAGTCTCCTTGTGAAGAACGACCGATGCAACCTGCACCAAAGCCGCCTAAAGGCATACCATGCCAAGGGCCATCATCAATATTACTTGCATAGCGAACGGTATAAGGTTTATCCCAGCCTAAGCCGATAGGACGGCTCCAAGTGCAAGAGGGAATTACTGGAGAGAGTTGATTTGTCATCGCTTAATGTTACAGCGTGCAGTTACGTCAATGAAGACTAGCGCGATGTGCGATTTTTCTCAAGGTAGCTGAAATTTTCTAACTAGTCGTAGCCCGCCCTTAGACATCGCTCCCGTAATTACTACCGAACTACAAGGTATAGAGCTTATCCCAGTCACTAAGACTTTAATATTGTGCTTCTATCGTGTATTACTCAACTGCTACTTGAATTTTAAATCTAGAGTTTTTAAATCTAGTGGGTAAATCACTGCTTATTTGGGGTATTTTAAAGCACAGAGGTAATTTTCTTAATAGTTTTAACAAAACAAGATGACACAATACGCCCTTGTGGTTGAAATTGCTCAGAATGACAACAGTTTAGGCAGCCTGACTAAATTTATTAATGATGCAGAGGCTGTGGCTAACACAGAAAAATTTTTGCTGGTGGTAGATGAGTTTGAAGAAGTATTTACAGTTTGCATAGATAAGGAAGAACGGCAGAGATTTATTGAACTACTTACTGGGGTAGTAGAGATTCATGATTCGCGGTTAGCAGTTGTAATTACTATGCGAGGCAATTTTATTGAATCTTGTTTAGATAATCCTTCTCTGACTCACCTGATTCAAACCCAGGCAGCTGTTATGCTGCCTTTAACTGGAGTTGATTTAAAGGAAACAATCGCCAAGCCTGCCAAGTTTCAGGTTCATAGTGTTGAAGAAGCAGGAGTATTAAAAATTCTCCCAAATCTTAAACAAGAAGCAGGGAGTTTGCCATTGTTAGAGTTTGCCTTAACTAAACTCTGGGAGAAACGCGAGCAAAAGAAACATCAACTAACCCAAGAAGAGTATAAGAAGTTGGGAGGATTAACTGCGGTGTTAAATCTCCATGCAGAAAATGTTTATCACTACCAAGATTATGAGAAAGAATATCCAACTCAAGAACGCAGTCAGCAAGAAAAAGAATGGATTAAGCAGATTTTTCTGCGGTTAGTGCGAACGGGAGAGGGAGAAAAGGATACCCAACAGCGCCAACCAAAAGCCACATTATTAAATATTGCAGGTGATGATGCCAATCAACAGCAACAACTTAGTGAGTTGCTAGATGGTGAAGCGGGATTGGTTAAGGGACGTTTATTAGTTACTGGGAAAGATGAAAAAGGAGAAGTCTGGATTGATTTAGCCCATGAAGCTTTAATTGAAAGTTGGCAGCAGTTTGCCCAGTGGCGACAACAAGACCGAGACTTGCGACCGTTGAGCGATACATTAGAAAATACCCGACGGGAATGGTTGAACGAAAGGCCGGATGACAAATATTTAATTCAAAAAGAATTACTGGCCGAAGTGAGGGATAGCTGGGAACAATTGCAGCCCCATTTGCAATCACCCCAACAAGATGAGGATTTTTACCAGTACAGCGATACCGATGAAAAAGACCGGATTGCCGAGATGGAAAGGGCGCTTACTGAATCCCAGTTGCGAGAGAAAGCGGCTAGAGTAGACGATTTATTGCCCTTACAACCGCTAGATAGTCTAGTTTTGGCAATTCAAGCTATGGGGGAAAATCAAGATAAACTACCCCAGCAGATTCTTGCATCAGTTCAGAACAGTTTAAATCGAGTGGCAAATAAAGCAAGAGTCTCTATTCCCTTCTGTGGTCATGAGGGTAATGTCTCTTCTGTCGCTATCAGTGCTGATGGGCAGAC
>NZ_CAXTTT010000034.1:0-60288 GCF_964247315.1 uncultured Nostoc sp.
CCTGACAATGCGATTGTTTCGCCTGACAACACGATTGTTTCACCTGACAATACGATTGTGCCGCGCTATTTTAGGCAGGTAATGCCTATCATATCGGGATAGTCAATGTAATCTTGCCAGAAATCGGAGCCAAATTTCTGTATGCCTTTGGGAGAGACTATTGGATGATGCCAACGGATCTCTTTAAAACCAGCACTCATCAAAGCCCATTCATAAGTCGCTTGGCTAAGGTAGTAGTTATCAATACTGATAGACTCACCGTCATCAGGAATGCTCAATGTTAAGGTTATGGGAGTACCTTCTTGGAGCGACTGGGCACATCTCCTAACAATGCCATATTTCTGATGTTTATGATAAAACTCTGGAAGCAGTTCTAAATTATTGTTCAAACTGACGAATCGACCACCAGGTTTCAGATGAATTGCTATGGCCTGACACATTTTGAGTAGTTGCTCTTTAGTTGAAGCGCAATTCAGCAAGTAGGAGACTACCACAAGATCGAAGCTGCCAAGAGAACCAATTTCCATGACATCACCGATGATATATTCAATTTCAAGTGGAGCAGAAGCTTCTTCAAGTCTTGCCAATTTGATCATTTCTGAGGAAATATCCACACCAACCAAACGTGCAGCGCCATTCTGTTTGAGCAATCGTGTGAAAAATCCTTCTCCACAAGCTAGATCGAGGATTGATTTCCCGGCAACATCTCCGATTAAATTTAAGAATGTATATGCCTCACCATACAAGCGATAAGGCAATTTGTTAAGTTTTTGAAACTGGAGAGCTATGTTATCAAACACAGTTGCCATTTTTTCGCCTCACTTGCAAGTTTTTTATTAAAGAATGTCTGAAAAGTTAAATTCCACGCCTGTCACCTCAGCATCAATAGTTCAAGATAAGCGCCTTACGGCTTGTATGGCTAAAAAGATGCGATCGCTTTCTTGAAGTTAAAATGGGCGTAAAGTATCTCCAATTTAGGTAGTATACGGTAGATTCCAGCAAGCTCATGACCCAGATTCCGAAAAGCGCAGCCCAGTTGTATGAAACAGACTTTGCAGCATGGACAGAAAAAACTGTACAACTCATTCGTGCTGGACAATTTGGACAAGTAGACTGGGATGCTGTGATTGAGGAGATTGAAAGCTTGGGACGGTCAGAACGACGAGAGTTGAAAAGCCGCTTGGAAGTATTATTACAGCATTTGCTCAAGTGGCAATATCAGTCTAGTTTGCGGAGTGGCTCTTGGCGAAATACGATTGATCGGCAGCGCCACAAAATTGCAGATTTACTGCAAGAAAGTCCCAGCCTCAAGTCTTATCCAGAAGAAGTTTTAGCCCAGTGCTATCATCGGGGATTAAAAGCTGCTAGTAATGAAACTGAACTACCAATAAATACGTTTCCTGCGGAATGTCCTTATTCCATTGCCCAAGTTCTTGATAGTGAGTTTTTGCCGAATATTATTGATTTGTAATATTAGGTTGATGCAGTAATTAACTCACCTCGTAGCACAGTTACCGCTTGTCCGGCGAGAAAGACGCGATCGCCCCCGTCATAATACACCTTCACGACGCCACCGCGATTGGATGCTTGATAAGCCAAAAATTCATTTTTGTGCAAGCGATCGCGCCAGAAGGAAGCAAGACAGCAATGAGCCGCTCCAGTAACTGGGTCTTCATTAATACCTAATCCCGGTGCAAAGAAGCGAGAGACGAAATCATATTCAGAATCAGAGTCAGTGAGGCTGGTGACAATCACATCAGAAATCGGTAAGGTTTTGAGTAGTTGAAAATTAGGCTGTATTTGCCGTACTAATTCTTCAGATTCCAATTCCACTAGATAACCTAGTGAATTCTGCAAGACAGATTTGTAGGGTACACCCAAAGCTTGCTTGAGTTCTGGAGGGGCGACTGTTGCTTGTGAGTGATTTACAGGAAAATCTAACTCAATCCACTCACCTTGCAAGTTCGCAATCAGCACTCCACTCTTGGTATAAAAACGTGCAACTTTATCAGGTGACAAATGCCCCTCTGACCAAAGTACATGGGCGCTAGCTAAAGTTGCATGACCACAAAGCGGTACTTCCACCGTGGGCGTAAACCAACGCAGATTAAAGCCATCATCCTGTCTGACTAAAAAAGCTGTTTCAGATAGATTCATCTCCTGCGCTATGTTCTGCATCCAGCGCTCATCTTGGGGAGTAGGCACAACACAGACAGCAGCCGGATTACCCGCGAAAGGTGTATTGGTAAAAGCATCAACCTGAGTAATGATTTGTCCCATTAGATTCACCTTGAAAGTTAACGCAACAACAAATTTTCACGCCGACTTGCTTAATTATACGGACACGATATCATTCGGGCGCACAGCCATGAGCCTCTACCCTGTGTTAATCCAAATGAGAACCGCTATATACAGTACCTTATAAATTAGGAATACAATCTCCAAAAACTAAGGTCAATGTTAAAGCAAACCGAAAACGTGAGGATAAAAATCTTCAGAAGCATATTTGCTGCGGTCAACTTAGGGCTAATTTCTGGAGGATTAGTTAGTTGTGTTGTTGAAGCCCCGCAGCCACCTGCACCAACTGAGCAACAAAAACCAGTCGTACAACCTACCCAACAGCCTCAGCAGACAAAGCAAAATAACAAAGATAACCAAGATAAAAATGGCGATCGCAAAAATGATAAAAAAGATGACGATAAAGACGATAACGATTAAATAAAGGCAAAACTATCACCTTTATCCTTTTTTTTGAGTTTACATTTATGCTTATCCAACAAACTTCTACTTCCCTCGGCGATACTTTACGCCACCGACGGCAACAACTAGCCAAGCTGATTGATTTTCCAGCAATTCTGTGGTCGGGTAGCAACAATTCGCGCAACTTTCCCGCCAATACCTTTCCGTTTCGTGCTAACAGTCATTTCCTCTATTTCGCCGGACTGCCATTACCAAAGGCGGCAATTCGTCTAGAAGGAGGAAAGCTAGAACTATTCATCGACGATCCGTCACCCAGCAGCGTCCTTTGGCATGGAGAAACGCCAACGCGAGAGGAAATAGCCGAGAAGATTGGGGCGGATGTGGCTCGACCAATGGCAGAATTAGAGTCTTGGCTAGAAGATGCCGCTACACTTGCTGTCCAAGATGCAGCTACTTGGACGCAGCAATCGCAGCTATTAAATAGATGGGTTTTACCACAAAGTCTTCCCCAAGGAATCGACTTGGAGTTAGCTAAGGCGATCGTTTCACTCCGCCTCACCCACGATGATGGTGCATTAACCGAGTTGCGAAAAGCTGCGGCTGTCACTGTCAAAGCTCACAAAGCTGGAATGGCAGCAACACCCCAAGCCAAACTAGAAGCTGAAGTTCGGGCAGCGATGGAAGGGGTAATTATTGCCCACAATATGACTACCTCTTACAACAGTATTGTTACTGTTCGCAGTGAAGTTTTGCATAACGAGCAGTATCACCATAGTTTGCAACCAGGTGACTTACTGCTTGCCGATGTTGGCGCTGAAACCCAAACGGGTTGGGCAGGTGATGTGACTCGCACGTGGCCAGTTTCGGGTAAGTTTTCATCTACCCAAAGAGATATTTATAATGTGGTGTTGGTAGCCCATGATGCTTGTATTGCCAAAATCCAGCCTGGTGTAGAGTATGGGGATATTCATCTGCTAGCGGCTACAGCGATCGCTGAAGGTTTAGTAGAGTTAGGTATTTTACAAGGAAATCCCGAAGATTTAGTAGAAATGGATGCCCACGCGCTGTTTTTTCCTCATGGTATCGGCCATCTACTGGGTTTAGATGTGCATGATATGGAAGATTTAGGCGATTTAGCCGGGTATGAAGAGGGACGTGAAAGGAGCGATCGCTTTGGCTTAAGCTACCTCCGTTTAAATCGTCCCCTGCGTCCAGGAATGTTAGTCACAATTGAGCCTGGTTTTTATCAAGTCCCAGCAATTTTAAATGATGCTAATGTCCGTTCAAAATATCAGAATGTAGTGAATTGGCAGCGTTTATCAGAATTTGCCGATGTGCGGGGAATTCGCATTGAAGATGATGTTTTAGTTACTACAGAAGGCAGCGAAGTTTTAACCGCCGCATTGCCAAATGATGCCGATACTGTAGAAAATCTAGTTAATGGCTGAGTTTATGCTAAATTTTACCCCACCCTAACCCTCCCCGTATGTATTGGGGAGGGAACCGGATATCTGATTTTCCTCCTTTGCAAGGGCAGGGAACTGGAGATCCGATTTCCCCCCTTTACAAGGGGGGATTAAGGGGGGTAATAAGTTTCATCACTCCCCTAAACCCAGGTGATTTTGTAACGCTTGGCGCATCACTTCTACAGGCAAAGTTTCTTGCTGTAACCAGATTTTTAATGCTGCTACCCCTTGTTGAACTAGCATTTCTAATCCATCGATAGCAATTGCGCCTTGTTTTTTTGCCTGCTTTAGAAATTGTGTTGGTTTAGGAATATATATTAAATCGTAAGCGATCGCACCCCTTAGTAAATTCGCGATTTCTTCTACACTCAAAGGCGATTCATCGACTTTAGGATACATCCCAATCGGAGTTGTGTTTACCAGCAGATTTGCTTGGGGAATGAGTTTTGGTAATTCTTCCCATTGATGAACCTGGAATTTCTCAGCAAGGGGTGAATTGCTCCAACTATTGCGGAATTCTTCTAATTTCTGCATATTGCGCCCAACAACATGAATTTGGGCAAAACCTAGCTGAGTACAACCTGCGACAACTGCTCTGGCTGCACCACCATTGCCTAAAATTACCGCTACTTTCTGACTCCAATCTTGTTTATATGTTGTCTGTAAAGGGGCAATAAATCCTTCTATATCTGTATTTGTGCCTACCCATTGGTGATTTTGGCGGCTAACAGTATTTACTGCTCCAATAATTTGAGCCAGGGGTGTAATTTCTGAGAGTAGGGGAATGATTGCCTGTTTGTGAGGTATTGTCACATTAAAGCCGACAACCCCAACAGCAGCAAAACCTGCGATCGCCACTTCTAAATTTTGTGGTTCAATCGGAAAAGGGAGATAAATGTAATCTAATCCTAATTGTGCGATCGCAGCATTATGCATAACTGGTGACAGCGAATGCTCCACCGGATGTCCAATGACTCCTAGTAGTTTAGTTTTACCTGTAATTAATTTTGTCATTTGTCATTTGTCATTTGTCATTTGTCATTTGTCATCCCCCTGCTTCTCACTCCTCAGCTAGCCTACAATTATTAAAAGCTCCTTAACATTTCTTTAAATCATGCAGGCAACTACAGCCCCTTCTACAACTCCAATTCCTGGCAAATATTGGCAGTGGCGCGGGCACAATGTTTACTACGTGCGTGCGGGAGAGAAACAAACGCAACGTCCGCCCTTACTTTTGGTACATGGATTTGGTGCTTCTACAGACCACTGGCGCAAGAATATCACAGGATTGTGTCAAGATTTTGAAGTATTTGCGATCGACCTTTTGGGATTCGGGCGATCGGCAAAACCAAAATTGCAGTATAGTGGCGACTTGTGGCGCGACCAACTTCATGATTTTATCAGCGAAGTGATTGGTGAAAAAGCAATATTAGCAGGTAATTCTCTTGGTGGTTATGCTTGCTTGTGTGTTGCGTCACAACGTCCCGACAGTGCAGCTGGTTTAGTCTTGCTCAATAGTGCTGGGCCTTTTAGCGAAAACCAGCCAACATCTGAACCGGAAGCTTTGCAAAGCGAAATTCAGCCACCCAAAAAACCCTCTTCTTTAGAGAAACTTCTGGGTGACTCAGTTAAATGGATTTTTCAACAACCTTTAGCTCAGTTTGTGTTATTTCAATATGTACGACAACGTTGGGTAATTCGCCAAACTTTAGAAAAGGTATACCTTGATAAAAGTGCAGTTACAGACCAATTAGTAGAAGAAATTTCTCGCCCTGCTTTTGATCCGGGTGCATTGGATGTATTTGTTTCAGTTTTTAGCAGTCCTCAAGGGGAAAAAGTTGATGTACTACTAAAGCAATTAACTTGTTCTTTATTGATGTTATGGGGAGAAGCCGATCCGTGGATGAATCCTAGAGAACGTTCTCAAAAGTTTCGTCAATATTGTCCTCAACTCACAGAGCATTTCTTAACAGCAGGTCATTGTCCCCATGATGAAGTACCCGATGGAGTAAATCAACTATTACGCGATTGGATTTGGTCTATTGACTAGGGAGATTAAATCTCATTATAAAATGATGTTGAGAGACGCAATAAATTGCGTCTCTACTTGTAAATTTTTCTATCAAAAAGATAGTTAGATAAAAAAGAAAACTACCATTAAGCTGAAATTCCTGTTACAACAATCCGCGAGCCTTCTAAAAACTTTTCTACTTTGATTTGTGTTCCTAACTCCTCTCCCAAAGCGGGAACATGAGTAATTACGCCAACCAGTCTCTCTTGTTTTCCCAAAGACAGTAAAATATTTGAGACACTTTGCAGAGTTTCAGCATCTAATGTCCCAAATCCCTCATCTATAAACAGACTGCCTAACTTAGCTCCTCTAGACAACTTTTCTGAAAGTGCCAGAGCCAGTGATAAAGAAGTAGCAAAGGTTTCACCACCAGATAGGGTTTGCACTCGTCTAGATTCACCACCACTCCAGTTATCTTCTACTTTATAATCTTTTTTTTCGTATTTCAATGCATATCGCTGTTCTGTAAGTTCGAGCAGAAACACTGTTGCTTGTTCTACTAATTCTCGCTCAAAATGCTGGAGAATATAGTCTTGAAATCGATCCGATCTCAACTCTTTGGACAAAATTTGATATGTTCCTAGCTCTTGTTGTTTGCTAGATAGTTGTGCTTGCAGTTTCTCTACTTGCTCTTGCTGTTCTTCAGCTTTAGCAATCACAAGTTTTAAATTGTTGTATTCATCTTGTGCTTGTTTATATTTTTCTCCAGCATCAGCTACAATTTTTTCATACTGGACAATTATTTCTGCGTTGGTAGTTCTATCACCAATTGCATCCGTTTCTCGCTTAACGTTAGTTTGCAACTGAATTTTATTAGTGTTGTAATCATCAATTTTCAGCTGCCATTGATTTTGTTCTTCTGGGTCTACTTTAGATTGGTGAAACAATTGCTCTGTAAAGTTTACAGATAATAAACTAGTCTGCCATTCAGTTTCTAGGTGTTGTTTTTCAGTAGAAGCTAAATCAAAGTCTTTTTTTGCCTTGATCTCACTTTGTCGAGCTTGCCGAAATTCATCACGAGCAGTTTGATAGTTATGGGTTTCATGCTGAATACGATGCTCTAACTCTTGTTTATCTCGTTCTAGCTTTTGGAATAAATTATCATAAGACTCACCCTCAGTAAGTTTGGATAGTTGATCTGATATTTCCTGAAGTTGTATTTTTTGGCGTTCTACTTCATGTGCTGCATCTTGATGTTGAGTTTGCTTATCTGATAAATTACTTGTTGCAGACTTGAAATTTTGTTCGCTTACTTGAACTTCTGTAACTGTTTTCTCTTTATTTCTTAAATATTGTTGATACTTAGCGTCACTTTCATGTAATGCTTGGCGTTCCTATTCAAGTACTTTAACTTTCCATTTGTCTGTTTTTAAGATGACACTAATTTGTTGTGTCTCTGCCTCCAGATCGGCTTCTTTTTCTGCTAATATTTGACGACATTCAATTTCTTGTTTTTTTAGATTATCCCTGGTTGTTTCAGCTTTAGTTTTAGTATCAGCAGCTTTTTGACGAGTTTGTTCAGCAGCGCGATCGCATTTTTCTAGTGCTTCGATATTGCCAGAAGATTCTAGTTGTGGTAAAAAGTGGGCTTCTGGATAAACACCACCACAAACTGGACAATCATCGTCAGTATGTAGCAATGCACGTAAAGCCGCAGCATAATTGTTTTGTCTAGCAATATCTAATTCAACAC
Source organism: uncultured Nostoc sp. (assembly GCF_964247315.1). Lineage (GTDB taxonomy): Bacteria > Cyanobacteriota > Cyanobacteriia > Cyanobacteriales > Nostocaceae > Nostoc. The sequence continues at coordinate 7,931 of NZ_CAXTTT010000034.1, forward strand.
GAGATCGATCACATTCTGCTTTAGATTTTTGGAAATTTAAAATAGTAGACTGATAATCAGATTCAGCGGTGATTAATTCTTGAGTAATTTGTTGTAGTTTGGTGCGATCGCTTTCAACTTGCTTTTGAATTCCTTCCCACTTAATTAGTAAAGGTATAACTTGATTAAGTTGCTCTAATTTATCACCACCAGAGGAAGATTGAGAAATTTCATTATTAACTATAGTCAATATCTGATTTTTTTGGATTAATTCCAATTCAGCTTTTTTGACAGCTTTATCAGCCTCTGTTAAATACTTGACTTTTTCTGCTAATTTTTTTTCTAACCTCTTTACTTCGTCGTTAATTTGACGACGCTGTTCTTCATAGATTTTGGCAGTATTAAGGGCTTCTTCTCGCCGTTTTAGCTGCGGTGCAATTTCAGTCTGGTAGGTTTGTGCTTGACTGAAATTATCTTCTTGAATTTTAAAAGCTGATTGTTTCTCAATCAAAGCTTTGGAAGCAATCTCAACATCAGCTTGAGTTTTGTCATATCGATTGCGAGCCAAATTGACTGATGTCCAGATGGCTGATAAGCGATCGCTAACTCGCGCTTGTTCTAATTGCTGTTTTAATTCACTTATTTCTATAGCTTGTTTATTTAATTCCTCAAGTTGCTCTTGCCAATCTGCTAAAGCTTTCAGACGTTGCAATAATTCTTTTTCTGCGGCTAAAGCGGTTTGTGCTTTGGTAACTGCTTCATGTAATCTGGGTAATTATTGTGAGAGAAACTGAGAGCGATCGCGTCGTTGAGAATTCAGTTCTATATCTAATGATAAATCCAGATTTTTTAGCTGTTCTTGAATTCCGTTACATTCACCTTCAAGAAGATTAGCTTGCTTTCCAGCCTGCGAACACATATCTGAAAAAATTTTTTCGTATCCAACCAGATTGCTTAAAATCTGACGCCGTTCAGTACTTTTACCTTTGAGGAACTCATCAAATTGACCTTGAGGAAGCAAAATAACTTTTGTAAAAGTTTCAAAATTCATTCCTAAAACTTTCTCGATAACGGCATTAATCTCTGCTTCCTTTTGTTCTCCAAAAGGTTGAAAATCGTCATTTATCCGCTTTTCTAACTTAAAAGTAAGCTTAGGCTGGGATGCAGGGCAAACGCATCTAAATTACTCTTGATCACAACCAAGGTTAAGAACCAACGAAAAAATCAGCATTTATCGTTTGGTTTAGTTTCCCAAGCTCAAAGTGATCGCTTCAACCTGTGTCAATAAGCAACAATTAATGCGACTATTTGGGAGCTTATTGAAAATACAATCCTTTTGTTGACATGATGCGGCCGCCCTGGGCTGGGATGTTTTAGTACGATATAACCATGAACGAAAGACTAAAAACTCTGTTTGATTAACCAAAAAGCGTAATGATACCTGTAATTTTAAACTCCCCTGACTCAATAATTCTTTGGGTTGAGTTTTTCTTGCTACTTTCCCATATAATGCCAAAGTCATCGCATCGAGTAAAGATGATTTGCCCGCGCCTGTTGGGCCAGTAATAGCGAATACTTCCAACTTCTCAAAATTAATCTTTGTCTGATTACGAAAACTGGTAAAACCTTCTAAAGTCAGTTCAAGCGGTCGCATCTTGGTTTTCCTTAATTTCCTTGTATAGTTCTTCAAATTTTGCTACAACGGCCAGAGGAGGCGTTGTGTTTAATTCTTCTTGGAAGTAGCGTTTAAATTCTTCCACTGGCTCGAACTCTTCCTGATTTATGGATTTTTCCCGCTTTGATTCCACTTCTGGAAAACGTGGCTCAATTTGCAGGACTTTATCGCCACAAATTTTCCGAATTTTGTCAGCTAACCCGATTTGGGGCGTTTGCAAGTTAATAATTACCTTCAGATAGCCTGGATGAGTGCGTTGTGGTTCTAGTTTTTCTTCATAATCGCTCAATTCACATTCGACTATCTTCAAAGGTTTTTGACAGGGGATAGATATAAACTCTGGTTTTTTGGCGGGAGAACCAAGTTCAACATCAATCAAATAAAATCCTTTATCTTCTTCAGCTTCGCCAAAGTCCACTTGAATCAAAGAACCTGAATAGTAAGTAGGAGCTGCAATTGGAATTTCTTGAGATTTATGGATGTGTCCGAGAGCAATATACTGAGCTTCAGCAGGTAGGCTTTGTCCAGCCAAGGCGTAGGTTTCTTTGGTGTGATGACGGGCTTCGGAATTGGCTAATCTAGCACCATCAACAGTGAGGTGAGCCATGAGGATATTCACACTATCATCTTGAAAACCAGTGGCTAAGTTGTTGAGCAAATAGCCTACCCTTTCTCTGTAGTGGTTTATTTGCTGTAACTCGTCCATTGTCCACAGATTTTCAACTGTCAATAGTCGCCGTTCTGAAGCAAAGGGCATAGCAGCTACACGCAGTTTGCCGTTAGGGGTTTCTAGGGTAATCAAACCTCCTTGATTGACACGACGAGGTTTCCCTAAAATCTGCACGCCAGCTAAAGACAAGAGATTAGCTATGCCATCAAAGCGGGAAGCAGAATCATGATTACCTGCGATCGCTATTGCCGGAATTTTGGCATTTCGCAATCCCTCGAAAAACTGATACGCAACTCGTTCAGCATCAGATGGTGGATTAGGAGTTTCAAAAATATCGCCTGCGATTAATACCGCATCAACTTCTAATTCTTTAGCTTGTCGTAAAAGTTCATTTAGAGTAAATTCAATTTCCGGGGTACGATCTTTGCCTTTGAGATGTCGCCCCAAATGCCAGTCAGATGTATGAATTAAACGCACAATTCCTCCTAAAAACGGTCAATATCAGCTTCGATGCTGGTAATTTCTGTTTGGCTCAAAAATACTTCTTCCTTACGAGTGGCGTAAGCGGGGAAGGGGAAGTTAATTAAAATTGGTGCAGGGACTTCTGGCTGATGCACAAACATCGTTCCAGATTTAAGAAATAAAGCTCGCTTGCGACAAGAACCTGTAAGAAAGTTATATTCTGGACGTTCTGCTTCGGCTGAATCTAACCTACCCACAACACGGATAGCCGCTTGTCCAACAACGCGCCGTTCAACTTCTGAGGCCGTTTGCTGTGCGCCAATTAAGATAATTCCTAGCGATCGCCCCCGTTCTGCAATATCTACTAGTAAATCTTTAATCGGGCTACGTCCATCACGGGGTGCATATTTGTTTAATTCATCCAGAACGATAAAAACAACAGGTTCCCTACCCTGTTTTTCCTTTTGAAAAAATAGCTTTTGTAGTAAAACACCCACAACAAACTTTTGAGCGCGGGCACTGAGTTTGTGGATATCAGTTACAGTCAGTTGAGCATCTGAAGCTATTGGGTTGAGTTGGTATTTAGCAACTTCATCTGGTGATAAATCCCCACGAATTAAATGGTTAACTTCACTACTGATACCATACAAACGCCGAATCATTGCTTCAGCCGTAGCTGCAACATTTCGCCCTAACCAACGCTTGTTTTCTTCTCGATCTTCGTCATTGAGAAGTTTGTCTTCTAAAAAGTCAATTAAATCTCTAAAGGTTTTAATTTGTGTTTTGCCTTCTTCCGCAAACGCTTCTACTTGTAAATAAGCTTGCGGTTTGCGCCGACTCTGACAATCGCTCTGGTCATTTTCTTCTGCTACCCGTGCTAACCTTTCTTCTACTATTGTTACTAAGTAAGATAGATTTCCTCGGTCTAAATCCTCACCAGTGAACAAAAAGCGAAACAAGCGATCGCGGCACAATTCCCGAATACTCCACAAATAAACTGATATCCCTTCATAACGCTGTTCTAAATCAGAATCAACAGTTCGGGAATCTCTTTTTGGTGCAGCCCGAAAACTTGCACTTTTAAAAGGTTGTACTGGCAATTTCATCAATTCATATTTATTTTTATCCTTTTGCTTTTCAGAATTGCCATAACTTTGATTTAATTTGTCTAAAAAGAATAAATCTTCACCCTTAACATTGAAAATTAGTGCTTTAGTATTAGCTTTATAAGAACCTAAAACCGGAGAATTGAAAATAGAATATAACAAAAACAAAGCATAGGATGTTTTAGTAGCAACTCCCGAAACACCAGAAATATTTACATGAGCGCCTTTTTCACCATTGATAAATGAGTAGTTAAAATATGCTGCATTGCCGTTATTCATAATACCAGCCGGAATTGGGGTATCCATGCTGTCAAAATACAAAGCCGATGCCAACTGTTTACCTACAGCGAGGTGAACTGGATCGCCTGGTTGTGGGGGTAAATACTCTTCTGGCTCAATTCTTGTGACTTGAACGTGAGCAGTGTAAGAAATATTGATTGGTAAAATACCTTCTTTAGCAACTAAAAAAGTATCAGTATCAAATTGCGCTCCTTCGTATTGAGTGCGGACATAATCCACCACACCGTAAAAACGTACAATTCCGCCACCATCTGGACGTTGAGTTTGCACCTCTACAACATCATCTAGCCGTAAAACTTTTTTGGCATCCACTGCTATCCAAAATTCCAAAGGAGTAGCTTCTTTAGTACCAAGTACAAAACCGATTGGTTCAGAAGATATCATTAATTACCTCCAAAAGATGCCAGAAAGCATTGCAGCCGTCGCTTAATTAGTATTGCATCACCCATTCTTCTGCCTAATTCCCGTTCCAAAGCGCTAACAGGTGCAAGGTTTTGTGGTGCGCGCGGATCTCGTGATGGATGGGAAGCATAATAGGGAATTAAATAGCAAGTTTGATTAGCTATTTCTTTAGCTGTTTCTATGTCAATTTTGCTAGATAACTCCAGCCGCACGATGCCATGTAAATCGTGGTAGCCAAGTTGTTGTGGAGAATATTGAGAATCACCAGATTTCAAATACCAAGAGTATTGGGATCTATCTTTAATATGAAAAATAGGTGTGCGCTTTCCTGGTAACAATTTCCACAAGAAGGCAGCATAATTTTCAGATAGGTATTGTTTGTGCATTGTCTTGATGTAGCCCAACGTAGATGTTGGCGATTCATATCGCAATGCTCCATCTCGAATTACCAAAGTATTTGCATCTTTTACATTTAGTTTGCCTACTAGCTGTTCCTCTGCTGCTAGCATGGCATTTTGAACAATTGCACCCCGTGCTTCAGGAGTATTTGGTTGATTGCTTTTAATTGCTGTGTAGAGTAATTCTGCTTTGCTTCCTAAAGGACAAGGGATGGGTGTTGATACTACATCTTGCTCTCCGCCAAAACCCACAACTCGGCAAACATTAATTTCAATACAACTCGCTTTGGGGATAGTTCTATCTACTACCACTGCACCCACAGCAATTGTCCCAAAAACACCGTATGTTATTGTGTTGCCATCCCCACCGACAAGCGCAGCGTCTAGCCGACGACGCCCGTCGATAAAAATGAGGCGATTAGGTAGCGATCGCGGTTCAGGAGACTGAAAACAGTCCCAATTCTCAGTTTCTACTGTTGGGTTAATATCACTTTCAGACAGTGAAAGCTCTTCGCTGATTTGAATTGGCGGCTCGTAGTCATTCCTCCAAGGCTCCAAGCGAAAGTTATGCGATCGCCAGAAGCTACTTACATAGTTCTCCTCAGACATTACTTTGTATTTTGCTTCGTCAAATATATGTTTCTAATGTTACTCACAATCTCCGAATGATTGTCAAGTTTATGGATTATTAAATCTTGGCAACTTTTGTTAATAGTCATCCAAATAGGAACGAACCTACCGCATTGCAGAAGGGGCGATCGCTAAAGAGCAAAGGAATTTTAGCGGCTCATGCGATCCCAGCTAAAATTTGCCTTGTCAAGTTTAAAACACACTTATTTAATTATTTAAAAACGTAGGATCTAAGTTCTTGCTCTATTTGGTCACTAATAATCTCAGTTCCCATACCGATTTTATCGAGGTTAACCCTTACAAAATTTGTTTTATCTTCTTTTGTAAACTTTTTATCATTATCTGAGTCTTTAATAATTTTTAGAAAAATTGCATTTTCACTTGGAACAACAACCCAACTGATTATTCGAGTATTATTTGGGGTAATTTGCTGAAGGTTCTTACCTGATAAATCAGAAAGATAGCCAATAGTAGCATCTTCGTTGTTAAGTTTTTTATCTGTATTTGTATCTTGGTCAATGATTTTATATAACCAAACTCTGGTAGTTGGCTTTTTTGCCGCTTTTATCTCCAATAAATCGAAGGAGGTGATAATGGCTTTTTTATTTAATAAAAGATGAGCTTCACTACCTTGCTTTTGATAAAAGATGATGTTATACAATTGATTTCTTTCATTTTCATAAGAACGTGAAAGGTTTAAATCAATTCCTTTATCTTCATTCTGCTCTGCAAGACTAACAGGAATCATTAGATAATCTGATTGTTCTTTAATAATTAAATCGCCATAGATAAGATTTGGTTGTAGCTTCGGTTTCTCAGTTGCTTTTGCCTGTTCTACATTTCTACTAACAGAAGACTTACAGGAAAAAGAAAGGGCAGCTACAATCATAACTGTAGTAATCTTATTTAAAAAGCGATACTTTTTCATCAAATTCTCCTAGCAGGATATGTTGCTGTCCTATTTTATTCCCTGCTGGAAAATTAGCTATAGTCCATCCAATACGCTTGGCTTTGTAAAAAATTGTAGGTTGGGTTAAGCAAAGCGTAACCCAACAAAGCCCCACTGGCACTCGCTGCCGTACCGAGAAAATCATATTACAGTAAAATACCAAAAACCTGGTCGAGGTTGACCAGGTTTTATCGAGTTTACAGGTTTCAAATTTTAAACTGATTAACTAACTGAAGGTTAATAACTAGGGTGGACTGAAAAACTAACAAACTCAGCATTCTTGCGTTTTTCTGCTTTAGGATTTGGCTTCGCCCTCTACATTAGGCTTTTTGCCACTTTTCTTACATTTGATATGCTGAAATTTGCTTGGGCTGATGACAAGGCGACACTAAGTCATTAACCCTTTTTGTTTGGTTTTATTTTTTTTGTGTCCTACTATCTAAATTATCACTTAATTTGTAAGTTGCAACCCTTGGTTTACTAAAGTTGACGTTTTGTTAGATTTTGCAATCTAGAGCCATAAATTTGATCCCCAACCCTCTTTTGAAGAAAGTTAAAGGGATCTTGGATAGATTAAGCATAGTAAGCAAACTGCATTGTCATCAAACCCACATAATCTGATTGTCATCCAGATGGTCGGTGACAATACGGCCAATGGCATCAATTTCTGCCAATTCAGCGGTAGAAAGGTTGATTTGGGCGGCTAATGCATTATCTAGTGCTTGTTCGGGATAACGCCCTCCAGCGATCGCATTTGTTTGAGGTTGAGCAATTAACCAGGCTAAAGCTAACTGAGCAAGGGTACAATTATGATGAAGAGCTATAGGACGCAGTTTTTCTAGCGCTTGTTGGGCACGTTCAAAGTTTTCGCCTTGAAACAGTTTATTTTTAGCACGGTTATCTGTTGGGTCAAATTTATGACCGAGAGCAAATCTTCCTGTTAACAACCCCTGCGCTAAAGGCGAATAAGCAAGGATAGAAATATTGTTTTCGATACAATAGGGCAATGCATCTTGTTCTACCTGTCTCCAGAATAAAGAATAGGGTGGTTGTAAACTATCAATACGTCCATAAGTTGTTGCTTCTGCTAACTGGACAGCAGAAAAATTGGAAACACCGATTGCTCGAATTTTACCTTGCTTTTTGAGCATGTTAAGAGCTTTCATAGTTTCTTCGATAGGTACTATTTCACTATTGAAAGCGCCGGAGGGCCAATGTATTTGGTAAAGATCGATGTAATCAGTTTTCAGGTTAGTTAAGGAACGATCGCAAGCTTCAATCGCTTGTTCATACTTAAGATGGTTAGCAAAAACTTTCGTGGCATATTGCACGTGAGTTCGTACATCAGATAAAGCTTCAGCGACAATTCGCTCAGAGTGTCCTTCACCATAAGCTTCAGCAGTATCAATTGTCGTGATGCCAGCTTCATAAGCGGCTCGAATAGTTTTAATCGAGTCAGCATCGTCAATTCCCACCCACATTCTTTTACCAGCTTGCCAAGTTCCCATCAGAATGGGTGTGATTTTGACTTCACTTATACCTAGCGATCGCTTTTCCATAACTACTTCCTAATTTATTGCCTTGGACAGGTTCATACTTTATCAGTCTTAGCTTCAAATTAAATCAGAGTTACAGTAGATACCGATGGAATTGACTACAACTTTTCATGCTCTCAAAGAATGGGCAGTTGCCATAAATGCCTTGGAAGATGGCAAAACAATTATGTTGCTCCGCAAAGGCGGTATCCACGAACGACATGGACATTTCCAAGTTGCCCACAAGCAAATTTTGCTTTACCCTACTTATGAACATCAACAAGCTTTCATGCTGAAAGCTGAGTATGCCAATAATGTCTATCCAGTAACATCAGGCTGGCATCCTGAAACTGTTCGCATTGGCAGTTGGGCTGAAATTACAGATATTTTGCCAGTGAGTGACGAGTCTATTGTCAACAGCTTACTTCCCTTCCATATTTGGAACGAGCATTTTATTAGCGATCGCCTCAAATGGAAAGCACGTCAACCCCTTTATATTCTGCTTCTGCGGACATATAAACTACCGCAAGAGCAAGAAATTCCCTATTACGCCAAATACGCTGGCTGCAAGTCATGGATTGATTTAGATCGATCGATTTACTTGCAAACAACACAACCAGTTTTATCTAACTTTGCATACAGCCAAATAGTAGAGACAATTCGCCAGATTGTCGGCGATAAGTTGTATGCTCCATCCTTCTAATAACCCAACTTGTTGTTCAGATACCCGATTTATTCAATAAGTCGGGTATCTAAATCTAGTTTAAGTAAGTGCTATTCCACCCTATAGATCATTTGATTTATAACTTTATAAATTATCTCTAATATCAGGTTCAGTTAAACACTCAATAATATTTGTAGTAGCGCGATAGGCTTAAAATGTTGGGTTGAGGAACGAAACCCAACATTTCCAGGTCTTGCTTGTTGGGTTGCGCTTTGCTTAACCCAACCTACATTTACATCTAATACTACTAATAATTGTGTGTTGTCATAATTTATTTACCCATCAATCAGGTAAAGTCGGAAGTATGTATTCTGAAGTTTCAAATATTGTAAGTCTTCATGAAGGTTTCGTTGATGTTTCTCGCCTCTTCAGCTAAACCTATTAATGACAATCTCAAGAATTTGGTAGAATAAATTAAGGCTATCTACTGGGCAAATTAGCCCGTGGAGGTAGAGGTTAGCCGCCTGTATCATCGGTGACAGTTATGCTGATGAGATGAAGTCCCTCGTGTGGCGTCACTTCTTTCTAAGATTAAAGCGATAAATAATTAAGTTCTTTCCTTTTGCCCTTACCCGCAATGCCATTCCCCTTTTCTCCTTCAAGCAAGAAGTATTCAGATAACAGACATTTCTGGAAAATAGATTGTGGCATGTGTAGTCTAAAGCAAATATCACTTGATGCTTAATTTAGCTCAAGGGGGTCTAATGATTGATCGCTTTGTGAATCTAATTTTTATCGATTCCTTCGCCCTAGCAATTAACCTGACGTTTGGTACATTGCTTCGGATTAAAATCTGCAACTATTCATGGGATGGAATTGTAGGTAATAAGCTTCCAACACCAGAAAATAGTGCCAGTTCTTCTGAATTGCCACCATCCTTGGAGGAGGTAGATATAACCACTCATATTTCATGAAGCCTGCCTGCTATTGTGATCAAATTACTTTAGTTGACGTTTTGCGTGATTTGTAACTATTTGATTTGTGAAAATTGAAAGGCTCAGATTCCCGACTTTTCTAAGGAGTCGGGAATTTTATTCTTGGTGGGCAATAGTACCCCAAATAAGCAAAGCAGCAGAACTTGAAGATGTTGTTCCTTCCCAGATTTGGGAATACTAGACTTGGAAAACTTTGTTGGCAAAGGTAAGCGGTGCATGAACAACGCTCAAGTCAGAATATATGAGCTATCAAAAGAATTGAATTTGGATAATAAAGAATTACTAGCAATTTGCGACCAACTCAACATCGCGGTCAAAAGCTATAGCAGCAAAATTTCAGAGTCTGAGGCAGAACGAATCCGTTTGGCTGCTAAAAAATTTGCATCTAAAAATGGGATACAACAGGAATTAGCTATAACCAGTCATCAACCAAATTCACCAAAGACTATATCTCCAAATCGGCTTGCTCCCCTTCACAAACGACAAACTTTAGAAATTCATCAACCCAAAATCTTAACAAATCGTCCCTCTAAAACGCCAGAACCATCCGTTACTACCTCTTTCCAAGCAAGTTGCTTAAATATTAAAACAGATTTGGAAAAATGGGGCTATGTCTTCTTAGGTTCTTCAGCAATTAATAGTTTAATCAGCAATTTTGAAAGTCAAGTAGCCCTTGAATCATATCGTGAACCTTGGCAGCGACAAGAGCGTGCTAACGAGTTAATATTTGATTTACTAGGTCAAGAGCCTCGCTTAGTATATGTACGCCGCAAGGGTACGGGGCAAAATCCTGGAGAAGAAATTTGGGATCTAACTATAGCAACAGATCAAGATGATTTTCAATTACCTGCAAGACTTGAGAAGCTAGGAAAAACACTAGGATTTAGAGCAGTTGTACAACAAGATGGAAGGGGCGGTTTAAGAATACTATCTGCTAAGTTGCGACAACTTTCACAGGGAAATGCTGATGGCTATGCTGTACCTTATCGTTTACGGCTGTTGCCTAATCATCAGTATCATATCGATATTCCGCCAACGGCATTGACACAGGTGGCAGCTATGCCTATATGCGGCAACCATCTCCCTACAGAAGATCATCTGCGAATTTGGGAAGTATTTTTACAGATTGAGGAAAACATCGCTAAAACACGGCAATTTTGTGTGCCTTTTTTCAGCCACAATGGGTTCGGAAGACGGATTACTTTTGAGATTGACGTAACCTCAGCTACTCTTGACGGTTCTGATGAAAATTCCTTGGCTGTGGAAAACTTCTGGGAACGGGTAAAACGAGCAAAAAATGAAGAGGTTAAGCTGTTCGAGACTACTCCCAGAGGACAAAACTGGCGCAACAGTCGCCAATTAGGAATTATTGAAGAAGTTCTCCCAAACAGTTGCATTATCCGCGTGAGGCTAGAACGCGATTTAGCTGACTACATGGCAGCAGGGCTTTATCAGCTACCAGCTACCGGATTTTTGTTTTTCGAGGCAGTTGGTGACATCCAACAGATTAAACGCAAAAAAGCAGCCTTGACACAATTAAAACAGGGACATACCCAAAATCCCTATTTGGGAAACTTTTTATTCGACGCTTCCCAAGCAAGACTTATTCAAAAAACCGTTGAATTACGACCAGAAGATTTGTTATTATCCTCTGCTAATCCTAGCCAGAAAGCAGCAGTAGAAACAGTGCTTGCAGCTGAAGATTTAGTTTTAATTCAAGGGCCGCCAGGTACTGGTAAAACTACCGTAATTGCCGAGATTTGCTATCAAGTTGCTCTACGGGGTGGACGCACTCTAATTACTTCTCAAGCTAATTTAGCAGTAGATAACGCCCTGAGTCGATTAGTTCATAACCCTGTAATCCGGGCTGTGCGAAAGGGAAACGCCGAAAAAGTTGGAGAGGAAGGACAGCCATTTTTAGAAGATCGAGTGATTGGTACATGGTTAGAAAATACTGCTACTGACTGCGAAAAAAATCTCACCCAGCGCCTCGATAACGTAAGAGTTTTACGTGAATTGCTGTCAGCATCACAACGTTTCACAGCATACCTGAAAGTAGAAGAGGTATTTAATAGAGAGCAGAATTTATTACAGACGCGTAAAGCAAAATTAGAGTCAGCTTGTACAACCCAAAAAAATGAATACAATCAAGCCGCATCTCAACTAGGCGAGGTTGAATCTCTGAAAACTGCTTTAGAGGAATTGCTGAATCAAGCACCTTCAGTTGACTGGCAAGACCCAGCACTTCTTAATTTGTGGGCGGGTCTGAATAAATACACATCTACAGACGCTTTCTTGCGAAACTTTGCTGCTAATCTTCGGTTAGCAATTAATTTGGCTTCTGAACTTGGTATGGTTCAACCAAATCATAGCTTATTTGGTTTAGCTGGTTGGTTACAGAACACTGTAGTTTCTTGGATTACTAAAGTTCGCACAGCATTAGCCTACGCTAGTAATATAACTATGGCAATGACCGAAGCGGAGTTAGCTGCACAAACTTACACACAAAATTCCGAATCTCTTGCTCGCCTAAAGTCAAATCACCAACAATTGCTTGTTAACCAGCAAAGTTTACAGCAAAGAATTAGGGATCTACAAAACCGTGAATCTGAGGTCATTTTAGCAATAAATGACCTTGATATATGGTTGTCTACAGCTAATTTAAATATTATCAATGTATTGATACAGTGCTTACAAAATCGTCAAGACTTTAGAGTTGACTTAATTTCATTACCTTCGAGGTTACGAAGTATGACGATCGCAGATCAATATCTACCCTGGCAACAAAGTATTGATCAGTGTCAGTTAAAAGTCAATGAATTAATTCAAAAATATCGCCAATGGGATAGAGTATGTAGTCGGGTTACTGAAATCAGAGATTTACTCGTGCGGGGGCGAAATCTACTAGATAATCGCTCAATCAATGAAGCTGCTATTTCCCAGGTGAGCGTTAGTAACGCGCTAGACCCTGTGGAATCTCTCATAAAGCTGAAGCAACTAGCACAAAATAGCATCGATGAGATTGAGAAACCACTAGGGGTCTGGGGTCGGATTATTGAATGGGGGCTTGCGGTTGCTGTCAAGCAGAAAAGTTTGGATTCCATAGCTCAAAAGTTACGTCCATATAGTCGCCGTTATGGTGCGGCCGTAACTCTTGAGGCTATTAGGAGACAAGCCCAGACTATACGTCAAAAAATTAAACCTGTTGACAGTGAATTGGCTATTTCCCAAATTACAGAGGAGGTGGTCAATGGCATAGTTACGAGTGCGCGTACATGGCTGAAGCAACTACAGGCCGAAACAGAAATAGAGCAAAAGCAGCTTGAGGTTCAATTAAATGAACAGATGAGGTCAGCGGCTAATGAGCAGCAAAAAATATCTGCTAATCAAGAACATTTAGAAACTTCTCGCAGTGAAGCTGACTTCAAATTTCAAAGAGCGCTCGCACTCTTGCAAGAACTTTCATCCTTTCCCCACTTACCGAATGAATTAAGACTTTTAGTGCAACGATACCTCAATAATTCCTCAAATATTCTGACTGAATCCCCACAATTTACAGCAAAAATACGGAACTGGGAAAATCGGCTAGAACAACTTAATAGTTTGATTTCCTTAATCGATCCTTTTGCTACACTTTCGACTATCAAAGACCTGCTGGTAATTTGCATTTATAGCTTGCAGACAACAACTGAAACTTACAAAAGCAAATTTTTAGAAATTCAATGCAAAATCCAGAATATTGTTGAGCATTTACAGCAGCAATTAGAATATATCTCAAATGAGCGAACTTGGTGGCAGTCAATTTGGGAAGCAATTCCTGGTAAATTCAAGCCTGAACTTGATTCTACAGACTTGTTTAATCTGGAATCGTTACGCAATATCAAGACTCAGTTTCAATCTTGGCAACAACAACTCCAAAATGAAGAAATTTATCTCAATCGATATCAGCACTTTGTCCAAGATTGGATAGGAAAATTAAGACAGCCAACGGAAGGCGATGCCTGCGGCGGGCTACGCCTACGCACTGATTTAAGGCGGATTTATCTAGATAATGCCAACGTCATTGGTATCACTTGTGTTCAAGCCGCAAATTACGATTTTTCACAAGAATTCAAATACTTTGATGTTGTCATTATTGATGAAGTAAGTAAATGTACTCCTCCAGAGTTATTAATCCCAGCTTTGAAAGGCAAAAAGTTAGTCATGGTAGGCGACCATCGACAATTACCACCCATGCTTGACACGAATACTTTAGAGGAAGTTTCTCAAGAGATTGGCAGCACAAATACAGAACTAGAATTATTGCAAGAGTCACTGTTCAAAATTCAGTTTGAAACTGCTAATGATAGCATTAAAGAAATGTTAAATATTCAATATCGAATGCACCCAATAATTATGGGGGCAATCAATCAGTTTTATGATGGTAAACTAGAATGTGGGATTTTGGAGCCGGATACAAAACGCGCACATAATTTAGCAAGCAAAATCATCCAAGAATATCACCATCTTATCTGGATAAAAACGCCTGGAAGTAATGAGTTTAAAGAGGAAACTATAGAAACTTCATTCTTTAATATTCCAGAAATTAATGCGATTGAACGTCTATGTAAGCAGTTTGAGACTACTTGGGCTTCTAGAGTTGCTAATGGTGAACCAAAAAAAGAAATCGCCGTGATTACTTTTTATGGCGCTCAACTCAGGAAAATTGATGAACGCTTGCAATCTAAACATTTTCCATCGCTACAAATCACCACTGGTACAGTAGACCGATTTCAAGGTATGGAACGACCTGTTGTAATTGTGAGTATGGTTCGCAATAATAATAGAGGAGATGTGGGATTTGCCAAGAAACCAGAACGAGTTAACGTTGCATTTTCCCGCGCTCAAGAATTACTAATAATTGTGGGTTGTCATTCGCTATTTACTCAACAGCGTGGACAAGTCGGGAGTATGTACTCCAATGTTTCAAACATCGTGTGTCTACATGGAGGTTTCGTTGATGTTTCTCGCCTCTTCTGCTAAACCGATTGATGACAATATCAAGAATTTTGTTGACGAAATAGAAGCGCAAAGTCCTAGTTTATCAGTTTTAGCAGCGCGTCAATTTCGTTATAGCTTATGTCAAACTCCGGTAGAACTAAATATCAAGGAACCGCGCCAGTTTAATGTACTCGAAGAATTTATTATCCGTGCTGCTATAGAATTTCAACCTCCGCCAACAGAAGATGAATTAGCATCTGTACTTGGGCTTGATTCTGTATTTATTAAAACTACTACTACAACTCTTCGTTCCTTACAAACTCTATCACCAACATCGCCACTAACAGTTACTCCTGAAGGTCGCTCATTTTATGAAAAAGGGTCTGTACCACAGCCGCCATATCCTATACAAATTAATGCTATTACAGACCCTTTAAGCAACAAGATAACCTTTCAATCTGAATCACTAAACGAGATGGTGATAAATTTGCCTGATTTGGCAGACTTTATAACTATTGATAATGCAATTGCTGATATTGCTTCTTTACCGTTTGAGGAAATCCAAAAAAGTATTCAAGCTTCAGATTTAGCACTTCATATACCAGAAGAGGGAAAAATCGTCACTTCCTGCAAGGTGCTAGCTTCGACTCAAAAAATTTGGAAAAAAATATCACTTTTCGTTATCTTTGATGCTCTTGAAAATAAGTTGAGTATCCAAATAAGAAATGGAAAGCAAATTTTAGAGTCAGCATCAAGTTGGTTAGATTTTTTACACACTGAAGGTAAAATATCCTTGCAAGCGTTATGTAAATTGTCAACTGAAACCATAAATTTTGAACGCGAAGTGATTCTCAGGCAGAAAAATACTGAAATAGAAGCTAGACTCGAAAATATTCGCCAAAAGGCGCTGGAAGCTGCCACAGTCAACAATGTAAAAATAGATAATTCTACAGTGGTAGGTGAAGCTATACAGTTACGTGATGGGCAAATTGCTCAAGCTTTTATAGAAGTTTTAAATTCGGCTAAAAGTCAAGTTATGATTTACTCTGCTTGGGTGAATCAGGCAGTTGTCAATGAAAAATTTATAACTCTTTTACAGAAATTAGCTAATCAGGGAGTTTGGATTTTAATTGGATATGGAATTGCGCGGCGACAAGAAGATGAAGATAAACCAATTCCACCAGAATTAGAAAAAAAACTTCGAGCGATAAAAACACCTGATGGTTTACCATCTGTACAGGTTTTTTGGTTGGGAGATTCCCATATCAAAGAAGTCATAGTTGATCGAGAAATCCATCTTTGCGGCTCTCATAACTGGTTATCCTATCGTGGCGATTACCTACCACGAGGTGAGTCCGTTTATAAAGTGACAATTCCCCTTCAAGTCCAGGAAGCTTATGAATTTCTTGCTAATCGCTTCCAAAATCACGCTCAAAAATTATGGCAAAATGCTCTAGAAAACCGCGATTCTAAACTGGCTGTAGAGTCTTTATGTATGTGGGGTGCGCTAGGTATGGAAGATACTGCACTCAAAGAGATACAGAAAAATAATTGGCTTGAACTTCTGCCTGTATGGTTGAATGTAGCACTACAGGGATTAAAATCGAAAAACTTATCAGGTGATTCAGCAAGTTTTAAAACTGCACTTTCGTTGCTGAGTCAAGTTTCTATTGAAGAGGCTTTTATTGAGTTATTGCAACAGGGATGGCGTAAAGTCATAGGCGCGATCGCAATTAACAATCCCGAAACTGCTTTAAATTTACTTAATGATGAAGTATGGGCGCAATTTATACGTCTCAATATTGTTCAAGACAGTGATTCGCCCAATGATTTTATTTTATATTGTATTTAACCCACACTAGGATATTTTTCATACTCCAATAGTAATAATTTATTAGAACACAGCCCAGATAGATGCCGTCTTGATTTCGCGGAAATTGGCAATTAAATGATTCTTAACCTTTGATTGACTTAAAGATAGATTCAGAAATTCGTCTTGTTCGATACAATTTATAGGTAGAGAGAGCCGAGGAGAACAAGGTGGTATTATTAAAAGGCTTTGAGATTGAGATATACACTGGTACGCCTCAAGGTGAAATTGTCGGTCTCTCCGACAAAATTGTTGCGGCTTTGGATGGATTTATGCGCGAACCAGATAGCCGCAACGTTGAATACATAACCCAACCATCTCACAATTACGAAAATTTATTGTGTGCCTTGCTGCGTCCCAGGCGGGAGTTGCGAAACTACCTCAATCGTTTGGGCAATTACACCTTGATACCGGGGAGTACTTTATCTTTGAGTGGGAGCGATCGCTTTCTACGTTCCGATCCAGCAAACCCATATCATGATTACATTGAGAATACCTACGGCACAAAAGTAGTCACCGCTAGCGTACACATAAATATAGGCATCAGCGACCCAGAAGTATTAATGCGGGCGTGTCGAGTCATTCGCATGGAAGCACCCCTATTTCTCTCCCTCAGCGCCTCATCTCCCTTCTTGGATGGCAAAGCTACGGGCTATCACTCCACCCGTTGGGGCGTCTTCCCACAAACGCCTAGCCATGTCCCCTTATTTGCCAGTCACGCCGATCATATCCAGTGGGTGGAAGATCAACTCGTTGCCGGAACCATGCAGAATGTGCGGCATTTGTGGGCATCGGTGCGACCAAATGGCGATCGCCGTCCTTATGATTTAAATCGCCTAGAATTGCGAATTTGCGATTTAGTTACAGATCCCATTGCCTTACTAGCAATTACTGCCTTATTAGAAGCGCGTTTATTGCAAATAATCGAAAATCCCAGCATCGATCCGTTAACCCAAAGTACTTTCTCTGCTGAAGAACTTGTGACTCTGACTGCTGACAACGAAGCTGCTGCTGCTGCTGGTAGTCTTGATGCTCAGTTAAGGCATTGGCAAGATGGCAGAAGCATTGTAGCAAGAGATTGGATTACCGAAATTTACCAAGATGTTTGGGCGATCGCCAAGCAACAAGGTTTTAGCTGTTTCCTTTCCCCTTTGCACAAAATCCTCCGCGAAGGCAATGAAGCTCAACAGTGGTTGCAATTACATGCAGTCGGTTTTGACAGCCAATGCGTCATCACTCAGGCTATTATTGCCACCCAAGAGCGCGAAATTGAACTCGAAGACAAATTATGTTCGTCTGTGCTGGGTTAACTCAAAAGCCATTGGGGATTGGGCATTGAGAAAACACTTTGTTTATCCCTTGTCCCTCATCTCCCCACTCTCGTCTTCATACAAATGGTAGCTTTTATTGCAGTCACTACCAGCCCTAAAATACACAAGTACTTACTTTTTCTACACAAAACTTAATATTTACTGATTGTAGCCAAATATCCTCTCAGGCATTGCTCTGGGATGATTTGTACTTCGTTTTAAAAATCTAATCGGTAGAGGATGCTTGATTATTATTAACAAAACCTATGAATAGCCTCTATCTTTTGGTAGGTTTAACATTGGCAATAAATTGTTTTATACAATACTTGAATTGTACGGATAATGCCTCAGGTAGTTTTAGTTAACCCGCAAATACCTCCTAATACAGGTAATATTGCCCGTACTTGTGCAGCTACGGGTACAGAGTTGCATTTGGTGGGTCCTTTGGGGTTTGAAATTAGCGATCGCTATCTCAAAAGAGCCGGCTTAGATTACTGGCCTTATGTAAAATTACACTATCACGAATCCCTTGAAGCCTTTAAGACCTTACATCAGGGGCGTGGCGGCAGATGGTTGGGTTATACGGTTGGTGGAAATTGTAATTATGTAAGCTTTCAGTTTCAACCTGATGATTGGCTACTCTTTGGTAGTGAAACTACGGGCTTACCACCAGCAATTCTGTCAGATTGCGATGCTACCCTGTATATTCCCATGAGCCAATCGGGGGTTCGCAGCTTGAATTTGTCAGTAAGTGTAGCAATTGGCTTATTTGAAACCCGCCGTCAGCTAGGCTATTTACAATAGTTCTTTACATTCATAATTATAAGTGTATTTACTTATAATTTGTCTGGAAACCTATTAGACGATTTATTTCTAACTGCGAAATTTTTTTTTGTAATAGCAAGAATATGTAAAACAATATACCAAAAATTGGGTTTATTTGCAAAATGTAGTGGAAGATACTTACAAGTATACTAAAGTTATTATAAGAAATTTGTATATGAAACTTGGGATATTGCCAAATTTGAATGATAGATTTTGATGAATTTAAAACATCCTAAACTTGGAACGAAATTGCTAAAATCCAGTCATGTCTTATATTTGAGCTATTGTGGCTCAATAAAGGACAGAAATCAGCCCAAAAGTAGCCGATAGTTAATACGGTTGTTTTTTAGGGAATAATCAACGTAAAGTCTCGTGTTGAGAAGACGGATGAGGTAGAAATATCTTGAAGATATCTACAGCAGGGGGCATAACTTTTCCAGAAGTCGCCGCAATTTAATTCTCAGCAGCGACTTGGACTTGGCAAATAGTTTGTCCAGTCCCCGCAATTGACGCAAGACAAGCGCGGATAATGGTAAAGAGTAAGATCAATCGTCCTAAGTGGTGTTAGGAGTGGTTCGGACAAGTAAACACTGCAAAATTTAAGTTTTGCTAGCAGATGTTGTGAACTTGTCTAAATCAGAGAAGCAGGTTAATCTTGCGTAAGCATCTCTGGTGAATGTGATCTCGATCTATCGTTCGTTGCGATCTAAATCATTGACTAGTATGCAACTGAAAAATCGAGGTCAATTAAGCGCTAGTGATTGTAAGGAGGTCGTCTTTGAAACGAGCATTAAAAAAGAGAGTAAAAGCTGTGTTGAACAATAACCCCAGCAGCGATGATGCCCCGGTAGAACTACTAAATGCGATGAATCCAAAAGTTAACAGCCGGGTGCGGACAAAAGCGGCAATGATTGGCTTGGCAATCTCTATGGGAGCAACCAGCCTTTTGGTGACTCGACAAAGCGATCAAGCCCAAGCAGCGGTGCCAGTAGGCAGCCAAAAGGCGACCTCAACAATTCCTGCTGTTCCGGACACCAAGGTGAAATTCGCCTCCACTAAACTGGAGTCCCAAGCAGTCTCATCAGTGAGCGTGCCGGAAAATCCTGTAATCGTGGAACCAACGGCAGTCTCACAAGTGCCTGGGCTTGAAGCTAAATGGCAAGTCGCGGCAAGTGGAATATCTTTGCAAGTTCCTGCATCAAACACGTTTTCTCAAACAAACGCAGGTTATAGAAATTCCACTTACCTGAAGCCCAAAATGGCACAGGGATTGAACAATACCTTAGCCGAAACTAGTTTTCCAACAGTCAATAATCTGTCTGACTATAGTGTTGATAGTACAAATGCATCACTAACTCCCCAGCCACAAACAGTGGCAACATCTGGCGTAGCCAACAGTGAAATAAATGCACAACTTAAGGCGCAACAAGAGTTCGCACTAAATCGCTTACAAGAAAAGTCGAACCGTTTAAGAAAGAGTCTGGCGCAGTTACAGTCTGGAGAGACCAAAAATTTATCACAAGCTGATATAGAATTGGCGCAGCCGACAACTGTAGTTGAGAAGACTGCATTAGCAACCCAGTTAGACACTTCTAGCGATGCAAGCCAAGCGAACTTGATATCGAGGTTAAAACAGAAGACACAGACAAGTGCATCTGTCCCAGCGACGCCAATAGTGATTGCCTCCTCGACACATACAGCCTACGAAGTTAAGCCAGGAGATACACTAGCAGCGATCGCCAGCAGATACAATACTTCAGTATCAGAACTAGTTAAAGCAAATAACCTCAATAATCCCAATGAACTGCGAATTAGTCAAAAACTAGTTATTCCTGCTGTTCAAATTCCTGCTGTTAAAGTTGAGGCAACTGTAGCGAGTCAGCCAACTTTTGTAGAGTCTAACAAAACTCCTCATGTTGCTACCTCCCCTTTGAATATTGGTAGTGCCAACTCATATCTACCTAGTTTACCATCACCAACTATTGCCGACAAAAGTAGCGTTGCTGTCCCTACATCGGTAACTGTACAGATTCAGGCAAACAGTGCGACCGACTTAGAAACTGCCTCCCCTACAGCTAAGTCTTATGGCGTCGGTGGTGATATTCCAGCGCCACAAGCTTTTGCCGAAATGCAACAGCCTAATACACCAGCAAATAGGGTAGCAAGGGTAAACAATAGCAATAATGACCGTTTGCAGGGCTTACAAGCAGAAATCCAGAGGTTACAGCAGAAATATCGCGCTCAACAGTCTGGTAATTTAGTTGTGCCAGCAGCAGCGATTGAAGCTAATAATGCTGCTATGCTCACTCCTATTTCTACGCCCAATAATTTCAGTGTACCTAACCCTGCATCTAGACCAAATAGTGTAGCAATACCAATTCCAGTTCCGACACCGATTCGAGGTAACTATAGCGTTCAGCCAGTTAAGCCCCAATTCCAGACTACTGTAGGTGCTACCGAAGCAGTAAACCCAGAGTTCTTGCCTAATCTAGGTTCTGCTAGTAAGTGGACTCCCTCTGGCACTCAATCTGCCACAAGGGTTGCAACGCCTTCTGGAAGAGTAAATGCCTCTGACTCTTTAGGAAAGATGCGAGGAACCACAGTTTCTCCACAGATAATGCCGCCTTTAGCAGCAGTGGATCAATATCTACCCAGACCCATTGACGAACTTACACCTCCTCCATCTACTTCAACCTTGGCTTATATCTGGCCGACGAAGGGTACTCTCACTTCTGGCTTTGGTATGCGCTGGGGAAGACCCCACAAGGGAATTGATATTGCTAACTCCACTGGCACGCCAGTTGTTGCCTCAGCTGACGGTACAATAGAGAAAGCTGGCTGGAACAAAGGTGGCTACGGCAACCTCGTCGAAATCCATCACCCTGATGGCAGCAGCACTCGCTATGCTCATAACAGCAAGATTCTGGTGCAACCGGGTCAACAGGTACATCAAGGAGAAACAATTGCTTTAATGGGTACTACTGGTCACAGCACTGGTCCACACAGCCACTTTGAAATTCATCCATCAGGTAAAGATGCTGTTAACCCAATAGCCTTTCTACCACAACGCCTGTAATTCTTAGTTGTTTTTAACTAAATCATTGCTTTGTTAGTTGAGGGAGTTTACCTCCCTCTTCAGTTTCCTACTACCTCAACAGGAATAGAAATTCTAGCAAAATTGCAAAAGGGGCTAGTGTTGAGCAAATTTGTATGCTATATTAGCTAATGACTTGAATGAATCTGGCTCAGTAGCTCAGTTGGTTAGAGCACGGGACTCATAAGCCTGGGGTCGTTGGTTCAACTCCGACCTGAGCCATTTTAAAAATAAAAATATAAGGGTTTCAACTTTTAGTCATCTGTAGAATTGGGAGACTGAATTTGTATATGAGGGTCTTTTGACTATCATTGTACATTTACAAATTAGATGTCGCCATTCACACATTAATGTCGCTCTTTCACTAAATTGATGTCGCAACTCATTCGAGATAACCGTTCACAAATTAATATCGCAAGATTAGAGACTAAGGGACTTGCAAAGAAATAAAATACCAGCCATTCGAGAAGATATGAAGTGCAAAACTGCTTGCGCTTGTACTAAATCTCTAGAATTGGAATCCCAGGGTTCATGCTCTCCGACACTATCAAATCTACCTTTAAAGATGCAGCCCAGAAATTAACTGGCAACCACAAACGAGACCAGGCAAACCGATGTCAAAATATCTCTGTATATACATTTGAGGCTTTTTTCTAGCTACTTTTTGTCTAAGTCCTACTAAAGAGTTAGTTTAGTCCTGTGATTGCTATCACTAAAAGCATTCCTTTTTACTTGGATAACTAGCTATCCAATAAAGTAGGCAGACCCAAGAGGGATTACTCTCACAAAATTGCGATCGCACCAAAAAACAATCAGCAAATGAAGTAAACCTGTAACAATTATTCTAGAGAAAGCTAGAGTTCTGAAATTTTGGCATATTTGAGCTACCCGAAATCATCAAAGAATAATGGCACATCATAAAATTTAAACTTTTGGTCTACTGTAATTATTGTTAAACCTTCTACCAAAGCTTGAGCAATTAACATTCTATCAAAAGGATCTTTATGGTGTAGAGGCAAATCAGCATTATTCCATGTGCCAATGTCATAGACAAAACCTCAAACCGACTGAAGCGCAAATCCTCCTCCAAATTACCAGGAACAATTAACTTTCCTAAAGACTGTTTAATTGAAATCTCCCAAGCACTAATAGCACTGACGAAAATTAAATTTTCAGGATTAGTAATTACCTCTCGTACCCGACCTGGCAATTTAGAATCATTTTCTAAAAACCACAACAAAATATGAGTATCTAACAAAAAACTCACTACTCATCCCCATAAAATGCTGCAATTACTTCTTCTGGAGTCTCATCAAAATCATCAGGAATCTTAACTTTTCCCTGCTAAAAACCCGCAACTCTTGGCTTTAGATTAATAAGTATTGGCCAGCGAAGGGATTTATAAAGTTCTAAGAAGCGATACAAATCAAAAGCAGACTCCAACAAGCTACAGTAGACACCTGCCGCATCAACTGTCTAGTAGTAAGCAAATATTAACCCTAGTAACGCAGCAGGAACAGCCCACCAAGCCCAAACAGTCCATACGATAAACAGCAAACTCCAGAGCCAAAAAAGTAACAAAAACCCCGTGTAGCGCTCTTTAATCACTCTCACCAGAGTAAAAACATATAATCCTTGCTATGCAAGATTTTCAGACAAAATACATATTTCTGACCATAATGTTAAAAAATAAAGCTTCAAACCTAAGTGCTGTATGAAGTTTAAATGTTGCCTGAGATTTTTATTTTCCTAGAGTGACGGAAGAGCGGTAGCAAGGCTTTTGTCGGTTCAAGTTAGCGACATTAATTTGTGAATCAACGACATCTAATTTGTGAATGTACATAACTTAATATAGTTGTCTTGACTTAACTTACATAAACTTGCATAATGATTAAGGTAACATAATTTATAGAACTAATTAGTAAGCTTAAAAAGCTTACCTACTAAGGGTTCTGGGGTTATAGCGCAGTTGGTAGCGCACCTCAATGGCATTGAGGGGGTCAGCGGTTCGAATCCGCTTAGCTCCATTATTAAAACCTATAACCTACTTACTCAAAACTGCGACAACAAGCACTATTCGTCCAAAAGTGTCAATTTATACTTGTTGTTTTAAAAGGACAATTAATGCTTGTTAATTGTCGCACAATGGAGAGGGAGAGGAAGGCAAGGAAAAGCTAGAAGAAATGATTGCTCGATGGCTCGAAGCAAATTTAAGTTAGCATTTGCCTAATTGGCATTGTATCTCTTGCAATGCTGTACGGGCTTCTCTGTATCTTAAGATCCTGGTGGCATACTTTTGGGTTCTGAAACGCAGGCTTCAGACGGATATACTCCCTGATTGTGTAAACTTAGGGCAATTCGTCGAACTTCATCGCAAGACTGCTGTACATTTCTCAGAAGAATCGCCTTTCTATCCTTGAGGTATTTGGCAGAGATGGCATGACATAAACTTGAAAAATGCCTAAAAATAGTTCTTCTGTAGCATTCCATTTATGGGAGACTGGTTCGCGAACCAGTCTCCCGTTTCCACATCCCCTGAAAAGTCAGGTGTACCCGCCCGCGCGTTCCCATAAGCGTCCTGCGCGAGCTTCTTCAGTTTCTCGTGGCGCGGCGCGCGTAACTGAACACCACCTCATGCCCTGCACGGGCGAAGAGCGTTCCGAGTTTGCCACCCATCAATCCCGAACCTAGAATGCCAACTCGCATACTGCTCTGCCTTGTCTATCGCTGCCAACTATCTGCCTTGCACGTGTTGCCTTGCTTAGTGAGCTACGGAATGCAACCAGAGAACACATTTTTTGCCACTCAACGACCGGTCATTTGCTCCAACTTTTCGGGGTAGCGAGCTCCTTGCACCACGATCTTAGAGGCCGCATCATCGATATCACGTAAATCGTCGGGCGTGAGTTCGACTGAGACTGCCCCGATATTTTCGTCCAAGCGATGCAGCTTCGTGGTGCCTGGGATTGGAACAATCCACGGCTTCTGAGCAAGCAACCAGGCGATCGCAATTTGAGCAGGTGTCGCTTGCTTCTGTTCTGCAATGCTGCCGAGCAGATTAATCAGGGCCTGATTCGCCTTGAGAGCCTCCTTAGTGAAGCGGGGCAGGGTGCTGCGGAAGTCGGAACTGTCGAAGGTCGTGCTTTCGTCCATCTTGCCAGTGAGAAAGCCCTTGCCCAGCGGGCTGTACGGGACAAAGCTGATTCCGAGTTCCTCAAGGGTCGGTATCACTTCCTTTTCAGGAGTCCTCGTCCACAGCGAGTATTCGCTCTGGAGAGCAGTGACAGGCTGAATCGCATGCGCGCGACGGATCGTTTGCACTCCTGCTTCAGAGAGTCCAAAGTGTTTAACCTTACCTGACTGAATCAGTTCCTTCACCGCTCCAGCCACGTCTTCAATCGGCACGTTCGGGTCAACCCGGTGCTGATAGAGCAGGTCGATTGTCTCGACCTTGAGCCGCTTGAGCGAACCCTCGACGGCCTGCTTGATATGCTCCGGTCGGCTGTTCAGTCCGGGCGAACCCTTCATCCCGCGAGGATCGAAATTAGGATTCAAGTCAAACCCGAATTTGGTGGCGATCGCCATTTGCCCGCGGAAGGGAGCCAGGGCTTTGCCCACAAGCTCTTCATTAGTGAACGGGCCGTAGACCTCGGCGGTATCGAAGAATGTAACGCCGCGTTCGACGGCGGACTGGAGAAGATCGGTCATTTCCTGTGTGTCTTTGGGCGGGCCATAGGAAAAGCTCATTCCCATGCAGCCAAGCCCGATAGCCGAGACTTCCAGATTACTGTTTCCGAGTTTGCGCTTCTGCATTTTTTGAACTCCTGTCTTTGAATTAAAGGTTGGAACTGTCTTGCCTTACGATCGGGTCTGGTATTGTTCGTCGCTGACCTGCTCCATCCAGTCCACGGTTTTGCCGTCGAGTTGCTCCTGGATGGCGATATGGGTCATGGCTGTGGTTGCCGTGGCACCATGCCAATGCTTCTCCCCTGGCGAGAACCAAATCACGTCTCCCGGACGAATTTGCTCGATCACGTCGCTCCAGCGCTGTGCAAGGCCGCAGCCAGCCGTCACGATCAGAGTCTGTCCCAACGAGTGGGTATGCCATGCTGTCCTAGCACCAGGCTCGAACGTGACACTGGCTCCGATCGCACGCGCCGGATCGTGTGCCTCGAACAGGGGGTCAATGCGTACAGTGCCGGTAAAATACTCAGCTGGTCCTTTGGCGGAAGGCTGTGAACCACTTCTTTTGATGTCCATTTTGTTAATTCCTTTACTTGATGCCATTTCGGTGGCTAGCAGGCAAGTCTCTTGTCCAATCAAAACTGAGTTTTCTTTTGAATAAAAATCTAGATTGCTTACAAGAAGCCGAAATCATTTTTCATTGCTTTAGCCTCATTCTAAGAATCCTCAAGGGCAAGCAATATGACGATCGTCTAAGATTGTTGTACAATCCTGCAAACTTAGAAATGAACGCTGCCAAAACGAGTGAAAAGTCCGATATAGATTTAATGAACGACCTGGCAAAGCGCGAGGCAGACAGAGCGCAAGCCAACAGAGACGAACTGACTGAGCGTATTGCACAGGCTATTCGTCATGATGGGACGATTGAGCCACTCAAAGGATTGCACTTCAACCGCTCCTCCTCGCCTTCGGAATCCTGTCATAGTGTCTCTATCCCTGCCTTTTGTGTGATTGCTCAGGGCAGCAAAGAAGTTCTTCTGGGCAACGATCGCTATCAGTACGACCCGATGCATTATCTGCTTGCTACGGTCGAATTGCCGATTGTCAGCCAAATTCTGGAAGCGTCTAAGGCGCAACCGTACTTTAGCCTTCGCCTCGATCTTGACCCCACCCTAGTTGGCTCAGTGATGGTCGAGGCAGGGTATCCTTCATCGCGCAGCCGTGGTGATGTGAAAGCGATTGACGTAAGTCCGTTGAATGCAAATCTGTTGGACGCTGTGGTGCGGCTCGTCAGGCTTCTAGATTCCCCTGCTGAAGCTCATGTTCTCGCACCACTGATTAAGCGGGAAATCATTTACCGACTCCTGATGGGAGAGCAAGGTAATCGGCTCCGTCATATTGCAGTTCTAGGTGGCTACACCTACTACATCGCCAGAGCCGTCGAGCGACTTCGTAAAGACTTTAACGAGCCGCTTCGGATTGAAAGCATCGCACGAGAACTGGGAATGAGCGTTTCGGGCTTTCACCATCACTTCAAGTCTGTCACGGCAATGAGTCCCTTGCAGTTCCAGAAGCAACTGCGGCTCCAGGAGGCTCGCCGTCTGATGCTGGGGGAAAACCTTGACGCTACCAGTGCTGCCTATCGAGTGGGGTACGATGATGCCTCGCACTTCAATCGAGAGTACAAGCGGCTCTTTGGTGCCCCACCGATGCGCGATGTGGAGCGGTTGCGAGAAACTGTTAGAGAGACTGCTAGTTCAATATAATCTCCCCAATATGCCTTAATCTTGCCAGAAATCGCTAAAACATTGTGGAGACAGCTCTGTGTAGCGCACCGTATGCTGAATGTTTTTGTGTCTTCGCTAACGGCAAAGTTATCGTTTCACTCACAGATTTCGGTACGGAGATAATTTGTTTAAATTTAGGTTAATAAAAAGTTATTTATCCTTAACCACTGTTTTATAATGCCCCTTAACCACAGTATCCAGATTGAGTTACCGCAGATTTAAGGGAAAATTTGATGAACCAGGGGCAACGTACTTTTAAATCTAGGAGATATTTGACTGAATTAGTTCAGACTTATATTATTAAAGCTTTACATACTACAAGACAGTGGCGCGTACAACTAATACGAAATTGGTTATACAAGTATTCTTCATTGGGTGTTGTATCTCTATTCTTAGTCGGAGTTAGCTTGAGTGTAATAATGGCTGCCTGCTCTCCACGTGATATCAATAATACTGGTAATACTAGTGCAGTTTCCCAGAATGATGTAACACTAACGTTTGTTTCTTACTCAGTTACTAGTGCAGCATACCAGCAGATCATTCCCAAATTTATTGAACAGTGGAAGAAAGAACATAATCAAAACGTTACTTTCAATCAAAGCTATGATGGGTCAGGTTCCCAGACTCTTGCTGTGATTGACGGTAAAGAAGCTGATGTGGTACACCTGTCACTTGCCCTTGATATAAATAAACTTGTTCAGGCAGGTTTTATTCAACCTGGGTGGGAAAAAGAAGCGCCTAATGATGCAATTGTTACCAAATCTCTAGATGCGATCGCTATTCGTGAAGGTAATCCCAAAAATATCAAAATTTGGGCAGATTTGGCACGAAATGGCGTAAATGTGGTTACACCTGACCCTAGAACCTCTGGCGGTGCTCGCTGGAACTTCCTTAGTCTCTGGGGTTCTGTAACAGAAACTGGCAAAAATGAAAATCAAGCAATAGACTTTACTTCCAAAGTCTATAACAATGCACCTTTGTTACCTAAAACGGCTCGAAATGCCACTGAATTATTCTTCAACGATAATCAAGGTGATGTGCTGCTCAACTACGAAAACGAGATGATTTTGCTAGCAAAAAATGGTAAAAAAATCTCATATATTGTGCCTGATATTAATATCTCTATCGACAATCCTGTTGCTGTTGTAGATAAAAATGTTGATAAACATGGTACTCGTGCGATTGCCGAAGCATTTATCAAATTTCTTTACACCGCAGAGTCACAACGAGAGTTTACTAAATTAGGATTTCGTCCCGTTGACTTGACTGTTACAAAAGAAATGGAAGGCAAATTTCCTAAAATTAAAACGATCTTCAAAGCTGAAGATTTAGGAGGATGGGACGAAATTCAGAAAAAATTCTTTGATGAAGGTGCAATCTTTGACAAAATTCGAGCGAAAAAGTCTTAGAATTTCTACTATCTAATCATCTTCTCTAAAGCGATTTGCAAATCTTGTGTCAAATCGCTCACAGCCTGTCTAGACGCTTGGCGATCGCCCTGACAATTTCTGAAGCGTTCTGTAACTGAAATTGGCTCTCCCACAGTGATTTGTGTTTGTCGCAAACCTAAGCGAGGTCGCCCCGGAAGTGTTGTATCCTGAATTCGAGAAAGCATATCAAATACAAGCAAAGCTGTTTCTGCAAACCGTTCCGCCGTCGGTTGTTCCTGAATATAAGTAGCTGTGACTGCAACAAAACTTTCCACTATCCGCATGTGCCGCATTCGCAAGTCGGCTTCTTCAGCAATCCAGTCTGCCAAACCGCGTTTGAAGGGTGGTAAAGCATTGATCTCTGGCAAATCGTCTCGGTAAATGTAACTCCAGCCAGCCTCTTCCAAGCGGCGACAGCGGTCAATAAAATTACCCTGCGCTTGAACTCCAAAATATTGCTCGGCAACTTGTAATGCCTTATCCAGTAAGCGATGGAGTCGGGCAACTAATACCTGATTAGCACTAGCAGATTCATCAGTTGAAATAGTTTTTGGAATGTCTTGATGATAGAAACGACGATAAAACTCTTCCATCTCGGTAATCAGATATTCAGCCAACCTAAAGAGGCGTTGATGGTAAATCTCTTCGCGCTCGCCAGAATCAATTTCCAAAACTTTCAAGCCACTATCAGCTTCTAACTTACTTAAGAGCCAATCTAGTTTAGACCAAGGTGGTTCAACGTAGCGATACTGGATAGCAATTGGCACAACGATCACAGTCTCAGAACGGTTAGCTTTTTCTAAGTCTTCTACACACCAGAACCCCATTTGAGCAACGCCAGGTTCTAAGGGGCTAACAATGCCACTATGACCATTAGTACCGCCTTCCGGTGCCACTGCGATCGGAAGTTCGCCATTAGCAAACAACTCCCTTGCATTTTGGATAGCTTGCCGATCTAGTCGCCTACCACGACGAACCGGCACACCCCCCAGCAGAGAGAACAGCCAACCTAGCCACTTTCCAGCCCAAACTGTCATACCTCGGTCATAAAGAAAATAGCTGTGAACCAGGGATTTTAGTGCAATACCTTTTTGACAGGCAACTTGTGGCACAATCCAAGAAAGCAAATACAGCATACAGAGAGGATCTTCTACCTCTGGGTGGCGAAATGCCAACAAAAAGCGAATTTTTCCAGCCTGAAATTGTTGATAGAGTTCAACTAATACTTCAACATTCTTGGCTTCAACCTTGACAATCCCAGCCGATAGCCAAGGGCGAGTACGAAACCGTAGTGCGATCGGCAGTAACCACCGAAAAATCTGGAGTACCAGCGGATTCAACCGTTGGGGAATAAATTTCAATGGTGGTTGAGTAAACTGAATCGATCTAGGCAAGTCGCTCTCCAGATTGTATTTCTAGCGATTGTACAACGTGGGGGTCTTGGTTTTGCGTAAACTCTGAGCCTTTTGTGGTCTAGCTTTTTAATCACTATCTTTCGCTGTCTTGGTTCCTCAGCACTCCTTAACTTTTCAACGATAAACCCTAAGTATCGAATCAAAAATTAGTTGGGATGTTTAGGAAAATTTCGGAATAAATAGACAAATACAGCTAGATTTAACACAAAAACTAATGTTTTAATCAAAGATATTCCCCGAATTAATTCATAAATCTCTGGTGGAATACTGATACCGACAAGTCCCAATACTAAGACATGTGCCCAACGCTTTTCGTACCATAAACCAACGGCTTCAATCGCAGTAACAATAGCATAGATTCCGGTTCCGATACCGCTAAATGCCAGAGTTCTAGGATTTAAGTTAACAACTTTCTTTAAGAGCCAATCAATAATTATCGATTTACCTTCTAAAACATAATTTTCTGAAAACGCCTCTAGAGTTTGATAATTTTTTAATGTCAATAATAAAGCGATCGAAGTAACTATAAGCAGCAAGGCGGTAAATGATTTGTAGAGAACAATTGCCACTAACCCTAATGGACGCTTTTCCAAACAACCCCCTAAGTATAGATAAGTCAAATTTTGAACGAGCAAATTACCTGAGTGCTGTCAAGTCAGAGTTCACCTCCTGATCCAGAGATTCTTCTAACTAAGTACGGCTTTAAATCGGTGCAATGGATGCAATACCATACTTTCCTCTCCCCAAATCCCTTGCCTAACAAGGAAAATAACCCCATTTGTTTGATAATAAATGGATTTTAATTGATTTAAATGTGCGTAGGCTAGCAAGAACCGCAGGTATAGCACATTTTAATCAAACATTTCCAATGGAGGTTAGCGGACTCGAACCGCTGACATCCTGCTTGCAAAGCAGGCGCTCTACCAACTGAGCTAAACCCCCATAAACTTAAAATAGTAGATAAACTTTGATTACCGTTGTTATTGTAACTTATATTGTTTTATTACCAAAGGGATGAAGCCAGAAAATACCCAAGTTGTCGCAACACTGTATAAATTTGTTAAGCTGCCAGATTTTGCCGAAAAACAAGATCCTCTGCTGTCTTACTGCCAAGCGCAAGGTGTCAAGGGGACGATTTTGCTGGCACTTGAAGGGATTAACGGTACAATTGTCGGTTCGCGTCAGGCGATTGACTCAGTTCTCTGGTTTCTGCGTTCTGACCCCCGTTTGGCAAACTTAGAATCCAAAGAGTCCTATACCGAAACCCCACCCTTTGAGCGGATGAAGGTGCGGTTGAAGCAAGAAATTGTCACTTTGGGATTGCCAGAAATTGACCCAAATGAGCAAGTTGGCATCTATGTCAATCCCCAAGAATGGAATGATTTAATTTCCAATCCAGAAGTAACGGTGATTGATACCCGCAATGATTATGAGGTGAATATCGGTACTTTCCAACGGGCAGAAAATCCCCAAACTGAATCATTCCGCGAATTTCCCGATTATGTGCGTCACCATCTCAACCCAACTGAACACAAAAAGGTTGCTCTCTTTTGTACAGGCGGCATTCGCTGTGAAAAAGCTTCATCCTTCATGCTTGCCCAAGGCTTTGCAGAAGTCTATCATCTCAAAGGCGGCATTCTGAAGTATTTGCAGGAAGTTCCAGCCCAAGAAAGTTTATGGGAAGGAGAATGTTTTGTTTTTGATGAGCGGGTAGCCGTTGGTCATGGGTTGGAGAAAGGAAGTTATGAGTTGTGCCTCTGTTGTGGGCGGCCGATTTCTGAGGAAAATAAAGCGTCTCCCAAATATGAGCAAGGTATCTCCTGTCCCTATTGTTTTGATAGCCTCACCGAAGACAAAAGAGCGCGTCAGCAGGAAAAATGGCGCCACTACCAAACCCTAATTGGTAACAAAAATCAGGATGTAAGTTGAAGAAGAATTTATAACTCATAATTCTGAATTTAAGGGCAAAATTACTGTAAATCTACTACCAACTCCAACTTCACTTGTGACACTGATTTGACCCCTATGAGCATCGACGCACCTTTTAACGATTACTAACCCCAATCCAGTACCCTGAATTGATTTGACATTTGAGGCTCGGTAGAATGATTCAAACAGTCGAGCTTGGTCTGGTTCGGGAATGCCCATACCTCGATCTTGAATGTAAAAAGTTGCTACTTTCTCAATTGGGTCGCATATTAAATCAAACTGAATCTTGCCACCTTGGGGAGAATATTTAACCGCGTTTGAAAGAAGATTTGCAAACAGGTAATGTAAAAGTCCTTCATCCATTACAGCAGACGTATTCTCACTATGACAGGTAAAAACAATTTCACACACGCTGCTTTTAACAATCAAAAAATCTTCAATTAACTCTCGGCAAAATTGCTCTAGGTTAAGAGGAGCAGGGTTGAATATGAGTTTTTCTGCTTCCGCTCGACCCATAAATAGCACTTCTTCCATGAGTTTTTCCATAGATTGCACAGCGCCTTGAATTCGCTTTAAATAGATGCCTCTTTTTGTATCTGTCAAATTTGCTCCTTGCATTTCCATGAGTTCTACTGCGGTTTGAACAACAGTTAGGGGATTACGGAACTCATGAGATACGGTAGAGATAAATAGGGACTTGAGATGGTTAAGTTCTTGCTCCTTCTCTAATGCTTGCTCTAGCAATTTTGTTTGGCGTAGTTCGCTAAGATCCCAGAAAACAACTACTACACCATTTATCTGGTCAGATCCTCGCCTTAGTGGTGAAACACTATCGCCAATTGGAACTCTTTTGCCGTTTTTTGTAATTAGAGATGTGAATTCCCCTAAATAAACAACCTGTTGTTCCCGTAGCACTTTTGTAACAGGGTTTTCTAATGTTGTCTCTGTCACTTCATCGACAAGATGAAAAATTTTTGCTGCCTCATTTCCTAAAGCATCTTTTTGCTGCCAGCCAGTCAGCACCTCAGCCGCAGGATTCATAAATGTTACTTTTCCCTGCTCATTTGCGGCAATTACAGCATCACTCATCGAGTTTAAAAGAGTTGCTAACTGATCTCGATTTTCCCGGAGTTCACGTTCTAACTGGTGTTTTAAAAGACCGATCTCGATCGCGATTTTTAAATCTTTTGTAGTAAATGGTTTAACGATGTATCCGAAAGGTTGGGTAATTTTGGCTCTTTCTAAAGTATGATCGTCGCCATAAGCGGTTAAATAAATTATAGGTACATCTAACTGCTGGCGAATCTGAGTGGCGGTAGCAATACCGTCCATATCACCTTTAAGAATAATATCCATTAATACTAGTTCTGGTTGAGTTTCCGATGCCTTGGCAATGGCAACTTTTCCAGATGAAGCTGTACCTGTAACAATATATCCTAGTTGACTGAGTTGACTAGCAATAGTTCTAGCCACAATCACTTCATCTTCAACGACTAAAATCCTAGCTTGACCCATTTTATATTTATTAATGCAAAGTTAACTGCGTAAATTTTATTTTGAATACTGTTCCACGATCGCGTTCTAGAGTAATATCGCCTTCTAATTGTTCTGTAACCAAATCATGTACTAATGACAAACCCAAAGAATCAGTATTTCTCCAATCTAAATTATCTGGTAAACCAATCCCATTATCTCGGATAGTCATTTCGATACTATTGCCAGTATTGTGTAAAGCAATACTGATTGTGCCTACTTGTTGATTGGGAAAAGCGTGTTTGAGGGCATTGGAGATTAATTCGTTAATCACCAATCCACAGGCAATAGCTTGATCGACATTCAAGCTTACTGAATCTATATTAGTTTCTAGAGAAATTTTACCAGGCCATATTTGATAGGAAATTAGCAAGCTGGCTGCTAAATTACTGATATAGTCAGCGACATCAATTTGTCCGATATTCGCTGAAGTATATAAATTTTTATGAATTAGAGATATTGACTCAATTCGATTTTGACTTTCTCGAAAAACTTTGATTATTTCCGGGTCTTTGAGAGTTTGAGACTGAAGTTGTAATAAACTGGAGACAATTTGTAAATTATTTTTAACTCGATGATGAACTTCTTTTAAAAGAACTTCTTTTTCAGCTAAGGCCGTTTTTAACTTGATTTGAGCTTTTTGTCTTTGAACAAGTTCAGTTTTAGCTTGCTCTAAGATGCTGGATTGTTGAATTGCGATCGCTAATTGGACTGTCACTTGATCGAGCAAATCTAATTGATTTTCTTCCCACTCACGAAAACCAGAGCATTGGTGAGCAATCAGTAAACCCCAAATGTGGGAGCCAGGGTTTTGAGAGCTTACTTCGAGTAAAATGGGCACAACTAAATTTGCTTTCACCTCAAACTGTTCTAACAGGCGAATATGGCAATCAGTTAGTCCAGCTTCATAAATATTAGCGATCGCTCGTTTGCGTCCCTGATAATATTCCACTTCTGCGCCTGTTTGAAAACACGTATCATGAATCTGTATACCCAAAGAAACCGTCCATCCAGGTTCCACTGATTCTGCCATAATTGTGCCGATCATCTCTGAGTCAAACTGATAAACTACTACTCGCTCAACCCCAAGTAAATCTCGTACTTCTCGAACTGTTGCATTTAGAATATCTTGAAGATTCAAAGATTGACGAATCCGTTGAGAAACAGTTCGCATTAATTGCTCCCGCTCGGCTTGGGCTTTTAAAGCTAGTTCAGTTTGCTTACGTTCTGTGATATCTTGTCCAATACCGATAATTTGACCATTTGAAAGGTAAACATACGTCCAAGACGTATCTAGTAAACGACCATTGCGCATCTGAGTTCTAAAGTCACCCCAATTGCGTTGTGCAGACTGCATAAAATTAATTACATGCTGTCGATATTCAAGATTAGGATATAACACTTCCAAGACATTACGAGTTTGGAAATCTTGAAATTTCCAACCTAGAATATTTTCCCATTCTTGGTTGACCCATTGGAGTTTGCAATTAGGAGCAATTAGGGCAATCATCAATGGTATGCTCTCAAAAATTATCCGCAAAAACTCATTTTGTTCTTGGAGTTTTGTTTCGGCATTTTTGCGGTCATTGATATCATTAAATACCGTTAAAATTGCTGGTTCATTGTTAAAATTTAAATACTGTAAAGAAGCGATCGCCCAAAAACGAGTTCCATCTGCTTTTTTTAATTGCAGTTCATAATTATGAATAAAACCTTGCTGATTAAAAACTGTTAATAGTACTTCTAAATCTGTCAAATTATGATACAAATCTCTAATCTTTTTGCGATTAACTAAATACTTTGGAGAAAACTGAAATGTTTGAAACAACTCTGTATTAGCGTATAAAATTAACCCATCAGACACCCGTGAAATAATAAATGGAATAGGAATGGCTTCAGAAATAACTCGAAATCTAGCTTCACTTTGTTGAAGAGTTTTTTCTATTTGTTTGTGTTCTGTGATGTCTCGTATATGAACTAAGCGATCCTTATAACTGCCATAGTCTATTATCTGTGTGAAAATTTCAACATCAATAATCTGTCCGTCTTTTCGTTGATGTCGCCATCGCCCAATAAAATCTAAGTTAGAGTGCTTTTGTTCTAAATATTCAAGCAAGATAGGCACATCTTCTGAAAGGCAAATGTCAGTTATTCGCATTTGCAAAAACTCTTCTCGTGAGTAGCCGTAGTGAACAATAGCAGCTTCATTTACATCTAAAAATTGTAGATTATTCTGGTTATATACCCACATAGGGGTGGGATTTTTGGCGAAAAGTAAATTAAAGCTCCTTTGGCTTTCATTTTCAGGAAATAGCATTGGTGGTTATGTGATAAAAGTTTTTATTATGTACTAATTTTAATGAGTTTAAATCTCAAACAACCAAAACACGATAAATCGCATCTCTATATCAGGGTTTTGGGCTGATCTGAACTGTGTTGAACTATAGAGGTAAATTCAAATCATCCGAAAAATGACTTTATAACCAGAGTTTCCGCAGGTTCAGTTCACGATTAAGTTCTGATTCCCCAACTCAACTTAAAGCCAAGTCTTCTGGTGTATTACAGTTAAACAGCATTTCTGGTTCTGCTAAGGGCAAAACTTCTACAGGATATTGCCGAAGCCACTGTTGAAACGATCGCTCCCCTTGGTTGATAAACTCTAAGAGTTGTGGCAAACAGCGACGGCGATAGAAACCACACAGAGGTTCCCAGCCTTTTGGATGACAAGCTAAAGCTGCGATCGCATTATCCCCCACACTATCAAGTCTACTTGCCCAATCTTGCAACACCTCAACCCGCAATCTTGGTAAATCGCAAGCTAGCAACAGCACCCAATCTGTTTTGACTTCGGCTAGCCCTTGAGCAAATCCAACTAAAGGCCCGTGGGCTAGAGATTCTCCAGATAAAGGTACTTCCCGAATAAACTTACAATCAGCCAAAAGTAAATCTTGATAGCGTTCTGGCCAGGGAGTTACTACATAAACAGTATCAGCGCAGCTTTGAGCAATCCCACAAACTCGCTGCAACAATGGTACCCCTTGAATGGGAATTAAGGCTTTATCGTGACCCATGCGAGAACTCTTGCCGCCAGCTAATACAATCGCGGTTAATTTGCTTCGGCTCGTCATTGCCCCATGCCCTATGCTCTTCAGGAGTGCTGAGTGCTGAGTGGGGAATCTCACTTCTTTACTCAGCACTCGGAACTCGAAACTCGGAACTGTTTTGCCCTATACCCTACGCCCTATTTAGACTTTTCTGCACTTGCTGCAATAAATGCTCAACACTTTCTGCTGGTGCAAGACACTTCAAACCTTGGCAAACTAACCCAACGCTTCCCTCTGGAAAATCAGATGTGATGGCGAACACAGCCGCCGGTAAATACTTGGGAATCAAAGCGTTGATTTGCTCAGTTGTGCTGCGAATCAAAGTAGAGTTTCGATACCAATCCAAAGCTGTGAACAAGCTGGGACAAGCTTGGGGAGCGCGATGCATTACACTTTTAAAAGCTTTCAAACCAAGTTCCGCTAAATCCAAATAATCTAGATTATCGGTGAGTAGGGCCAGACGCACAAGGTTAGCGATCGCAACTCCATTGGCTGAAGGTGTAGCATTATCAGCATAACTACGCTCTCTAACAATTAAATCTTGACTAGAATCGCTTGATGTGTTATAGTAACCGCCTAATTCTACACTCCAGAGAAATTCGTTAAACTCATCTTGGATAGCGATCGCATTTTCTAACCATCGCTCATGTTCAGGATTGGAAGCTTGTAAATCTAGCAGAGCTTTAACAAACAAAGCATAGTCTTCAGACTGCGCTAAAACGGTTGGTTCTCCTTGGTAGTTGAGTCTCTGGAAACGCCCACCGACAAACTGATTTTCCAAAATAAAATTCGCCGCTTGTGCTGCTAATTTCAGGTATAAAGGTTGTTGGAAAACCCCAGCAGCCCTAGCCAGCCCAGAAATCATCAAGCTATTCCAGGCGACAATCATTTTCGTATCTGTCACCGAGGGAATGCGACCTGGCCAGTTAATAGTTTTTGCTTCCTGGTTGTTACGAGCAGCAGGAAAAGTTTCTAGTGACTTAGAATTAACGCCATAACGAGCGGTAAACATCTTGCTCAGTGACGTTTTTAGCGTTTCACTCAGCTTGCCTGAATTCCTTCTTTGTAAAACATTAAGTCCTTCAAAGTTGCCGTTAGAGGTAACAGTAAACTGTTGTTGTAATTCCGTTAATTCTTCAGGCGTTAACAGTTGTTGTAATTCGCTGTAACTCCAGACGTAAAAGGCTCCTTCTTCTGGTTCTGTCGCCGTGGATTCAGTGAAGCTGTCGGCATCTTGAGCAGCATAGAAGTAACCTTCTGGCGCAGTCATTTCTCGCTTCAGCCATTGTACAGTCCCAGCAACCGCCCTCTCAAAGGCTGGCTCTTGTACTCCTGCACTCCATAAAGAAGCCAGATACTCCACAATTTGTCCATTGTCGTAGAGCATCTTTTCAAAGTGAGGTACTGTCCAAGTCGGGTCAACAGTATAGCGATGAAAACCACCGGCTACATGGTCATAAATGCCGCCCAGCGCCAAGTCTAGTCCCCGCTGGGTACAAACTTGCTTGCCATCATAGCGAGATTCAAAATTAAATCTAGTTCCCCGCAGTGCTAATTCTGTGTAGGGAATCATCGGAAAACTATTGCCAGATTGACTAGGAGTAATTATGCCTGTACTGGTTTCCCAACCTTGGCTCAGTAATTCATGGTCTTCAAGCTCATTTGTTGTACCATCTTGTAACACCGCAGACGTGAGCAGCGACTCAATAATTAAGGCTTTGCGTTGCTGTAATTCTGCTTTTTCTGTATCGTAATAACGGCGAAGCGCTTGCAACACCTGCAAAAATCCCGGACGACCATAGCGCGGGTCTACAGGGAAATAAGTACCAGCATAAAACGGTACTAAATCTTCTGGGGAAAGAAAAATATTTAAAGGCCAACCACCCCCTTGGCCGCTCATTATCTGCAAAGCTTGCATATAGATGCTATCGAGGTCAGGTCTTTCTTCCCTGTCTACTTTGATGGGAAGATAATTAGTATTCATGTAGTCAGCGATCGCAATATCAGAAAAAGCTTCGCCTTCCATGACAGTACACCAGTGGCAACTAGAATAGCCAATGGAGAGAAAAATCGGTTTATTTTGCGCCCTTGCAGTTGCAAGTGCTTCATCACACCAAGGCCACCAGTCAATTGGGTTTTCGGCGTGTTTGCGAAGATAGAGGCTCTTAGCTTCAGCAAGGCGATTAGTCATAATCAAACGCAAGTAAGTTTGCCTTCTTTGCTCAGTCTACCCTGTTCTCAGGAGTGTGAGCCTAGACAGCTATGTACATTCCAGCTATTTTCAGGTAAATAGACCACGCGGTAGGGGCGCAAGTCCTTGCGCCCCTACGACAAATGTGGTTCAAATACATGAAAACTGCTGTAAGTAAAAAACTCAACGAGCGAATTATACTTTATGTTTTTAATCTTGCCTAAGTAAGTTAGTGTAAAAAATTGCAGTTTTGTAGTCAAAGCTAACTATAAAGGAATCATCTATATAATTAAGTTTATGTACGCCGAATTACTTACACCTGTGCAACTTATGAAACATTCTATTGAAAAGATCGCAATAGCAAGCTAACAATATTTGGTGGCATTTCTTGCTGCATAGGTGATGCTGTCTTTGTTTGCATTAAAGTATTTGGGCTAAGTCCTGCTATCAGATGGAGCAAGAAGGTGATGATGGCGGCTTGTATGAGTTTTTCCAGCATGGCACGTCTCTCTCTGAGTGGATAGCATTTCAACTGCGACTGGTTATTCTAAATACACCTTGTACTCTCGATTAACCGAATCTAACAAAAATAACTCCATAAATGCCGTAGGAAATTCTAAAAAAATGTTTAAAATGTTACTAATGGTTAATATAATTTCCTAAGCAAATCGGATTTCGGTTATCGGTCTAATCAATACATCGCCAAGGTTGTGTAGCAAAATCCAAAATATAAGATTGGCGACAATTGAAGTTTTTTGATTTATTCTTCTCTAAATTGGGATATTTTCTTAGACAGCTTTTGTCGCTAAAAAGTGTCCTTAAAAGTTGAATTTATTGCAAAAGCACATTTTGCTCCTTTGTTAAATAAGACAGAATAGCCAAGATTTACTTATATGTACCTGGGAATAGTAGAAATCAGCCCCAGTTTCGTGCTGTCACCGATAAAATGTATTTAAAGTAGCCACAAACACGCTTCCATGATTCCTATCGTTATTGAACAATCGGGTCGAGGTGAACGCGCCTTTGACATCTACTCACGGCTGTTACGTGAGCGCATCATTTTTTTGGGACAACAAGTTGATAACAATATTGCCAACTTGATTGTTGCCCAACTGCTGTATTTGGATGCTGAAGACCCGGAGAAAGACATTTATATGTACATCAATTCTCCCGGTGGTTCGGTGACGGCTGGTATGGGCATTTTTGACACTATGAAACATATTCGCCCTGATGTCTGTACAATTTGTACCGGATTGGCGGCGAGTATGGGCGCTTTTCTCCTCAGCGCGGGTACTAAGGGTAAGCGGATGAGTCTACCTCATTCTCGGATTATGATTCATCAACCTTTAGGCGGCGCTCAAGGACAGGCGACTGATATTGAAATTCAGGCGCGGGAAATTCTCTACCATAAGCGGCGGCTAAACGACTATTTAGCCGAACATACAGGTCAACCAATTGAGCGGATTGCTGAAGATACTGAGCGTGACTTTTTCATGTCGCCAGAGGAAGCCAGCGAATACGGTTTGATTGACCAGGTGATTGACCGTCACGCTGCTGGTAGTCGCCCAGCAGTTGCTGTTCTTAATTAATAGTCACGATTGGTAAATGGTGATTTACCACTTTTAATTTCCTTAAACCTTAAAAATAACCCCTTTTCATAACTGAAGAGGGGTTATTTGACTTCAAAACTCGATTTTAAAGGGTCAAGATCCTATTTGTCGAGATGAAGGTAGTCTTGATCCGGTAGCAGATATTAAATAAATTCCAACTTTTAATTGTCTGAAGATACACATTTCGCTCCTGACATAGGATCATCAAAAGTTGGGAAGAACCATAATTTGTCGCTCTACAATAGCCTCAAAACCAGTTTGCTGGAGTAGAGCAATGTTATCAAAACAGACTTTTTGTGACTAAATAATACCAAGCAATTTGAATTTTATTTTCAACTTCATACTATTAAAGTCTTTTTCAGACTGTATTTTTTTTATGAAAAGCTTAATTTAGATTTAGGTTACAAAGACACCAAGTCAACTGCCCTCCACTCAAATTCACCTACTATACCTCGGAGAAGATGAACTATTAAAGTTATTAAATTTTAAACTTTGCCTACTAATTCTCAAACAATCAAGAGTACAAAATTATGCAACTTTTAAGTACTTTAGGACTTACGCATTGAGAGAACTAACTAAATATGGACATGGATTTTCAGGCATTCAATTTTGATTTTTTTACTATTAGCCAGCGATCGCTAGCGATCTAAAGGTAGTGTCCAATAGAGTGAAACGACTAAATTTCATTACACACATGATAGTCCTTTTGTACAGTGTGTAATACCAAAAATCAATCATTTATCTTCAGGAAGAAACATCATGAATTACTTCAAATCGAGTTTAAAGCTAACGTTGCTAACTTTATTGACTTGTGGATTAATTTCCCCAGCTTTTGCGACACCCGATAACGACAATAGCATTTTTGCAGCGGATTTCGAGGGGAATTTGAATAGTGGTCAAGGATTTCTTCAGATCAAAGGCGATGTGACCACCACCGATGACTTAGAAGACTTTAGAAAAGTGCTACTCACGGGGCGCTCTAACTTACGTTTAAGACTGGAAGGGGTTGCCCCGAACGGAGGACGGACAGATTTGTTATTAGTTAGGGATTCAAACAACAATGGTCAAATTGATCGCAATCAAGGCGAAGTGATTGGTCAAAGTCGCGACTCATTTTCCCACCAAATTACACGCCAGAATCTAGCCGCAGGAAATTACTTCGTCATTATCCGGAGCAGACAGTTTAGCTCAAACAAAGTTCAGTATCAAGTCAGTGTAGATGCACGGGTGTAGTCAATACTGCGAACTAGCCAATCAAAAGCGCGATCGCGCTTTTGATCTTTCTCGACTCAGGAGGGTATTTTTCCCTCATTAACCCTTATTCACTAATTGTCTACTTTAGTCAATGCATAAGTTCTAGACGAGTCAATTCTGGATAGCCCAGGTGCGGCACAATTTCAATTCGCACACGAGGCATAGTCAATGACAGTTGTTATTTCCACACAAATAATACTATCTTTGGCAATTTCGTATTAGTTATTACTAAGAGTTATGCACAAATTGCTAAAAAGCTTAATTTATAGAACCGCCAACTCTTGGAGAGGCTTCCGCCAACGCGCAGCGTATCGAAGAGAAGAGCGCCGAGAATTCGTAGAGTGTGCGTAAGTCCTAATTAAAAATGACGAATGACTAATTACTAACTAAAATCCCGCTATTGGGTCTGGCTGAGATTGTAAGTATTTGAGAAATCCGTGTAATTCTTCTTCAGTCAACAAAGTCCGCCCGCGCTTACCGTAGGTTTCAATTAGATGCTCCCGTCCCTGTTCTGGTGTCCAGCCTAAGCGCTGAAGTTCGACATCTGTTTTAGCAATTACATCCGATAAATCCACGGGTTCAGCTTTTTTCTTTCTCTTTGCTGTTGCTGGCGGGGTAATGACATTTTCTTGAGGGCTGTAACTCCGAGGTGTAAATGGTGTGACATTGTTGGCAGAAATTGCCGGAAAGGTTTGATTTTCTGGCTGGTTATCAAAATTTATTTCCAAGTTCTCAACTGGAGGATCGAATTCTAGCTCCCGGTTGGCAGTCATCGGAAAGTTTTGATCTAAATCCTGGCTATAGGTATCGTTTGATAGGGGCGCAGCATTGCTATAGCCGTATTGTTCGTTACTGCTTGTT
This sequence comes from uncultured Nostoc sp., assembly GCF_964247315.1. Lineage (GTDB taxonomy): Bacteria > Cyanobacteriota > Cyanobacteriia > Cyanobacteriales > Nostocaceae > Nostoc. The sequence goes on from NZ_CAXTTT010000034.1 coordinate 50,573, forward strand.
ACTACTTCTGGTTTGATGTTCTGTTGTTTGGAAGGCGGTATAGATATCTCTTTGTTGCTGACTACTGACCACTGACTACTAACAAAATCCTCATCTTTTGCAGAGGAATAAGCAGCAGACTCACTCAATCCACCTTTAGTATTCAAGTCAGGATTTAGCTGTGCTGGAGAAACTGGATTTGAGGTCAACGCCACTGATTCTGGTGGCGCGTTTGTAATACCCAAAACTATCAGTGCCCTGGTTCTGGCTTGGTCTTCTGCTGCTTCTACTGTTTCTGCTGCTGCCATACCCGTAGCACGGGTTACGCCTTCAATTTGCACGCTTGCTCGGACAATATATTTTCCTTGAAAAATTTGCACTAATTCAGAAATCAGACTGCCCTTGGGATACAAGCTCTGGAATTGAGCCAACATAATACTGCTACCAATCTAAATATTTTTAATAACGGGGTTGATACTGCCTGTATGTTCAAGCGAGATCGGTTGCCCTTACTTTAATTTACATCCACTCGATACGCAGGATGCCTGCCAATATTGCATTTATTCATTTTTAATTATTTACTATGTGTCATCAGTTTCTTGGCAGACGATGAGTAGGTATAATTCTCTGCTCTAAGCCATCAAGGTAATATTCTTGCTTTGCCTGGTGTTCCGATTGTAGCAGTAGCTCTTTTTTGACGAAATTTTTGGTCAGTGCTAACTTAATCTGGGTAGTCTTGCTTGCAATGCTATACTAATTACCCAAGTCTATATCTAGAACTATTTTCTGGAAGTGCCCTCTAAATCTACAATAATGGAGATAAGGTTCGCCCTCGCTGCTTATTAAGCTGCTTACCTAATTGTTACCGATTCTACATGTGGGAAAATTGGGTTCACCAGCAGTTCCTCCTAGTTAAAAATCAGAGTCTAATGGCGTAAAATTACCTTCTCTCTAGACAATCAAACACCTGTAGTTTCCACGCCACTTGACGGCAGTTGCTCCACTTGGGGAGACCCCAAGACCGCACTGCCTCCTCCACTTGGGGAGACCCCAAGATGGCAGTGGCTCCCCTGCATAGCGCTTTTGGGCAGTATGGATTCTCTAAACCCAGCTTCTCAAAAACCCGTCGCGTAATTAACTAGCGGGGCTAAATTTTAATCAGGCGTGCAATCTTAAGTTTGGTTAGGTGAAGGGACTTGAACGCAGGCGAATTCTGAGAGCACCGTGCAGTGAGAAGTTCGTAAATGCCCAGAGTTGTCCGTGGGTCGGCTTCTTTGCAAAGGAACTGCGGGAGTAGTTTCTCGCTCTTACTGAGTCTGGCTTCCTTTCCTTAGAACTTAGGAAGCTTGCTTCAAGGCAATTAGTTTCCAGCTTATTTCTGTAAGCCGTGAGGGTATACAGAAATGAACCAGATTAAACAACAAATGATGTTTTGACCAAAGGTCGGTTCACTGCATGGAATTTTCAATCGCTACACTCCTTGCCAATTTCACCGATGATAAATTGGTAGCTCGGAAGGTTTTAGAAAAGAAACTTGGCTGTGAAGATGAAAAAAGTTTACAAAAGCTTCACATTGCCTTAGATGTTCTGGAAAAAATCGGTATTTTAGTGAAGGAACGGGGCAAGTACCGCCGTGTTTCAGAAGAGGGAATAATTGAGGCAAAACTCCGTTGTTCTAGTAAAGGCTTTTGCTTTGCTATTCAAGATGTAGAAGGAGCCGAGGATATTTACATCCGCGAAAGTCATCTGAGTAATGCTTGGAATGGCGATCGCGTTTTGGTGAGAGTTCTGAAAGAAGGCAGTCGCCGTCGCTCTCCAGAAGGTGAGGTGAAGCTGATTCTCGAACGTTCTAACCACACCTTACTAGCACGAATCAAGCAAGTAGAAACTGGTTTTCGGGCTGTGCCTTTAGACGATCGATTGCTGTTTGAACTCAAGATTCAACCGAACGGGGCAAAGTTAGAAGATGCGATCGATCATCTGGTTCATGTGGAAGTTTTACGTTACCCGTTGGCACAATATCCTCCGCTTGGTCGAGTGGTGCAAATCCTCGGTAGCGATGCCGAAGCTGCTGCTGATATAGATTTAGTTACGTGCAAACACGACCTTTCCCGGACTTTTCCAGATAATGTTTTAGAAGCAGCCGCCAAGTTGCCCAAAAAGCTCCTCAAAGCAGACCTGAAAAATCGGCTGGATTTACGTAATTTGTATACTCTCACGATTGAAGGGGTAAATAGTGATACCAAAGTTATAGAAAACGCTTTTAGTTTAGAAAAAAACTTAGCCGGAAATTGGCTTTTGGGCGTTCATATCACCGATGTTTCTCACTATGTCCAACCTGACGAAGCCCTAGATAGAGAAGCACTCAAACGGGGCAAATCAGTCTATCTAGGAGAATTGGTGTTGCCAATCTTGCCCCCAACAGTGGCAGAACGCTGTTCTTTAGTACCTGGGAGCGATCGCTTAACCATCTCTTTTTTAATTACCATCGATCCCCAATCGGGAGAAGTGCTGGAATGGGAAATTCAACCCAGCGTAATCAATGTCGAGACTGCACTGACTACTGAACTTGCCCAAGCAATTCTCACAGGTGAAGCTGAAGATAAATCATCACAGGTTTCCCAAATCCTGCAAGACCTCCAAGTCTTGCAAACTGCCGTAAAACAAGTGCGATTGACTCGTGGTAGCCTCCAGTTGAATCTGCCACCTAGCCAAAACGCCTATTATGATGAGGGAATTCTCGGCGCTGTAGTGGTGAATGATTTACCAGTGCGATCGCTACTCACGGAGTTGGTACTGTTAGTTAATCAACTGTTTGCAACTCACTTAAATGCCCTTGGTGTTCCCGCTATCTGGCGAGTTCAAGGTACTCCTGATATGGAAGATGTCCAGGAAATGCTGAAATTGGCAGTCAATTTAGGCGTTGACCTCACATTAGATCCAGAAGTTGATATTCAACCCTTAGATTACCAACATTTGACTACAGCTTTTGCTGAATCTCCCTCTGAGCAAGTTCTTACTTACTTATTACAAGATACACTTAAGCCGTCTGCATATAGTACCACCAAAGGATCTCACTTTGGTCTGGCACTACCGCAATATGTCCACTTTAGCGCTCCCTTGCGGCGTTTCCCAGATTTGCTCATGCAGAGAGTGTATTACGCGCTAGTCGAAAACGGACGCGATCGCCGCAATACCCGTGTCAGAGAGCGCGTTAATCTACGCCACTCCTCCAGCCACGAGGAAATTAACTGGAACGTTTTACCCCCAGAATTGCAACAAGAACTGCAAAGCGATTTGACTAGGGTAATTGTCCAAATAAATGACCGAGAAAAAGAAGTCCAAGAAGCCGAAGCCGATTTAGCTGGACTGCAAAAAGCCCAACTGATGAAGCAACGCATCGGTCAGGTATTTCAAGGTGTGATTACTGGGGTTCAATCCTACGGTTTCTTTGTAGAAATTGAAGTCCCAGCCGCTGAGGTGGAGTCTAGCAGTAATCCTGGTGTGCCTTTGAGGGTAGAAGGGTTGGTACACGTCAGTTCTCTCAAAGATGATTGGTATGAATATCGCGCCAGACAACAAGCACTGTTTGGGCGCAAAAATCGCGCTTCTTACAGATTAGGCGATCGCGTTGCCGTCCAAGTTAAAAGTGTCGATTACTACCGTCAGCAAATTGATTTGGTAACAGTCGGCAGTGATGGCGTCGCCAAAGGTTTAACTGACAATGATTCCCATGACGAGCTTTCAGACCTCTACTTACCAAATGACATGGAGCCTGATGACCTAGACCCTTACTCTGAAGATGAGTAAAATCCACTAAAATTTACGTGTCAAATAACACCAAACCTTTAATTGTAGGCGTATCGGGCGCATCTGGTCTGATTTACGCTGTTCGCGCGATCAAATTTTTGCTAGAAGCGGAGTATAGTATTGAATTGGTTGCCTCTAAATCAACTTACATGGTTTGGCAGTCAGAACAGGAAATTCGGATGCCATCAGAACCAACTGGGCAAGAACAATTCTGGCGAGAGCAAGCTGGTGTTGCACTTTTGGGTAAACTCCGCTGTCATCCTTGGAGCGATGTTGGAGCCGGAATTGCCAGTGGTTCCTTTGCCACTCTGGGGATGATGATTATTCCATGCAGCATGAGTACAGTGGCAAAGCTAGCGGTTGGCTTGAGTTCCGATCTACTAGAACGAGCAGCGGATGTCCAACTCAAAGAAGGGCGAAAGCTGGTTATTGTGCCGCGTGAAACCCCTTTTAGTCTCATCCATCTACGTAACTTAACCTCTTTAGCAGAAGTTGGAGTGAGAGTTGTCCCCGCTATTCCCGCCTGGTATCACAATCCCCAAACCATCGAGGATTTAGTTGATTTTGTAGTTGCCCGTGCTTTAGATCAACTAGATATTGACTGCATCCCAATTCAGCGGTGGCAAGGCAGGAAGTAAAAAGGTAAAAGTAAAAAGGTGAGCCACTGCGGTGGACGGGAACACCTGCATAAAGGAGCCAGCCGCGTGGGCGGGTCTCCCGACTTGAGCGGACTGGCGTCAAGTGGCGTTAGCGACGCAGAAGCGTCACCCGAAAGGTAAAAGAAAGATAGAGTTACTTTTGCTTTTTGCCTTTTGCTTTTTGCCTTTTACCTTTTACCTTTTGCCTTTTGCCTTCTACCTTTTACCTTTTTTATGGCTGTAATTCGCTTAATTTTATTGGTGGCAGTACTGGGAGGACTAACGCTGTTATTAGTCCAAAATTTCTCACCTGCCCTATCGCTAGTATTTTTGGGCGTGCGAACTCAACCATTACCACTAGCGATATGGATTTTGTTCAGTACTGCCACTGGTGCTTTCACATCGATATTGATTGCTACCTTATTTAATTTATCTAATTATTTTGTGGCAGGACAACGCCAAACTCCTAACAGAGCAACCACCCCTTCAAGTCGTGTAAAAGCAACCCAAAGAGAAGAATTTACATCTCGCCCTGCCAGTTCTCCACCACCAGCTAATAAAAATGAAGAGTCTAGCAGTGAGGTATTTGATGATTGGGAGACAAATAGCAATAGAAATGATGATTGGAACTTTGATGAACAGTCAGAGTCAGCACCTACTCCTAATTCTCAAGCTCAACAGCCTAAAGACTCAACAACTTACGAACGTCAATCAGAAGCCAAAAGCAGTTCTCGGTCTGGTTCAGTTTACTCTTACAGCTACCGCGAGCCAAAAAATACAGCTGCGGGAAAAACTGAATCAATTTACGATGCTGATTACCGGGTAATTATCCCCCCTTACCAGCCGCCAACTACCAATCAAGCAGATGATGATGATTGGGAATTTTTTGAGGATGATGATGATTTTGAAGATGATGGTAAACGCCCCCGTCAGTGAGATGTAGTAGCAGGCTACATCTCTATTTGATGCCACACCGCTCTCTAGATTCCTGCTTGACCTTACCAGTCATAGCAGCTTCCTGCAAAGTCATGAAAGCATTAAAATCTTCCAAGTCATATCGGGTAGTCAACAGTTGTCGTAGTTGCTCTTCAGCTTCAACTGTTAAATAGCCGGTTACTAAAGCTCTTTCTACAACGTCACGAATTCGAGTCATGGTTGACACCTTATTCATACAATATTTATTCATTCAGGCTTATTGGGGTGGAATATGCAGTAGTCTTTGTGTCGAAACTTCAATTTCTTTGCAAGCTTTTTTTGGGCGACCGCGGTAAATTAGTCATTATTTACACCTTTATTAGAAACATTTAATTGAGCGGGTCTTGTTATAACTAAACTTTTAGACTAACGACCCTGTGCTGTTAGAAACACAGTATTGTATATACTTAAAATTAACCATCAGAGTAAAAACCCTGATTATTTAGATAGACAGATATTATTGGATAAAGTTTCAAACAAGCTAGGTTAATTTTTTAGTTAAGCATTGCGATCGCTATGCAGCAATTATCTGGTTACTTCAGGAAAATTACTACATTCCTGAGAAATTCATCGTTTATTACTTATGGTAATTTCACAGAAGAATCGTTAATTTATTGCCTAAGTTACTTTAAATACATGAATGATGGTAATAACCGCAGTTAATTCCTCTTAAATAAAAGATGAGTTTGCAGATTTTAAAAATAATTGGAAGTTAGAAAAGTTACAAGTAAATTTGATAAACGCATAACGATTGTCAATCAAGTAATTTTATCTGGTTGCGCGATATGTGCAAAACTCCGTATTTTTAAATCCTAGATTGAGTTGTTGAGTTTATAATTTAAAACTGTGACTTAGCACTCAAAAATAATTGGAGCGAAGCAACTGGTGAGCAGCTTATTACAAGGAGTCAACCTGTACTTAATTGGTATTATGGGCGTTGGTAAGACGACAGTAGGGCGCTTACTAGCAAAGGAACTGGGTTATGGTTTTGTCGATACCGATGATGTCATTGCCCAAGCAACAAGTAAATCTATCAATCAGTTATTTGCACAAGTTGGGGAAGCGAGGTTTCGCCAGTTAGAAAGCGACGTACTTTCACAAGTTTGTGCTTTTACAAAGTTGACTATAGCAACTGGTGGAGGCATTGTGCTACGGCGAGAAAATTGGGGTTACTTGCACCACGGTTTAATAGTGTGGCTAGATACGCCAGTGGAGATAATTTACAGCCGTTTAGCTGAGGATACCACAAGACCACTGCTGCAAGATGCCGATCCTAAAGGTAAGTTGCGATCGCTCCTCGAACAACGAACACCACTTTACTCTCAAGCCGATTTACACATCACCGAGCGCGAGGGAGATACGCCTGAAGACGTTGCCCAGCGAGTACTTGAGGCAATTCCTAGTGTGCTGAAAAAAACTGTTTCTCATTAATGGGGAACATTGAGCTAACTGTGTCTGCAAAAGACATTTTTCATGAATCAGTTAAAAAAGCCTTGCAAAAAGAACAATGGATAATTACGAGCGATCCATTAAAATTTAAATTTGGGCAAGTCAACTTCCAAATTGATTTAGGCGCAGAGAAAATAATTGCCGCAGAAAAAGGAAATGAAAAAATAGCAATTGAAATCAAAAGCTTTTTAAACCCCTCAGCAATTACAGATTTTTACTCCGCTTTGGGACAATTCCTTAGTTACCGTCTAGCATTAGCAGGATATGAACCAGAGCGAATATTATACTTAGCTGTTCAATTGGATACGTACCAAACATTTTTTCAACTGGAGTTTACTCAAACTGCGATCGAACAGTATTAGGTGCTATTAATTCTTTACAATCCAGTAGATGAGGTGATTGTACAGTGGATAAACTAACAAAATATCAAGAGTATGTTAAAACATTGTTGACGAACTATGCCAGTGATCATGTCTCTGATAATGATGTCGAAGTCCAACTCATTTTAGACACAGAACGCAATCATTTTCAATGGATGAATGTCGGTTGGCAAGGATTTAATCGTATTTATCGATGCGTGATGCATTTTGATATTAAAGATGGCAAAATCTGGCTGCAACAGAATTTAACCGATCGCAATCCAGCAGAGGAATTAGTGATGATGGGAGTACTACGAGAGGATATTGTCTTGGGTTTGCAAGCTCCATACAAACGTCAGTATACAGATTATGGCGTAGCGTAATGCGATCGCTCCTCGAACAACGAACATCACTTTACTCTCAGCGAATACTTGAAGCAATTCCTAGCGTTCTCAAAACACAAGTTTCTCATTAGGAAGACTCAAGTTACCAAATTTTGCCCATCCGTAGGATAAACCCTGGTAATTCTGGATTGGCAGTAACTGTTTCGGGATTTTCCAAAATTTCAACTTCTCGATTCGGACGGTAAACGTAGACTTTTCGATTCTGCCGATCAATTAACCAGCCTAGTGATGCACCGTTATCGATGTACTCCTGCATTTTCTCTTGTAATTTTATCAAGCGGTCGCTAGAGGAGCGTAACTCAATCACAAAGCTGGGACAAATTGGTGCAAATGAGGCTTTTTGTGCATCTGTTAAGGCATTCCAGCGCTCCAGTTCAATCCAAGAAGCATCAGGGGAACGCATCGCTCCATTGGGTAGCGTAAAACCTGTACTGGAGTCAAAGCCTATGCCAGTGCCATCTTGTTCAGTCCAATACCCAAGCTGTGCAGCAATGTTAAAGTTACGGTTGCCCGTATCTGAAAAAGCTGGTGGCATAATGATGACTTCCCCATTGGCAGTACGCTCAATTCGCAAATCTCCATTAGCTTGACAAAATTCATAGAACTGCTCATTTGTCATCTGCACCAGCGAGGGAAAATTTACCGTTAGGGGTGTGCTTTCAGTTTGAATTAGCAGCGTGGTCATTTTCATTCCCTAGCTTCAGCCGAATGATTTCAATTCTAGAGGTTTGAAGGAGCATTTCTGGCAATAAATTCCTCAATTTATCCTGATAATTTTCGATTCTGGTTGCTAGTTCTTATTTTATAGATTTTCACATTTCTGAGACCGATAATAAGTAAAGATTTTCCTTAATAGCAGAACAGTCTTTTTCATCCAGCAGAATCGCATTACTGCGATGTCTCTTGACTTGCTTCTGAGTGTCTGGACATCCAAACAAGATAATTTGTGAGTCATACCTACAGGACTTACGCAAAGGTAACGGAAAATCGAACCACAGAGGTCGCAGAGGACACGGAGGAATAGGAGTTTCAGAGAGTTTTTGCGTAAGTCCTGACTTATACAAAAAGCCTATTTTTAGTCTTGGCAGCTATGAGATATTGTTACAGGTTACAAAGTCTTCTACACTGACTGAAATAGGTTTTAACTCTCTCTGTTAGGCTCCTCATGACGGACAACGATTCTGAATACATCAGGCAAGCTGAAGCCACTCGTGTGCGTGTACTAAGCGAAGCACTACCTTATATTCAACAATTCGCCGGTCGCACTGTTGTTGTCAAATATGGTGGCGCAGCGATGAAAGATAGCACACTCAAAGACAAAGTTATCCGCGACATTGTATTCTTATCCTGCGTGGGCTTGCGTCCGATTGTAGTCCACGGTGGTGGCCCAGAAATTAACAGTTGGTTAGATAAGCTGGGCATCGAACCACAATTTAAGAATGGTCTGCGAGTCACTGATGCCGCCACAATGGATGTGGTGGAAATGGTTTTAGTTGGTCGAGTTAATAAAGAAATTGTCTCCCTGATTAACCAAGCTGGTGGATTGGCTGTAGGACTTTGCGGTAAAGACGGTAATTTATTTACAGCCCGTTCCCAAGGTCAAGAAGGCATCGGCTTTGTGGGGGAAGTCAGCAATGTGAATATTAAGATTTTGGAAACCCTTGCTAGCAATGGCTATATTCCGGTAGTATCTAGCGTTGCCGCAGATGAGACAGGGCAAGCTTATAATATTAACGCCGATACTGTAGCGGGAGAAATCGCTGCTGCACTAGGGGCAGAAAAGTTAATTTTACTGACCGACACCAGTGGAATTTTAAAAGATTACAAAGACCAATCTACTTTGATTCCAAAAGTAGATATCCGCGAAGCCCGCGAGTTGATTGCCAATGGTGTAGTTAGCGGTGGGATGATTCCTAAAGTGAATTGCTGTGTGCGATCGCTTGCTCAAGGAGTCCGTGCAGCACACATCATTGATGGTCGCATTCCTCATGCGCTGTTACTCGAAATTTTTACTGATGTTGGGATTGGGACGATGATTCTCGGTTCGCAATTTACATTCTAGAGGTGTAGAGGAAGAAAGGCAGGCGAGGCAGGGGAAGTAT
>NZ_CAXTTT010000035.1:0-59424 GCF_964247315.1 uncultured Nostoc sp.
GCATCCTACGACCAAGCACTGAAATTTAAACCAGATTACCACCAAGCTTGGTACAATCGCGGCAATGCGCTAATAAATTTAGGACGCACTGAAGAAGCGATCGCATCCTACGACCAAGCACTGAAATCTAAACCAGATGACCACCAAGCTTGGAACAATCGTGGCATTGCGCTAGATGATTTAGGACGCACTGAAGAAGCGATCGCATCCTACGACCAAGCACTGAAATTTAAACCAGATTACCACCAAGCTTGGAACAATCGCGGCTATGCGCTAAATGATTTAGGACGCACTGAAGAAGCGATCGCATCCTTCGACCAAGCACTGAAATTTAAACCAGATGACCACCAAGCTTGGTACAACAAAGCTTGCTGTTATGCCGTTCAAGGTAATATTGAGCAGGCGCTGGAAAATTTACAACAAACAATTAATCTAAGTCCTGATGAATGCCGTGAATGGGCAAAAACCAACTCAGATTTTGATAGTATCCGCGAAGATGAACGCTTTCAAGCCTTGATTCAATTACCACTATAAAAACTAAACTAATGTAGCGATTAATTTAGCGATCAGCTTCACACATTGACTGAAAATTAAATGCGATGCCAATACAATACTAAATATAAATTTCACCCATCTTCAGGAACATAAATCAAATGTCAGAAAACGCCCAAGAGCAAAAACAGCTATCTCTGAAAGAAATTGCTAGCCTATCTTTGGCAGAACGCCACAAAATACTAGAACCTTTTATCGCTGCCATTGCTGAAGATTTTTTGAATGAGCCGGAATTAGCAGAATTCTCGATTTTGGATAGTGAAGACTGGGAAACTGAAAATAAAAATATAATTCATCTGGAAGAAATTGAAAGCATTCGTAACCATGATGGCTTTTTGAACGGCTACGCACCAGAAGACGAAGGACTTTATGACGACTTCACTTCAAAACGATCATCCTGAGAAAATCATGTCACAACTTAAAATTGACTATCCAGAAACTTTACCAGATGCCTTACAACAAACACGAGAACAGTTTGAACAAGAAGCAAAAATGGCAATGGCAGTTAAACTCTTTGAAATGAAACGTATTTATTCTGGTTTAGCTGCACAATTAGCAGGGATAGATAGGGTAACTTTTTTACTTAATTTACACCGTTATGGTGTGGCAATGATTGATTTAACAGAAGAGGAGCTTATATCTGATTTAGCGAATGCTTGAAAGTAATATGCTCGATTTGTGAGTTAGTATCACCAAAATAGCTTCAAATAAATACCCACCGTGAACTAATTACTAATGCATCCCTCAAAGGAGAGAGATAGGAGCCGAAACCCTGTTGTAAAATAGACCTATAAGGATTCGGGGGGCCATTTAACTGGTCATAAACGCCTATAGAAACTATTTTTGGAAATCTCCAAGGTCTGAAGTCCAGCCAGCTGAAGCAACTACAGCGGCTGTATCACCAGCGCATACCGGGCGATCGCATCACCACGCCTGAGTTTTCCCAGCGTATGGCAGCAATTAGCACAGAAGTCAATCAGCCTATATGCGCCTACATCAACCGTCGCGGACAAGTGATTCGCGTCGGGGTAGGCACACCGCGTCAAACGCAAATACCACCGATGGAATTGCCCCGTTACGGTGCAGAACGACTCAGTGGTATTCGTTGTATCGCCACCCATCTGAAGCCAGAACCGCCCAACGAAGCGGCGCTCACGGCTATGGCACTACAACGCCTAGATGCCCTAGTTGTCCTAAATATTACTGGAACCGGATTTACACGGCGGGGAGGCGGTGCGACTGGGTATGTCAAAGAAGCTTATCTAGCTCATCTGACACCCCAAGAGTCTCGCACCCTGATTACTAGTCCTGCGGCTCTCAAAGTAGAGGAAAGCCAAATCCAAACCCCAAGTTGGAATATATCGCCACCTCTGGACTTAGACGATCTGGCAGACCAGGATTTAGTAGACTTGGTAGAAAATCTGGAAGCGGAATTCCAGCGCGAATTTATCGCCCAGGAAGTAGATGCTGACCACGATCGCGTGCTGATTGTGGGGCTGATGACCAGTGAGATGACTCCCCTACAATTCCAAGACACCCTAGTGGAATTAGCACGGTTAGTTGATACTGCTGGGGGAGATGTATTACAGACAATACAACAAAAGCGATCGCGCGTTCATCCCCAAACCGTAGTTGGCGAAGGTAAAGTGCAAGAAATTGCCCTAACTGCCCAAACACTAGGAGTCAACCTCGTTGTCTTCGACCGCGACCTCTCACCCTCCCAAGTCCGCAACTTAGAAATGCAAATTGGTATCCGGGTGGTTGACCGTACCGAAGTGATTTTGGATATCTTTGCCCAACGCGCTCAATCCCGTGCCGGTAAGTTGCAAGTAGAACTAGCACAGTTAGAATACATGCAACCGCGACTGGCTGGTAGAGGTCGCACTATGTCCCGATTGGGTGGTGGTATTGGGACTCGTGGCCCTGGTGAAACCAAACTGGAAACTGAACGTCGTGCCATTGGGCAGCGTATTTCCCGACTGCAAAAAGAAGTGAACCAGTTGCAAGCCCATCGTTCGCGGTTACGGCAGCGACGGCAGCATCGAGAAGTTCCTTCAGTGGCTTTGGTTGGATATACCAACGCTGGTAAGTCCACTTTACTGAATGCTCTCACGAATGCAGAAGTTTATACAGCCGACCAGTTATTTGCTACTCTCGATCCCACCACGCGCCGTCTGGCGATTCCTTATGGCGAAACAAATGAACATCAGGAAATTCTGATTACAGATACAGTAGGGTTTATACACGAACTGCCTGCATCGTTAATGGATGCCTTCCGCGCCACCTTGGAGGAAGTCACAGAAGCCGATGCCCTACTACATTTGGTAGATTTGTCTCATCCTGCTTGGTTGCGTCATATTCGCTCAGTCAGAGAAATTTTGGCGCAAATGCCAATAACTCCTGGCCCGGCCCTAGTGATTTTTAACAAGATCGATCAAGCCAATAGTGAGACACTAGCTCTAGCTAGGGAAGAATTTCCCCTAGCGGTATTTATTTCTGCGAGTCAGCGCTTAGGATTAGGAACCCTGCGTCAGCGCCTTGCCAAGCTGATTGAATACGCTGTTGACTCCCAGTAAATACCGAAAATAAATTTTGAATTTATAAAAACTAATGCCCTAGTTAATATAACTATGGCATTAGTTTTAGATATTTATATATGTCCAAAACTTATAAAGTAAATACCATAAGTTGATAGGACTTTTACTTAAAAACATTTTATTTAATACAATAAAATGTTTGATGTGGGCTTAGATTAAAACAGGATAGAGTCGCTAGAGCCAGTGGCAAAGCTCTAAAATTAATAAATATTAAATCAAGTTGAGGACATCATGGCTACAAAAGTAGAAATTTACACCTGGAGGACTTGCCCATTTTGCATTCGTGCCAAAAGTTTGCTGAAGAACAAGGGAGTTGAATTTATCGAATACAGCATTGATGGAGATGAAGTAGCCAGAAATAAAATGGCTCAAAGAGCAAATGGACGCCGTTCTTTACCGCAAATTTTCATCAATGATAATCATGTAGGTGGTTGTGATGATATCCACGCTTTAGACAGTCAAGGCAAGCTGGATGAGCTACTAACTTCTAGCAATAGCCTGTAAGTTTAGAAGATATTGCGATCGCTAGCGACAAGCCGCTGCAAATTACACGGCAGTCTCTACAACTCTAGAAAAAAAACGCCCTGCCTTGTGTACGGGCTTCCTCACAAAACTGATATCTGTCCACAAGACTTTACCTTCCAGGTTCTACTCACCAGTACACATGTACGTCAATTGGTGAGAGCATCAAGAGATAATAATTGAATAACCATTTAATTTCTTGGTGATTGAGGTATAAAGGGTGAAACTGGCTTTTATCATTGATCCTATCCATCTACTTGACCCGTGTCATGATACCAGTGTTGCCCTAATTGAAGCAGCCCAAATCCTGGGACATGAAGTTTGGGTGACTCAGGCAAATCTGCTGAGTGTGGTGGAGAGCAAAGCTTGGGCTGTCTTACAGCGAGTCGAACTTGTACCAGTACAGTTAGTCGAGGGACGCTGGGTAGCGGCGAATCCTTGGTATAAGTTGAGCGATTCCTTCTTAACTTCTTTAGAGACAATGGACGCCGTATTTATGCGGACAGATCCACCTGTCAATGATTCTTACCTATATGCCACTTATATTCTCGATTACATTGACCAAAATAAAACTCTGTTGATTAACAGTCCCAGTGGCATCCGAGGTGCAAATGAAAAAATGTACGCCCTCCAGTTTACCAAAGCGATTCCAGAAACCATTGTCAGTGCTGATAAGCAGTTTATCCGACAATTTGTAGAAGCAAAGGGGGCAGGGGTTCTCAAACCACTGGGTAACAAAGCTGGCGAAGGAATTTTGTTTTTGCAATCAGGCGATCGCAATTTTAACTCCATTGTTGAACTCAGTACCCTCCAAGGTAAAGTCCCAGTAATGGTACAAACTTATTTATCGGAGGCAAAAGAAGGAGATAAGCGGATTATTTTGCTCAATGGTGAACCAATTGGTGCGCTCAATCGCCTCTCTAGTGGAACTGATTTTCGCAATAATATGGCAACTGGTGGTACAGTCGCTCAAACCGAAATTACCCCAAGAGAGTATGAAATTTGTACCCAAGTAGCCGAACGCTTATGCCAAGACGGCTTAATTTTTGTGGGTATTGACGTTATCGGTGGCTACCTAACTGAAGTTAACGTTACTAGTCCCACCGGCATTCGTGAGATTGACCGCCTAGATGGTACTCGCCTTGGTCATCAGGTTATTCAATGGATTGAACAGACACTAAAAATCTAAAAATAATTTACATTTATTTTTTTGGTTGATGTCCTATTCCCTAGCAAACAGACTTTCTTCGGACACTTACGTAGGTAGGTTCCCTATGCTACTGCTTGCCAAACAAATATATTTACTTGTGCGGAATATAAGTTTAATAGATGGTGAGGGGTAGATGTATCAATGTCTAAGACGGGCTGTGACACTCTTGCGGACGCTCGCGGACTCGCTACCGCTACGCTATCGGTGATGCATCCTTAGTTGGGCAGGTATTCCTATTGTTTATCTTCTTAAAGCATAGCCGGACATGCAAGCCAGTAACACTCCTGCCCAAATTCATTCTATAAAGTAGTGTTGACGAGTTTTTTTACCAATTGACAAAATTGGGGACGGTAAAAGATTGCTTATCCCTGCCTTTGGTAAAACCCTGGCGGAAGTAGCAAATTTTATACAGCGTTCAGCCTGACCTGAAACTGCTAAGTTAATCTAAAATCCAAAATCTTTTAATTCCTTGGTGTACGTCGGTTTCTCAGAAAATCAGGTATATCTAATCCAGGTTTTTCTTTTGGTTCTGGAATTGGAGTTGGAGTTGGAGTTGAACTTGGAGTTGGAGTTGAGGTTGGGGGATTAACTACAGGTTGCTGTGTTGTTGGACGCTTTGAGGTATTAGGTGCTACTCGAACGTTAGCCACGCTTTGTTGTACCGCAGCTTGCACTTCACCTGTAAATCCGGTGGCAATTACAGTAATTCTTACCTCACCTTGAAGTCTGTCATCAATTACAGCCCCAAAAATAATATTGGCGTTGGGATCAACTACCTCATAGATTGCTTCTGCGGCTGCATTCACTTCATGCAAAGTGAGATCAGTGCCACCAGTAATATTAAATACAACTCCCCTAGCGCCTTCAATAGAACACTCTAGTAATGGTGAAGAAATAGCTGCGATCGCAGCTTCTCTAGCTCTGGATTTTCCAGAGCTAACGCCTATTCCCATCAATGCCGAACCTGCATCTGCCATCACAGCTCGAACATCAGCAAAGTCAACGTTTACTAAACCGGGGATCGTGATGATATCAGAAATACCTTGCACCCCTTGACGCAGCACATCATCTGCATAGCGAAAAGCTTCTTGCACAGGCGTTTGTTCGGGGATCACTTCCAGCAGTTTGTTGTTGGGAATAATGATCAGTGTATCTACTCTACTTTTTAGTCCTTCAATACCTTGTTCCGCTTGACTAGTGCGGCGGCGTCCCTCAAAAACAAATGGACGTGTGACTACACCAACAGTAAGAGCGCCCATTTCTTTGGCCACTTCTGCCACGATTGGTGCTGCACCTGTCCCAGTACCACCCCCCATACCAGCAGTGATAAATACTAAATCTGCACCCTCTAAAGCCGTAGCAATTTCGTCCCGTGATTCTTCAGCTGCCTTTTGACCGATAGCAGGATTACCACCTGCTCCTAAACCTCGTGTTAGCTTCTGTCCGATTTGCAATCGACTTGGAGCGCCAGCTAAGGTAAGAGCTTGGGCATCAGTGTTAATTGACCAAAACTCTACCCCAGAGACATCAGACTCGATCATGCGGTTAACAGCATTGCCACCACCACCACCGACACCAATCACTTTAATGTTGGCGACCCGACCAGGAACAATCTCGCCAATTCGGCTATTTTCCGGGGAAATTTTCTTATTATCGTGATTTTGCCCGAAGTTCAGTCCAGAGTTATTAAAGGGATTGGTCGAGTTAACTGCCAGAGAGAACCCCGGCTGTCCCGTAGATTGGGAATTTTTATAGTTAAGTCCTTGGTTATTATCAAGTGTCATTGGATTTGTGAAAGGGTAGATAAACGACTTTTTCAGGTGTTATTCACCTAAGAGTCAACTTTAGTTTGACAATGCCACAATACTATGGCGTTGTTCTTTATTGTTTTCACTACTGCCAAGCCTAACAGAATTGGCAGTGCGAAAATTTGCTATGGGATAAGCTTTTAATACAGCCGATCGCACAGCCAATTCTAGAGAAGTATACCTATATTTATCTAAAACTGACCTGTATAACTTCAACCAGACATTAATCTCTTCATTATTCTCAGCAGAGGGCATAACTTGTAAAGACACACTACAGCGTATCTTCTCTGCCTCAATAATAATATTGTTAATAGGTTTCACCATTGGGGGTGATTGCAACTTTAGACACAAAATTTACCTTCTACTTACTTATTCTTAAGGTTAAACTAAGCCAGATTTACTTGTCAGACTATACCTGATTAATTTGTTGTTTGGGTGGTCTCAATGGACACTTTGTTGGAGCAATAGTCTATCCTACAAGAACCCTGACTAGTGCGGCCAACAAATTTAGATTTCCTAAGAGATTTCGTTACCTAATAGGAATTACAGCACAGAGCAGTCCAAACTTATTGTCCAGAAGCAATGCTTACGCAACTTTGGGTGGCATTTTTCGTTACAGATTGAAACTTCGGTAAACTGTCTTTGGAAGTGTCCTCAACAGACCAAAGTCAGAGCCTTTTTGCCTCTACACTTGGATGGCGGCGTAAACCGTTCTCATTAGTGCCCTCTGCTCACGAGTCTGAATCTGAATTAAAAACTCAAGCAACTTTCTCGTTTTTGCACTGGGTTTAGTCAAAGAACGTATGGACAGAAGGCGTTTTGCACGCCATAGACCATCATTAGATTGTCTGACATCTTGCACCCTACTATTAGATGTTAGGGTAACAATTAAGGGTCTGTTACTCCCAATAGAGATTTTATGATTGATCTTCTCATTTTAATTAGAAGTTAATGCCGATTTTTGTGCGATTTGCTGGAAAACTGAAAATAATAAATATATTTATCAGCATAAAGCTTCTTAATTTACTAGGAGCTATCAAAATAATAAACATGCTAAATGTTTTTAGGGATTTTGGGAGTTAATTTTTGGTCTTTTTGGTTCATTTGTACTAATGGAAAATCGGGATTTTTTAGATCAATATACTCTATTTGACTGGAATTAAATTTTGTTGTTAAATGGCGCATTTGGGCGAGTACCTTAATTTGTTCAGATAACTGGGGGCCTGGCACACCGAGATGCACGTTTCCTAATTCTGTTTTCAAAATTAAATTTGTTGGATTTTGGCAATCAATTTCTATAACTTTCACGGGACTTTGGCTCACAGCTTCATGGAGTTGAGTCCAGTAAAGGCAGTATTGATTTGGCGAACCAATTACTCTGAGATTGGGTAATTTTTTAGTGGGATTCAGTGATGTATATTTTTCTAAAGGCATCCAGGCCCCACTTGCATCTAGTAAGCCGATTGTTACTTTTTTGTTACCACGTGTTTGAGTTACCGCAACAGGTACTCGTTCTTGGATTTCAATGATTAATCCAGGAGGAAATAGGCGGCGTCTGACGATCGCTTGGGCAATAGTTGGTTGTTTCTTCAAAGAGTTAGCGATCGCTGACGGTTCAATCCGCCACAAAGACTGAGGGTAAGACAGCACCAACAATGACTGAGTTGTTTGATCCGACAGCAATTTATTGCCTGATTTCATTACTATTTGTTTGGGAGCTTTTAGCATCCACACTGGTTGGACTGCCACCCACAACAATCCACCCGCCAAACCAGTAATGGCAAAGGTTCGCCAAATAGCTTGAATAATTCTCATCCGCCGCTGCCGACGCAATTTCTGACGACGCTGGGCTAGATGCGTGCGGGAAACTGATATTATGCCAGCCATTCACACCCCTTTTTGGTTGCAATCTAAATTCCTTGACAAGCTCGTATCATTATTAATTTCAGTAAACATTGCTGGCATCTTTTAGCCGCTCTCCTCAAGACTTTTTTTATTTTTAGTAACACTTTACAGTAACTACACAAGAATTATGGCGCTAGTCATTATTCCTATTAAAGTTTACGGTGTCCATTTTTAACTGACTGTAGTCTTTTTGACAAGTTATTTTTGAAGATTTTCCCTTAAAGATTACAAAATATTAATTGAAATGTATGGGATTTTGCCTTCTTGACAAATAGAATGCGAAATGATAAATAGGTATTCCTGGATCTCTGTATACCTTGCTATAATTCATACTAGTTAGAATCATTAGCTATCCAAACGGAGGATCATGAAATTTTGTAGCTTTTTTTACTTACTTCCTAAGCCATATAATTTTGTGGCAGGCCAAACAGAAGCGAGAGATTGTCAAAACCTCAATAGCAGGTGTAAAAAGGACAGATATGCTTAAAGACTGAGGGATCGAATGGTACGAATAAAAGATGAAATCCTTGCCAGACATGGGTGTAGGGCATAGGTGTAGGCTCGGAAAAATCAAGAAAAGTAAAAATAAGTGCGAACATAAATAAATTTCTTTGCTACGCAACACTGGCGCGAACGTCACTATACCCCACACCCTACACCCCACACCCAAAAGCTTTGCAGATAATGGGTTTGCATTATCTTAGTGCCATTCGCTATTAGGGTCAATTAAATCTCTAACCTACTACTGACAGTAATCTGGCGACAAGTGCTGTCTTTTGCAAGACACTACCACCTTGCGAGTTAATCTTGTGTCTATATCCTAGATCAGGATTAATTGTATAAAAAATCCAAACTAAACTGCATCTACATAAACCTCTACATACATGAAAACGACATTAAATCTGTCACGTTTTTATAAAGCATGTAACCCTAGCTACACGCTAAATATAAGTAACGTACTAGATCGGCAGTATTACATAGATTTTGCTGATGTACGTGGTTGCAAGATTGTCGAAGAATTGCAACGAACTATCGTTCGTATTTCTCCTGACGAGCCAACCTGTCAGTTATTTACGGGTCATATCGGCTGCGGTAAGTCAACGGAATTGCAGCGCCTCAAGACAGAACTAGAATTGGCAGGATTTCATGTAGTTTATTTTGAGTCCAGTCAAGACTTAGACATGGCAGATATTGATATCAGCGATATTTTGCTGAGTGTAGCCCGTCAAGTCAGTGCCAGTTTAGAAGGGATTAGCATCAAACTTAAACCTGGTTACTTTACCAATTTGTTTAAAGAAGTAGGCGATTTTTTGCAAAGCCCCATAGAGCTTTCTGGACAAGCTGAGTTGTCCTTGGGGATTGCCAAAATTACTGCGAAAACTAAAGATAGCACCCAGATGCGAAATCAACTGAGGCAGTATCTGGAACCACGTACCAATAGTATTTTGCAGGCGATTAACGAAGAGATTTTAGAAAAGGCTGTTGAACAGCTAAAGCTAAGGGGTCAAAAAGGACTGGTAGTGATTGTAGATAATTTGGATCGAGTGGATATGCGTCCCTTAGCATCGGGGCGATCGCAACCAGAATATCTCTTCATTGACCGAGGCGAACAGTTACGCCGACTTAAATGCCACCTAGTTTACACAATTCCCCTAACGTTAATTTTCTCCAATGAGTATGAGACACTAAAAAATCGTCTGGGGGGAGGAATTGCACCAAAAGTACTACCGATGGTATTAGTGCGGCAAAGAGATGGCAGTGACTACGAACCGGGAATGTCACTAGTGCGCCAGTTAGTTCTAGCTAGAGCTTTTCCAGAAGTTCCTTTGAATAGCAGACTGTTATTAATTACAGAATTATTCGATCACTCCCAAACCTTGGATCGTCTATGTCGTGTTAGCGGTGGTCACATTCGTAACTTATTAGGCTTACTTTATAGCTGCCTGCAACGACAAGATCCACCTTTTTCTAGGGATTGCTTAGAAGCAGTGATTAAGGACTACCGCGACGATCTGCTATTAGCTATTGATGAGTCCCAGTGGGAATTATTGTTTGAAGTGGTACAGCAACAGAGAGTTAAGGGTGAGTCTGACTATCAGAGCTTATTAAGAAGCATGTATCTGTTTGAATATCGCGATCCTGTAGGGCGTTGGTTTGGCATCAGTCCAGCCTTGGCAGAAACAGAAAAAGTTTTGGCTTGGCAACAAAATAAGTAACAGTCAATTGTCATTTTTCATTGGTCATTTGTTAGTGAACTAATGACCAATGCCCCATATCCAATGCCCCATATCCAATGCTCAATGCCCCATATCCAATGACTAATGACAAACAGCTACGCGTCTACACCAAAGAAAATCAGCATACTTTGCAAAGACTGATTAGAGCGATCGCACTTTCTGAAAGTCAATTTGCTCTGATATTAGTTCGATGTAACTATAGGCGATTACGCGAGCAAATGTTAGAAAATATTCGCTCGAACACCAAAGAAATTAATATCAGAGAAATCGTTCTCAATCCATCAACTACTTCTTTACACAGCACAATAATCTCAGACCTATCTTTAGATAATCCTGCCGTCCTTACAGACTCTTTACCGTCTGCTGTAATGATTTTCGGTATTGAGTCAACTACCGACCTAGAAAACTTACTTACAGGTGTCAACCAAGCACGACATATCTATGCTGCTACTTTTCCATTTCCAGTGGTATTGTGGCTACAAGATGATGTGGCATCATTGCTTTCAAGATTAGCGCCTGATTTCAAAAGCTGGGCTGCAACCACTATTAAATTTGAAATGGCCAAAGCAGATTTAATTGCTTTGATCTCTCAAGAGGAAGAATCTCTATTTGCCAAAGTTTTAGAAGCAGGTGCTGAAACTTTTTTATCTAATGCCTTCCTAGATTTAGATCCCAAATCCCAACACCGCCACGAAATAGAATCAGCGCGTAATGATTTGCTGCGCCTGTATGGCGTTAAATTAACACCAGGATTAGAAGCTAGTTTAGAATTTGTGTTGGGGCGAGATAAATACGCCAACGATCAAATTAATGGTGCTTTAGCCAATTATCAAAGAAGCTTAGCGTTGTGGCAGCAGGAAGCGAGGAGAGTAGCAGAGTGGGAGAGTAATTCTTCTTTGCCCCTCTCATCCCCTCACTGTATACCCCCCTCATCTTTACTCAAGCAAGCAATAGTACTATTCCACCTGGGGCTTTGTTATCACCGAATGGCAGACTTATATCAGAATACTAGTAGCTATTGCGAACATGCTCTGTCGTGGTTTAAACAATGCTTGGAGCTATTGGAGGAGGTACAAAGAGAAGACTTAGTTGCTAAATTCATTTTGCCTGCTTGTGAAATGCTGCAACGTCTACAAGCCTGGGATGACTTAAAAGAATTAGCTCAAAAGTCATTACACCTACATAAAACTTATGGAACTCCTGCACAAGTTGCTCAAAATTATGGTTTTTTGGCAAATGTAGCGGCTTCAGAATCGAATTGGGTACTGGCTCATGAATTAGCAAATACAGCGCTTTCTATCTCCGAAGAAGTAACACAAGTTTCTCTGCGAGACGCTTTGCAAAGACGACGACAAGAAAGTTGGTATCTTCTGTTGTTAGCACGCACACAACGGCATTTGGGTGAGTGCGAGGAAGCTATCAATAACTTGGAATGGGCGAGGGTAGTTTGTGAGCTACAACATCAGCCATTACTTTACTTAGAGATTTTAGAGGAACTGCGATCGCTTTACTTTTTTGAGTGTCATAACTATACAGAAGCCTTTAAGCTGAAGCAAGAAAAAATTAAAATAGAACATCAGTATGGGTTTCGTGCCTTTATCGGAGCAAGTCAATTACAGCCACAACGCCCCAGAATTAACCCAGTACTAGAACCTCACAAAATACCGTTTATTCCTGAAGAAATTGCTCAAGAAATATCTGCTTCTGGACGGCAACAAGATGTCAATCGCTTCATTGAAAGAATTGCCCGCGCTGACTACAAACTCACAGTTATTTATGGACCATCTGGTGTAGGTAAAAGTTCAATTCTCAAAGCTGGTTTAGTCCCAGCACTCAAGGGAAAAGTTATCGGTGAACGCATTCCTATACCGATTGTTTTATCTGTTTATACTGATTGGATAACAATCTTGAGCAGCAGTATTAACCAAGCGCTAGCATACACGGGAATATCGGTTAATATTGACTCTACACCCACTATAATACTAGAAAGAATCCGGTTAGCATGTGAGCGCAATTATACGATAGTTATCATATTAGACCAGTTTGAAGAATTTTTCTTTGTTAGTAATCCTTCTACACAAAGAATAGAATTTTATAAATTTTTTAGTGAATGTTTAAATATTTCTTATGTAAAAATAATTCTTTCATTACGAGAAGATTACTTACACCATTTATTAGAGTTTGAACGTTTGAGTCAGAAAAATAGTACTGGTTTATATGATTTGGGAGTAATCAATAAAAATATTCTTGATAAGGATATTCGCTACTATTTAGGAAAATTCTCTAGCCGAGATGCCAAAGCCATAATTCACAGTCTTACTCAACGTTCACATTATGAAATAAGTGAGGAATTAATTAACCGATTAGTCCAGGATTTGACAGGAGAACTAGACGAAGTACATCCAATTGAATTACAAATAGTCGGTGCTCAACTACAAATAGAAAACATTACCACACTTGCAGAATATAAGCTTTGTGGTGGCTCGGCAAAATTGGTAGAACGCTGGTTGGGGGAAGTTATCAAAGACTGCGGTCAACAAAACGAAGAGTTAAGTTGGAAATTATTATTTGAGTTAACAGATCAAAAGGGGACGCGACCTTTAAAAACTAAAGCTGATTTAGCGGCTGCATTAGTTAATAATTATGATATAGATACGATATCAAGTTTTGACAAAGTTGGAGAACTGATTTTAGAAATATTGGTAGGTTCAGGATTGGTATTGCGAGTCAGAGAAGAGTTAGGCGATCGCTACCAGTTGGTTCACGATTATTTAGTTGAACCAATTCGCCAAAAGAACAACTATGGGATGCTCGCCGAATTAGAAAAAATCAAACTTGAAAAAACTAGAGCGGAAGCAGCCCAACAACTTAGTCAAAAGCAACTCAATTTGGTATTGCAACGACGACTGCGGGAAGCACGGATAGCAGGTGCAATCCTAGCAATTATGGGGGGAACAATAGCAGCGTTATGGTGGCAAGCCGACTTACAAAAAAGAGCAGCAGTCCGTCAAACTCTACGAGCCGAAAGCAGTGAAACCAACTTGAAAATTAGTGCGATTACTGCTGCTAGTGAAGCTCTGTTTGCATCCAATAAAGAATTTGATGCCCTATTAGAAAGTTTGCGGGCTTGGAGAGGACTTAAACAAGCAGATGGAGTTCAGCCAGATACCCGAATGCGGGTGGTGACAGCCCTGCAACAAGCAGTTTATGGGGTAACAGAGGTTAACCGCCTGGAAGGGCACACTGATGTTGTCTGGGGAGTAACTTTCAGCCCGGATGGCCAGCAGGGCAAACGCATCTAAATTACTCTTGATCACAACCAAGGTTAAGAACCAACGAAAAAATCAGCATTTATCGTTTGGTTTAGTTTCCCAAGCTCAAAGTGATCGCTTCAACCTGTGTCAATAAGCAACAATTAATGCGACTATTTGGGAGCTTATTGAAAATACAATCCTTTTGTTGACATGATGCGGCCGCCCTGGGATGGCCAGTTGCTAGCATCAGGTAGCCGAGATCGGACGGTGAAAATTTGGCGTCCTGACGGTATCTTACTCCAAACCCTCAAAGGTCACACTGATGCTGTTAATTGTGTAAGTTTCAGCCCTGATGGTCAAACCCTAGCGTCGGCCAGCCTCGACAAAACAGTGCAAATATGGCACAAAAACCCGGTTACAGGCCAATTTGACCCCAAGCCATATAAAACCCTGAAAGGACATGGTGATTCAGGTGACAGCGTTAATTTCAGTCCTGATGGCGAGTTGTTAGCTACTGGCAGTAAGGATACAACAGTAAAACTCTGGCATAAAGACGGTAGCTTAATAAAAATACTGAGAGGACATCGAGGGTCGGTTAACTGGGTCAACTTCAGTCCCGATGGTCAATTCATCGCCTCGGCTAGCGACGACAAAACAGTGAAAATTTGGCGACGGGACGGTAGCCTCGTTACAACTTTGCAAGGACATCAGAAAGCTGTGACTGTAGCTGTTTTCAGCCCAGACGGTAAATTGTTGGCATCAACAGGTCTAGATAAGACAGTAAAACTTTGGCTCAGGGAAAGTAACAGCAACAAAGACGGTTTTGACTTTCGTGCTTACAAAACTTTACGACACCATAGCGATATAGTGTGGAGTTTGAGCTTTAGTTCTGATAGTAAAAAGTTAGTTTCTGCAAGTGAAGACAAAACCATAAACCTCTGGCATATCACTGGTACTTTACTCAGAACTTTCAAAGGACACAGTGATCGTGTTGCCAGCATCGCTTTCAGTCCAAATAACAAATTGCTGGCCTCAGGAAGTTTCGACAAAAGTATAAAACTATGGAGTTTAGATGCTCCAAGACCGTCTATTCTTCAAGGGCATCGGAAGCCAGTTTTGAGCGTTGCTTGGAGTCCCGATGGCCGGATGCTATCTTCTGGTAGTAGTGATCGCACTGTCAAACTTTGGCAACGATACACCAGTAATGGCGAGGTCAAAACCCGACTTTACAAAACTTTAGTGGGGCACACAAATAAAGTTTCTAGTGTCAGTTTTGACCCCAAAGGTGAAATGCTGGCCTCAGGAAGTTATGACAAAACAGTTAAACTTTGGCTGCTTGACGGTACTTTAATCATGACTCTCTATGGACATAGCGATAGTGTGATGAGCGTGAATTTCAGTCCTGATGGTCAGTTTTTGGCATCAGCTAGCAAAGATAAAACAGTGAAACTTTGGAACCGTGAAGGCAAGTTACTCAAAACCTTAGTGGGGCATCAGGATTCGGTAAATAGCGTAAACTTTAGCCATGATAGTCAGGTTTTAGCCTCTGCCAGTGATGACCAAACTGTTAAGCTTTGGCAACGGGATGGTACATTGTTAAAAACTTTTTCACCCCATAACAGCTGGGTGACAGGTGTCAGCTTTAGTCCCACTGACGAGTTACTGGCTTCTGCCAGCTGGGATAACACCGTAAAACTGTGGCGACGGGATGGCACGTTGTTAAAAACGTTATTAAAGGGGTACAGTGATAGCGTTAATGCCGTGACTTTCAGCCCCAATGGTGAATTACTCGCCGCCGCCAGTTGGGACAGTACAGTGAAACTCTGGAGCCGTGATGGCAAATTAATTAAAAGTCTTAATGGGCATCGCGCTGGGGTATTAAGTGTCAGTTTTAGCCCAGATGGTCAAACACTAGCATCAGCCAGTGCTGACGGGAAGATAATTCTATGGAATTTAAATCTTGACGATCTGCTTGTTCGTGGTTGCGATTGGGTGAGCGATTATCTCAAGTACAACCACAATCTTGAGGAGCACGATCGCCTTCTTTGTGATGGCATAACCCGGACAAACCCTTTTTAATTACAAATTATGAATTAGGTTGAAGCCTCAAGGAGCAACCACTCTTGGTTTAGCGGTTGATGAGGCGATCAAAGTTGTTAATTCAGAGCTAGAAATAAATTTCGAGCTAATCAGCCAAAAGAGCGATCGCTCTCCAAAACTTCATGGCTATTTTCTTCGGGAGCCTCTGGCAAATTCGCTAAAAAGGCTTGTAGCCTCATGCGCTCAATATAGGGCCAGCCTCCCTCAGACTCAATATCTTTCAGCAGTGAGTAAAGTTGGCGGCGGTTAACAGGCAAACTCTCTTGAAAAACCCCATCCCGGATCTCTCGGTGTAACTGCTCTAATTGCCGCAGCAAAGCCAAAAGAGCTACAGTATCGCCTTCACAAGCTGTAGCGGCATCATACACTACAGTTGCGATCGCTTGCAGTTTACCAGACAAATTCTCTGATTCAATATTTTTGCGATCGTTCATGCCATCCTTTCCGTATAAATGAGGTCAACTCAAATTTACCGGAGATTTTCAATTTTCCCTAGTTTGTCAGTTGTCTCCCTGTTACCGGATTTCATTATTTGCCTTAGTTAGGGGTGAATATAACTAGATTTGTATCTTTATTAAAAGCAATTGCGATCGCTCCAAAAAGAGCGTAGTAACCTTTAGCATAGGCTCTACAGAAGCTAGATGCGATCATAAGGAGACTTTCTTGGATTTTGATAACTTTGATTTTGAGTTAAAAAAAATCGTATGATCTGGCTGATTTACCCATCAAACAATGGGCTGTATGTAGTGGCGTCACATACATGATACAAAAAGACTTGGGCGACGACGCTTTTGCCATCAGCAAAAGCAAAGTGCGAAGCAGACACCCCTGTTCGCACTCTTCAAGGCAAGCATTTATGCTGCTCTGTGTGAGGTTTATTCATCCACCCGCCCAACTTTAATAAATGCCACCAACAGTAAAACTGCTGGTTTTTTGCTCCCCTAGTGACACACATCCGAAATGGATGCAGTGTGCTACTTAGTCTGGGGTTTACACCCCAAGCTCAAGAGAGCGACACGTTTAACTACGTTTAGCAACAGAAAAGTTTGAGCAGCGGCTAACAAACTAGACGCCCGGACACTTGCTTGAGCTCTCTTAATCAGAGCAAAGCCGTGTCTGACCAAAGGTAGCTTTTCGCAGAGTAGCGGCTTCTCATTAGAGATCAAAGCTTCGATGCAGTTTTACAACTTAGATATTAATTTTTGAGATTGAGGTTGACCATGAGGTATCGCGCTTTAATTGTTGCATTCTTGGCTTTATGTCTGGGGCTAATAACTGCTTGTAGTGATGCTCCTGCTAGTAGTAGTGGTAGAGATGTACTGACTTACGATCAAATTCGCGGGACTGGCTTAGCTAACAAATGCCCCCAACTCGGAGAAACACGCCGTGGCTCCATTCCCATTGATTCTAGCCAGTCTTATGCCATCAAAGAACTTTGCTTGGAACCAACTAGCTTCTTTATCAAAGAAGAACCTGCTAATAAACGCCAAGAAGCAGAATTTGTTGCTGGCAAATTGTTGACCAGATACACTTCCACCATTGACCAAGTGCAAGGCAACCTAAAAATCAACTCAGATGATAGCCTGACCTTTGTGGAAACTGATGGTCTTGACTTCCAAGCCATCACTGTGCAACTTCCTGGTGGTGAGCGAGTACCTTTCCTCTTCACTATCAAAAACTTGGTTGCTCAAACCCAACCCAGTTTGACCAGTATTAACACCTCCACGGACTTTGAAGGCACTTTCAAAGTTCCTTCCTATCGTGGTGCTGCCTTCCTAGATCCCAAAGGTCGTGGTGTCGTCAGTGGCTACGATAATGCCGTGGCTCTCCCCGCCCAAGCAGATGATGAAGAACTTACCCGCACTAACGTCAAGCGTGCTGAAAATCTCAATGGCAAGATTTCTCTGCAAATCGCTAAAATAGATGGCTCTAGCGGTGAAATTGCTGGCACTTTCGAGAGCGAACAGCCATCTGATACAGATTTAGGTGCTGGCGAACCTAAAGAAGTCAAGATTCGCGGTCTATTTTATGGACGGGTTGAATTGACTCGTGGCTAAATCCTTGAAAGTAAGGCAACTGACTGGCACTCAAAACGACAATTCTGTAAGTATCAGACTTGATCGCAAAAGTTAAACTATCCACCCTCTTTAAAAAAGAGGGTGGATAGATTTTTTACAAAAATGGGAAAAAGTTAAATCTGAGTAAAATTGGGGGCAAAATAGCTCTGGCAATTGGGAAAATTTTTATCCCTCAGTCCTATGGGTCATTTGATTCATCTCTTTAACCTTTTGCCTTTCATTAAAACACTATAGACTTAAGTACAAAAAAGGGTGAGATGCCCTTTTTTTTATTGGCTTGCGTAAATATACATAAGATTTTTTTAAATTATTAGTAATTTTTAATTATTAGATAAATTTTCGTTGAAAGAGTACGTAGTTTCACTGTAAATCTAACTTTTGCTTATTAAACAAAAGCTCAACTACTGTTGTTTTTTTTCTCTAAATTAACTTCATCATTAATTAATTCAAGTTAAGTACAATCTCGGTTTGATATTTAGTGATTAATTTAATATTTTATTTCTATGTGGTTCTAAAACAGCTACAGGTCATACCAAAGATAAAAAACCAACTAAATAGCTATTTCGCCCATTTAAATTTTGCTCGATTGTCAAGTAACCTATGGAGTTTTGATAGAAAATCTTTATTATCTACCATAGCAAATGCTTAGGAAATATAGCGCAATATTTCCTTTAATATCGTGCGATCGCAGCTGAATTTAAAAGCGAATAATTGATTCTTTATTTGCTCAATAAACCCGGTGCTATGCCTACCACAGTCACCACTGAACTAAAGCACGAAATTTGGCAGTTGTTGCGAGAATATCAGCAATCTCCGTCAGAAAATATCCGCAATCAACTAGTAAAACTCAATTTTGGACTGGTGAGAAAAGAAGCTCACTACTGGACAAATCAATGTCATGAAACTTACGATGATTTGCTTCAGGTTGGATGTTTGGGTTTAATCAGAGCTATTGAAAGATTTGAAATTTCTAAGGGACATGCCTTCAGTTCCTACGCTCTTCCCTATATTCGGGGTGAAATTCAACACTATCTCCGAGATAAAGGTGTCACCGTGCGAATTCCTCGGAGATGGTTAGCGCTCCAACAGCAAGCAATAGGAATATCACGTTCTTGGCGTGAAAAACACAATCGTCAACCAACCGACTCGGAATTAGCAGCTGCACTGGAAATTTCTCCAAACGAATGGCAAGAAATTAAATTAGCATGGGTTAATCGCGCTCCCTTGAGTCTTGATGTGCCAATCCAAGATGGAGAAGAAGGTTCTACCTGCTTGGGAGAATTGGTTCCAGATCCTCACTATCGCAGCTTTCAACTCGCACAAGAAGACCAACTTCGCTTACAACAAGCGTTAGTTCAACTAGAAAAACGCACCCGCGACGTGTTGGAATGTGTGTTTTTGCAAGATTTGACACAAAAACAAGTTGCAGAACATCTGGGCATCAGTGTAGTAACGGTTTCCCGTAGAGTCAAGAAAGGACTGGATTTGATGAAAGAGCTTATGGGTGTGGCAGAAGATTGACTGCTAGCAAACACCAAGCCGCAGTTATACTGGGTAGGCAGTGCTATAAATAACCCTTGAAATGTAAAAAATTAGGTTATAAAGGGAACATACTTTGCCTTTGATCCAAATTTTAGGCATGTTGATTTCCACTTTTCAATTTTCCAATGGCTTTTGAGAAAGGCTCATGGGCAGAACTTCAAAAATTACAATTGCAGCTATTCTAACTTTGGCGATCGCTGGATGTGCTTCTGAAGATACACAACAAGCTATCAATCCTGTGCCAATTCCCAAAATAGCAAAAAAGTCGCCACCAGCGGCTCAATCCTTTAAGAATCCAGTGATACCTGCCAAACAGGTTTCACAAGTTAATCTTGCATCCGTTAACTTGATTCAATCCACTAATGCTACAGAGCGGGCACGAGAACTTGTGGTATCAAAAGATCGAAGCGATCCTTTTACACAACTTTTCGGGCAGACTCTTCCCGGAATGGCTAAAACATCTGGAAGACCAGTTCCCGTGTTGCCTAAGCTACCTACTGCAACCATAGTAAAACTAAAACTTCCAACACGCAGCATTGCTTTAAATCCAAACAAAAACAACGTTTCTTCTCTACCAAAAAAAGTCAATCCTACCTTGACTAAAAAAGTCAATCCTACCTTGACTTCAGTATTGCCTAAGGTTTTGCCTCAAGTTGTCCCCAACCCCACTTTAGTCTCTGTATTGCCACCGCCAGCACAACCTGAGTTAGCAAGGGCAGTAGTTGTGACTGGTGTAGTTCTAATTAGTAAGGAACCACAGGCAATTATTAAAGTACCCGATGAACCGACAAGTCGCTATGTACAGGCGGGACAGCGATTAGCAAATGGCGTACTGATTAAACGTATTGAAATGAATCAGGGCTACAACCCGATCGTGATTTTGGAACAATATGGTATTGAAGTTGCCAAAATGGTAGGGGAAGGGGCTGTCAAATCAACGTCGTCAGCTGCATCTGCTACCGGCAATGCTATCTCAGTGACAACGCCCCCCCAAAATACCTTTAATGTGGGAGCTTCATAAAGATGGAGACTAAGGAAAAAGTTGAATTTGCTGGTTTGCCTTTAGCTGTTTATAGAGAAATAGCAGCTCATTTACGTCAAGTTGAAGGGGTGGAAGTGGATTTAATTCCCCAGTCATCCCAACAGTTTGATTACAATCAAAGTCAAATTGCTGGCTTGAGCCTCTGGTGGACAGCAAACTCTAGCTTAGAAAATCGGCAACGAGTTAACCAGATTTTGGCTTACTATCAAAATCGCTATATGAATCCTATTTGATTTGTGAGAAGTGCAACCCACAGAACCCCGACTTATTAAAGAAGTCGGGGTTCTTGTTGTTCGCGAATCATCCTAAAATTCATTCCACAGAACAGCGATCGCAGTAAGCATTATTTAACATAGGTTCATAAAGAATACTGTCCAACGACCTTATAACACGCAGCAAGGTGAGGATTTCAAAAAGCAACGTTATGATAATTAATGCATTAATCGAGCTTGGGTCTAATAATAAATAAGTTGGCGCAAATAAACCTTCTGAGTACGGAGACGATTAATCGCCTTTGTACAGCAGTCAAAAACCATTGCTCTTGACTGTATATTTAAGTGCTGCGTCCAACCAAAATCAGCCGTTGTACAAATTTCCATAAGGATAATTGAAGTGACTAGGACTAATTCAGACTTTCTTTCCTCCTGCGATCCGGCGATCGCAGGATTAATCAACGACGAACTACAACGTCAGCAAGACCATTTGGAGTTGATTGCTAGTGAAAACTTTACCTCCGCCGCTGTACTGGCGGCTCAAGGTTCGGTACTGACAAATAAATATGCTGAGGGTTTACCTGGTAAACGCTACTATGGCGGTTGTGAATTTATCGACAAAATCGAGCAACTAGCGATCAACCGCGCTAAACAGATATTTGGTGCGGCTCATGCGAATGTACAACCTCATTCTGGCGCACAAGCCAATTTTGCAGTATTTCTATCGCTGCTAGAACCAGGAGATAAAATTATGGGGATGGATTTGTCTCATGGGGGACATCTCACCCACGGTTCCCCTGTAAATTTTTCAGGTAAGTGGTTTAAAGTTAGCCATTACGGTGTCAGTCAACAAACAGAACAGCTTGACTATGACCAAATTCGCGAGCTGGCGCTAAGGGAGCGTCCTAAGCTCTTAATTTGTGGTTATTCGGCTTATCCCCGTGTAATTGACTTTGAAAAGTTCCGTAGTATTGCTGATGAAATCGGCGCTTACTTACTTGCCGATATTGCTCACATTGCTGGTTTAGTTGCTAGTGGTCTTCATCCCGATCCCATTCCTCACTGTCACGTAGTAACAACAACTACCCATAAGACTCTACGCGGCCCTAGAGGTGGTTTAATCTTGACTGGCGATGCAGAACTAGGTAAAAAGCTAGATAAATCTGTTTTTCCTGGCAGCCAAGGCGGGCCATTGGAACATGTTATTGCTGCTAAGGCAGTAGCTTTTGGAGAAGCCCTCAAGCCTGAATTTAAAACTTATTCTGCCCAAGTGATTGAAAATGCTCGTGCTTTAGCCGAACAATTGCAAAATCGTGGTCTAAAGTTAGTATCTAACGGCACTGACAATCATTTAATACTGGTAGATTTACGTTCTGTGAGTCTAACTGGTAAGCAGGCAGATCAGCTAGTAAGTACCGTGAATATTACTGCTAACAAGAATACTATTCCCTTTGATCCGCAGTCGCCATTTGTTACTAGTGGTCTGAGGTTAGGTTCGCCAGCAATGACCACACGGGGCTTAGGAGTAGCAGAATTTACTGAGATTGCAAATATTATTAGCGATCGCCTGCTTTCTCCAGATTCTGAGGTAGTAACCCAAGATTGTCGGCAAAGGGTGGCAGCATTGTGCGATCGCTTCCCCTTATATCCTCACCTGGAAATTCCTGTACCAGCATTAGCATAATTGGGCATGGGGCATTGGGGAGCCAGTACGTTGGGCGGGCAATGCCCGACTTGAAGCAACTGGCGTCATGGGGCATTGGTCAATAGTTCTTCTTCCCCATTCCTCATTCCCCACTCCCCATTCCCCGCTCCCTACCTCCCTTCCCCAATCCAATGAGTGCAGAAATTATTTGTGTTGGTACTGAACTATTGCTAGGAGATATCCTCAACGGCAATGCTCAATTTTTAGCGCAACAATTAGCGCAGCTAGGTATTCCCCACTACTATCAAACAGTGGTTGGGGATAATCCAGAACGGTTGAAGCAAGTTATAGAAATTGCTATTTCCAGAGCGCAAATTCTCATTTTCACTGGTGGACTCGGCCCAACACCAGATGATCTCACCTGCGAAACCATCGCCGATTTTTTTAAAGTCCCGTTGGTAGAACGTTCTGATATCATTGAAGACATAACCCAGAAATTCGCCCAACGAGGTCGGGTTATGTCACCAAGTAACCGCAAGCAGGCTTTGATTCCCCAAGGTGCAGAAATTCTCCCCAACCCCACTGGAACAGCACCCGGTATCATTTGGCAACCCCGTCCTGAAATCACGATTTTTACCTTTCCCGGTGTTCCCAGTGAAATGCACCTGATGTGGGAAGAAACAGCCGTGCCATTTCTCAAAAGTCAAGGTTGGGGTAAAGAAATTATTTACAGTCGGAGTTTAAAGTTTTGGGGTATTGGTGAATCTGCTTTGGCGGAAAAAGTTACTTCTTATTTGAAGTTGCCAAATCCCACAGTAGCTCCTTATGCAGGTAAGGGAGAAGTAAGATTGCGAGTTTCTGCTAAAGCCACTTCCGAAGCAGCCGCAGAAGAACTAATTGCGCCCATTGAGAAACAACTTAAAGAAATTGCCGGACTGGATTTTTACGGTGTTAATAATGATACTCTTTCTACCGTAGTCGGTCAGTTGTTGCGGGCATCAAAAGAAACGCTTTCGGTGGCAGAATCTTGTACTGGTGGCGGACTGGGGCAAATGTTGACCGAGATTTCTGGAAGTTCTGATTACTTTTGGGGTGGAGTAATTTCTTATGACAATTCGGTGAAGGTTCGGCTGCTGGGGGTTAACCCAGAAGATTTAGATAAATTTGGGGCGGTAAGCGCGATCGTTGCAGAGCAAATGGCAGTTGGAGTCAAAACCCGCCTTGCAACAACTTGGGGATTGAGTATTACTGGTATTGCTGGCCCAACTGGAGGGACAGATACTAAACCGGTGGGTTTAGTTTACGTTGGTTTAGCTGGCCCAAAAAATGAAGTAGCAAGTTTTGAATATCAGTTTGGTACAGTGCGAGGTCGAGCTTTAATTCGTCATGTCAGTGCCAATGCAGCGTTGGATAATCTGCGCCGGAAGTTGTTGACGAGGTAGAAGTATATTATGTTTGTCATACAATTTGTATGACAAACGAACCTAAGGATGCGAATTAATGCGCGATTAGATCACGAGTATGCTGACAAACTAGCCTTTATTCAACAGCAGACTAATCAGGCAGTAACAGATGTAATTAAGTCTGCCTTCGAATTGTACTACCAACAACTTCAGCAGCAGCAAAAGAATCCTCTCTCGATGCTCACCTAAACAGGCTTTATTGGTTGCGGTGAGGCACATCCGAATCTGTCTGTAAATTACAAATCAATTTTGAAAGATGGCTTAAAAGCTAAATATGGTTATCGTTGATACTGGCTTTTTGTTAGCATTGGCAAATCGAAATGATTCGTGTCACACTCAAGCAATAATGGTACTTGCCAATCTTCACGAACCTCTGATTACGATTTGGGCTGTCGTTACAGGATTAATGGATGTGCTGCGCTCCAACTTTTGCGTAGAGATTGCGATCGCTATATTTTTCTAGCCTACTTTATTACTCAAAATCAGCACTGTACTTGTTGAAACCTTGGCTTACTAAAAACATGACATCTTCAATCTGGTCTAAAGACGAAAATTTAGTCTCCACATCACCATTGCCCCAATGACCAACATTCGTTATGTCTTTGCATAATCCCTTAGGGTCATTAATTTCGTCAAATCGTAAATTCAAGGATAAACGAAGTCCGCTTTTTTGGGGAACAATATCCACAAAATTTGTTTTAATTTTATAGGCAATATAATGCTTTTTAAAATCTTCTCGAACTGATGCATCCAAGTTTAATATTCGTTTACGAATTACCTCAAATAATTTCAAGGTTTCCCCTTGAAGGGTTTCACCATGATGAGTGCGAAGTGTTTGGTTAACTTTTAAATTCTCAGTTTCCAGATTAACTGCTGGAAAAGACCAAATTTTTACAGCATTATTTGCTAATAATACTGCTCTTTTATTGATTTCTATTTCGTTCCAGTGTTTAAGATTTCGTAACCCCTGGTTCAACCTTAGAGGACTATCTGCGAATCCCCCATTTTGCATATCCCGCTTTTCTATAAATGGGCGATCGCTCAACTCAGGGTTATATCCAGTTAAAGTTAGATTGCCAATAGTGTGTAAATACCTAGCTTGAATTTCTTTCCAATCTTCTCCCAAATCTGCTTGCCATTCTAAAGAAAGTTTTAGATTTTGTGGGAGAATATGTTCAACAGTATATTCTTCAATATTTACTAACTCTTTACGCTGATAATTTTCTAGTTTACGAAACAGATAGTTGCGGTTGCGAAAATTGTAAATATCCTTAACTATGAATTCTCGACGAAACTCCTCATCATCTGGAAATCTTTGGTAAGCACCCTTACTAATCAAGGCAATTTGTAAACTTTCTAAGTAATTTTCTCTATCAATCTCTCGGCTTATAGTAGCAAAGTTTTTATTCATAGAATTTGTGGGAATACCGCACACAGCCCGCCGAAAGACGTAGCTTTCTACCATTCTAAGAATGCTGATGAATTCTTCCCGCTTTAGAAGATTTTGAACATAATCATCATAAACTTCTAGTAGAAAAGGATATGCCACATCTACTTTAAGGGTATTGATATCTGCTAATACTTGTTTAATTTCTAAGTCAGTTTCCTGTTCAAAAGCCATCTTAACAAAATATTTAGAGTAACAGTAGACATCCTCCACTATATCTTTAATAAATATGCCTTTTTTAGCCTGCACATATACTTTAAAGCTGCGGTAAACATCTCTAATGTTAGGAATAGAACCAACTGGAGATTTTAAGGTCAAGTAGTCGCGGATGAAGCGGTCAAACTGCTCTGTCGAAGCATTTTTATTAAAACTCTGCTCCATTGGAAACCAGTAGCTATTATAAATTTGCTCTTGCTCGTTAGGTTCTAATCCCATGAGTACGTAATTCCGTATCATATCCGCTTGCGAGAGGTCAAGCCCTGTAGAGTTGAGGCTCTCAAAAATTAGCTGCGGATCATCTCGATATCGATCTAGCGATATGTCTACAATAATTAACTTTTTGATTCCGTTATAAAGGATATTCAAGTCAATTTCTTGCTTACGAATCTGATTCTCAAAAAACTGGTGGTTTTCCTTGATCCTGGGAGATACTGTAGCAGGTAACTCACGATCTTCTATTTGCCGAATAAATGTATCTTTATCGCTTTGAGTTAACAGTAGCTTATATTGCTCTTCTCCTTCTTCTTCCTTATTGAACAGATAATAACTCTCGATTTTACGACGGCTAGTTTCTAACTTAGCTTCAGTTTCTTCTAGAGCTTTACCAAAAGCTGCCAGTAATAAAGAGAGCGTAGTTAGTCGTTGCTGTCCATCAATCACTAGCAGTTGTGGAACCGAAGTCACATGATAAAGACCACGATCAATGTAGACTACCGACCCAATGAAATGTCCTGATGCCTTCTCGTCCCTCCCAGTACGCACTATGTCATTCCATAATTGCTGACATTGCTTGAGCGTCCAACAATAAGTACGCTGGTAAATGGGTATTACAAATTGATGTTTCCCTTCAAGAAATTTGAGAAAGTTGGTTTCAGTTGCCTTCATAGTTTTAGCGTATAATTGCGAAACTGAGATTATTAAAACCTTCTGCACAAGCGAATGATACCTAATGAGCTAGGTTTGATTTCGCTGTGTCATTGTCAGCGGTGCTAAAAAGCTTACAAATAACCTTATTCAAGTATTCCCTTCTCTAAGTTACTGGTAACACTTTTTACAGAAATTCTTGGAAGATATCTACAGCTAAAACTACTATGCAGGAGTTAATAAAGTAATATTTAATACAAAAAATAGTAATCATCAGCCATCCTATACCTACCCATCAGCACAATTAATCACGGGATCGCTTGCTGTATTCTTCACAGTTTGTTACAAAAGTACAAAGAACTTCTAGAGACCCAAAACCACATGTTCGGCGGACTTACTGGTTTACAAGATCCTAAAGGCACAGATTGGGGAGAGCGAATGCTCAACACAGTCGCTAGCCAAACGATTCGCCACCTGTTTAGCATGAGCGAGTCAGTAGAAGTCTTTGTGCGCTGCTACCCCTCCAGCAAGCTCTTGCAAGGCAGCATTGATAGCTTCAAAATGAGCGGTCGTGGCTTGGTGATTCGGAAAGATTTCGCGGTTGAGGAGATGTCTTTTGAAACTGATGCGGTTGCCATTGACTTCGGCTCGGTTTTAAAGGGCAAACTCAGTCTGAAGCAACCCACTCAAGCGATTGCTCAAGTAATCTTATCAGAAGCAGGCATCAACCAAGCCTTTAATGCGGAACTGGTGAAAAAGCGCCTGCTTAACCTCACCGTACCATCATTGACAGCATTATCTGGCGGAGAACCAGTCTCCTTTACGGAAGTTCAGGTACAGCTATTACCTGAAAATCGGTTGCAGCTTGTAGCAAAAGCAGATTTAAACAATGGCGAACTTGTACCCCTGAGCATGATCCTAACTATAGGCATTGAAAGGCGGCGGCGAGTTTCTTTCAAAGATCCAAAAATCGAACTTGACCAAGTACCAGAAGCACAACGCGAAATCTCGCAAACCTTGAGCGTGGCGCTAGCAGAAATTTTAGATAATATGGTTGATCTCGATCGTTTTGACCTTGATGGAGTGAAAATGCGGCTCAACCGATTAGAAACTGAAGGTCAAAAACTTATTTTCAGTGGATATGCTGAAATTGAACGTATTCCAAATAGCGCTTAATGCAAGATTACACGCAAATAATCAAAGTAAAGTGAAACTTTAAACAAATTAAACTACCGCCTAGATGATTCTAGACGGTAGTTTAATTTTTAGGTTTTGAAGGGAGTTAGGAGTTATTAATTACTAAGTTGTAATTAATTTTTATTATCATTCTTAACTCCTGTACAGACGCGATTAATCGCGTCTGTACTTTCTATCTTCCCACACCTACATATTGGAATCCAGCGCGTATCATTGCTTCGGGGTCGAGGAAGTTACGACCGTCGATGATAACGGGGTGGGCCATCAATTTTGCCATCTTCACATAGTCGAGAGTGCTGAACTGCTGCCATTCGGTGACAAGTACTAAGGCGTCACAGCCGTCAGCTAGTCTTTCGGCATCGGTTTCTACTAGCACGCCAGAAAGCCCATGACGTAGACCTGTTTGGGAAACAATGGGGTCGTAGGCTTTTACTTTGGCTCCCAGTCGGTTTAGCTGCTCAATTAGGTTGAGTGCTGGGGCGTCACGCAAATCGTCGGTATCGGGCTTGAAGGTCAGTCCGAGTAGTCCGACTGTTTTGCCTTTAAGAATTTTCAGAACTTGTTGGAGTTTTTCCAAAGCAATCAATCGCTGGCGTTCGTTGACACTGACAGCAGATTTCAGTAGCTGGGCTTCATAACCATAGTCATCAGCAGTGTGAATCAGTGCGGAGACATCTTTGGGGAAACAAGAACCACCCCAACCAATACCAGCTTGTAAAAACTTGTTACCAATGCGAGAATCTAGACCGATACCTCTGGCTACTTGAGTAACATCAGCACCGACGCGATCGCAAATATTAGCAACTTCGTTAATAAAACTAATCTTAGTGGCTAAAAAGGCATTAGCGGCGTATTTAATCATCTCCGCCGAACTGAGGTCTGTTGCTAAAATTGGCACAGGAGGAAGAGATTGATCGGCAGCGAACTTGCGTTCAACAATTGGGCCATACAGTTGTTGCATCAATGCTACAGCTCTTTGACTATTGCCCCCTAATACAATGCGATCGGGGTTGAAGGTGTCGTAAACTGCTGAACCTTCTCGCAAAAACTCTGGATTGCTGACTACATCAAATTCGGCTGCAAACTCAGATAATTTATCATCACTCGGCACTCCACCTGCGGGTATGAGTGTTTTCTGCCGCTCTGCAACACCATCCAGAATAAGCATCCGCACCCAGTCACCTGAGCCAATGGGTACTGTAGATTTATTTACTATGACTTTATAACCACCGTTGAGATTTTCCCCAATCCCACGGGCTACAGCTTCAACATAACGAGTATCACTTTCACCAGTGGGTAAAGGTGGCGTTCCCACAGCAATAAACAGAATTTCTCCATGAGAAACGCCAGCAGCAAGATCACTAGTAAAATGAATCTTCTCTGCTTGAATGGCTGACTGCATAATTTCTGAGAGTCCCGGCTCAAAAATTGGAGACTGCCCAGACTTCATTAACTTAACTTTTTCTTCGTTGTTGTCTACGCAAATTACATCATGCCCAATATGAGCCAAGCAAGCACCTGTAACTAAACCAACGTAACCAGTACCAATAACGCAAACACGCATTTATTTAACTCCTCACTTTTTTGGGGTTAATTTTCAAAAAGAAGTTCTCAATTTTACACTTACACACTTAAGAAAACTCAGTAACTAACATAGACTAGCTACCAATCGGATTAGCCTGGATGAAAATTTAGAGCGACGTTAGAGGCCACTCAGCTGGTTGAATTATTGGCATCGCTTTGAATGCGATCGCGAAAATCTTCTATTGTCAGTTTTAAACCTTCTTGCAGAGGAATGGTAGGTTCCCAATTTAACCAAGTTTTTGCCTTTGTGATATCAGGCTGGCGACGTCGGGGATCGTCCGAAGGTAGTGCCTCGAACTTAATCTGCGCGTCTGGATTGATCATATTTTGCACAGTTTGTGCCAATTGTAAAATCGTGTATTCACCAGGATTGCCCAGATTGACTGGGCCAATGTAGTCGCTATTCATTAGGCGGATGAATCCTTCTACCAAATCAGAAACGTAGCAGAAACTACGAGTTTGCGAACCATCACCGTACACAGTTAAAGGATTACCCTGCAAGGCTTGAACTATAAAGTTGCTCACTACCCGACCATCATTTTCTAACATTCTCGGCCCGTAGGTGTTGAATATCCGAACAACTCGAATATCAACTTTATTTTGCCTGTAGTAATCAAATGCTAGAGTCTCAGCAATTCTTTTACCTTCGTCGTAGCATGAACGTATTCCAATGGGATTGACGCTACCTCTATACTCTTCAGTTTGGGGATGAACTTCTGGATCTCCGTATACTTCGCTAGTGGAAGCTAAGAAAAACCTTGCTTTCACACGTTTAGCTAGCCCCAACATATTCAGTGTTCCCATCACGTTAGTTTTAACGGTTTTAACTGGGTTGTACTGGTAATGTACTGGTGAAGCAGGACAAGCTAAATGATAAATTTGATCCACTTCTAACCGAATTGGTTCGGTAATATCGTGGCGGATCAATTCAAAGTACGGATGGCCTAACCATTTCAGAATGTTGCGTTTATGACCAGTGTAAAAATTATCCAAGCATATTAATTCATGCCCAGCAGCCA
The DNA here is from genome assembly GCF_964247315.1 of uncultured Nostoc sp. Taxonomy (GTDB): domain Bacteria; phylum Cyanobacteriota; class Cyanobacteriia; order Cyanobacteriales; family Nostocaceae; genus Nostoc. Next base: position 30,498 of record NZ_CAXTTT010000035.1, read on the forward strand.
TTAGTCGGTCGATGAGATGGGAACCAATAAACCCAGCACCGCCCGTAACCAAAATTCTCATAGTTTCCCAGTTACTTACAAATATTTTCAGTAGCTATTGCACTTACTTTTAGATTACCCACCTTGGGTACAAAAATACAAAACAAAAAAAAAAGAACAAGGCTCAATCAAAAAGTATTGTTGAACTTACCTATTTTTTCACAGTTGTAGTTTTGTTATATTTTTACCTGTTTTCTTAAGAATTAAATTAGCAAAATAACAAAAATTGTTTAAAAATTGTTTATTGTTTAGCCGATCTTTATCAAATCTTCAAACATATAAAGTATTTTTACGGTTATTAAGGTTTTAGTTGGATACAACAAGTTAGTTGAGATCGTGGTGACACTCATGCTACAAGTAGATGCAAATAATACAGATGTATATCTCTACAGCCAATTCATTTATTGCTAAGATTTTTGGAAATGTGATACCTCTAGTGGACTACGCTAACGCAGCCCAAGTCCACTTACTTGAACTGTATTCTGCCTTACATCATACAGCAGATGTAATGCTGCTAACCGTGGTAGACATAATTAAATTTGTGGTTTGAGTGCGTTGCGGTTCTCCAAGCATGATAATTGAGCAGGTGAGTTGTCTGGCTAACTGGGTTGTGACATCGCTAATGGCTAACCCTCCAGGACTGGTACGATTACGTATAAAAGGTAAAACTACTAAATCATATAATCTTGCTGCCTGCAAAATTGCTTGGGCAACATTTTCGTGAGCGATGATTTGAATTTCTGGGGCATTGGCCAAAACCAATTTAGATACCAATAGGGAGAGATGCGATCGCCTCCAAGCAATTTTACTCGAACTAGTGCGGCGATCGCACACATTCAGCACAGTAATGTGGCTCTGATTTGCCTCGGCTAGGATCTGGGCAAATTGTACAGGTTGTAATATCGGTGCTGTTAAGTTTTCTATTGGTACTAAGATCCGCTGAATTTTTTTCGGTGATTCTACTAGACGTGTCACTGCTACTGGACAATGGGATGCCCAAAGCACACCATCAATCACATTCCCAAATAAACGCGCTCGTAACCCAGTCCGTTTACCCCAACCCATAACAATTAAATTAGCCTTTTGTTCGCGAGCCGCTCTGCTAATTCCTTGAGCAAAGGCATCATCAATTCGCAGCACTGGTTCTGCAGCTACACCCAAGGCTCGACTTTGTGTCGTGGCTTTATTCAATAACCACTCACTCCGTTGTAGAGACGCTTCTAACTGGGGCGCATCCATGTGAGCAGCAGCAGTAGCGATCGCTAGGGGTATAATTTTGCCCTGAGACTGACGCGCTAATAACGTCGCCATTTCAATCAAATACTGCTGGGTCTGAGGATTATATACAGGCACGACTATAGTAAAAGCACTGTTTGTTTCTGATGCGTTCTCCTCAGATAGAGGTGGTACTGGATCTTCGGCTGGCGGGGAATTCAAACCAACAGCTATTCGACTGGTCATCAACGGTCCCAAGGTTGATGTGACGAGCATTAAGACAATCACACTGTGTAATACTTCTAGTGGCAGCAACCCAGCCCGATATCCCACTAACGTTGCTGCTAACGTTGTACCAACTTGGGGAAGTGAGAGCGACCACATCGTTAGAATTTCTTGCCATTTATAGTGGTAAACCAGTTTTGTCAACAAAGCTGCAATCAATTTACTGACAATCAAACCAACTACGATCAACAGTGTTAACTTGAGCGTGTTCAAATTGTTCGCAAAGGTGGGTAAATCTATCAGTAAACCAAGGTCTACAAAGAAAATGGGAATGAACAGCACACTGCCAATAAATACCACCTTTTCTTTGACAGGGCCTTCACCCACAGCTTCATTCACTGCCAAACCCGCTAAAAAAGCACCAACAATTTTTTCTACCCCAATCAATTGAGCGCCCATAGCTGCCAGAAACACAGAAAGCAACACAAACAAAAACTTGTTTCCTTCATCGTCTCCAGACCGCTTGAAAAATTCTTTGCCTGCCCAATCAAAGCCTGTAACAACAGCAACAGAGTAAATAGTTAACCAACCTGACAAGGTGAGTAGTTTAGCAAAGCTGAATACTCCGGCATGAACGACAGCTACACAAACGGCTAATATCAGTACTGCACCAATGTTTGTAAAAATCGTAGCTCCAATGGTGACAGTAACAGCTTCATTGTTTACTACTCCCAAACGGCTGATTATGGGATATGCCAAAAGGGTATAGGAAGTGAATAAAGAGCCAATTAAGATCGAAGTATTCCAGCCATAGCCTAAAATCAACCCTATCAAGGTTCCGATGAGCAGGGGAACACTGAAAGTCAAGCTAGCAAACCCAAAGGCACGACTTTTTTTCCGGCGAAACTGTTCTAGATCGACTTCTAGTCCGGCGACAAACAGCAAATAAATTAACCCAATGTCTGATAGTAGGTTAATCATCGGTGAGTCAGACTGAAAAAGATTCCAACCTGAAGGTCCAAGCACTAGCCCTGAGAAAACCAAACCCACTAATCCTGGTAATCTTAGCCGCTCAAATATGATCGGTATAACTAAGATGACCGCCAGTAAAATAGCAAAGGGAACAATTGGTTCTTTGCCAAGAACTTGGGAAGTTGGTTCCAGAACAAGAACTTGTGATATTAGTTCCATATATAGAAATTGAAGGGGCTATGGTAAAACAGCGATTACCTTGGGGGCGATCGCCCGATCAATATGAATAAATAGAGAAGCCACCTGACGAAAAATCAAAAATTTTAATTTACACTAACTAGGCAATTATTTAAGAATTAACTACCTACGGGTGGATTTGACTCAAAATGAACCGTAAGCGATCGTAGTCATCTTTAAGTAAAACACTTAAGCTACGTCCAGCTTTAATTAGCCATTCTCGCTCAGCTTTGCGTAACTGGTATACATCTCGAATGGCAGCTGCGGTTAAAGACTCTATTGGCGCACCATTTATACAAAGTAGTGTGCGTAAAAAATCTAGTTCTTCAGTAAATTTAACGATAGCTTCTGGTTCACATTGATAAACAGCTTGATGAATTTGCGGGGGACGGGGTGGAAGATACTGATATACTCTTTGGTTATAACTTTGATTTTGCGAAGATAGTTCAAATCCGACGATCGCAGCTCGGAATTCTGTGCGAAGCATAGCAAATATTTGGGGTTGTTCCTCCCGTAAGTCTTGCAAGGACAACCCCAACGCTCTCGCCCGATGGACAGAATCTATCGGCATAGTCGTGGCATAATACACTACAGCATAAATTTTATTGCCAGATTCTTCATCTACAGAACAGACCCAACTACCAAAGGGTGGCATGGAGGGAAAGCTTAAATCTTCCGGTTCCAAACACTGAGCTAAGAATTCAGTACTGGTAGTTTCAATTACCTCTGCAATATGATTGGGATGGCGATTGCCAGTGGCAAACTGTGGTAGGGGGAGGCGCATAGTAATTTAGTCATTGGTCATTGGTGAGCCAGTGCGGTCTTGGGGGTTTCCCCATGAGCAACTGGCGAACCCGAAGGGTCATTAGTCATTAGTTTTTGCCAAATGACAACGGACAAATGACTAATGACTAATCTTATTTGGCTTTTTTACGTCCGGCGGTGGTCTCTACGAGTTCCAATTCGCTCAGGCGGAAGGTAACTAATTTATCCCAGTTACCACCCTCAAATAATACGGCTACTTTGCCATCAGTAAGTCGTTGCACGAGTCCTTCGTAGCGATAATAAGTATCTGCGGGATTCTTGACGCGAACAGTTGCTCCAGGCAGAATCATGTTTATAGCCTCGCTTGTTTCCTTTTAATAGCTTAATACTTGTCATTAGTCATTTGCCCTTGGAGAAGTGTAAATGACGAATCAATAATACTTCTGCCTTTGGCGAAAATTTGCTACTGATTCTACTATTCCCAAGGAAATGAAGTTGGTTAGCATCGCAGAACGCCCATAACTCATCCAAGGTAAGGGAATTCCTGCCACAGGCGCTAAACCTACAGTCATGCCAACGTTCACAATCACCTGAAACACAATCATCGACAAAACGCCAATAGCCAACAAGGAACCAAAGTTATCTTTGGCGGTTTGGGCAATATGTAGTAGGCGCAAGCAAATTAAGCAGAAAACAAATAGCACTACCAAACAACCAACAAAACCAAATTCTTCTCCCACTGCTGAGAAAATAAAGTCTGTATGCTGTTCGGGTACGAAATTCAGTTGCGTCATTGGCCCCTTGAACAGACCCCATCCCCATATCTCACCAGCACCAATAGCAATGCGAGATTGAATTAAATGATATCCAGCACCGAGTGGATCGTGATCGGGATTCATGAATACAGTTAGTCGGTCTTTTTGATACTCTTTCAAAACATGGTTCCAGGCGAAGACTCCTAATTCGCCACCCAGTATATTGAAAGTCCACGCACCGATAGCACCTAAACCAAATCGACGCCAAGGAAGAGTTTGCCAGCCCATAATAGCCATCACAACTGACCAAATTAGTCCTAATGGGCCAAAAGATAGTTCTTTGAATAAAACTATTGGCTCTGTTAAAGGCCAAGATATACTAAACAAAATGGCGGCAACCACCGGAGAAATCATCAGAATTAACCAGCCTGGGTTAGCATTTGCCCAGTAAAGCATTCCTAAGACGATCGCACCAAATACCAGTGATGTTGCTAAATCTGGCTGTAAAAATACCAATCCCCAAGGTATAGCGGTAATTGCTAAAACGCGGAAAATACCTTCGAGGCTAGAAGCAGTCCGTCTGTGTAGCAAAGCTGCTAAGGTGACGATCATGCCGATTTTGGCAAATTCTGAGGGTTGCACGTTAAAGCCGCCGATACTAATCCACCGCTGTGCCCCTTTGGCGCTAGTACCAGCAATCATCACGGCGATTAAACTGAAGTTAGTTAACGAATAAGTTACCCAGTGCCACTGCATCAACAGTTCGTAACGGATGCGAGATAAAAACAGGGCTATAAGCACACCGATACCCGCTACCATCCAGTGCCACCACCAGTCAGTCACTGGTTGCTTAAGTTCCGTACTGAGAATCATTAGGCCGCCAAAGATACTGACAGCAATCGGCAAACAAAAAAGTAGCCAATCTACATGCTGCCAGGGCTTAACCCAAGACTTCCAGCGAATTTTGGGGAGCGATCGTTTTAACAACATTGTGCTAGTTTAGACTTTAGCTTTAATTGTTGGGAATTGGGAATTGGGAATTAGTCAATAATCAATAGTTATTCTTCCCCAACTTTCCTAATCCCTAACATCCAGTCCCTAGTATTCCCAAGCTATAGCCCAGGAAGTAGATAGAAATTAAAATTTATAATTATGTCAGGGCAGCAACTGATACTTTACCAGCAATGGTAAGAGCGATCGCTGTTAATGCTTTTGCTGAAGCTGAATCTGGGTCGCCAACAACTATCGGCACACCGCTGTCACCACCAACTCGTGTGGAAATCTCTAGCGGCACGCACCCCAACAGTGGTACTCCCAATTCAGCAGCTGTTTTGGAGCCACCACCTGAACCAAAGATGTCATATTGCTTATCTGGTCGATCGGGGGGAATAAAATAGCTCATATTTTCCACGATCCCCAATACCGGAACATTCATCTGCTGGAACATCCGCAATCCCTTGCGAGAATCTAACAGGGCTACGTTTTGTGGCGTGGTGACAATTACTGCCCCTGCCATTGGTACTGCTTGAGTTAAAGTTAACTGAGCATCTCCGGTTCCCGGTGGCATATCTACAATCAAATAATCCAGTTCTCCCCATTGCACTTGATAGAGAAACTGGCGAATTACACCATTGAGCATAGGCCCCCGCCAAATTACTGGTTGATCTCGGTCAATCAAAAAGCCCATTGAAACTAATTTGACGCCGTGATTAAAAGCAGGTTCCAGGATTTCACCTGTTTCAGTGGAACGCACAGTAATTTGAGCATCAGACAAACCCAGCATGGTGGGGTCATTGGGGCCATAAATATCAGCATCTAACAAGCCGACTTTCGCCCCAGTTTGGGCTAAAGCCACTGCTACATTCACTGCCACTGTACTTTTACCAACACCACCTTTGCCGCTGGAAACAGCAATGATATTTTTGACTCCAGAAATACCAGTGCGGTCAGGTAAACTTTTTTGTTGCGGTGTTTCTGCCGTCACTTCTATTTTGACATCTGTAACGCCTGGGAGTTTTTTGACAGCTTTTTGACAGTCTTCGACAATAAATTCACGTAAAGGACAGGCAGGAGTGGTTAACACTAAAGTGAAACTAACCTTACCACCATCAATTTTTACGTTGCGAATCATATTCAGTTCTACCAGACTTTTGCGGAGTTCTGGGTCTTCTACTGGTCGCAAAACTTCTAAGACAGAGTGGGAATCGAGGACATCGTACATAAAAATTCAAAATTCAAAATGAATAAATACACTTGTGGGGAACATCTTAGCTATTAACTGGATGCCTTCTTAAGTAAGGTCAGCTTAGTATTATCACTGTCACTGCCGTGATAAAACTTAACAAATTGCATTATTACCTAATTGAATCTTAACTTTCTTTGGGCATTGGTTATTCTTCTTGTCCCCCTTGTCTCCTCCAGTCTCCAATCATCCAGTACCTAAAAATCAAAACAACTATCATTAAGGGATTTTTTCTTAGCAGATACCCCTGATAATGCCGTCTTTTCTACTGCCTCGACTAAAGACCGTGCAACTCTGTCTGCATAAGGACGGGATAAAGACCAAATCAAGGGCGATAACCAACCCCGTAGTGTTACAGAATAAGATAAACAAGTACCACAAACCGTTGACTCTACTTGGTAAGTTACCCGTTCTTCTATTCCAGGAATCGCCATCACTCGGATACTCAGCATCTCTCTGGGATTGACACGTTCCACAAAAATTCTGATGGGAATTGGCGAAAAGCGTGTTACAGCTTGAAAAATCAATCCTGGTTTGGGTACTAATCCGCGGGGGACATTAGTACTCTTAAGTTGTGGATGCCAGGAAACATCTGTTAAGTCAACCACTTTTTGCCACAGTTCATCTACAGAAGCAGAACTAATCTCTCGATATGTCCACACCAGAGAAGCACAAAACCGACGACGTTTGCGGCGGATGAATTTGGATAACCAACCTTGCATTTTCCTAATCCTCCTCCTAGATACTTTCTGGTAACTCTGGTATGGTGTGCAACTACGTTTACCTTTAACCCTTAAATTAAAACTTTCTCAAAAATACCCTAAACATAGCAAGCCTCGATTAGATACAGCCTTTAACAGCTGATATCAGCAATATGGCAAAGAAGTTCTGAGTCAACCAGTCAAATCTTTGATACCTCAAGCTTAAGACTAAAATTGAGTCTTTATACCAAAATATTCCAATTAAGAATTTCAAAAAAAACTAATTCAATATACAAGCCTATACGCATTTGAGGGAAAATAACTCTAGTGATGCCCATCAATCGTATAAATGCTTAACCAGTAAGAAAAAAACGGGTTGGGTAAATAGAGCTTGATTGTTGGTGCGTGTTTCCCCCAAATTTGAAAATGAAAAATTTGTGGCTTTCTGGAAATTGTAATTTAGGTTCGGGAATGTATGTTGACCAACTCGCAAATACCAACTGTAGAAGCAGAATCATCCAAGTCTTTGCCAGCAGCTGACGCTCAGACTAGGGTCAGTCAGTTTATGAAACAACTGCAAGACGAAATTACCGAATCATTGGCAAAACTAGATGGTGTGGCTAAGTTTAATGAAGATAGTTGGGAACGCCCAGAAGGAGGTGGAGGGCGATCGCGCGTGCTGCGAGATGGTGCAATATTTGAACAAGCAGGTGTAAACTTTTCTGAAGTTCAGGGTTCCCATTTGCCACCCTCAATTTTAACCCAACGCCCGGAAGCAACAGGGCATGGCTTTTATGCTACAGGCACTTCACTGGTATTACACCCTCAAAATCCTTATGTGCCCACAGTGCATCTAAATTATCGCTACTTTGAAGCGGGCCCAGTGTGGTGGTTTGGTGGTGGTATTGACTTGACACCTTATTACCCGTTTGCTGAAGATGCGGCATATTTACACAAAACATTAAAGCAGGCTTGCGATCAACACCACCCAGAGTATTACCCAGTGTTTAAGAAGTGGTGTGATGAATATTTCTACCTGAAGCATCGTGATGAGACACGGGGTGTTGGCGGTCTATTTTTTGATTACCAAGATGGCCAAGGTGCTTTATATCGCGGGCCAAATCCCAACGGGGAAGCGGCTATTTATAGCAACCAAGTGGGAACACCAGCAACCCGAAATTGGGAAGATTTGTTTGGCTTTGTACAAGGCTGTGGCAGAGCATTTTTACCAGCCTACGTACCAATTGTAGAACGGCGACATGGGATCGAGTATGGCGATCGCCAACGGAATTTTCAACTCTACCGCCGAGGACGGTATGTAGAATTTAACTTAGTTTATGACAGAGGTACCATTTTTGGTCTGCAAACCAACGGACGCACCGAATCAATTCTTATGTCCCTACCTCCCTTAGTGCGCTGGGAATACGGCTATCAACCAGAACCTAATTCCCCCGAAGCCGAGTTGTATAAAACTTTCCTTAAACCTCAAGATTGGATCAACTGGACAGCAGATTGAATAAGGCATTGGGCGTTGGGCATTGGGCATTGGTTATTAATTCTTTAGCCCTCCCTTCCTCATCTCCCTATGTCCCATGCCCCATACCCTATTCCCCATGCCCTATTCTTTACTATTTTGGTGAGTTAAACTACTAAAGTTAAGCACTTAGCCGAAAAAGGTGACAAATTTAGCTATAGCTTGTTAATCTCATGACAGCATTAGAAAATTCTGTCACCAGTTAATCATAAAAGGAATGCCACGGGGAGGGCTTTAGTGATTCATATAGACCAAAAAACTTATACAACCCAAGACGGAAACACTGTTATCGTCTTGACACCAGCAGGCCGTCTGGATATCACCACTGCTTGGCAATTTCGCCTGAAGTTACAAGAGTGTATTTCCAAACTCAGTCGCCATGTAGTTGTAAATCTGGCCCAGGTTAATTTTATTGATAGTTCTGGCCTCACGTCTTTGGTAGCTGGAATGCGTGATGCTGATAAAGTCAAGGGCAGTTTCCGCATCTGCAATGTACATCCAGAAGCCAAACTCGTGTTTGAAGTGACGATGATGGATACTGTTTTTGAAATCTTTGAAACAGAAGAGGAAGCTTTAGAAGGTGTACCGCGTAGCATTGCTAGCTAAAAAAGAGTTAGAAGTTAAGAGTAGAGACGCGATTAATCGCGTCTGTACAGGAGTTAATTCATAACTCAATAACTCATAACTTTATCAAAAAAGTAAAGGTTCAAAACCTCGCCTGCAAGTGGCGCGAAAAAATCCTTGTATCTCAAGGTAGGTAAAAACCCCACCCCTTGTGGGTGGCTGAGTTTAATTGCGAATTGCGAATTGCGAATTGCGAATTGGATTTATCTTATTGAATACTGATTTCGCTTCGTGTAGCGATAAGGCCCCATAATCGCTCCCCAGGTTGCTTTTCCAGTTGCGGGATCAATTCCTTTGTCGTAGCTGTGAAATTCTGTCGCTGTAGCTGCAAAACCTAAAGAAACATGGACGCTATTGCCAAGATAAGTAAAGCTGCAACGAGTCTCTGGTAGCGGTGTAGTAGCAAACTTATAGCGATCTGGGGCTAGTTTATCTTGAGTCACTGCTAGGATACAACCTGGTAGTAAATCTAATTTTTCGGGTGTGAGTGTGTTTAGTAGAGCAGGGTTATTACCTGCGCCTTTTAATGCATCTGGATCTTGAGGCATATAATATTGTACTTCCACAGTTGGGTCAGAGTCGCTGCTTTGACGCAACCGGATAATTCGTTGGCGGTAGGGTTGATCTAGGGTAATAACATTAGCCTGTTCGGCAAATAAGGTGATGCTATCTTCTGTGAACAGATTAACTGGTCTTTGCCACAGGCACAGGTGGACATACCAAACTGGTTCTCCTATGGCTTGTTCTTGATTATCAAATTCACCAGCTAGATACTCACCTAAAGCAATTAACTGTGGCGATAAGTTCATAAGTACAATAAATAAATCATCAAGGATAATAATTTTTGGCTATTTTTCAGGAGAAAAGGTCTTATTTGCTGTAGCTGCCAGCTTATAAAATACTTCTGGTGTGTATATATTGTAAATGAAACCGTCACCCGCTAAAAGCTCAACTTGGCAAAGTAGCCTTTAAGCGAGAAAATAAAGATACGTCGCCCTTAACATTTCTTTTTTCTTTGTGAATAACGTCCGTACAGTCTCTGATACAAAGCGAACTTTCTATAATCTTCACACCCGTCCGATCAACACTATTTATCGTCGGGTAGTAGAAGAATTGATGGTGGAAATGCATCTGCTGTCAGTAAATATCGATTTTAGCTACAATCCAATTTATGCCTTGGGTGTCGTCACTACTTTTGACCGCTTCATGGAAGGCTATCAACCAGAACGGGATCAAGAATCAATTTTTAACGCCTTATGTCAGGCTATAGAACAAGATCCGCAACAATATCGACAGGATGCCCAGAGATTGCAAACCGTAGTTAAAGGTTTGCCAGTTAAAGATTTAATTGCGTGGCTGGGCCAAACTACTTACTTAGATAGAGATGCTGACTTGCAAGCAAACCTGCAAGTGATCGCCAACAATCCTAACTTTAAATACAACCGTCTGTTCGCAATTGGTGTATTTTCGTTATTAGAACACTCAGATCCGGAATTAGTCAAAGACGAAAAGCAACTCACTGAGGCGCTGAAAGCGATCGCTGCTGGCTTGCACCTCTCTGATGACAAACTCAACAAGGATTTGGAGCTATACCGTTCTAACCTAGACAAAATGGCGCAAGCGCTAGTGGTGATGGCAGATATCCTCTCAGCCGATCGCAAAAAACGCGAGCAACGTAAACAACAATCAACTATCCCAGTTGCTCCCCCAAGTTCCAACGAATAGTTACAATTTGGCAGTGATGAATTAGGAGTTATGAGTAAGGAATTGTTAATAACTCCTAACTCCTAACTCTTAGCTTTAGACACCCAATATTTTGTAGATTAAGCTGTTAATTATAGTCAGTGTAAATGCCCCAATAACAGCACTCCAAATCCCGTAACGCAAGCGAAAGCCCTCTACTAACCAAGCAGCAATACTAAAACAAACCACGGCAATCATAAATGTGAAAATGCCAGATAATAAGTCCAATGTTAGTAGATTTGGTACTGCAAAAATGAGGCTTAAAATCGGTCTGACTATTGCCGTCACAATACCAAGCACTGCGGCAGAAAGAAACGCTTTACCAGGAGTATCAATTTCAACTCCCAAAGGCAACTTACTAATTATCAACAAACTGATAGCTGTTACGACCCAAACAATTAAAAGCGTCACGATATTCATGCCACAACCCCTGATATTAATTAGTAATTTGTAATTAGGACACACTGAAAAACGCTTGATATAAGCGCTTTTCAATCTGTTAACCTATTTGGACATCCTTCCCCAATTTGGTATGAAATGTGGATGGTAATTGGTGATGAATTGCTCAGTTTATAGGTGGAAAAATCTTTAAAGCTCAACCAATTATTTGTAAATTAGCACCTTTTTTTCTCTAGCCAAGATTTATTCTAGATATCTTTAGGTTTTGGAAAAGGCTTGAAGGGGGAATGGGGAGTGATGAGTGGGGGACAAAGGAGACAAGGGGAATAACCCATGCCCAATGCCCTATCTCCAATTCCCCATTTCCCTATCTCATCTTTTAAGAGGAGGTTGGGTTTTTTTGGGTGCTACAGGCGCTTGAGGCGCTGGTGAGTTAGGAACCACGGGAGAAATACCAGGAGTGATGCTAGGAAAGGGTACAGAATTAGGTGCTAAGGGGAATTTTGGGGTAATATTTCCTTCGGGATTAATGCCTGGAAGTGGTGCAGCACCAGGATTGATTGGGAAAGAGGGGACAGTAGGCTGGTTAGGCGAGTTTATAGATGGTTGAGATGGGCCGGGAATAATTCCCAAAGAAACGCGATCGCCCCCTACTTGTCGTAGCAAATCCAATGTCTCAATCACATCGTTGTAAGTTGCTGTGCGCGAAGCATTCAGCACGACAACGGCATTAGGGTTTGCTTGGAGATACTGTTTTAAACTCTGTCTCAAATCCTCCCGTTTTACTGGTTGTTTTTCTATGTAAGTATTGCCCACAGCATCGATGGTCACAATCACACTTCCACTCTGTGATGTTATTCCAGAGATTGAACTGGGGCTGGCTTTAGGCAAATCAACATTTATTGCCTGTTGCCGTGTAAATTGTAAAGCCGCTAATAAAAAAAATGTCAAGATACAAAAAACAACATCAATTAAAGGGATGATTTGAATTTGGACTTCTTCAATTGGAGTATGTAGATTAACTTTCATGTCTCACTCTCAAGCCTGGTTCAGGGGTTGAATTATTGACTATTAATATTGACTATTAATTAGGTGTATTCGGGGGTTCGGGAGGTTCAGAAACTCTAGTCTTTCCTGGTTTGCGGGGTGGAGTGAAATTTTCTGGCACAATTGCTGATGTCCTATTGCTAAAGTCAGGAGGAGACTGGCGATAAAGCAATTCCATCTCATTCCCTGCCTTGCGAAAAACTTTAACTTGGTTGACTACAAAACTTTGAAATAGGCGGTAAAATACCAAACTAATGATGGCAACTATTAGCCCACTTGCCGTACTAATTAAGGATTCACCAATACCAGTAGTCACGCCAGCGGTAGATTCAGTTCCCAAATCACCAATCCGAATTGAGCGCAGAGAGTGGATTAAACCCAAAACCGTGCCCAACAATCCTAGCAACGGCGCTAGAGCAATCACGGCTTCTAAAAGTTTTTCGCCCCGCCGCATCCCAGCTAATTCGTCTTCTGCCGTAGCCTCTAGTGCTAGTCGAAAGGTTTCCGTATCACTTTTCGCTAAACGTAGAGGGGCGTACAGAAAACGCCCGACAGGCTGATGGCTTGCTTGTCTTGCCATGTCCGCAGCTACTTCCCAATTATCCTGGGCAGCATCCAGGATGCGATTGACTATTTGCTTTTCCTGAGTCAACATTCGCAACCAGAACCACAAACGCTCGAAAATCACACTCAAAGCCAGAATCGATAGAACTAGCAATGGCCACATTGCTGGCCCACCCTTATAAAACAAATCTAAAATATCCACTGTTTAAGTTTCCTCCCTCCACGACTAAAGCAAATGTGTTAAGGCATTTTAATTCTAGAGATTAATGCAAAATGAGGGTCTTCCAAAATATAAATTTCTCGATAACCTAAAAAAACAGTGCAAGGATGACGTATTTGACTGAGACTGTTATACAAACTTGCTGCTGGGTAGGCAATTGAATGATAAAGCAGTAATTTTTGGCATACTTTTGCTAGACTTCCTTGTAATACCAATTTGAAAAGAGAATGCAATACATAGATAAGACCCCACCCAACCCTTCCCAAAGCTTGAGGGAGGGTGCGCGTCAGTGAAGATGGGGTGTCAAGTCGCAAACATTTTTTGAATTGATATAACCTGAATCACCACAGGATATTTTCACGTAAAGGAGAAAAAATTTTGGCAGCAGTCCGAGTCCGCCAGCATGTTAATCCACTTGGTAAAAAGTATCAAACACCAGCAAGTCCCCAAGACTGGGAAAAAATTTATGCCAAGCCAAATCAACCACTACATTTAGATATTGGCTGTGCGAAGGGACTGTTTTTGTTGAATATGTCCAAGATAGAACCTAACTGGAATTTTCTCGGCTTGGAAATTCGGGAACCGTTGGTGGTGGAGGCGAATAAGTTACGTTCTGAGTTAGGTTTAACAAACCTGCACTATTTATTTTGCAATGTGAATAACTCACTGCACCCGCTTTTATCTTTCCTCCCTCCAGGAAGTTTACAACGCGTTACAATTCAATTCCCCGATCCTTGGTTTAAAACCCGCCATGCTAAACGCCGTGTAGTCCAACCAGAACTAGTGGCAGACTTAGCTAATTATCTTGCGGTTGGGGGGTTGGTATTTCTGCAATCAGATATGGAATTTGTTGCTGTGGAAATGCGCGATCGCTTTGCTGCTCACCCAGCTTTTCAGAAAGTTGGTGCAGGAGAATGGTTGGCTGAAAACCCCCTACCAGTGCCCACAGAACGCGAAATAGGTACACAAAAAAAGGGTGAACCTGTTTATCGGGTTTTATTTGAAAGGGTGAAAAGTACTGATTAGAGATGTTTATAATATCAACTCTGTTCCCTAATTCTGAATTTGAAGTTTTCTCGATCAGCCTGAAAACTATTTAATAATATTACTTAAGTCTTACTTGTTATATTGTCATTAAACATTGCCCAGGATTGGAAAAATTTTTGGGACATAAATGTTTTATTAAAGCCAAAAAGTTAATTAAATATTGTCTGATAATTGCTGCAAAAGTTTGCTGCTGAAGTAATTGATATATAACCTTTATCAATGAATAGTTATTAATGAAAAATTTTGAATTATTGTTTAGTGACATAAAAGGTTTATTTATGTCTGCTTATAAATTTTCAAAACATAGTTAAATCATTATTATCATGCTTAAAATATAGACAGATTAGGTAATTACAGTACTTAGTAATTTAGCCTATACCTAGTTATATGTTCAGAAAAGAAACACAATGGAAAGAAATAAAAAGAATTCAGATATTCAATTGAACATTAGTAATCTGATTGATAATGCTGTTAACAATGCAGTAGCACGAAGGAACCTAGTTGAGGATTCAGAAGATACTTTGCTAACTCTGTCTGATGAAGAAATGGCAAAGGTTGCAGGTGGTTTAGTTCTTTTAGAACCAATTATTTGCGGAGGATTGACTCCACCTATCTTACCAGATTTGATCTGATTTAAGTTAATAGTCAGTATTAAACTCTTGAACATTTAATTTGCTTATTTAGGTTGATGGAGAGGAGTTTGATCCGAAACTAACTGTACATCTCCATCAGCTTAAAAATACAATTTACTACAGGTTCAATTTATGGAAGATATCGCTACAGAAAAGACTACACTTTGCCCTAGTGCTAGACCAGAATGGCAGGACAGTGTTGTTTTTGGCGTCGTTGGTGGCACAGTCACAGAACCCCGTGTAGCTTATCTTAAGCAGCCACAAGCTGTTACAGATGAACTGATAGCAAAGGCTAGTCCAGTAACACCCACTGAAATTTTTCGGACGGCTGCACCCTGTGCAACTAAAAGTTGTCAACATTTTGATGGCAAAGATTGTCGTCTGGCAATGCGAGTTGCAGAAAATTTGCCGGCGGTAGTAGAAGAACTACCACCTTGTTCCATACGCCGAGATTGCCGATGGTGGCAACAAGAAGGTAAGGCAGCTTGTATGCGTTGTCCGCAAGTTATTACAGATAATTACAATCATTCTGAATTATTAGTTAAAGTGGCGACACCAACTGTTCGCTAAACGAAGCTATAAAGTTTATTTAAGTAATTTAGGGAGAATATCATGTTAATAAGCATTTATCAGAAACATTTCACAAGTCAAATTGAAATTACGAACTTGATTGAAGAAGCTGTTGTGAATGCATCGGTAAGACGAAAACAAACTTTAGATTTGTAATTTTTATACCGTAGACATTTGATTAATTTGGAATGGGTGGTTTGTTGACGCCGTGCGGTACTAGTTTTAAGAACCCTTGCATAAACAGCCTGTGGTAGTAATTCAACTACCAGAGTTTTCTATACATCAAAATTGGTTGATACATTTAAAAATTATGACATTTCTCTTAAACTCTCATAATGTTGTCGATTATTTAGTTGAACAGGGATTATGTAATCAGTCCGAGCAATTACCCATTAAGGTAGAAATAGTTGCAGCTAAAAACTTTAATTTATTAGCTACTTTACCAGGCGATCGCAAACTTCTAGTAAAACAAGAACGACACAATCAGGAAGGGAAAGCGGCTGGTGAATTTTTAAGTGAGTGGCGAATTCAAGATTTTTTACAACGATTTCCAAATCTTGACAACTACCGCTTGTTTTTACCAGAGGTACTGCATTTTGATGCTGATAATTCTATTATTGTTTTCAGATATCTGGATGATTATCGAGATTTAAAGGATTTCTACACCAAGGAAAATAGCTTTCCTACAGAAATCGCTACTGCAATTGGTAATATTTTAGGGACTATCCATCGTGATACTTTCAACCGCCAAGAATATCAGGAATTCTTTTCTAAAAATTCAGATAATTTAATGGTTGATCAAGTATCACATTTAGTTCAGAGATTAGAACGGGTTGAACCGGAAATTTTTGGTTTAGTTCCTGGGGATGGGTTAAAGTTTTTTGCTCTATATCAACGTTATGATAGCTTGGGGCAGGCGATCGCAGAATTGGGTAATGCTATAACACCCTCTTGTCTGACACACAATGATTTGAAACTAAATAATATTCTTTTGTACAAGGATTGGCAGGATTCCAGTAACAATATTGTCCGGCTAATTGATTGGGAACGCTCGGCTTGGGGAGATCCAGCTTTTGATTTGGGAACACTTCTTGGCAGCTATGTACAAATCTGGCTGGGTAGCTTGGTTATCAGTAGTTCTTTGAGTATTGAAGAGTCTCTACGCTTGGCTATAACACCTTTAGAACTACTTCAGCCTTCAATTGGTACATTAACCCAAGCTTATTTAAACACTTTTCCAGAAATTCTAGAATATCGCCCTGATTTCTTGCAACGGGTGGTGCAATTTACAGGTTTTGCTTTAATTCAACATATTCAGGTGATGATTCAGTACCAAAAATCTTTTGGCAATATGGGGATTGCTATGCTTCAAGTTGCTAAGACGCTATTAAGCCGTCCTGTACAATCGATGCCAACAATTTTTGGTGCTGCTGTTGAATTAACTCACCTGAGTAGTTCTGTTGCTTAAATCATTTTGTTATTACTAAAGTAGTTATGCAATTATTAAATTCTCCTCAAACTCAGCTAGAGACTAGTTTAACTGAGCAATTACTAGATGTTCTGCAAGATATTGTTCGGAAAATTGAGATAAAATCTGATTTCTCCATCCACCATCCAGATTACAAACCCTTGGAATTACCATCTGAGGTAGTTGAACGTTTTCAGAAGATGCCAACCCAGATGCAACAGAAATATCTGAGTCTGCAATTGCGGAGTTTTCTTTACGGTATCTATTACAACGGTTCTATGCAAAGTACGTTGGCACTAGATGGGGAGGGAAATGGTTTGCCCCTAGATTTGGAAAATAATACTGTTTTAGGGGTAGATATGGGGTTTTATAAACGATTGCATGAAAGTAATTATGGAGAGGGCTACTTTGACTCTGGTTGGTCTGTTTTGAGAGAAGAAAGTGATGGCAGTTTAGCCGTGACTAAAGGCGGTTTGAGGCTGCATATTGAACGGAATAAGCATCTTCAACCTATTGAAATGGCAGCTATGGTAGGTGATTCTGTGGCTATCCAGATGCCAAAGAATCTGGTGCAAAATGGCTTTTACATGGCAGTTAGCAATGTCGTATCTAAAAGTCATGAAAATCTGGTACGGGTGTACTTTAACTTCAGCCCAGAAGGTGCAGTGGCAGTGATGAGTAGCCTGACGCGGCGGCTGAATGCCATTCCCATTTTCTTCCACTTTAAGGTGCTGTATAACCCAGATGACTACAAGCGTTACGATTCAGGGGTACTGTACTTTGAAAAAGGCAACTATGAAGCTGTCTGGCAAGTCCTTGAGGCTGTCTATGCAGAAAACCAATCGCATTTTCAGCCGGAGGTACCACTATTCACCATGCAACTTGCACCAGGGTTAGGGTTAGCAGAAGAACCAGACCAAAAGTTTGGGGTTCAAGAAAGCTTTGGGATGAATCGCTGTCAGATTGTGGCAAATGGGTTGCTGGAAGCTTGGTATCAAGGGGATAACTCAATTGAGGGGCGGATGAGGGCTATAATTGAGCAATTTTCTTCTTTGGGAATCGAATTGCAGCGTTCGTATCTTAATGCCAACTCTGAAGATATTTATACAATGCTAGATTTCTAAAATTTTCATTCCAAAGGAGACTCAAAAAATGCTGAAAAAGTTGTTGATAGCTGCTACAGGAGCAGCATTTATTACTTTTGGAGTTGGAGAAGTTTCAGATGCAGCAAGCTTAAGTGTCATAGCCAGTGGTCTTGATGGCCCACGGGGGCTAACCTTTGCTCCTGATGGATCTCTCTACGTTACGGAGGCGGGTACAGGAGGTACAGGAGCCTGCATTCCAGCACCTGGAGGCAGTGGATTAACAATGTGTTATGGCGCAACCGGTGCTGTAACACGGATTGAGAATGGTACACAAAAGCGTGTGGTTACAGGTCTACCATCTTTAGCAATATCCATTCCACAATTACCTGTTAGTTTTGATGCTACTGGCCCTCATGATATACAATTTGATTCATCTGGCAAGGCTTATGTAGTTGTTGGTTTGGGTTCAACTCCAGAGCAACGCGATAATGTTCTGAAAATTCCTGACTTTGGACAACTCATTAAAATTGATCAGCTTAACGGTGGATCTTCGTGGACAAAGCTGGCTGATCTAGCAGCTTATGAGGGCTTATACAATCCCGATCGTACAGGTTCAAATTTATATAATCCTTACCAAAACAGCATTGATAGCAACCCCTATTCTTTTGTAATTAAAGAAGACACTGCTTATATCGTTGATGCAGCCGCAAACGACCTTTTCAAAGTCAAAACTGATGGAAGTGATTTGGCGGCGGTGTCTATATTTCCTGAGAGGGGTGTGACCGACCCAGCTACAGGTGAAACTATTGGAATGCAATCAGTGCCTACTGCGATCGCAACTGGCCCTGATAATACTTTATATGTAGGAGAATACACGGGGTATCCTAATCCAGATAACGCAGCCCGTATCTTTAAAATTGGCCCCGATAATCAACCTGTGGTTTACGCTGATGGTTTCACACAAATAGCTGATCTTGCTTTCGATAATCAGGGTGGGCTATATGTCTTAGAATTTGCCTCTACTTCATTAAACTCTCCAAACACTATTCCTTCTGGTGCTTTGATTTATGTAGCTCCTGATGGTACTTACAAAACTATCGCCAGTGATGGGTTATTGTTCCCTACTGCTTTAGCGCTTGGTTCTGATGGTGAGATCTATGTTTCAAACAAAGGTTATCTTTCAGGACAAGGTGAGGTTGTTCGTATTTCCGTTCCTGAACCTAGTTATACAGCAAGCATGTTAGCTTTTGGTATTTTCATTACAGGTTCGCGCTTGTTATGTAAACAAAAATTAAGCAGCAATGTCAAAAGCTGTATTGAGTGATTGTTGAAAATAACCTTTGACAAAGATGAATTAATTTAATCTGGCAGCAGTGCCAGATTTTTTATTTTTTGAAATGATCTCACTTTCTTTAAACTACAGTCTCAACTAATATCATTTCCAAAAATATTTGCAACAAATAGATAGATAGATAGGCTGTAGGAGTGTACATCTGTACAACACCACTCACACCCATATATCTGTGTCAGGTATTTTGTAAAATGGTACAACAGCAAACTCGCCAACTGTTATAAGTGACTTTTCGGTATTTTATATCAAGTCAATAAGGAAACATTTATGTTACTAAAAACTAACTGTATATACTTATTGTAGCGATTTTTAAATGGCAATATGTAATTAATGGGATTAGCAAAAACATAAACCCACCCTTGCAAGAACAAATTCAAGTTAAACTTCAAAGGAGATAAAGCAATGGCTACAATTAAAATTGATAATCTATCCGTAACTGGAAGCGAATTTTTTTCTGATTCTGAAACCTATTTAGATCAGTTGTTAGAAGTATCACTTTCTGATACTCTCAGCATCAAGGGAGGAATCGGCACAGTTCTACTCTTCTTATTGTTACTATAGCAATGTAAGTTCGATAAACTTTAGTGAACTGTCGTTTAGTCTAGCAGCAAACTCTTCAACTATTTTGAGGGGTTTTTTAATATTTACTAGTATGTCAATAGTGAAATAATTATGTCCTCATAAAATACTTTTAACAGTTGCTCTTACACGTTTTAAATGCAAACATATAATTACAGGGATTGGGCAAAACATAACCTAATACTTGTTTGAACACAATAATAGAAAATCTCAAAGGAGATAAAGCAATGGCTACAATCAAAATTGATAATCTATCCGTAACTGGAAGCGAATTTTTTTCTGATTCCGAAAGCTATTTAGATCAGTTAACAGAATTGTCAGAAAGTGATACTCTCAGCATCAAGGGAGGAACCGGCACTATTATTATAGTAGTTGCCATTACTCTTATAGCAACTGATGCTTATTAAGCATTATTTAGTATACAATTGAGGTTAAATTTACCTCTTTTAAGTATAATATCATGTCCGGTT
This sequence comes from uncultured Nostoc sp., assembly GCF_964247315.1. Taxonomy (GTDB): domain Bacteria; phylum Cyanobacteriota; class Cyanobacteriia; order Cyanobacteriales; family Nostocaceae; genus Nostoc. Next base: position 50,982 of record NZ_CAXTTT010000035.1, read on the forward strand.
GATTACTTACTAAACCTGAAAAACTCCACTCTTCCAAAGCTACGCTTTATCTTCCCTCCTCTTGCTAAGGGGAGGAGATTAAGGGGTGGGGGGCAATGACTATGGGAATCATAACTAATTATGCGGACATGATATAATTTCAACTAATAGCAAGCTCCTCAAATATATGAGGGGCTTTTTAGCTAGATTAAAAGTGGAAATTCTGTCAGACAAGCTGAATTTTTGCCTAGACTTGTAAATCTAACTATCTAACTACCTGAGTCAAAATTTTTCACCAATTTAACTGGCTCAATTTGTTGCTTAATCCACTCATCAAACAAATCAGTGATAATTCGCTGACGCAGTTTGTTATCCAATTCTGGTTGGATAATCTCCTCCACAAAAATTAGATGTAATCCCTTAGAAGTTACTATCGGTTTGAGAACCTGAGGCGGTGTAACAGCAAAGACAGCAGCAGAAATCTCCGGCTTTAAATCTTGGCGGCGTACTATCCCCAAATATCCCCCTTTTCGGCGTAACTCAGTATCCTGGATATATTTGTGAGCAACATCATAGAAACTCATCTCACCTTCCTTAACAGCATAGAAAAGTTCTATTGCCAAGTCTTCATCATCTAATACAACCTCATACATTACCACACCAGCGTAGTCTAACTGATGTTCTAAGAAGTATAGTTCGATTTTATCTGTAAACAAATGTTGACTTAACTTTCCGAAAACGACACCACTGTAAACAATTTCTTCAAAATCATCTAAAGACAAACTATGTTTTTCCAACCAAGTCCATGTCTCTTCAGCACTGGTTATTTTATTTATTAAGCGGAATAAGTCTGCTGCTTTTTGTAATTCTTCTGTTTCTACTTTTATCCCAGCTTCTTCAGCAGCAGAGCTAATCACTTTACGGCTAACAATTTGCTCAACTATCTCAGGAATTTTGCAGGATATTTTAACTTGTTGAAGAATATCTTCGTTGGTAATGGTAATTGATTGTGACATGATGTTGCTCTTAAATTAGTTAGGTGGATTTAAAAGTGACATACTAACCTTTCCGCTTTGCCTTCAAAGGAAAGGGGTTAGTAGCTGAGGTCTAGGAATACATAGGTATAGTGAAACTTTTACAATTTCATCCCACCCTGCTGCAACTGCTTAAATGGGTCAAGTAGAAAATCAATAATTCGACGCTGGCGCACAATTACCTCAGCTGTCGCCGTATCCCCAGGATGCAAGGCAATACATTTATTAGCAGAGGGAATACAATTTTGTTTTAGGGCAATTTCCAAGTTATAAGCTGCTACCTTTCCATTAGGTGTATCCACTTCTATGGTAGTAGGAGAAATCTCTAACAATTTTCCTTCTACCACCCCATAATCCTGAAACGGATAAGCATCAAACTTTAACTTTACTGGCAATCCTTTTCGCAAAAAACCACTCTCAGTTGTTGCCATTTGCGCCCGAATTATTAAAGGCGAACCTTGAGGTGCAATCTCCGCAATCATTGTTCCAGGCTGCACCACAGACCCAGCCCGTTGTATCGGTAGCTGAAACACTCTACCATTCACGCTGGCTCTTAACTCTCGTTGTCCTAACTGAAATTTTAACGATACAATCTGACTCTTACTTTGAGCAATTTCTGCTTGAAGCGTAGTAATTTCTGTCTCCAAATCCTTCTGTTGTTCGTCGATTTTTAGCAAAGCTAACTTACTGGAACGAGTTAAGGTCTGATAACTCCTTTCCTGTTCTTTCAGTCGCAACTGTGCCTGCTCAATATCTGCATTTGCTTGTCGAATAGTCCGCTCATAACTACTCTGTTGTTCTACCAAACGTAGTTTAGCCTGTTCAATATCTGACTGATTTTGTTCGTATAACTGTTGCTTGTCTTTAGCTATATCTTGTTTCTGGACAAGATTAATTTCTGGAACAACCCCTGACTGCCAAAGACTGCGATAGCGTTCAACTTCCCGCTCGGTACTCGCTAAACTACTGTTTACTAACTTATTAGCAGTTTGACTATGCTCAAGAGTTTGCCGTGCCTGATTGACTTGAGCTAATTTTTCGTCTTTTTGTAAATCATAGGAATTCCTCAGAGCATCTATATTCTGTCGCGCTTGGTCAATTTGAGACTGCTTTTCTAACTGTTGAGATTGATTTTGTTGCTGCTGCGTTGTGAAAGATACAACTAACTGACTTTTAGATGAATTTAACTGAGAAAGTCGATTTAATTGTCCCTCCAACTTCTCCTGTACCTGCCGCAATTCCGCTTTAACTAATTCCGATTCCAACACCAATAAAGTCTGCCCAACTTTAACTGAATCACCCTCCTTTACCCGAATTTCCGCAACAGTACCTGCTACAGCAGCATCCAGCCTAACCGTCTTTCCTCTTGGCTCCATTTGCCCTCTTGCCGTACCTGTTTCATCCACCTTAGATAGCATCGCCCAAGGTAAAATAATCGACACAAATACCACTAAAAAATACAGTAATCCCCTTGTCCAAACCTGGGGCAAGCTATCAAGTAAATCCTTGGTTGCGTCTGCCCAATCATCAGTTGATCTAGCTGGTGTTTGCTCCTTTAAAATTTCCTCGTGCTGTTCTACCTTATAGATTTGGGTTTGAACCCTTCCATTCAATGTGTTTGGCATGATTTTTCCTGATATCAATTTTGGATTTTGGGAATGGGGAGACAAAAAATTTTCCTGCTTATCCTCTTGTTTCACCCCGCAACATCCATCTGCTGATGATTGAGATAAAAATAATGTCCCCGCTTGGCCATCAACTCTTGGTGAGTCCCACTCTCAATCAACACGCCGCGATCTAGCACTAAAATCAAATCTGCATTCCGCACAGTTGAAAGGCGATGGGCGATTACTAAGGTGGTTCTGCCTTTGAGAATTGTGTTTAAATTCGTTTGAATAATTCTTTCTGACTCTGCATCCAGATGGGAAGTCGCTTCATCCAAAACCAACAGCTTGGGATTGCCTAACAACGCTTTAGCGATCGCAATTCTTTGTCGCTGTCCTCCAGACAACATCCCCCCTCCTTCACCAATCTGGGTTTCATAACCCATAGGTAACTTTTTAATAAACTCATCAGCACCAGCCAATCGCGCCGCCTCAATAATCTCTGCCAAAGTTGCCCCAGGATGTGCCAAGCTAATATTTTCCCGAATCGTTCCGCCAAACAAAAAGGTATCTTGATCAACTACCCCAACCTGTTCGCGTAGAGAACGCAACGAAAGACTGGTAATATCCTGCCCATCAATCAATACTTTGCCATCTGTGGGCGGATATAACCCCAAAACCAGCTTAGAAATCGTGGTTTTCCCCGAACCACTCCGTCCTACCAGGGCAACCATTTGCCCACTGTATATTTCAAAACTGAGATTTTCTAAAACATTGATATCGCTCTCAGGGTGATAGCGAAACGTCACGTTGTCAAAGCGAATGTTACCTTGAATGGGTGGTAAAGATTGCCGCGCTTGGTGTTGCAAATCCTCTTCTGGTTCTGCATCCAACACATCATTAATGCGTTCCACGGCAATCACCACTTCTTGCAATTGATTCCACAAAACTGTTAATCGTTGGAAGGGTCGAATAATATTTCCCAGCAACATATTAAATGCTACCAATTGCCCAATGGTTAGCTGGTTGTGAATCACTTGGTACGCCCCAAACCACAGCAATATGGTAGTTACTACTGCTTCAATTGTGTTGCTAAATATTTGCAGGCGATTGCTGATAATTTGCCCAGAAAAGTTAGTTTTTATTTCCTTACTTAATAACTCTTCCCAATGCCAACGCACTGTCTGTTCTACTGCTGTGGATTTAACTGTTCTCACACCAGAAAGGGCTTCAATCAGATAGCTACTTTCATTAGCAACAGCATTAAAGATTTCCCGATAAATCTTTTGTAAAAAAGGTGTGGCAATCAATGCCAGCAGGAAAAAAGGCGGTATAATCACTAACACCAGCAACGCCATTTTCCAACTGTACCAAAACATCAATCCTAAATAGATAAAGACAGTAACTAAATCCAGCAGGATGGACAACGCTTCACCGGAGAGGAAGCGTTGAATTTTACGATTTTCTTGTACACGAGAGATAATATCCCCCACATAACGCGACTCAAAGTAACTCAAAGGTAGCCGCAAGGTATGGCGAATAAATCCTACAATTAGTGCTAAATCAAGCTTATTCGCCGTATGGTCTAACAGATATTGCCGCAACCCCGTCATTGCCACACGGAATAAACTAAAAATTAGTAACCCTAACCCCACCGCCGTTAAGGTTAGTTCAGAACGCTGCACTACTACTCTGTCTAAAATTAACTGCGTGAATAGGGGCGTAATCAGTCCAAAAATCTGGATAAATACTGAAGCAACAAACACTTCCAGCATTACCAAAGAGTGAGGCTTTATTAACTCAAAGAATTGCCAAAAAGGAGTTGTAGTCTCTTTGGTATCCTTCAACCAGGCTGTGGGTTGCACCAGCAGTGTATAGCCAGTCCAGTTGACTTTAAATTCGGCGTGGCTGAGGGTGCATTGACCAATGGCGGGGTCGGCGACAATGACGTGTTTGGGCGTAATTTCGTAGACAACGATGTAATGCTTGCCTTCCCAGTGAGCGATCGCAGGCAATTTTTGCTTCGCCAATTGGTCAAGACTTGCTTTCACCGGTCGCGTGCTAAACCCAATACTTTCCGCCGCCGCTGATAACCCCCGCAGTGAGGAGCCATTGCGATCAACATTGGCAATATCCCGCAGGCGATTTACACTAAAGTTTTTCCCCCAATAGCGAGACACCATCACTAAACAAGCTGCACCGCAATCCGATCCACTCTGTTGGGCAAAAAACGGATAGCGCCGAATCACTCGCTGTAACAAATGCCCGACTCGCTGCGTGGAGTTGGGAAAATAGGCTTTGCTAATCTTTTTCTGGCGTGGCTCTACTGCTGGCGTTGACAAAATCTTCCTTTCATGCATCCGTTTGGAGTCAGATGGGGGATTATCTAAGTCCACCTGTTGAGGGTTACGAAATAGCGCCTTAGCCCACAAATGCTCCCGAATTTGGGGATATTTAGTCATCAATGGCCACAACACTTCACTCGGAACAAAGCACAGTTGCAAGTTTACTGAAGCTCTAGCAGCGTAAGGTTTAAAGTCACCCTCATTAAACAAGGTAAATTCTCCAAATGAGTCACCTGCCTCTAAAGTGGCGATTAACTCATCGGCGCTATCTAGCAACCTGACCTTACCAGCGATCGCAATATAGATTCCTGGTTGAGCATCACTTCCTTGCCAGAACTTGCCAACTTTCGGATTAATAAATTTAACTTGTTGAAGACAGTGTTGAAATTCCTCTGTCGAAAGAGAATAACCCAGAGTTTTGTTGAACAGTTGCAGAGTTACTAACTGAGCGGATATATCTTGCGCCATGAATGTCTAAATCTTTTCCTAATTTTGCAAAGTTAATAGGTAAAAATTCGGTATTATCTGGAATAGCTGCGGATTTAAGGTCAGCAATCAAAATTTTGGAACCTTGAGCTTGTTCATTGCTGTTTGCTTCAGAATTGCTGGGTTTTGGTAGTGTGGATAATCCCATCTGTTTGAGCAGTCGCTTGATATGGCGATCGCTCACCTCAATCCCAAATTCTTTTGCTAGATGTTTCCCAAGCCAGTTTGCTGTCCAGCGTCGAAAAGAATAGCCATGATCGCGGGGACTACTATTAATCAGTTCTTTCAAACGTTGTAAATACTCGTCATTTACCGCCTTTGGGCGACCAAGGGGGCAATCTTGCCATTTGTGGGCCATCCCAGTTCGGGCTATGTGTGTCCAATGTCGTGCTGTTGCTGGACAACACCCCAAGCTTTGACAAATCGACCTTTGAGTTTTTCCCTCATCTGCCAACAACATGATTTCAATGCGTTGGCGGTAGGATTCAAGTAAACTTTTTTGCAAATTTTGTAATAGCAGTTTCCGCTGAAACGCTGTTAAATACTTACCAGTACATCCACTTAAGTAGTTAGTTTCAGGTTTACCTTGGTAGTCAGACATAAACGTAGAATTGTTAGTTTTGTAAACGCATAAAAGCCTTGTACTTGGGATATAATTTCTCAAGCACTCACAAACAAATCTATTTAGGGGCTAGTGATTACCCTAATAGCGCACAATTTTTTATGTATTATATGTATTGTATGTCAGGTATATATCAAGCTACAAATCATATATGTGAATTCAGTAAATTAACCGTAAAACTTTTATGAAATGTTAGGCTCAATACGACAACGTAGTATTACCACTGAATACTTTATTTACAAGTAAAAATATTTGCGATCGCTAAATTGTGGGTTAATGCCAATCCCGTTATCCCGGATTGAGAATAGCCATGCATCTTCTATTTTTGCTCCCATATAGAGTTGTGGCGGTTGATCGCTGTAGAACTTTATGACATTACGATAAGGTTCTGGAATAGATGCATCAACTGGCTACTATTCTTTGCAATTCTTCATTTTTTAATTAAATCTGACATTTTGCACTATTCTCAATCAGCATTAGATGCAGGAAACAATACGGTTCAGATAAGGTTTTTTCTCCCCCTGCTCAAGAACAGCCTGCCTCAAGAGATAAATTTTCTTAACCCAAGTGTATTGGTGCAGAAAACACATCTACAGGATATTTTAGGTAAATGAGGTACAAAGTTACAGGTTTTAAGATAGAAGGCAGGAGGAAGAAACTATATCCAAGAGTTGAACCACATTCGCAGCTTATAATCGTTAGGGGAGAGGGGTAAACCCAAATAAATGGGCATCCAGAAAATAAAAGCAGCCAGAATAATAAAAGTAATGGTGACACCTAGCGCCCGGAGTTGTTGATAATAACTGCAAAGACACCGATCGACAAACCAAGCGATCGCTAAAAATACAAACACCAATGCACACATATAGTGATAAATAAAAACGCACCTATTAACCTTCACCCAAGGTAATAAGTTAGCAGCATAATTGATAACTATATATAAAGCAATCCAAGTATCAACATTAGGAGTTGCTTTAAGAGAAAAACGCTTTTCCTTCACCCAAGGAATTACGATTTGTGAAACCAGCATTCCTACTAAAAACAACATAGCAGCAGCACCAAACCACCACAAAAATGGATTGCCCATTGCGTGGACATCATAAATAACTTTTCCAGCGCTGGCAGGCAAAGGCGGGTCCATCACAGGTAACGGATCGGTGATACTTTCAGCCGTTTGATAATAATATGCCATTGGTCGAGTCATCAAAGGCCATTTATACCAGGCAGCACAGTAAGGATGTACGTTAGGACTATTACCACCTAGATGTAAGTGAAACTTCAAAATTTGCTGATGTACTGCAATAAATCCATAAGTTTTATCTAGTTGAAGGTGAGGAATCCAGATGATGCTATAGATAAAAGCTGGGATAATTCCTAGATAAAACAGCATCTGAAAAATATTGAGCTGAGTCAAGTTTTGTAGTGGTGTCTGAGATGAGAGGGATAAGGGAAATGAGGGAGAATAAGTACTAACCCCTGACTCCTGATTTCTAACTCCTGCCTCCTTCAATGAAGAGGATGTAAAAAAGAGTTTGAGGTTAGGAAAAGAATATGTTAAATGAATTACCCAAGCTGCTACCCAAATCAGATAAGCACCTGATAGGAACCATAAACCATTCCACTTAGTACCGACTGAAGCACCAAAACCAATGCCAGCAAAAACTAACCAAAAAGAACGTCGCCGATTTTGGTTATTTAATGCCAATAATAAAAACCAGTGCCCTAACAAACCAAAAATGACGATATAAATATTACTTAGAGCATACCTAGACTCAACTAAAAAAATACCATCACAAGCTGTGAATAATCCTGCAAGTATTGCAAAGGTACGACGATAACTTAACTGATAAGCGATCGCAGCCACAACTACAGGAATAAATGAGCCAGTCAGGGCATTGAACCAACGATAAGTCCAAGGCGATCGCAATGAACCTGTCAGCCCATTTACCGTATCGTGCCAAAAAGGAATGTGACTGCCAATCCAAATGCCGATGCCAATAATATATTGACTCAGCGGCGGATGAGCATTAAAAAATGGCGTATGCGTAAGATAATTATTACCGAATTTAGCAAAATAAACTTCATCAAATACTAGAGTGTTGAATCGCTCCAGTCCCCAAAACCGTAAGGCAAGTGAGAGAATAAATACACTTACCATCCCAATTCGGAACCACTTTTTATTCATTAGTCATTAGTCATTGGTCATTTGTCATTAGGCATTGGGCATGGGGCATTGGGCATAAGGAATAGGGGATAAGTCTTTGATACTCGTGAATGAGTCTTTGATACTCGCCGACGAGTCTTTGATACTCGTGAATGAGTCTTTGATACTCGTGAATGAGTCTTTGATACTCGCCGACGAGTCTTTGATAC
>NZ_CAXTTT010000036.1:0-58907 GCF_964247315.1 uncultured Nostoc sp.
TCAAAGCAAATTAGCTAAGTTTCTATATTGAATTCGGGCGATCGTTTATTGAATTTGGGCGATGGTTTATTGAATTTGGGCGATGGTTTATTGAATTCGGGCAATCGTTTATTGAATTCGGGCAGTCGTTCATTGAATTTTGGAGGTTGTTGGAGCGCAAACTTTTGGGCGCAGGCAATCGCTCCAGAGCGCTTTTTCCTCATCCACCCAAGGTGATGTCTCTTGACTCGCCTATCTAGCCTCTACGCTGTCAACCAAAAACTGATGTAGGCGATTGCTACAGCCACGCTTATTGTTCACACACTTTTATGCGATCGCTTTTCACTACTTCAGCGATGAAGCAAACGGAACAACTACAAGGATTGGATATGAGCCAGAACATAAATTTAGCGACAATTGGTCTTTGAGAAACGCTTTTCGGTATGGTTTTAATAGTTACTATATCGCACAAACAAGACCTGAAAGTTTGGAAGAAGATAACCGAACTATTAGCCCTTCTTTCTCAATATATGACCAATATTTCACGAATTACACTCTCACAACAAATGTTGTTGGTAAGTTTTCTACTGGTTCAATTGGGCATCAGCTTTTATTTGGGGTCGATCTGAATTGCTACTTTTGAAGTTGGAAATCGTTTGCCTAATACCGCAGACCATGCTTTCAACCTCTGGACAATCTACGAAATTCAAAAAGGTAATTTACAAGGGTTAAGATTGGGTTTAGGTTTGTTTTTTGTAGGCGATCGCGCTGGAGATTTGGACAATACTTATGATGTACCGAGTTATCTTCGGACTGATGCAGCGATTTTCTATAACCGAGAAAGGTTTAGAATCGGACTCAACTTCAAAAATTTATTTGACACAGAGTATTTTGAAAATACCTATTTTGGCGGTCGTGTTGGCTATGGACTGCCCTTTACAGTTGAAGGAACTGTTTCCTGGCAATTTTGATACTTATTTCATATCACTCATCTAGCGGGACTTAAACATTTTTGAGGCACAAATAATCCTCAAACCCATACAGGGCAATAAAAATACACTAAATGCTCAAAAATGCTTGAAATCCAGATATATCAAGAAACTAAACAAAACGATGTCAAAGTCTCTCTGTATATAAATTTGAGGCTTTTTTCTGACTACTTTTTGTCTAAGTCCCAAAACCTATACTAATCACTTCTTCAATCCTCTACTCTACGACGCTGCCGACGCGGCTTTTGTTGTTGGTCTTCACGCAAGCGGCGACCGACTTCGTTAAAGAAATCCCGCCGCAGATAAGGATAATCGCTAACCCACAGGTCACGATTGGGAAAGTATATATCACTGAATTCTTCAATGCTGCTCAAATCTGGGCGATTTGACATCACTACCATTTCTGCAATTTGACCGCGAGTAATAACTTTATGGGCAGGACGCAATGGTGCTACAAACTCAATGCTAAATCCTGTATCATCACCGACCTCTAAATTTATCTGTTTTTCTCGGTTTTCTACAATCACCAATTCGCCTTTATTGTTGACTGTTTCGGTTTTACCTATCAACTGGTCTGTAATCCACCAATCTAGGACTCGACCACGGAAAAAGCCGCCGTACTTGTAACGGCGGCATTGTAAATTCCGCATACTTGCTTGAAACACTGGATACCACAACCAAAAAAAAGCGCCAATTACCCCTAGCACAAATACTATTGAAGCAAACTCAAGCTTGAAAATAACTGTTACAAGCAAAATAACAACTATCGCAACTACAGAAATTAACAGCCGTTGCAAAAAATTTGAGAACTTCCCCCAGTAGTACTTGTACTGCAAACCAGTGGCAATTAGGGGGACAACTTGTTCAAATTTCTGGCGAGTCAGTGGTACTAACATGAGTGCTAAGTAATGAATGCCCAATAGTGTGTTTAAAGTTTAAAGTATCTTTTCTAATCCATATACTAACGACTTTAGCGCTAAGACTTTGCGAATCGCTAGTAGCACTCCTGGCATATAACAAGCGCGATCGCTCGTATCATGTCGTAAAGTATAAATCTGTCCTGCTGCGCCAAAAATCACTTCCTGATGGGCAATCAATCCCGGCAAGCGGATGCTATGAATTCTAATCCCTTCATCTGCAATACTGCCCCTCGCTCCTGGTAATTTCTCCGTTTCTTCTACAATAGCAGGGTTAAAAGTTTTACCAAACTCTCCTAGTAACTGCGCTGTTTGAATGGCAGTACCACTGGGAGCATCAGCTTTTTGGTTGTGATGCAGTTCGATAATTTCTACATGGTCAAAATATTTGGAAGCTGCGATCGCGGCTTGTTGCAACAGTACCATCCCAATGGAAAAATTAGGAATAATTAGACAACCAGTGCTAGCTTTGTCGGCAAAATCTGCCAAATCTTGAATTTGTTCTGGACTTAACCCAGTGGTGCCGACTACAGGACGAATACCGTAAGCGATCGCACTGCGAATATTGTCATAAACTGAATCGGGATGGGTAAAGTCTACAATCACCCCTGGAGGAGACTGTCTGTCACCAGCCACATACCCCAACATCGGTTCTAATTGATTGGTAATCGGCACTTCCAGAGGTTCGCTTAAACCTGCCAACTCCCCAGCGTCTTTATCTTGATGTTCTAAACTGTGGTCAATTGCACCCACTAGGTTTAAGTCAGGCGCTTGCGCCACCGCCTTAATCACTTCACGGCCCATTTTGCCAGCAGCACCGTTGACAATAACCGGGATAGGAGCTTGATTTGTCATAGGTCGGAGAATACTTTTTGAGTCAACAAAGGAATTGTAAAGACTTTGGCGATCTAGTAGCTAGCTTCTCAAATCTCTGGCTTAATTTCACCTACCCTGAATTTTGCAGCTAATCGCTTAATTTTTCTACTCCCCAAAAGAGCGGTTCTGATTTTCATCCCATTATTTTAGCCAGTAACCTGTTTTATTTTTCGATCATCGTGCTTTGATAAGTAGTCCTTATAAGGGCTATCAGCCTTTGTTTGTCAAGTCTAGTTGACTGTTTTTAATATTATTGTTATATTTATTTACATAACTTAGCAAAGCCCCAAAGTAAGCTGCATAGCTAAAATTGCAACTTGTCTATTACCTATATAGTTTTGGTTACATTGGGTTTCAGCTAAGAAAAACAGACTTCGGTATTGCAATATTCCATCGACATTTGGACTTCTCCCATCTACCTCGGCTATCAAGTCGGGGTTTTTTTGTTCTCGATTAGCACCTTATTTCTTAGGACTTAGGCACAATAATGAAAAAACGAACCGCCTTCGCGTTAGCGTCTCCCCTTGGGAAAAGGACGCAAAGGACGCAGAGAAATAAGAGTTTTAGAGAGTTATAGTGTAAGTCCTATTTCTTTAACTTTTCTAAGGAAACTTTCGCTCTCGCACTTCCACGGCATAATTTTGCACGGCTTTGGTAATCGTCTCGCGCAAATTTGTGTAAACTTTGGCGAATGGTGGATGCTTTTCTGCCAGTCCAAGGACATCTGAGGTAACTAAAACTTGTCCATCGCAGTGAATTCCCGCACCGATACCAATTGTGGGAATACTCAATTTTTGTGAAATCTGCATTGCCAAATCTGCGGGGATATGCTCTAACACTAGAGAAAATACACCCGCTTGTTCCAGAGCGATCGCTTCTTGTAAAATCCTCTCACTGGCTTCTTGGGTCTTTCCTTGTTGTCGCAAACCCAGTTGATGTATTGATTGCGGTGTCAAACCCACATGACCCATGACCGGAATTCCGGCTTCTACTAAACGAGCCACAGTTTCGGCGATCGCTGGATAGCCACCTTCCAATTTTACCGCTTGAGCGCCCGTTTCCTTCAGTACCCGCCCAGCTGAGTGCATCGCTTGTTGAAGACTTTCTTGATACGTCAAAAAAGGTAAATCTACAACTACTAATGCCCGTTTAACCGCACGGCGCACAGATTTGGCGTGGTATATCATTTCATCTAAAGTTATCGGCAGTGTTGTTTCATACCCTAGAACTACTGCCATAGAGTCACCTACAAGGATTAAGTCTACACCAGCTGCATCGAGGAGTTGAGCGATCGCATAATCCCAGGCGGTCAACGCGACAATTGAACGTCCCTGTTGTTTCCATTGAATTAATTGCTGGGTAGTGATTGCCATTTTTTGAGTGCTGAGTGCTGAGTAGTGAGTGCTGAGTTAGAAGTTAAAAGTTAGGAGTTAGGACTTACGCATTGACACAAAATACATAGTATGTAGGGCTTGAAAAACCACATCTGTCGTAGGGGCACAGCATTGCTGTGCCCCTACAGCGCGGGTTTACTGATCATCAAAGAACAATTAATAAAGGCTGAAACGACCTATTTTCGTGAAACATACTATGATTAATTTGTACAGTACGTAAGTCCTAGGAGTTTTGAATTTAAAATAATTTTTAACTCATAACTCATAACTCTTAACTAATCATTTAACAGCGCGGCTGAAAGCAATATGGGGTTTTGCACTGTCCGTTTTGGGCATTAACCAAGCTAGACCTTCACTAGTACCAATCCATAATTTATTGCCGATGTCAGGTGCAAGGGTAAGAACCCGGCTAGAAGGAAGTCCAGCAACTTCTGTGTCTAATACAGCTCCTGTATTTGGATTTAATCGTAACAAACCATTACTAGTCCCGACCCAAACACTACCATCTTTAGCAAAACGTACCGCTGTCACGTCACGCCCGCGCAGACGAGTTACAGACCGCAACACTGCACCAGTTTTTGGGTTAACAACTAGCAAATTATTCGGCATTCCCGCCCAAATTAACCCTTCTGGACTAATAGCTAAAGCTTGTACAGTCGTCCCAGGTAAATCGGCTATTCGCTTCATAATCGCAGCACTAGCAGTATTTACCCGCACCAATCCATCAAGAGTACCAACCCATAATTGACCTTCAGCATCTAAAGTTAGGGCGTTAGCGCTGACACCAGGCAGATTTTTTAATGTTGTCATAATCAAGCCTTGGTCAGGACTAATGAGAGCTAAACCGCTATCAGTTCCAGTCCACAAATAACCCCGTTTGTCAAGTAATAGTGACAATACGCGTTTAGAAGGCAAAAATAAATTTTGTGCAGTGATTTCGTTAGTGCGGGGGTCAACTCGAACTAGTCCCTCATAACTTCCTACCCACAAACATCCTACTTTGTCTTGGGCTAAAGCACCAATGGCAACATTTGGTAAGCTCACACGAGAAATAATCTTGCCGGTTTTAGGATCGATCCGCGATAGCCCTCGCCAAGAACCTACCCAAAGATTACCCGTAACATCTCCCAGTAAGTTACCAACCCGATAATCAGTTTGTGGGGAATTTTCTTGCACTCCCCGCTTATCGGGCAAAGGTTCTACTCGCGGTGGCGGTGGGGAAAGTGGGTAAGCGGGGGTTACATCAGATGCATTAATATCAGGGGTTTTTTGTGCCCATCCCATATTTGGCAAAGCTATCAACCCCAGCAAGATAGAAGTAGTCAATAAACTAGTACGCTTGCAAAACAATACCACGGTGACATTTCCTTTGGAGACAGTACCCATAGCATTTACCTAAACTGGCTTTGGGTTAATTTCAGTGTTCCCCTAGCTGGGATTTTTTAAACATTGGGTATTGGGCATTAGGAGTGCTGAGTTAGGAATTCTCCCCTCAGCTCCTTATCTCCCCCATGCCCCATGCACTATGCGCCATACCTACGGGCCATTGATGACATTTTGTAAAGCTTTTGTAACAAAAAGTTTAAATCTTTATGTAATAACAAAATTAAATAGATAAGTTAAAAACTTTCAAAGAATAACTTATCGAATTCTTGATATATTGTGAAACAAGTTACAAATTACGTGGTGTGCAATTCTTTTATCTTTATGCTCACCACTCTACTAAATCTCTGTCAAGTAAATTCTTTTCTGGTATCTTTTCCATCAAAGGGGAAGATATAAGGAGTGTAAAGGCGGGAATGTGTGCCAGCCAGCCCAATCCCCTGAATACCCTGATTTATGGGGGAATTATCTAAATGCTGCCCGCAAAACGCGGAAGTTTTGGTGAAATTGAGAAGGTTTAGTTGGGTGCGAAGAAGAGGTATAAAAGAATTTTGATTTTTAGCAAGAGGGAACAGTAGAAGCGCTAAGTCGTGTACCCCTAGAAGGGGAAAACACTGGTGAGGAGGGCTACCACCGCTACCAAAGTGTCCGCCGCAAAAAAACTGCTAACCTTTGCCAAAGGCAACTCCTAACAAAAAATTTTTTGGCTCTTCCCCTAGCTCAACGGGGGCAAGAGCGGGGTAAGGGTGAAGTTGCACGAAACGTGATTTGATAATTAAAAAGAGTGATTTCAGGGAAGGATAAAATATGTCTTACGCTCAAACGAAGACTCAGAGCAAATCTGGGTATAAAGCCGGGGTTCAAGATTACAGACTAACTTATTACACACCGGATTACACACCAAAAGATACCGATCTTCTAGCTGCGTTCCGTATGACACCCCAGCCTGGTGTTCCTCCCGAAGAAGCTGGTGCGGCTGTAGCGGCTGAGTCTTCCACAGGTACTTGGACAACTGTATGGACAGACTTGCTCACCGACCTCGATCGCTACAAAGGTCGTTGCTATGATATCGAACCAGTTCCCGGTGAAGACAACCAGTACATCTGTTACGTTGCCTATCCTTTGGACTTGTTTGAAGAAGGCTCTGTAACCAACGTATTGACCTCAATTGTCGGTAACGTATTTGGTTTCAAAGCTCTGCGGGCACTACGTCTAGAAGACATCCGCTTTCCAGTAGCTTACATCAAGACCTTCCAAGGGCCTCCTCACGGTATCCAAGTTGAGCGCGACAAGTTAAACAAATACGGTCGTCCTTTACTGGGTTGTACCATTAAGCCCAAATTGGGTCTTTCCGCTAAGAACTACGGACGCGCTGTATACGAGTGCTTGCGCGGTGGTTTGGACTTCACCAAAGATGACGAAAACATCAACTCCGCACCATTCCAAAGATGGCGCGATCGCTTCTTGTTCGTTGCTGAAGCTATCAACAAAGCCCAAGCAGAAACCGGTGAAATTAAAGGTCACTACCTAAACGTCACCGCCCCCACCTGTGAAGAAATGCTGAAGCGGGCTGAGTACGCTAAAGAACTCAAAATGCCCATCATCATGCATGACTACCTGACCGCAGGTTTCACCGCCAACACCACATTGGCTCGTTGGTGTCGTGATAACGGTATCTTGTTGCATATTCACCGTGCTATGCACGCTGTAATCGACCGTCAAAAGAACCACGGTATTCACTTCCGTGTATTGGCTAAAGCCCTACGTTTGTCTGGTGGCGATCACATCCACACCGGTACAGTAGTTGGTAAGTTGGAAGGTGAGCGCGGTATTACAATGGGCTTCGTTGACCTGTTGCGTGAAAACTACATTGAGCAAGACAAGTCTCGTGGTATTTACTTTACCCAAGACTGGGCTTCTCTACCTGGAGTATTTGCAGTTGCTTCTGGTGGTATCCACGTATGGCACATGCCCGCGCTGGTAGAAATCTTTGGTGATGACTCCGTACTACAATTC
The DNA here is from genome assembly GCF_964247315.1 of uncultured Nostoc sp. Lineage (GTDB taxonomy): Bacteria > Cyanobacteriota > Cyanobacteriia > Cyanobacteriales > Nostocaceae > Nostoc. The sequence goes on from NZ_CAXTTT010000036.1 coordinate 7,555, forward strand.
GGTGGTGGTACTCTGGGACACCCTTGGGGTAACGCCCCTGGTGCAACCGCTAACCGCGTCGCCTTGGAAGCCGTTGTTCAAGCTCGTAACGAAGGCCGTAACTTGGCTCGTGAAGGTAACGATATCATCCGCGAAGCTGCCAAGTGGTCTCCTGAACTGGCTGTTGCTTGCGAACTGTGGAAAGAAATCAAGTTCGAGTTTGAAGCAATGGATACCGTCTGATCTGAGTTAACGGTTAAGAGTTAAGAGTTAGAAGTAGAGACGCGATTGTGTCTGTACAGGAGTTAGGATTTGCATGAATTCATAACTCATAACTCATAACTCATAACTCTTCAGGGCTGGGGTCAAGCATGAATCTTAAGCAAATTGCGAAGGACACAGCCAAGACTCTCCAAAGCTACCTGACTTATCAGGCTCTAAGGACAGTATTGGCACAGCTAGGCGAAACGAATCCTCCGTTAGAACTTTGGTTGCATAACTTTTCGTCTGGCAAAATTCAGAATGGTGAATCATACATTGAGCAACTGTTGCGAGAAAAACCAGACTTGGCTTTGCGAATCATGACTGTCAGGGAACACATTGCGGAAGAAATCATCGAATTTTTACCGGAAATGGTTCGCACTGGCATTCAGCAAGCCAACATGGAACAGCGTCGCCAGCATTTAGAACGCATCACACGAATAGACACATCTAACCCCAGTCTGCAACCAGAACAGCAAGCAACTTCAGATCCGAATTTGGATAACTTATCCAATTAGTTCGGTCAACCTAGTAGTCAAAAATCGCAACCCATTATCAAAAGCTATGCAAACTTTACCAAAAGAGCGTCGTTACGAAACCCTTTCTTATCTTCCCCCTCTGTCTGATGCTCAAATTGCCAAGCAGATCCAGTACATTTTGAATCAAGGTTACATTCCAGCGATCGAGTTTAACGAAACTTCTGAGCCAACAGAATTATATTGGACAATGTGGAAGCTGCCTTTGTTCGGTGCTAGATCGACTCAAGAAGTATTGAGCGAAGTTCAAGGATGCCGTTCTCAATTCAGCACCAGCTATATCCGTGTTGTGGGTTTTGACAACATCAAGCAGTGCCAAATTCTCAGCTTTCTTGTTCACAAACCCAACAAAGCCAACAGATACTAAGCCTAGTAAGTTGGAATTAATCATGGGATAGTTAAAGCAATTTGTCTATCCCTATATAGGAGAGGTAGAATTATCTGCCTCTCCTATTTACTAAATTTGTTTTGAAATGCAGAGGGGCGCGGAGGTTTACGCAGAGGGGCGCAAAGTTATTCTCTGTGTGCCTCTACTTTTTTTAAGAGAGTATATAGAAGAGCGTTAGGGCCACTAGCAGACCAGTAAGACCATACAACATTACGATTAGAGGTGAACCCAAGTAATTCAGTAAGTATTTGCCGACATTTGGGCATTTAACCTCACCATTTAATGCATTATCCGAAGCGTCCCGGTTGGTGGGAGAATAAAGACGAGAAATGATGCAAGCCTTGTGTTATCTCCAGCCCAAAGGAATCTGTAGAAATGTGGAAACGAATTGTATTAATTTTGCTATTGGTGTTGAGCTTCAGTCTAGGTAATTCTGATGTTGCGGCTGCGGCTGGACTCAAAAGCTTTGTAGACACTAGTGATGGCTATCAGTTTTTATATCCTAACGGCTGGCTGCCAGTTAAAGTTGCCAATGGGCCAGATGTGGTTTTCCACGATTTGATTGAGGTGTCTGAAAATGTTTCGGTTGTGATTAGCCCAGTTCCAGAAGGCAAAACTTTGTCAGAGTTGGGAACTCCAACAGAAGTAGGATACAAATTAGGAAAAGCGGCTCTCGCGCCTCCTGACTCTGGTCGTTCGGCTGAATTAGTCAATGCCGCACAGCGAGAAGTAGACGGTAAAACATACTACCTTTTAGAGTATGAGGTTAATCTCCCCAATCAACAGCAACGACACAACATCGCTAGCGTTGCTGTGAGTCGTGGTAAACTTTTTACCTTCAACGCCTCAATTCCTGAAAAACGCTGGCAGAAAGTTAAACGAATGATTGATGAGGTTGTCAATTCTTTTTCTGTTTATTAATTGGGGAGTAGGAAATCGGGAATGGGGAATGGGGGATAGGAAAGAAACTTAATTACCAATGCCCAATTAACAAATTTTTATAAAATCTTATGAAAATTCCACCTTTTGTACTTGCCTCAGCTTCCCCAGCCCGACGCCGCTTGCTGCAAACTGTTGGTATTGAACCGATAGTTAAACCAAGTGACTTTGATGAGTCGCAAATTGAACTAAGTGAACCAGCAGAATTGGTCAAAACTCTTGCCCAGTATAAGGCGGAAACTGTAGCCCCACAGTTTGAATCAACTTTGATTATGGGTTGTGATTCAGTTTTGTCCATCAATGGTGAAATTTACGGCAAACCAGCAGACTTTTCTGAAGCGATCGCACGTTGGCAGATAATGCAAGGTAACTTTGGTGACTTGTACACAGGTCACGCCTTAATTGACCATCACCAAAACCGTACTTTAGTCAAATCTCAAGTTACAAGAGTTTACTTTGCTCAAATGAGCGAGAAGGCAATTAAAGCCTATGTTGCCACAGGTGAACCGCTCAAGTGTGCTGGTGCCTTTGCCATTGAAGGTTTTGGAAGTTTTTTTGTGGAAAAAATTGAAGGCTGTCACAGCAATGTAATTGGACTCAGTTTACCCCTGCTGCGGCACATGCTAGAGGAATTGGGATACGATATCACTGATTTCTGGCAATAGTCATTTGTCATTTGTCATTTCTCCAAAGTGAATAACCAATACCCAATGTCCAATAACTAATAACTAAATTGCCCGATATTGAGTATTGTCTCTCCATGATCTGGAATCCAGGCTAGCCAGTCATCTGCTGAAACCGGACACAATAAAAGTGCTTCGTCAAAACTAAAGGGTTTGGGAAGTTGCAAAAGGTTTACCCAAGTAGAAGCTCTGAACCTCTGTAAGCCTTCCAGATGATTGTGCCTTCTTGCTTGCACAGCAAAATCCGGTCTATGAGAATCTAGTTTCATAGCTTTCTATTAGCCTTCACAAATGGGCTAATCTAAAATTATTTCTGTAACCTAGACTACAAAATAAATAATCCTTGTGAAAAGTATCTGTTTTATAAATTTACGTTGGCTGGGTGTAAGTGTTTGCTTATATTGCAGACCACAACAGGTATGGCACGACTGGTTGTAGACTGGCCACTAGATCGCATTCCCAACTAGAATATGTCATTTACTTCTATGCCCTCGCTGCGTGAGCAACAACATCCCCTAATTCGTCAGCTAGCTGATTGTATTGAGGCAGCTTGGCATCAGCACCTGGATTTATCCCCTTACCATTTGCCTAATGAGTTGGGGTATGTGGAAGGAAGATTAGAAGGCGAAAAACTGACGATTGAAAACCGTTGCTATCAAACGCCCCAGTTTCGGAAAATGCACTTGGAACTGGCGAAAATCGGCAATATGCTGGATATTTTGCACTGCGTCATGTTTCCTCGTCCAGAATACAACCTGCCGATGTTTGGTTGTGATTTAGTTGGGGGTAGAGGTCAAATTAGTGCTGCGATCGCAGACCTTTCTCCGATTCAATTAGAGCGTACCTTACCAGAATCTTATACTTCTGCACTGACACAGCTAACAGTGCTTAACTTTTCCCAACCCCGTGAATTACCTGAATGGGGAAATATTTTTTCGGATTTTTGTATCTTTGTGCGCCCCAGTTCCCCAGAAGAAGAAACAATGTTTCTGTCGCGGGTGCGAGAATTTTTAGATATTCATTGCATCCAAGCGATCGCCTCACGTCCTGTTTCAGTTGAACAAGTCACACAAAATCTCGCCGGACAACACAACTACTGCACCAAACAGCAGCAAAACGATAAAACCCGCCGCGTACTAGAAAAAGCCTTTGGCCCAGCTTGGGCAGAAAATTACATGACCACAGTTTTATTCGACCTCCCACCTTAATCATTCCTCCATCTCCCCATCTGTAGGCTCTGTTACGTTTTCGCGTAACGGATAAATGTAGAATTCATTCAACGAGAGTTTAATGGAGTCCCAAAACAGCAACAGGGAGAGTAGTAAGGTCTTTGAAGCAAATATTACAAAATGGTTTGTTGTCTTGGCAGGTGCAAGCAACTAGAGACAGCTAACTCATTGACCAGAAAGTTAAGGAAACTCTGATGTTAGGAATGTTCAAGTTTACAGACATTTTTTAGTTAGTTAATCGTTGATTGACTTAAGGAAGACTAACTTTTGTAGCAAGATTGTGTCCAACAAAGACAACAGTCTATTTTTGATGTTTCTTTTCAATTTTGTGACTAACTATAGCTATAGTGAATGTAGCAGTAAAGTACCGCATCATACCAATTTAGGATTTTGTGTAAAGACATGATATATCGCGTCTTTATATCTAGATTCATACTGCTTGTGAATTCTGCTAACTCCCATTGCACTCATGTCTCAATAATACTCAGAGTTATTAAATAGCCATCGGCTATAGCGCTTCTGGGTTTCAATACAGACCTAACCCCCTCTTCCCTACAAGCGTTGGGGAGTAAGTCTCAAAGCCTCTCTTCTCAAAAAAGAGAGGTTTGGAGAGAGGTCAAAGTGTATTGCATACATAAACGTGCAGCGGCTACTCTACGAGTTCTCCGAAGGAGTATCCGTAGGGTACGAGCAATCGCTATAGAAAACACCATTTTGTAAAGCCATAGTGTTGAACGTTCATCACACAATGGATTTTTAAGCTATACCCAGCTTGAAACCACTGTTGTTTGTCCTAACAGCTGGCTGTTGATTAAAAACCTTTTTATTTTTACTTCCATCAGCACAATTCAGGTAAATGGGCAACATACTATGTCAAGGGTGACTGAAAAGCCAAAGCCAAGTGAACAGACACTAAATCATGAACAACCTAAGATTTGGTGGGGTATCGCTGTAGCCGTGCCAGTAGTAATCGCCGCTGGGATACTAGGTACGGCCAAAATCGAGCAGTTAAGAAAACTAACTACATCCGTACCAGTAATGCCATCTACCAATAGCATTAGTGCTGTGGGGCGTTTAGAACCGCGAGGCGAAGTTGTTAAATTGTCCGCCCCATCATCAGGATTAGCGCCATCGTCACGAATTCAGCAACTTCTGGTGAAAGAGGGCGAACGGGTAAAGCAAGGTCAAATTGTGGCAATTTTGGACAACCGCGATACCCAAGTAGCCGGACTACAAGAGGCAAAAGCGAAAGTTCAAGAAGCCCGTGCGAATTTAGCACAAGTCAGGGCTGGATCTCCAAGAGATATTCAAGCTCAAAGAGCAGTTATTGCTCGCCTACAAGCGCAGTTACTTGGGGAAAGAAATGGTCAACAAGCAACGATCGCACGAGTTGCAGCTCAGTTAAGTGGTGATAAACTTGTCCAACAAGCAACAGTAAATCGCCTAGAAGCTGAACTCAGTGGGCAAAAAGAAGCTCTGAGAGCAACGCTTACACGTATTCAAGCCCAACAGCGTAATGCCCAAGTTGATGCCGGACGCTATGATTTTTTATATAAAGAAGGTGCAATTTCTCAGCAAGAGCGGGATAGTAGACGTTTGAGTGCAATCACTGCTAATCAGCAAGTGGTTGAAAGCCAAGCTACTTTGAAGCAGACATTAGCAACTGTACGACAGCAACTTGCTGAGGCTAGAGCGAACCAAATACAAAATTTAGCAACTTTGCAACAGCAGTTAATTGAAGCAAAAGTTAACCGTGATAAAACTTTAGCAACTTTGCAAAGACAAATCGATGAAGAAAAGGCCAAACTGAGCAGAATTTTAGATGTTAGTCCTACCGATGTGCAAGTAGCACAAGCCCAAGTTAGTAATGCGATCGCAAATGTCAGAAAAGCCGAAGCAGAACTAAGGTTAAGTTACGTTCAAGCACCAATCGCTGGAGAGATTTTAAAGGTTTACACCAAATCGGGCGAAGCGATCGGCGCAAATGGCATTGCCGAAATTGCCCAAACCAATCAAATGTTTGCGATCGCTGAAGTCGCTGAAGACAGCATTGGTAAAGTGCGTCTTGGTCAAAATGCTACTATCACCAGTGATAACGGCGCATTTAGCGGCGAATTAAAGGGAACTGTCACTGAAATTGGCAGAAAAATTGGTAAAAAAGATGTGCTAAATACAGATCCAGCAGCAGATGTGGATGCCAGAGTTGTAGAAGTTAAAATTGCTCTGTCTCCAGAAGATAGCCAAAAAGTTTCTGGTTTAACTTATGCCAAAGTTCTTGTGGATATTAATAACTAATTAAGTTGTAAATGAGCAGTAATACCAATTTATAATTTGATATTTTGGATTTTAAATATTCTTGTATAGTCTGTTTAATTAATTTTAAACATTCTATTCATCTGATATAGGTGTCACCATAATAGGTTAAAACTCAAATCACAAAACTTGCTAGTATGTTTATAAAATGAATCAAAAAATACCTCTGTCGTGGCTACAACTGACAAGAGAAAAAACTCGCCTAGCTGTGGCTTTAGCAGGAATTGCTTTTGCTGATATTTTAATGTTTATGCAACTCGGCTTTCGGGATGCTCTGTATTATAGTAACGTTCGATTCCATAACAGCTTGCAAGGCGATATTGTTTTGATTAATAGTCAATCTAACGCTATATTGGCGATGAGAAGCTTTTCTCAACGACGATTATATAAAGCTTTAGAATTACCCGCAGTTCAATCAGTACATCCGATATATTTGGACTATACAATCTGGAAAAATCCTGTTACAGGCAGACCTCGGAGTATCCTGATCTTTGGAATGAACCCAGAAACTAACCTACTTAACTTACCTGGAGTTCAGGAAAATTTAGATAAACTTAAACTATCTGATGTCGTTCTATTTGACCGTTCTTCTAGGGTAGAGTATGGCCCGATCGCTGCTAATTTTGATCAAGGAAAGACTGTAACAGCCGAAGTACGAAGGCGGCGAGTTAAAGTAGGAGGGCTATTTACATTAGGCGCATCCTTTGGCGCAGATGGTAATTTAATTACGAGTGATATAAACTTTCTCAGAATATTCAGCAATCGTCAAAAAGGATTAATTGATATTGGACTAATTAGATTAAAAACAGGAGCCGATGCTAATGTTGTTGCTCAAGAATTACGCAAGTATTTACCTAATGAAGTAAATGTTTTAACTAAACAAGAATTTATTGACTTTGAGCGGAATTATTGGGCAAATAGTACAGCTATTGGCTTTATTTTCACATTAGGGACTGTCATGGGTTTCATTGTGGGGACTGTGATTGTTTATCAAATTCTTTATACAGAAGTTGCAGACCATTTAGCTGAGTACGCTACTCTCAAGGCAATAGGCTATACACAAAACTATTTATTGACAGTCATCCTTCAAGAGGCTTTACTACTGGCAGTTTTAGGATATTTTCCTGGAATAGTCTTTGCTTTATTTATGTATAATAGCGCCAGAAATGCAACACTTTTACCAGTTTTCATGAGTTTTGACCGAGCGACAATGGTATTGATTTTGACTATGATAATGTGTATTATTTCTGGGGCGATAGCAGTTAGAAAATTACGCTCTGCCGATCCAGCGGATATCTTTTAATTAATAGTGTATTAATTAAGAGATATTAATAATAAATTTGATTTATGATAATAATTAAACGAATTTTCTTTCTGACAGTCAGTACAGTTAAATTTTGGAGCTACTAATTTATAACTAACAAAAATATGATAGAAAAAGAACCTGTAATCGCCATTAAAAATCTCAATCACTTCTATGGCAAAGGCTCACTGAGAAAACAGATATTATTTGATATTAACCTAGAAATTTATCCAGGTGAGATTGTGATTATGACCGGGCCATCAGGTTCAGGTAAAACAACATTACTTAGCTTAATTGGTGGTTTGCGGTCTGTACAGCAAGGAAGTTTAAAATTTTTAGGTGAAGAACTTATTGGCGTCAGTCAAAACAAATTAGTGCAGATGCGACGCAACATTGGTTATATTTTCCAAGCTCACAATTTACTAGGGTTCTTGACAGCCAACCAAAATGTACAAATGGCAGTGGAATTAAACGATAATATTTCTCAAACAGAAGCAATGGCTAAATCAAAAGCTATGCTAAGGTCTGTTGGTCTAGAAGAACGAGTTGATTATTACCCAGACAATCTTTCTGGTGGACAAAAACAAAGAATTGCGATCGCTCGCGCCTTAGTGAATCGTCCCCCCTTGGTATTAGCAGACGAACCAACAGCAGCATTAGACAAACAATCAGGACGCGATGTTGTGGAAATAATGCAGAGTCTAGCCAAAAATCAGGGAACTACTATCTTATTAGTGACACACGACAACCGCATTTTAGACATAGCCGATCGCATCGTAGAAATGGAAGATGGTCTTCTAACCCGTAATTTTTCTAATACAGTTATTCAGTGATGATTTTAGTCATTAGTCATTTGTCCTTTGTGAATGACCAATGATATCATGTCCGGTTAAACACTTATAATATCTGTAGGTTGGGTTGAGGAACAAAACCCAACATTTGATCCTTGTTTATGTTGGGTTTCACTGGTGTTCAACCCAACCTACATTGATAGATTTTATTACAAGTAATAACCCGAACTTGATATGACTAATGACCAATGACCAATGACTAATGACAGCCATAATTTATCATCTAGCCGAGCCTGATTTTTTAATTCCAGGTGACTTTGGCGGAGTTGGAGTATTTGGTTGGCGACTAGTACGAAAAGTCACATTCACGCCTTCATTCGATTGTTCCAGCACCAGTAGAGGCGTAGGTTTAGCTTTTTGATCCCAATGCATGGTAGCAATCCGACCTTGAATTATTGGCTGCCAACTATCTTCGTCTTCTATGGGGCTTAAGTAAGTTTCTATACAATCAATAATTTGACTAATAGTTGCAGAAGTTGCTTGTGTCGGTAATTTCATTAACTTGATTTGAATCCGAAACAGCACCCGTTTAGCAGAATTCCCTGGACTACCAGTCTCATACTCGACATCAAAAATTTCATCTACTTGCCGTCCAGCGCTATTAGCAATTCCCACCGATCCTTGTTGGGCTTGATTTGGACGCAGGGCTTGAGAAATTTTTTCTTTGATCTGAATCTTTATTTGATTAAGAATTGCAAAATGAAACACCTCCTCCGACATCCGCATTCGTAGATAATCCAGGTTAAAGTCCCGTGAATTCACCAAATCGGGATTAGTTTCCATTTTGCGAATTGTTTCCAGTGCCAGCTTAAACTTTTTCTCTAGTTCTCGCGCGCGGAATTGTTCAAACTTAAGTTTTTTCTCCAGCTTATCCTTCTGGAGTTTAATATACACAATCAAAGCAATCACCACTAAAGCCAGTCCTCCAGAAGTTACCAACAATAATGGTGGTATTTCAGGATTACTTGCTGGCACTTCCTGGGATGCCTTTTTAGTAGTCTTTTTCCCAGAGGATTGGGCAAGAAACATTGAAGTGGACATGGTTGGAAACTGAAAAACTTGACTCCTGATGTTTAGGATGCCCAAATCTTCAAGGTCATCTTGCTGTATGATTAATATTTTTTACAGCGTTTTACAAATCGTATATGTCCAGACATTTGAGCCTCTCTCCCCTATCTGAGGTTTCATATACAAGCTTTAGCAAGATTCGTCTGATAGCCACAGATATGGATGGCACTCTGACTAGACGAGGAAAATTTACTCCAGCACTGCTACAAGCTTTAGAGGATTTAGCCGCAGATGATATTAAGGTGCTGATTGTCACCGGACGTTCTGCTGGGTGGGTAAGTGGATTGAGTAGTTTGATGCCAGTGGCAGGTGCGATGGCAGAAAATGGTGGTTTATACTTTCCACCTGGAAATCAGAAACCAGTAGTTTTAACACCCATTCCCGATTTACTTCACCATCGCCAGCACTTGGCTACAACTTTTGAGAATTTACAAACTAAATTTCCCCAAATCCAAGAATCTGCTGATAATCGCTTTCGCATCACCGACTGGACTTTCGATGTAGTTGGTTTGCGTGAAGACGAACTACAAACCCTAAATAATCTCTGTCAACAAATGGGTTGGGGATTTACCTATAGCAACGTGCAGTGTCACATTAAACCCCAAGGGCAAGATAAAGCTGTGGGATTGTTGCAGGTATTGCGCGAATATTTGCCTGATTATTCACCAGAACAAATTGTCACTGTAGGCGATAGTCCCAATGATGAAAGTTTATTCGATCGCCGTTATTTTCCTGTTTCTGTAGGCGTGGCTAACGTCATGGAATATGTGAATCAATTGAAATATCAGCCTGCTTACATTACCACTGCTGCCGAAGGGGAAGGTTTTTGTGAATTATCTAGTTATATTTTAAAAAGCTTGTACATCCCAAGTTAGAGAGAAGTAGAGTTGTTCTACAATAATCTCGTAGCACTGAGTTTACAACCATGACAGCTACTCTACCTGTTAGTGTCGAATCAGAAATCTTCTACCCCAGTGCTGATGGTCAACCAGTGGCAGAAACCTACGACCACCTTTATGCTTTACTAACTACCTTAGAAGTCCTGAAACAGTATCTGGCAAATCGTCAGGCAACAGTATTGGGAAATCAATTTCTTTACTATGCACAGGGCTTTCCCAAATTGCGGGTAGCCCCAGATGTAATGGTGATTTTTGATGTTGCACCTGGCGGTCGGGACAACTATAAAGTTTGGGAAGAGGGTCAAGTACCCACAGTTATTTTTGAAATGACATCCTTTGGGACTAAGGGACAAGACGAAATCTTCAAAAAGACCCTTTATGAGCAGCTAGGTGTCAACGAATACTGGCTATTTGACCCTAAAAGCGAGTGGGTGGAACAACAGTTACGTGGCTATCGCCTGCGGGGAGAAATCTACGAACCGATACAAGATGGACGCAGTGAACCGTTACAACTACGCTTGGTGGTTGAGGGAAGGCTAATTGGGTTTTATCGAGAAGATACAGGGGAAAAATTACTGATCCCTAGTGAATTAGTAGAGGCTTTACGACAGGAAGTTTTAGCAAGACAGCAAGCAGAAGAACTAGTAGAACAGGAACGCCAACGAGCTGAACAGGAACGCCAACGAGCTGAACAGGAACGCCAACGAGCTGAACAGGAACGCCAACGAGCTGAACAGGCAGAATTGCAGATAGAACAGTTAAAGGCAAGGTTGCGATCGCTCAATGTAGACCCCGATACTATTGAGTAACACACAGAGTCGTCACTGGACTATAAAAATTGCTGCACGCTGTAGTAAAGACAACCCAGATTACCGACGATACCTTTTTCCACTTTCTTGATGAGTAATAATACTCGTAGTCGGGAAGTAGAATTAAGGCGCTCTTCAGTCAGTTTACAGCTTTAGTTAAAATTCCCTTTTAAGTACTAGCATCTCTAACTTTATTAAAATTACTAATGACTTTGTGACACTGTGTAGTTTATTTTCCTGTTAGTGATTTATAGTTTTTGGAATTATATAGGGAATACTAAATTTTAGACTCCTTCCCAGATAAAACTGATATTAGTAAATTTGACTATCACTATTAGATTTCAAAGGAGATTCAACAATCTTTTTATGCGTAAACAGTAGCGATGAAAGCTACTTAAATTAAAGTCAAGAATAAATAATAAAATTTGAATCAGATAATAATCTAATGAGTAAAGAATTTTGGATTGGACAGATAAGGAAGAGAGAAGTTTTTGAAAAAGCATACGTGTATGCTATATCTTACAGAATTACCCATGATTCATACTGTAATTTTATTGAAATAGATTATTACAGACAAAATAAAGAAAAGCTGTTTCAAGAAATTGAGTTAGTTCTTGAAAACCCAAATTTATACGAAGCAGAAACTGCTTTCTCTTTTTATCTGCCAAAGTCAAATATGTTTTTAAGAAGGATGATACATACTCCTTTTAAAGATTTAGTAATTAAATTCATTTTTGTATCTGTCCTGGCTGAATTATTAGATTTTACTTTTATTAAACATTGTTTTTCATATCGGCTTAATAGAAATACTGAAAAAGAAAAAAAATCAAAAGGCTATTTGTATAAGTATTATTATGAAGGTTTTCAGGATTTTATAGCTTGGCAATTAGCACAAGTTGAGAAAAACACTTGTATACTTAAAACTGACATATCATCATTTTATGATTCCATATCACACGAATACTTGCTCTTAGCAATATCAAAACAAATCAATATAAGAAGAGATACAGATTTTATGCTTCTTTTTGATAAAACTTTGAAGTTCAAAATCTGCTACTACTCAATTGTGGATGGTAAATTAAACGAAACACATAATAGCCAAGGTATACCTATAGGAAATGAAGCAGAAGGATTTCTAGCCAATATATTTCTCAAAGAAGCTGATGAAGCATTATTCAATCTTGGTATAAACTTTGGAAGATATGTAGATGATTACCGCATTTTTACTAACAATAAGAATGATGCAGTAAAGGCTTCAATAGTGTTACAAGAATTTCTTTTAAAAATAGGTGTGAATTTGAATGCTTCAAAAACCAAAATTATAGAAGCTCAAGAAAAAATAATTGAATTCATTGAAGATTCAAAAGACAGCGGTGTTTCAGCAATGCCATTTCAAGAAGATAGATATGAGCAAAGCAAGCAAGAAAATAAATTAGATAAAACAGTCTTAATTAAGGAAATTGATTCGGCAAAAGCAAGCAGGCAAAATGAAGTATTCAATGATTCAAAGCAGAAAATACTGTTTGAAAATTTAGAAGATATTAATGATGAAGATAAAGCCAAACAATTCTGTAAGTTTTTAAATGAAATCTCATTAGGCACAAAGTTAGAACCTCAAATATTTACTAAGCATATGGAATGGCTTTATCAATTGTCAAAAATATATCCAAAACATTGGAAATTATACTCTTGGTTGTTTGTAAAATTTTTATCTCTTGATTATAGTAATGATATCCAGATGATTAGCCTTAAATATCTTTTTTTATTATTTAACGATGAACTTGTAAATACATTTATTAAGACTAGAGTCATTCATCATCTAGTTAAACCACGAAAGGGAGCATTAACTTATATAGAAAGAATATCAAAAAGAAAAGTTTTAAAAGAAAGAATTATTGAACATATAACTCAGTTAATGACAATCAGTTGTATAGCATTACAATTAAATTGTATATATGCTTACTATTTAATTTTAAAAGACCATAAAAATGTTGAAGATTTTGTATCTAATAACTTAAAACGTCCAATACCAGAACCGATTCAATATGCAGTTTATCACATTAGGTCTTTATGTTATCAAGGTTCTCCAAAGTTGGTTTCTTTTGAAGAGATTTTGGAAGAGAGTGAAATAGAATCTGACGGTTTTATCTTCCATTAAAAATAAAATATTAAAAGTCAATTTCTATATCAGGTGATTCATAAATAATAAGAAAGCTTTTTGCTCTGGTTGCCCCAACATATTTGTTAGCAATATCCCAATTACTTGGTATTAATGTTTTAGGTTTCTCAAACAATAAAAGTATAATATCATTTTCCAATCCTTTATACATTCCTATATTCGACCACTGAATAGTATTTTTGTCTTTATTAGAAAATGAATACTGTTTGAGATGAAAACGGTTGATATGCGAATAACCTGAAAGTATGGACTTTGAGAGTGGATACATATCAGTTAACACAACAGTTTGAGCAGGTGTAATATTCTCATGATTAACTAAATTTAAAATATCTTCTTCTAACATTTTAAATATATCATTTATATTTTTGTATTCTCGTTCTATTACGTCTCTTCCCCGAATTGATGAACTTTTGATTGGATGGACACAGGATACATATGGCTCTGCATACTTGAAGATATTGTGAGTGTTCCGACAGTTTTTATCTAAAACGTTTGGGTTTACTTGGAGTGCTAATTGATTTGCATTCTTTGAAACATTCTGATTACTATCTTGAAAGATATAAAATATTCCATCATCTGGAATTAAATTACTCAATTCATTAATTTCGTGACGCTCAAAGTCTTGTCCTTCATCAACAATGATTGCCGTATATTGAAATTGCAGCTTAGATTGGCTTGTCTGTATTTCCTCATAGCTATAAACTACACAATTCCCTGTTTTAATTTCATTTTCTAAAGAGGCTGAAAGGTAAAGAGAAAGGTTATTAGATTTGCAAATTACAAGTGTTTTAATATGATGCTGACATAATCTTCTAACTTTTTCTATTGCTAACTGAGTCTTTCCTGAACCAGCACATCCTAAAATTATGGACTGAGGTTGTAGATATAGATTATTCAAAATGTTGAATTGTTGTTCCGTTAATTGAATAATCTCTTGTTGGATTTCACCAATATCATTGGCAATATATTTTTTGAATCCAGTACTTGGAGATATAAGTTGAATAATTAAATTTATGCGATCATCTCCTAAGACTCTGCTGTTTGGGCTTGGTTCATAATAATGGAAGACAGAAGAGATCCATTTACTAATATTTTTTAGTTGAGGGCGTAATAGTAATATTTCTTGAGGTGCTTCAGAAGGAAGTCCGTTTATAACTTCATCAACATCGGGAAAAATTACACAGTGTCCAATACAAAAATCTCGCTTTTTAAATTCGTTATACTTACCAAGAAACTCAAAAAACTTATGTTTAATTTCTTTAGCTTGGATAAATGGTGATATTTTCATTTTTTTATCATTTGTATACCAAGCCATGTTAACTGCATCATAACTTATTGTTCCACCTTTTGCTTCTATAATGAGTATTCCTTTTTGAGGATGAACAATAATAAAGTCAGCTTCTCTATCTTGTACAACGTATTTGATGTGTTGCCACCAAGCCCCATGAAAAACAATGTAATCATCACTTAAGTTTTTTGCAAAAATATGAAATAGCTTTTTTTCTGCATTACTTTTTGTTGTTGACGATAACTTTTCAGGAATTATTATTGCCATAAACATTAACCTTCCACTTTTAGCTTGAGTTCGATAAAGATGTCGGCGTCAAATTTTTTGCAAATTTATTAACAAGCAGTACTAGTGCGAAAAAATTAAGTAAATTATATAACATATTTAAATAAATATTGCGTATTATTCAGTATGAACATTGGTTTAGTTGCACAAACATTACCATTTCGCACGAGCATTTAAGGTAACAACTGGACTGTTGCCTTATCAATATGTCCTCCGGTGTCGGCGGGAACTAGCCCAAAAACTCTTACATAACCAAAGGCGATCGCTGGCGCAAATAGCCGTAGAAGCAGGATTTGGCAACCAGAGTCACATGACATCTGTATTTCAGCGAATGCTACACACAACTCCCAAGCGTTATCGGCAAGAAATGAGTAGTATTTTAGACTATGTATGAAACTGATATATGTGTAGTTTTCTGCAAGACGGTTTGAAAAACTCATCCTATCTGGGTTTAAAATTTGCTATATCTGAGTTTTCAGCATCATTTACAACGGAAAATCAAGTCTTTCGAGATTATCTTGCAGATTTTTGGTTATATCTTGGCTAAATACCAAGTAGACAATTTGTTACCTGTATTTTTGCTACATTTCTTACCTGAGACAGAATACAATAGATGAATCTCTAGCGCGTTTCAATCTAGTAAGTCTCAACAATACTAATTTAATTGAGAAGACTGTTTTATACAGTAATTCCCAAGCAAAAGTGAATCAAAGGATAAATAAACCGCCAGCCTTTTAAACACCCAGAGACGCTAAGAGATTAACAGATACTCCAAAGACAGGTTAGCGTTTTATTTCCTACTTCCACTAGAAAGTCCAAGATTGATGTAGAGTCAAGAATTTACCTTTAAGTACTGAGGTATAAAATTATGCAAGAGATTGCAAGATTCTTTGGCAACTTGTTCAGTGGCATAATCAACCGCTTTAAGTATTCGGCGATGGACGCTGCCGATCGCAAAATGAGAGAAACTATCGACGATCAGATTGAACAACGGCGACAAAAACCCAAACCTCAAGATCGAGAAGACCGGGAGTAGACCTTTAAAACAGCAAGATTTTTATTACTAGTGCTGCTTGATTGTTGAGTAGGCAGCGCTATTTTCTTGACCTCACTTGGTCAAGCAACTACAACTCTTCAGAATATGCTAACCTAGTATAGTTAACTAATCTCGCACATCTAAGAATTCGGGTGTTTCCCGATTGGGAAATGCACTTGGATGGAGGTTTAACCCGAATCGGAGTTGAAAAATATATGCCAGTAGTTTCATTGGCTCAAATGATGGAGTCGGGGGTTCACTTTGGGCATCAGACCCGGCGTTGGAACCCAAAAATGTCTCCTTACATTTATACTTCCCGCAATGGCGTGCATATTATCGACTTGGTGCAAACTGCCCAGTTGATGGATAATGCTTACAACTACATGCGATCGCACGCAGAACAAGGGAAAAAATTTCTTTTTGTCGGCACTAAGCGCCAAGCAGCTGGAATTATTGCCCAAGAAGCTAGCCGTTGTGGTTCCCACTACATTAACCAACGCTGGTTGGGCGGAATGTTGACCAATTGGGCAACCATCAAAACACGGGTTGACCGTCTGAAAGATTTAGAACGCCGTGAAGAAACTGGTGCACTAGATTTATTGCCAAAAAAAGAAGCATCAATGCTACGTCGGGAAATGACGAAGCTTCAGAAATACTTGGGTGGCATTAAAACAATGCGGAAAGTGCCCGATATCGTGGTAATCGTAGACCAACGCCGGGAATATAACGCAGTTCAAGAATGCCAAAAGCTGAATATTCCGATTGTGTCCATGTTGGATACAAACTGTGACCCCGATGTAGTAGATATCCCCATCCCAGCAAACGACGATGCTATCAGATCGATTAAGCTGATAGTCGGAAAATTGGCAGATGCCATTTATGAAGGTCGTCACGGTCAGCTGGATGTTGAAGATGATTACGAAGATTACGACGGTAGTGAGTATGACGAAGACTACGAAGAAACCGAATATACTGATGCCGTAATTCCCGACGAGGAAACAGAAGAATAGTGCTGAGTCAAGAGTGCTAAGTCCTGAGTAAGATAGAAAGACTCAGCAAATTGAATAGTGCTGAGTCTTGATTTTTGAAGTTGTAAGTTGTGATTTGTCAATGAAGAATAAAATTGATAACTGAACACTCAAAACTCAGCACTCAAAACTCAGCACTCAAAACTCAGCACTCAAAACTCAGTACTCAGTACTAAATTAGGTGAGTGATTACAACTCGAGGTCAAGTTAGGAATTGAGGCAACATGGCGGAAATATCTGCAAAACTCGTCCAAGAGCTACGCCAAAAAACTGGTGCCGGCATGATGGACTGCAAAAAGGCGCTGATAGAGACTGAAGGCAACGTAGAAGAAGCCGCAGACTGGCTACGGAAAAAGGGCATCTCTAAGGCGGGGGCAAAAAGCGATCGCATTGCGGCAGAAGGGCTAGTAGACACTTACATTCAGCCCAAAGGCCGAGTGGGTGTACTCATAGAAGTCAACTGCCAAACCGACTTTGTTGCTCGTAACGAGGCTTTTAAAGCTTTAGTTAAGAATCTAGCAAAGCAAGCAGCGACAGCTGATAGTGTTGAGTCTTTGTTGGCTCAACCCTATATTGATAATGAAAGTGCGACTGTAGAAGAATTTATCAAGCAAACCATTGCCACCCTTGGTGAAAATATCCAAGTGCGTCGCTTTGTTAATTTTGCAATAGCAGAAGGCACACAAGGTGTAGTAGACAGCTACATTCACACTGGCGGTCGAGTTGGTGTATTAGTAGAACTAGGTTCCAAAACTGAGTCAGCAGCGGCTAATTCCGAGTTCCAAACCTTGGCACGGAACACTGCAATGCAAGTTGCGGCTTGTCCCAATGTCGAGTATGTGAGTGTAGACCAAATTCCCGCCGAAGTTGCCCAAAAGGAAAAAGACATTGAAATGGGCAAGGATGATTTGGCGAACAAGCCTGAAAACATCAAAGAAAAAATTGTTCAAGGACGGATTGAAAAACGCTTGAAAGAATTGACTTTGCTCGATCAGCCTTACATTCGCGATCAGAGTATTTCCGTGGAAGACTTGATAAAGCAAGCGAAAGCACAATTAGGCGAAGAGATTCAAGTGACTCGCTTTGTCCGTTATATACTGGGCGAAGGCATTGAAAAGCAAGAAATGAGCTTTGCTGATGAAGTCGCTGCACAAATGGGCACCAAGTAATATTAGTCGTTAGTCATTAGTCTTTACCAAGGACAAATGACGAATGACTAATGACTCTTTACAAAACAGGTCAGGTTATTTGCTTGGCCTGTATTTTATTTAGTAAAGATAGAAAATTTCGCATTTAGCATTTAATTTAAAATCTAAAATTCTCTAAAAAGTTATCCTAAAATAAGTTTGTACATTTGTACTATGTAATGGTTCAGATGGGCAAGAGCGAAAAAATATGGCAAGAGCAATCGAGCGAATTGAGCAGGATATTGCAGCACTCCAAGAAGCGATCGGGGCGATCGCAATCGAACTACAAAGCGCTTATGCTAGTTATCTAAACACCTTGGGGCTAGCTGTACGCAAACAGTTGATTCTTGCGAGTTACCACCTCTGTACCCAAGGATATCCCGAAAACTTTTTGCATTTGTCATTGAATCAGCGCCAACAATTGCAACAAGCTACTCGTAAGTTGGGTCAATTGGCAGCTGAACAATTGCTCATTTATCTTAAAAGTGAAGAATCACAGGAAGATGAGGTGAATGAGGTGGATGAGGTGGATGAAGAAGATGAGGTGAATGAGGTGGATGAGGAAGTAACATCCTCTTCATCTTCACTATTTTTCACTTCTAATTCTCAGTATCTGACTGCCAACACCTCCGATCCTACAGAACTGGCAAAATGGCAACAGAAATTAGAAGAGGCAGCGCAAGATATACTGAAAAAACTTTCGCATGATGCTAATCTTTTGTTACAAAAAGCTGGAGTATTACCGAAAAAATTACCAGAACCGATTTTAGCAGCAGCAGCGGCAGCATCAGAAGCATCTGCTGAGGTAATGCCAGGGCCACCCAATTTATTAAACTTAGTAATTGAAATTGAAAATGAGCAACAGTCAGAAGATTCTGGACTGACTCAAATCATGGCTATTAACCTGCGGCTAGGAGAAATTGAATTTGCTGATGTGACACTTTCTTCTGAGCGCAGGCAAATCCGCAGTATTTTAGTTAAGCTAAACAAACTAGGACGAGAGTATAAAAAGAGATATAAAGAAAAGGCGATCGCTGAAGCGGAAGCTGCATGGCGTGCTAGTTGGTTTGAGGATTAGTCATTTGTCCTTTGTCCAGAGTCAAATGACCAATGAATCAATGACCCTTCGGGTTCGCCAGTTGCTCATGGGGGAAACCCCCAAGACCGCACTGGCTCACCAATGACTAATGACCAATGACCAATGATTAATGAAAAACCAGATTGGATACGATTGCACAAAGCCTTAGCAGTAGAAGCTGAACGTGGCTTTACAGACTTGATGGGCAGAGAATACCGTTTCAGTGAATTTCTGAGCCTAACTTTGGGCAAATTCCCAACAGGCTTACCCCAAACTGAACGCCGCCGTTGGCAAGGATTAGCGGTGCAATTTGCAAGTTATCCACATCTAGCACTGGAAGAAAGGCAGCATTTAATAGCAGAGACTCGTAGGTATCTTTCCCAACTACAGCAAGAGGAGCAGGGGGAGCAGGGGAGCAGAGGAGCAGAGGAGCAAGGGAGAATTTATAAATCCAAAATTAAAAATCCAAAATCTCCAATTGTTACTGAGGTGAGTCGGAGACTTGCACCGAAAATTGAGCAAAAACTCAGTGATTTACCAGAAATAGGTTTTAAAAAAGCTGATAATTTGGCACGGCTTGGTTTACATACCGTTCGTGACTTGCTTTTCTACTATCCTCGTGACCATATTGATTATGCACGTCAGGTGAATATCCGTGAGTTACAGGCGGGTGAGACGGTGACAATAGTGGCTACAGTGAAGCGTTGCAACTGCTTTACTAGCCCTAAAAATCAGAAATTATCAATTTTAGAATTGGTAGTAAAAGATAATAGCGGTCAAATCAAAATTGGCCGTTTTTACGCAGGTACGCGCTTTAGCAGTCGCGCTTGGCAAGAAAGTTTAAAACGCCGTTATGCAGTAGGTAGCATTCTAGCAGCCTGTGGGTTGGTGAAAGAAAGTAAATACGGCTTGACACTGGATAATCCAGAACTAGAGGTTTTAGCAAATCCAGGAGATACGATTGAGTCGCTAAATATTGGGCGGATAGTGCCAATTTATGGACTAACTGAAGGCGTGGTGGCGAATACAGTGCGACAGGCAGTAATTGCTGCTTTACCTGCTGCGGCTAACCTGAAAGATCCTTTGCCAAGTGGTTTGCGGCAGAAGTATGGTTTGATGGAATTAAAAGATGCGATCGCTAATATCCATTTTCCCAGTGATAGCGCCGTCCTGCAAGTTGCCCGTCGTCGCCTAGTCTTTGATGAATTTTTCTACCTACAACTTGGGTTACTGCAACGTCAACAGCAAGCAAGAGCGATTCAAACCAGTGCCATTCTTGTCCCACGTGGTCAACTTGTAGAGAAATTCCACGAAATACTGCCTTTTCAACTCACTGGCGCACAGCAACGAGTTCTCAACGATATTCTCAACGATTTACAAAAAACTGTGCCAATGAATCGTTTGGTGCAAGGTGATGTCGGTTCTGGTAAAACAGTCGTCGCTGTCTTAACTATCCTTGCAGCAATTCAATCTGGTTACCAAGCGGCGCTGATGGCTCCCACAGAAGTTTTGGCAGAACAACATTATCGCAAGTTAGTTAGCTGGTTTAATCTGCTTCATTTACCAGTGGAATTACTTACAGGTTCGACTAAAACTGCAAAACGAAGACAAATACATTCTCAGTTAGGAACTGGTGAATTACCTCTGTTAGTAGGAACCCATGCGTTGATTCAAGACCCAGTAAACTTCCAACAACTAGGGTTAGTAGTCATAGATGAACAGCATCGCTTTGGGGTAGAACAACGGGCACGTTTGCAGCAAAAAGGCAATCAACCTCATGTGTTAACTATGACAGCTACCCCAATTCCCCGAACTTTAGCACTAACGATACACGGGGATTTGGATGTGAGTCAAATTGATGAGTTACCACCGGGACGGCAAAAGATTCAGACAACAGTATTGTCAGGTCAGCAACGCAACCATGCTTACGACCTGATCCGCCGAGAAATTGTCCAAGGTACACAAGTTTATGTGGTTTTGCCCTTGGTGGAAGAATCAGAAAAATTAGATTTGCGATCGGCTGTGGAGGAGCATCAAAAGTTACAGGAAAGCGTTTTTCCCGACTTTCAAGTAGGACTGCTACACGGTCGCATGAGTTCAGCCGAAAAAGACGACGCAATAACCAAATTCCGCGATAATCAAACGCAAATTTTGGTTTCTACTACCGTTGTTGAGGTTGGTGTAGACGTACCTAATGCTACGGTGATGCTCATTGAAAATGCAGAGCGATTTGGACTATCGCAACTGCACCAACTACGGGGGCGCGTTGGTCGGGGTGCGGCTCAGTCTTACTGTTTATTGATGAGCAGTTCCAGAAGTCCTGATGCTCAACAACGATTAAAGGTGTTGGAACAATCTCAGGATGGCTTTTTCATCTCCGAGATGGATATGCGTTTTCGTGGGCCAGGGCAAGTACTGGGAACTCGTCAATCAGGAGTGCCAGATTTTACCTTAGCAAGTTTGGTTGACGATGAGGAAGTTTTACTTTTAGCGCGGCAAGCAGCGGAGAAAATAATAGAAATGGATGTTACTTTAGAGCGTTGGTATTTAATGAAAGAAGAGTTGAAGTATCGGTATGACCGCTTAATGGGTGGGGCGATTTTGACATAACATATTTGAGTTAGAAACCTACATCAAGCAATGAATCTTCAATTTGATTGCTGGGGGGCAGGGCAGGGCACTCAAGTTGACCCCAAACACTGACACAATCCTTGCTGAATCTGCACGGGCAGCAGCCGAGGTTGCCAAGGAAAGGACATTGAAACAGTTATACCATTTCTTTGTGAAGCTGCGCTAAATCTTTTAATTTCTTATTTCTTGGCGTACTTGGCGCTCTTGGCGGTTCGTTCTTTATTTCTTGCATATAAGCGCATCTTCATACAGAATTGGTATTAGGTAATGCGATCGCTGCTGCACTAAACTAACAATCTTCTTAGAGGAAAAGGCGATCGCACTCAATCGCCTTTTTATAGATTTTGCCAAACCCAACATCGTCAGTAACTAACAAGCCAATTCTCATCACAAGCAAAGGGTTTCGTAGCAACTTTAGAGGAAGAGGCTTAATTTTAGTAACGGAAAAATTTTGGTCGTTAGTAAAGCATCGTAATCAACGGAAGTTGAGGAATCTTGCATCTGAGTATAAAATTGCTCAGAAAGCTCTCAATCGGTTCAGTTTTGCTGTTTGGGGAATTCGCCAACGGTATCCGTATCCCAGCTCAAACTAGAGTATTAGCTCTTACCGCTACTTTTGTCAACGAAATCAAAAGTTTGTGGTTGATTGACTTTTTTGGTTGATTACTTTGTCCTGGTGTCACAGACTCGATTGCGAGATTGATGGTAGTTTATTTTTGCACAAACTCCTTTATCCCAATCGCAATACAAGCTATGACACTCAATTTATATTTACTGCGACATGGAGAAACTACTTTTAGTCAAAGTGGTAATTTCTGCGGTAAAACTGATGCGGAGTTGACCTCTGAAGGGATACAGATGGCAGAAAGTTTTGCCGATGTTTATCAAAAATTGAAGTGGCAGGCTGTTTATGTTAGCCCGATGAAGCGCACAATTGCAACTGCCAAGCCATTTTGTGATGCTATCGGTATGGATATGCAGTTGCGTGACGGACTTAGAGAAGGTAGTTATGGCTCTTGGGAAACTTTGAGTAAATCGTTTGTCCAAGAGAATTACGCCCAAAACTATGTAAAATGGTTGACAGAACCCGCTTGGAATGCACCCATTGGTGGAGAAACTGCGGTAGATATTGCTAACCGTTCTATGCCTGTAATTGCTGAAATTCAAGAAAAACATTCTCAAGGTAATGTTTTAGTAGTTTCCCATAAAGCCACGATTCGGATTATGCTTTGTAGTTTACTGGGAATTGATTTGGGACGCTATCGCTATCGGGTGAATATTTTGGTCGCGTCAGTAAGTATGGTTAAATTTGACGTTAATGGCCCCTTGTTAGAAATATTAGGCGATCGCCATCATATACCCGATCATATTCGCTTTCGTCCGGGAACATAACAGTCCCTTAAACAAAAACCGAACACCAAAACAAAAGGATTTGATTCACCGGACGAATGGCAAGAAATCTAAGGGCAAGAAAAAGTAATTAATCTGAAGTTATCCCATCAATGCTTCTGGTTGAGCCAAGATAGCTGCAATTTCGTCCCCTGACAATCCCAGCATCACTCCCTCAAGGAAGCGATCGCTCGCTCTGTGGGGGTAAGCAATCGGGCTTTGATAGTAAAGTGATTGTAAAAGTAGAATCAAGCCCTATAAAGCGTAAAATTCAAGCCCAAAATCACCATTACTGACCACTTTGCACAAATGTTAGAAAACACAAAATTACATGACATATTTAACTGCAATACGCTTGGGTTAAGCATTTTTTCTCTTCTCTCTGTTTCGCGCCAGTTGCTTCTCCCTTGGCGCTAGCCTCTCCCAATGTGAGAAGGGGAGACGCTGCGCGTAGCTTGCTTCCCCGGAGGGGTACAAGTCGGGGAACCGCAAGGGCGCACTGGCTTCTCTGCGCCTCTGCGGTTGTTAAAAAAGTTGACTTTGATAAAGAGTTTTAGCATTAACCCAAGCGTATTGGTTTATACAGTAGTTAATCCTGCCAGTTCGTTCATCATCAGAGAATCAGGTATTGATAGGACTTACGCAAAAATCGCCCAAAAGCTTAATTTGTCGAACCGCCAAGACGCCTTCGCGAAGCGTCTCGTTAGAGAAGAACGCCAAGAATTTGTAGAGTGTGCGTAAGTCCTAATTGAGTTGAGATGCGCGATATGACCAACAAAGTTTTAACAGGTTGATTACACGCTACTACTTCCCAAAGGTGTTTCAATCACGATACTTGCTGCATTTGAGCATAAGCTTCATAGACACCCTTCACGTTGTACCAGTTGAGAAAAATTCGAGCAATTTCTAAAGCCAATTGCGGTTTACCTAAATTAATTAGCCATTGCAATAACGGAGCCATTGTCCGTTCATTTAACGCACCATTAAGTGACAAAATCCCCCAAAGTAAGCGATGCAGCCAAGTCATTTGGATCATCATTCGCACTTCCCATGTAGGATGCTTTTGATAAAACAAAACTCCCATTCGTCCGCGTTGAATTTCTTGGTCAATCAATCGGGGAATTTGTTCTAAGTTAAATGCTGGATGCCAGTGATATCCTACGGCTTCTGGACATTTAATTAGTGTTAAACCTAGTTTTTTCAGCCGCACACCTAATTCTAAATCTTCCCAGCCATAGAGTTGAAAACTAGTATCAAAAAGTCCTGCTTTATCTAACCAATGTTTGGGAATTGCTACATTTCCCGTAGCAAAAAAAGCTGCTGAAAAATCTGTAATTTTGTAGGGTTCAGCAGTTGGGTTGTTGAAATTACAAGTATTAATAACTGCACCATAAGTAAAAAAGCGATCGCTCCCCAATTTCTCTTTCCCTTGTACTAGTGCATCAGTATGAGCTTGCAGGAAATTCTTCAGCACTACTAAATCACTATCAATAAAGATAATTGTGTCTCCTAGCGCCTTCTCTACTCCCAAATTCCGAGCCGCAGCTGGCCCAGCATGATCTTGCTGAAACCAGCGCACATGGGGAAACTCTTCTTTGTGTGCTGCTAACCACTCCAATGTGCCATCAGTAGAACCATCATCTACCAAGACAATCTCGTAATCAGTAACCGAACTTGGCTGACTCAACTCCTGCACCTCCAAGGCGCGGAGGCACTTTTCTAAAATCGGTTGGCGATTATAAGTCGGTATCACAACGCTGAAAAACACAGTCTCACCCACAACACTATTGATTTATCCATCTCCAGGATAGGACAGATGGAGCGCTGACACTGTTCCTAACTGAATTTGTAACTTCTTATTTTGAGATTTAGTACAAAATAAATCCTCATTAATCAAGATATAACCTGATGTTAATTTTTGGTCATTAGATTATATGACAAACTGAAAATTTTTTGTCTAGTTAGCTGACCTAAATAGCAAACAACCTTTTGTTTAAGAACAGGTTACTGACTATTCAAAATGTATGGCATTTCACGTAAATAATTGATGGCTTTTTCTGCCAGGAATCAAGATTTGCTTTTACGAAATTCTTGATGTCACAAGAGAGGAGAGTTTGATGTCTAAATTAAGTCGCAGACAAATTTTAGTATTTTTTGCTGGCAGTGCTGGTGCGGCTGTGTTGGGAGACACAATTATAGATGGTGTTTCTAGTATTGCCGGAGCAAGCAACAAGCCACTGAGTTTTACACCAGTGCGCTTACCCCATTCCTTATCTGTTTATAAACAGCAGAAAAGTTTCTTACCAACGGGAATCGGTCAGGGACAGGTAATCAATGCATCTGCAAATACGAAGTTAAATAGCTACAACGTAGTTGATGATTTGGTAGTGCCACCAGAATATGAACGTTATGTAATTATCAGCTGGGGCGATCGCGTCTTTCCTAACAAAGATGAATATTTCGGTTACAACAACGATTATACAGGTTTTATTCCTCTAGGTAGAACCAACGATGTCGGCTATTTGTGGGTTAATCACGAATACGTCAGTTTTCCATTTTCCGATCTAGCACCAGAAGCTCCTGCTGATGTTAAAGGATTGACTACCACCTTTAAATCAGTGATTGGCTGGGCTTTACCTAGCACCAGAGGTATTGAATTTGACGGCGAAGTTCTATATAACTTAGGCGGATCGATTGTCCGCATTTCCCGACGTAATTTTAGTAGCCGTTATGCTGTGGTTAAAGGTGATGCAAGAAATCGCCGCCTTCATGGTCTTTCTGGGTTGGGAATTAATAGCCAAAGGAGTGATGAATATAAAAATGTCACTTCTTGGGGAAGTCGCAGCTACCAAAAAGGCGATCAAAACTATCTCATCGCAACTGGCCCGGCTGCAACCCAAGTATTTAACCTCTCCTCTGATGGATTAGGTAACAAAATTATTGGCACTGGCTATAACTGTTCTGGCGGTACAACTCCTTGGGGAACTATTTTAAGTGCTGAAGAAAACTTTCAAGGAAGTGTAGGAGGTTTTGTAGGTGTTACAGAATCAGTCAACCCTAATGGCACTCAAACAGATTACATCGATGGTACTACTGGTAAAACCTTCGGTTTAGTTGGCGAAAAATACGGTTGGATTACAGAAATTGACCCCATTAATCCAAATTTCCGCCCTCGCAAGCACACTTCATTGGGTCGTTATCGCCATGAAAACGTTGCCATCCGTGCCGAAGCTGGGAAGCCATTAATCGCCTACATGGGTGATGATAGACGTGGGGGACACACCTGGAAATTTATCAGCGCAGGTGTTATTTCTTCACCAACCAATAAAGCCAACAGCAGTTTATGGGAAAGTGGTACATTGTATGCCGCCCGTTACAATCCAAATGGTACGGGTCAATGGATACCGTTAAATTTAAACACTCCCACCAATCCCATTTCGCCATCAGTTATTTCTTCAGTGGAGTTTGCTGCTTTGGGTTCAGCTCAAAGAAATGGTCTTTTACCGCTACCAAAACGCAATGGTATTGCAGGTGAAACTACAGATGGCGGTTCCCTCGTAGTCGATCGCACCAATGAAGCAGAGAGACTACCTGCTTATCAAGGTAAGAAGCTATCTGACTTCTACACTTCTCAAGGTGCTATTCTCAGTGATGCTTTTTTAGCAGCGAATTTGGCTGGCGGAACTCCGACAGCACGTCCAGAAGATATAGAAGTGCATCCGACCACCAAAGAAGTATTCATTTCCTATACTGACGGTGCGCCAGGAGGCGACGGTTATCCAGATTCGCGCATTTTCCAGGTTGCCAAGTTAAGTAAAGATATCAATGCAACACAGCAATCCGGGGGATTGTACAAAATTATTGAAGATAGCGCCGATGGTACTGGTCTAACCTTCCGTTGGCAAAGATTTGCTCAGGGTGGAGAAGCCGGAACGATTTCTGGTGCTGGTTTTGCCAATGTCGATAATTTAGTGTTCGACAATAAGGCAAATATTTGGGGGGTAACTGATATGTCTACCACCACTCACAATGGTTTTAATGTCGGTGCTGCCGGGACAGTAACTATCATTGACCATACAGTTAGTGGTAATGTTTCCAATTTCACAGGAGTTTTTGGTAATAACTGGCTATTCTATATTCCTACTACTGGTACTCATGCAGGAGAGGTAATACCCTTTGCTCAGGGGCCAGTGCGTTGTGAGATGACAGGGCCAACTTTTGTAGGAGATACGCTGATTATTTCCGTACAGCATCCCGGCGAAGATAGTCCAATTAATGATGGCACGATTTTGAGTCGTGAGATTGAACTACTGGATTTGAATGGTATTACATTCAATCAGACCCGGACTGTCCCTCGTGGCAGTAGTTGGCCAAGTAACATCCCAACTACTGACGGTGGAAAGGGTCAACCTAGAAGTCTTCCCAAACCATCTGTAATTGCTATCAGACGTAAAAATCCTACTGGTAGTTTTACTTAAAACTATGTGTGTAGAGACGTTAGATAATAACGTCTCTACATTAATTTTCAAAGTAGGACTATTAATTTGTCACTCCAGATAGTTTTTTCTTGGGTTTCATTCCCAACGCCATAGCACTAGCGATCGCTATACCACCAAGAGTCATTGGTTCTGGTACGGGTGTACTCTTAGAGTAAGTTACTATACCCACTTCTGTTGTAGACAATAAGTCGGCACTCAGAATACTATAAAATTTTGTTCCTCCTGTATTTGGATTACCTGGATTGTTACCAATAAAAAACCGATCTTCAGCCAAATAGCTCAGTCCTGACAGGTTGCCATTTGTAAAGCTGACTACAGGAGATGATGGGTAATCAAAATCACTTGCCTCTGTATACTGAGTACCTAAGTAGTCAAACAAAATAGATAATCCATTGTTAACGCCTAGAGTTTCCTCGCCTAACCCGCTTAAGGTCGAGTCATCATATCGAAAAGAGCCGAAATACTGACCAGGGCGATCGCCAGATGTTGCATTTACGGTGAAATCATAATTAACTAAGGCAGCTTGCGTCGGTTTAACAACAGCAGCAACTGCGATCGCAACAGCAAAAGTAGCAATGCTAATATCTTTAGCTAATTTCATTAGAAAATGCTCCGAAGCTAAAAAATGAATAATTCTGTAATTTCACTTAAATAAACTTTTAACCAATGTGTATAGGTTAAGAAATGACCAATGAAAGATTATCTTTGTTAAATCTTTAAGGTGATTAGGTATATATAAAATTTATGTAAACTTATTTTAATATTTACAGCAGC
Source organism: uncultured Nostoc sp. (assembly GCF_964247315.1). GTDB lineage: Bacteria > Cyanobacteriota > Cyanobacteriia > Cyanobacteriales > Nostocaceae > Nostoc. The sequence goes on from NZ_CAXTTT010000036.1 coordinate 36,187, forward strand.
TTATGTTTTTAGTTTGGACGTGGGCGTAGCCCTTAGACATAGCAATCCTATCTAAGTTGTGAAAATGAACAAACCACTTTTTCTGTGAAATACTAAGATAGGACTTACGCATGGGTAACGGAAAACGAACCACAGAGAAGCCAGTGCGCCCTTGCAGTTCCCCGACTTGTACCCCTCCGGGGAAGCAAGCTACGCGCAGCGTCTCCCCTTCTCACATTGGGAAAGGCTAGCGCCAAGGGAGAAGCAACTGGCGCGACGCAGAGGTAACAGAGAAATAAGAGTTGGAGAGGGTTTTTGCGTAAGTCCTACAAGAAAATAAAAAGAAGTTTTCACATCTAATTTAGGACTGCCATAATTGCGACAATCAGGCATGGAGATTTGCTTGTTCCTGCAACCACGGATCTACAGGTTGTCCATCTTTACGGCGTAATTCAATTTCCACTACCATTACTTCTTTGGAACCAGGAGGTGCGGGTTTTTTATGGAAAATAATGTCATAATCTTCTGGATTGTGTTTATGTTCTTTCAACCATTCCTGTACCTTGGTTGTGGCAAAAAATGATTGCCCTTGCTCAAACATTCGGGTAATTTGCAATTGCAGTGTGTAAGGATTTATGCGACCCATTTTTTACCGCCTTTGTTAAGTTAATTTTAGGACAAGTAATCTACTTGCTGTAGATAATCTAATGTTAGTGCGAAGTAACTACACCTGACACTTCCCATACAGGTAGAACTTCCAGTTTCACCGCCCTGTTATCTGTAAAAACAAAGTCCGAACCTTCTTCGCTGGATGGTCTAAGAAAGCGTCGATGCTTTCGCAATTTCTCTTCCACTGGTTGATAAATTATTATTTTTACTGCTTGACTTTCACCATTTTTAGCAGTAATCACAACGTAGTAATATTATAGTAGTACCTCACCAAAAATTGTCATAAACTTGACTACACTCTACAACTAAAGTTGTACGTACATTAAGGACGAGGAAACCGATTAGTTAAAGATTGCTCAGAATTTTACACTGCCTCTACACCATTTAACTACTTAATTCTGTTATAGATTGGAAAGAGGCACGCCGCTTCAAAAACTGACCAACAGACTCAGATGGTTGTTATGCAGAGCAAAAATCAAGCTGTTTTCGCTTTAATTAAAAAAAGCACGATTGTATTTTTACCCTTATTGTTATCCGTTGGAATTGCCAGTGGACAATCTGCACCATCACCCAACCCACCACTAACTCCGACTCCGGTGTTATCGAATTCAGAACGGGAAGAATTAGCACGACTACGAGCAGAAAAACGAATTCAACAGCAAGTCCAATCTGATTTTAAAAGCGCTTTTAGCCGCACAACCATATTACTCGATGTTTGGCTAGTTATATTAAGTCTCTTTCCAGTCGCAGTCATTGCTTTGTTATGGCTGTTGCGACGAGTGATAATCCGGGAAATTGTTGATAGGGCAATGCAACAAGTCCAGGGAATGGAAAAATTGCAAAATCAGCTAATCACCGTTAAACAAGAAGCTGAAAATGTTATTCAAGATGCGAAAAAAATAAATTATGAATTAGAACAGGAAACGACTGCTTTACAACAAAAAATTAAAAATGAACAAGAAAATGTATCTATTTTGATATCTGATCTAGATTTAGCTAAAGCACAGGTATTAAGTAGATTAGAAGCAGAACTAAAAAAATCTCAAGAACATATAGAAAATTTAGAGTCAAAATTTGCTTCTGGGTTATCTAAGTTAGAGTTTGATGCTCAACAACAAAAAGATATAGCACTGGAGAATTTAGAAAAATTAGCATCTGCGATCGCAGAAGAACTATCTAAGTTAAAGTTAGGTGTACAACAACAGCAAGAACTAGCCATTGCTGATGTAGAAATATCAAGGTCTGAGGTTGCATCTCAACTTTCTGGATGGCAGTCTGATGCTCAACAACAAAAAGATATAACTTTTGAAATTTTAACAAAATTGCAGTCAGAGTTTGTAGAAAAGTTATCCGAATTACAGATTGATTCTCAAAAGCAAAAAGAGATTGCTGTTAACAGTTTAGGTATATTTGAGCGGGAAGTTAAATCTCAATTAGCTGAATTACAGGTAGATGCTCAAGAACAAAAAAATAAAATTATTGCAAGTTTACAAGTATTGCAGTCAGAATTTAAATCTCAATTATCTGAATTACAAATCGATGCTCAAAAATCCAAAGAACTAATCATTGAGAATTTAGAAAAATCTGGTTCTGAGTTTAGTTCGCAATTTTCAGAATTACAATGGAATGCTCAACAACAAAAGATTCTCATTTTGGAAAAGTTAGAAAAATTAGAAACTGAATTTGACTCTCAACTTTCTGAATTACAATTGGATGCCCAAGAAAGAAAGGATCTGATTCTTCAAGAACTATCTGAAATTACGCCTGAATCCATTCTACAGGTGGTAAATTCTGAAGTTGAAGAAGAAATACAAGAACAGCCGCAACAACCGGAATTCCCTGCTGATGAGTATGTAAAACAGGGAGATGGGTTGTTTTCTCAAAGACACTATGAAGATGCGATCGCAGCTTACAACCAAGCAGTGAAAATCCAACCCGATGAACCTGTGAATTGGTTAAAACGGGGTCTAACTCTGGGAAGGTTGAAACGCTACCAAGATGCGATCGCATCTTATGATAAAGCGATTGCAATTCAGCCAGATTATCATCAAGCTTGGTGCGATCGCGGCGTTGCTTTTGGGAACTTACAACAGCATCAGCAAGCCTTTGACTCATTTGATAAAGCTACACAAATCAAACCTGACGATGCCGTTGCCTGGTTGAATCGCGGTCTTTCCCTAGTAGCATTAGAACAATATGAAGAGGCAATAGTCTCCTTTGATAAAGCGCTAGAATTCCAACCCAATTCTCCCAAAATCTGGGATAAACGCGGTTACACTTTGGTAAGATTGGGACGCGATGATGAAGCGATAGCTAGTTTTAACAAAGCTTTAGAAATTAAGCCAGATTACGCTAGTGCCTATTACAACAAAGCAGCCTGTTACGCACTACAAAGACAAGTTGACCGATCTCTGTTAACTCTACAACAAGCGATTGAACTTAATCCCAGGTATAAAGAAGACGCAGCAACTGACCTCGATTTTGATGATATTGCCGACGATGAACGCTTTCAGCTGTTAGTTGCAGAATAAAAATCTAAAAGACATTTGTCATTTGTTATTAGTTATTCTCCCCCTGCTCCCTTGCTCCCCAGACATGGCTTTGAGTTTAGATGTAAAAGACTCAGAGCGATCGCTTTTTTCGGGAGTGAATTGCCCGATTGGGGCATGAATAACAGCAGGTGGGAGCAGTTTTGGCTTTCGTTGATGGTTTGGTGATGGGGAAGGTGCTGGACTTTCTTGTGAAGTTTGCCTCTGGCTGACAGCAGATAATCGCTCAAGGGTTGCCGAAGAGGTAAATTTCCCAGAAAGTGGAGATTTTAAGACGGTTTTATCATCTCTATCTTCTTGCTTTTCCTCTTCTTCGCTCAAAGATGTCTTTGGTTGAGAACTTTTCAGTTGGAGAGTTGCAGTATTGCTGTGTTGATAGCCGTTGTGAATCTTAGCTGGTGGTAATTGAGGACTTGTCACTTGCTCTACAGTGGGTTTTCTCTTGGCTGGCAGTAGAGCTGGTGCAGCTAATGAAGTTAAGCTTTGAGGAAATTTGCTACAAATCATCCGTTCAAATTCTATGTTGAAATGATATGCAGCTTGATCCCGACGCTGCCAAAATACTAAAATTTGCTGTACGGAAATCGCTTTATAACGACCTTGATATAGTGCCTCAATCACTGCCAGGTGTAGCCAATTAAGGGGGTATTGCGTTTGCCAACGCTCAACTAGCTCATTGGCACTATACCCACCGAGATCGAAACTATAGTTAATTAATAAGGTGATCGCCAAGTTGGCAGAGGTGTCTGGAAGTGTTGTTAACATGGGGCTATTAGCTTTAGGCAATAGTTCTAAGATTTGTCACCCATCGCATATTAGCCTAGCGTGCTTTTAACTACATGGTTTTTTTTCCAATAGTTGCCAAGCCGATAGGCAAGTGTTCCCTATTCTACCGATCAACCTTTAGAATGCAACCCCACATAGACTGATTTAATCACAGATGTTCGCCCAATGGCGACTAATGCCTGATAAACCATTGCTGCAACTTCGGCGCGTGTTATCGAACGTAAAGGCACAAGCATTTTCGGATCTGGATAGTTGACAACTATTCCCCATTGTGTAGCAGTGGCAACAGCTGTCCGGGCGTAGTCGGGAATGGTATAATGATCGCTATATACTTCTAAAACATCGCGATCAACAGCTGGTAGTCCCAGTCCGTTTACTAAGGAGACAATCACCTGTAGCCGCTGCACACTTTGATCGGGGCGAAAAGTGCGATCGCTAAATCCGCCAACAAAGCCACCGCTAGCCGCGATTTGGATAGCGCTATAAGCCCAAAAATCCTTGGGTACATCCGTAAAATCAGGAGCTGGGATTTTGGGAAATGGGTTAAAAGCGATCGCCACCAAAGCTGCATACTGGGCGCGAGTCATTGGTTTATCTGGCTGGTAGCTACCATTGGCAAAAGCATGAGTTAAATCCATGCTCACTAATGCCTGAATAAATGGTTCTGCCCAATGTCCGTTTAGTTCGGGAGATGTAGATTCTGTCAAAGCGTTAGAAAAACTGGTGTTAACTGCTACTGGTTTTATTAGGAGTAATTCTACTAAACCCTTGACTAGAGCCGGATTTAATTGATTACCTACGGAAACTAGCTTTTGTGTAGTAGCATTATATAAATCAAATTCACTATGATCGCGAAAAATATTATCACCTGGATCTTTGCTATTACCTAAATCGGGGACTGCATTGCCATTGACTAATAAACCACCTTGGGTATTTTTAACAATGAGATTTTGACGTAGCACAGGTTGAGCGTTGCGAGAAAGTGCGATCGCTGTGCGATTTTCTGATAATTTATTATTGGCGATCGTCGGAGCAGCAAAGTCACTAATTGCTATGCCTAAAGGGTTTTTTTGAAATACATTCTGCAGTACTTTTCCCTGGCTATGACCTGCCATCACTAACCCGCTAGCAGTATTTTGCACAAATATGTTATCTAAAATTGCGGGTTTGGCAGTACCAGTGGTAAACACACCTTCCCGCCCACAGTTGCTCAGAGTATTATTACTTAAAACAGGTGCAGCCGATTCAATCCAGATACCAGTACCTTTGGCTGAGGGATTGGTGACAGTTACACCTAAAAGACTGGCATTATCTACCAAGAGCAGCGTAATATTTTGTATACCAAAACTGGGACTTTGATACTCGCCACTCCCGGAAATTACAATTCCTGCACCTTTGTTAGCTTCATCACCCACCACTGTCGCTCCTCCAGGGACGATTAGTGGAAACACCTCACCACTAGCGACGTTGTAAGTCCCCGATTGTAGATGAATTATCGTCAGGATTTTGGTTACTTTTAAAGCACGGGTGAGGCTTTTAAACGGACTCAACCGTGAACCAGTATTGTTGGTATCATTCCCTGTCATAGGGTTGACATAGAGTGTGACAACGAGGGTAGAGTTCACCATTGATAGTTGAGAGTCAATTGTTTTAATTATGACAATCGTAAATAACACTACTTGTAGCAAACTTTTTCACAGTAATATCCTTGTGTATAGAAAATATATCTAACTAACTTTTTCTGACAAGCACATCGTGTGTACACATAAGTTATAAACTCTTGTGCAATATTCCAAGTTCTCATCTCAATCGTATTGTCAGCTGCAACAATGCCATTGTTAGTTGAAACAATCGCATTGTCAGTCAAAACAACACCATTGCAACTCTAAAAGACTTGTGTGTAAACTGTAGCGTCTGTGCAGAGAAGCTTAAGGGAAGGCGTTCTCCGGGTTTAAGTAAGTAATCAAATAAACTATACAGCAGATTAAAAGTTAGTGAGTTATATAATCTAATACAATTAAAAAAAAAGAATGCGACAAATAGAGCATTTGTAGAGACGCGATTCATCGCGTCTTTACTAAAAGATGTGTTACAATAATTAATTGAATTGGTATTACCCAGATATAAAGCGTGTTTTACTCCTGTTAGCACAGCAGGACGTAGCCCATTCAGAATTCAGAATTATTTATGCTGTAATAGTAAAGCTCAAGTTTCGAGTTTTGAGCTTGGTGTTCTAAGGTGCTGTTTTGGTTAATAGATTGAGTCAGCAGCTTAGATGAAAGCATTCCCATGCTCTGCATGGGAACGAGATTAAACATTCTTATCTAGAATAGTTCCTTCTATATTGGCTCCATCCAAATTGGCTCCGCTCAAATTTGTCTGGCTCAAATCTACTTGAGTGAGATTTGCTTGGGATAAGTCCGCTACAGTTAAATCTGCACCACTTAAATCCGCTCCATCTAGATTTGCTGCTATCAAGTTTGCATCCTGCAAATCCGCCTCACTCAATTTAGTTTCAATCAATTTAGCAACCGTCAAATCAGCGTGACTTAAATTAGCTCCATCCAAGATAGCTCCATCCAAGATAGCTCCATCCAAAATAGCTTTGCTTAAGTTGCTATTACTGAGATCCGCATTGCTTAAATCTGCTCCATTTAAGTCTGCTTCAATCAAACTGGCGTCGGTTAAATTAGCGTGACTTAGATTAGCTCCATCTAAAATTGCTCGATCTAAAATTATGCCACTGAGATTGGCTTCTCTTAAGTTGGCCTCGCTCAAGTTGACACCAGTAAAGTCTCTGACACCTGCGGCATAGTTTTTCAGGAGTTGATCTGCTTTCATATCTGTCACTGTGCTAAGGAACGTTTAACTAATTCGTAATTCGTAATTCGTAATTTTTGAGTGTAATTGCCTTTTATCTATGCGCGGCTTTGTTTCAGTTTGCGTCTAAATAAGAGTCTGAAACAGTCTTTAATCAAGAATTACGTTAGCGCAACAGTAGCGAGTCCGCAAGCGTCATTATCAATTACGAACAATTTTGGACTATCCAGACAATTAGTAAATCCTTGGCACGCGCCACGGAGGATTATTGTAGTGAATCAAACTAAAGTGGATATTTAATCAACTTCGTCTAGACTAGCTATTCTTAACTACTAGCGCTACTATCTAGAGTTGTGAGTTAATTTCATACTTGGGAAGGATGTTACTCACCTTAAAAATTTAAGCATTAACGTGAGTTTCCGTTGGAAACTCACGTTAAGCATTAGTGCAAAGCGATCGTTATACTCAATTGTGGTCTTCGTCTGGCAGAGGTTATGGCAAAACTAATTCCTATTCTTTTGCAGATTATGATTCTTACGACTGAAGCAGATAATTCATGTTTCCCCACCAACCACTACATCTCGAATTCGGAGGCTAGGGCCACCACAACCCACTGACAAACCATTTTGTCCTCCCTTACCACAACCACCGGATTCATCCCAGTAAAAATCGTCGCCAAATGCCTCAATATCCGCTAAAGTTTGGAATACATTTCCTGAAAGCGTCACATCCCGGACAGGTTCAGCAATTTTGCCGTTCCTAATCATCCACGCTTCCCCAGCACTAAAGGTGAACATTTCCCCATTCGTCATCCCACCCAACCAATTACGAGCATAAACTCCTTCTTTGATATCGGTGAATAAGTCTGCGACTGGTGTTTTACCCCGTTCAATCCAGGTATTTGTCATCCGCACAATGGGAGTAAAGTGATAGTTGAGACAACGGGCATTACCCGTAGGCGCTTCCTCCAATTTGCCAGCAGTTTCACGAGAATGTAAACGTCCCACTAAAACTCCATCTTTAATTAGTTGAGTAGTAGTGGCAGGTGTACCTTCATCGTCGTAAAAATAGCTACCGCGATGTCCCTCTGGAGCCGCACCATCAAAAATTTGCAGTTCTTCTGGGCCAAACCGCCGTCCAATGGTCATAACTTCCAGCAAATCGGGGTTTTCGTAAGCCATATCAGCCTCAGAAAGATGTCCGAAGGCTTCATGGACGAATAAACCCGTGAGAATTGGGTCAATGACTACGGTGTAAGTATTGCCTTTGACCGGCGGTAGAGATACAGCAGCGATCGCTCTTTGAGCTGCACCTTTTACCTGTTCATTCAAACTAGTTAAATCTTCGTAAGCTTTGCGAGAGCCAGTAGTTTCCCGTCCAGTTTGTACGGTTTCGCCATTTCTGGCGGTGGCAGCAAAGCGCATTTCCATATCCACCCAAGATTGCTCGATCAAAGTACCTTCGGAAGTCGCAATGATTACTTTTTGGGCGCTGTCACCGTAACGCACCGAGGTAGTGGTAATTCGGCTATCGACGCTTTTAAGCAATTGGGCATAGCGATCGCACAATTGTTTTTTCTGCGAGAGTGGGATGTTTCGGGGATCGGTACCTTTTAGGGGTAGAATGCATACTGCTTGCACCGGGTCAATAGGTGCAAGTAAAGTTTCTTCATCACCAACCATCCGCGCAGCAGCGATCGCTTCTTCTATGCGATCTTTGATTGTTGCCAGCTGGTTAAAGCAGCTCAACCCCCATCCGCCTTTATAACAAGCGCGAATATGTCCACCAATGGAAAGACCTTCACTAAGAGTTTCTACCTTGTCGCCACGCAACAAGATATCAGTCCCTTCTGCTTCTTCAAGGCGAATCATTAGATAATCTACACGCCCACAGTAGCGGGCGATCAGGTCAGAAAGTAAATTTTGTGCGTCAGCAAGTGTAGTCGGCATTTCCAATTAGTAACAATGACTAACTGCATTTATTTTGCAATTATTTGAGGAATTTCTGCTAATCAATATTATGAGGGAACTGAAGACTGAAACTGGGACTAGGGATTAAATTCTTCCCAATACCTAATCCCCAATCCCCAATATTGCGCGTGGCGTTCTGAATCTTAATACTTCATTTTTCACGGTGGGTAAGAACTGAATGATGTGCTAAGGTAATTAAGTGAGAATAAAATTCGGTTACATTGTTTGTTTTTAGTATTGACAGGCTTTTCCCTTTTGGTCTTAACAAGCTTGCCTCCGAAATCTAAATCTCTACACACCTATGATTTTGGAGATAATGCATGTCGATTTATGTAGGTAATCTATCCTACGAGGTCACACAAGATGACCTCAATTCTGTGTTTGCCGAACACGGTACTGTAAAACGGGTTCAGTTACCTACTGACCGTGAAACAGGACGTCCACGCGGCTTTGCCTTTGTAGAGATGGGCACAGAAGCTGAAGAAACAGCTGCCATTGATGCTCTTGATGGAGCTGAATGGATGGGACGCGACCTGAAAGTGAATAAGGCTAAACCAAAAGAAGATAGAGGTGGTTCTTTTGGTGGTGGCGATCGTCGCGGCGGTGGTGGCGGTGGATACAATAGATCGCGCTACTAAGCTTTAAAATCAAAAATTAAGTTTTAACGTATAAAGGGCAGATAATGATTCTGCCCTTTCTTTTTGCGCTCCGGTCTACTGAACGGCTTAAATTGCCCAGTACCAATTAAGTAGGAGATGATCCAATACGGTTCAGTTAAGGAAAATCGTAGAATCGTGGGTTGGGGAGCCACTGCGTTGGACGGGTTTCCCGGCTTGTACCCCTGCGGGGAAGCAAGCTACGCGCAGCGTCTCCCCTTCTCCCAAAGGGAGAGGCTAGCGCCAAGGGAGAAGCAAGTGGCGTTTGAGGAACGAAACCCAACATTTTCAGTGGTTTGTTGGGTAACACTAAAGTTCAACCCAACCTACGCAGTTTATTCTTGTTGACGCTAACCCAAGCGTATTGGAAGATGATAAAGATTCTTAGCTGTCGAAAAGGCGATCGCCGTACTCCAAAGGAGAATCTAATGAGTAAGTTTTGAACTTCAAAAACCTTTGCTGATATAAGCTATCTATCAAAATCATTATAAATTTGTTTGAGTTACTGCTGTTCTGTATCAATCAAAATTTCCAGGGGTAACTAATACCAATTCAATCTAGCAACTGTGATTTACGTCACTCCTAGAAGTGATGTGGATCACGGCTGCTGAGGACTGAAATCACAAATGAAGCAAGCGAACGCTCTAGGTGCTGTCTTCGTAGCCAGCCTTTGGCATCGCTTTTGCTCCTCTTTTTTTTGCAAGTGAAGCATCCTGAAAAATTTTTCATATTCCCGCAACTGCTAGTTGACGACGAGCAAGTTTATTCATCAAGTCTGCTGCATCATCAACGGGTTGGCTATAGAAACAGACAGGCTACGCGGTGCGATCGGAGATTTAAGTGGTGTTCTAATTGAGCAAGCTGCCAAATGCCAAAGCGATTGCCATTTCTGAAAGCTGGCTTTGAATGGCTCTTTATCTTCTTCTTTGGGCAACGAAGCCCAACCCGATGGTCGTCAAGAATCCAAAGCTTAAAAGGGCATTTTCGGCCAACGGTGATAAAGTCCTCACATGATTGACGTGAAGGAGGTCTTGAATAACGCCTGGAATGCTAAAGCCAACAACGACCGAATACGCCCAGAACCACCAACGACCTGGGTAATTTCCACGACGATAATAGGTACTAATCCACACAAAGATGTATGCTAACAAAATCGTGCCATGCAGTCCGAGACTCCGCCAAGGATTCGTGTAGGGGAGAGGACGAAAGTATATCCACCACACCCACCAGAACACTGCTAATACCGCAACGAGACCCCAACTCAACCGCGAAAACCACCGATTATTGTTATTCACGAGTCTGTACCTCAATTTCTTTATTCTCCTATCTTGTATGTGGAGAAATGAATTTCATTTAGATATAGTGTTGAAGCATTATTGGATTCACGACTCCAACACCAAATTCCTGAAAAATTTTTCATAACCTGCCCCTACAACTTGACCAATGCCTAAACAAAAACCACCCTTTATCGGGTGGGTGTTAGGTAATTTGGTTTCAGTAGTTGAAATCAAAGCAAAGCGACCTTAGCAGCACTCGTTTAATCTCCGTTTTTCATTTCAGCCAAAGTTTTATCAAGCCTATCGTTAGCTTCCTTGGCAAACCGAATGCATTGCATACTCGTGGCCATTCCCTCAACGACAGTAAACGTTCCTTCTGTAACTTTTGCCTGACAATAAAATCCGGCTCCTATCAGGCTAATGCAAGCAGATAAAATAGTGGTAATTAGGGATAATATGATGTCCGGGTAATTAACCATAATAACCGGAACCCCACCCCGCAAAAGCTGCGCTTTAGCTCCCCTCCCCGCTTGCGGGGAGGGGTTGGGGGTGGGGTTCTTTTATTATGGGTGATTTGGCGGACATGATATAAGCTGTACCAATCAATGCCAATAAAAAGCCCTCAAGCAAAGATGAAGGCTAGGCAGTTTTTTGCTAGAGATACCAGCTCAATTTCTTCTAAGCACGAGTACGCGTAATCTGGGTAGTATCAAAGTCTTGTAGCCTAGTCATATTTCCACTGTTCTTGTCAACAATATACACAGCATTAGGTGTCTCATATCTCATAGCTCCAAAGGCGAGGAGTTGACCTGTTGCAGAGCAAACTAAGCTTTGTAAGCCATTATTCCATGCTTGACCATTAACTTTCAATTGTCCTAGTCTGATAGGCTTTTTTTGATTTGAATCTAGCTGCACTAGAGTTGTATCACCATACGCACCAATTATAGAGGTATAAAGTATTCCATCTGGGCACTCAGCTAAATTGCTGGCCCGCTCATCGTCCAGGAATTTAATCTTACTAATAGAACTTATCTCTCCTGTTTGAAGGTTAATATCTACCAATCTGATCGGTGGTGTACCGTTCTTCTTACCTACTAGACCAATGAGTCGCCCATCATTAGTACCTAGCAAGCTTCCAAGCTGTTGATTTGGTTTAAGTCCTGAAACTATCAAAGTTTTTACAGGCGTACCCAAAAATGTAATGCGAGTAGGTGTCGCCTGTCTCCGACTAATCGCAACAGGAGTAATGGCTACAACAAGTGTGCCATCGCTTAAAGAGGTAAAACCAGTCAATATCTCATTAGGCTCTAATAGAGGTGTACTTTTATCCGTAAGTACTTGAGCCTTTCCTGTAACTAAGGATTGCAAAACTAGTCCTACAGGCTTAATATCTGTGCGAATACCTGTGCTTACACTGTTTAAGGCAGTGTTCTCTACTAATTCAGTGGTATTTACCTCTGTAATAGCCGTTTGGTCAGTCATAACCATCGGGCTGGAACCTATACCTACAATATTTAAACTTGGTGTTTCTGCCAAGGCTTTCTTGGTGAGATAACCAAGTCCAGATAGTACAGTTCCAGCAAGTGCCAACTGTCCAAACTGTCGACGTGATAGCTTATAATTCATATTTTCCTTTCCAGAATTAATGACTTTTATTAGGTAGCAGTGCGAACATAAACAGATAAGGCTAATTTATTTGCGTCCAGGTTGCTACTGAGGGTGTTCCATTGTTGTCACTAATAAAAAGCATGTACCAGCCTGGGGGTGCGATATTTCGATTGTTTATTAGCGTCACCTTAAGAGAAGTAGCGTTTCTAGAAATAATGGGTGCATCCACTAACCTTTGTTCCGTATCGCAGGAATGGGTAGTTGCCATTGGTCTAATCAGACTAACCCATTTAATATTCGCAGCTTGGGGTGTCTGAATCGTAAATTGCTGCCCGTAGCTCACTGTTTGAGGAGCGCTCTGAATAACTGGTCGCGATCGCGACATATATGCAGGAGTGTAGATTTCTAATCGCAGTTCATTGACCGTCCGTTGAGGGTTCCCCCCAGCTGTGACGACCCTACCATCTGGTAGTAGCAAGGCCACTGAGTGATATACACGGGGGACATTTTGTTTAGCTACTACTGTCCAAGTATTTGTAGCTGGATTGTAGATTTCTGCTGGCAGCATTGATTGTTTTATATCCTCATTCATTTTGCTACCATTGCAAACAAACACTGTGCGATCGGGCAACAAAACTGCGCTGTGATGCATCCGGGCATAGTTTAAAGGCTTTGCTGCTACGTAAGTTGGATTAGTAGCTTTTAAATCGACAATATTTACCCTCTTTGTTGCTGTCTTACCACTACCCCCACCGAGAATCATCACCTTTTGATCTTGTGCAGGTGGTAAAAGCACACTGGCAGCTTGATCGCCAAAAGCTGAGTCTTGCAGCCCTGTCACAACTTTTTCTGGAATGGATTGTGTAAATGTCTTTGGCAGGGTTAATATCCTTGGTGTGACTCCACTGCCACCCATCTGAGCACCTGAATAAAAGATGCTTTCATTACTTAGTAAAAACAGATGTGGGTATGACGGGAAGCCACTAGTTGTTGGAAAAGCGTTCCAACCATTTGGAAAGAAAGCAGAATAAATTTCTGGTTGTATATTGAGCTTGCCATCTTTATCTAGCCCAGACACTGACAAGATTCGACCACTGCCTAGTGTTAACACAGTAGGATACCAGCGACCATTATTCATTGATAGTATCTTGACCCATTTCTCAGCAATGGGATCGAACATCAGAGCATAGGGTGAACCATAAAATGGGTCATAGCGCAAAGTTCCACCTGCAACTAGTAACTGACCATCAGGGCGGAAGGAGTGACCAGCGCAGAAAAGATCCATAGGTTGATTGTTACTATCCAATGGAGGCGCTTGACGGGAAAAGGTTCCCTTGTTTAGATCCCAGACCACACTGTCATAGGGAGTATTTAATCGACTGGGGTCGTTACCTGAGCCACAGAAAAAGAATATCTTACCAGTACGAAGTAAAGCGGCATGTATGGGTAGGATTGGAGCACTGTACGACAATACTTCCCATTTATCTGTAGTAGTAGCCAGAGCAATAGAAGTCCCTAAATCTGTTTCTTCTTGAAGGTTAGTCTTGTTATTAGGTAGAGTCACTTTATTTACAATTATTCCTACGTGAACTTGATTTTTTGTACTTTATTTTAATAATTTATTTATTAATTCATATCTATACTTCTTTAGGCTTATTTAGCGTTAAGATATGATGTGTTTTCTCATCAGGAAATGTAAAATCAGCTTTATAATTGTAGTAATTGCGCTATCAATCATCCATCCTGTAGAGCATCTAATTAAGCCTGAAATACATTTCTACTATCAAGAATACTACATCTCGTTGATAAACTTTTTTCATATTTTATTTTCTCAGAGAAGAAAATAAAATTTTTGGTTTTGCGGCCTCAATTTGTGAAATAATCGAAAATCTCTAGTCACTTTTGGATAATCAGATAAGTTAATAAAAAGCTTGTATAGTAAGGGTTTTGTAGGTTCCAACTAGCAACATTAATTTGTGAATATATATTAATCAAGAATAATTATCCAAGACTATCTATATCCCTATAACTATTTAATGTGGCGGATTACTTCGGCAACTGACCAAGCTTGAGCGATCGCTCCTCTGGGTGTGTGAGGTGAATCGCCATCAAAAATCTCAGAAATAGAACCAAGACAAGCGTCAAAGAAAAAGTGATTTAGCAAGGGTTGCCAATCAAAAGGCAGCGCTTGTTGTGGATAAAAACGCTGCCAAGCCCGAATATATGGCCCAATTAGCCAAGTCCAAACAGTGCCTTGGTGATAAGCGCGATCGCGTTGCTGTTGATTGCCCTCATATTTCCCTTTATATTCGGGATCTCCTGGATCGAGACTGCGAAGACCATAAGGTGTGAGCAAGCTAGTAGTTGCCAAATCTAATATCTGACACCCTTGCTGTTCAGAAAACCCACAATGGCGTAGCGACAGCGCCAAAACGGCATTCGGACGAATTTGAAAATTCCGGCGATCGTCTGGTTCAATAGTATCGTACAGATAACCTAGCTGAGGATTCCAGAATTTTTGCAGTGAGGTTTTCACGTCTTGTGCTTGGTTAGCATAACGCTGTGCTTGCTTAGTGAGACGCAGTGGTGAGCCATACTCCATTTGGCTCAAGCGCTCTGCCCACTGACTCAGCCAACATAAAGCAGAATACCACAGCGCATTGATTTCCACTGGCTTCCCATAACGGGGTGTGACGGGGTGTGCCCCAATTACCACATCCATCCAGGTGAGAGCTACACCACGAGCATCCCAACTAACTAGTCCATCGGTAGCATCGACCTGGATATTAAAATGTGTACCACCGACAAATGCTTTATATATTTGCTGTACTACAGGGAATTGCTCTGCCAAAAAATCCCAGTCTTGGGTAGCTTCTAAATAAAGTCCTAAAGTTTCAATCCACCACAATGCCGCATCAATACTGTTATAAATTGGTTCGCCATTGAGTTCGGGAAATGCATTCGCAATCAAACCGTGGCGACAATAATGCCCAAAAGTTCGCAATACTGCTTTTGCTAGGTCAAAGCGCTGTGGAACTAGTGCCAACCCCGGTAAAGCGATTAATGTATCGCGTCCCCAGTCATTAAACCAGTGATAACCAGCAATGACCGTGGGGCCTGCAATTGAGGCTCGATAGACGATAAATTGATCGCTTGCTTTGAGTAATTGTTGCCAGATTGGGAATTGGGCATAAGAGGCAGAAGTGCAAAGGGGGAGAGGGGCAGAGGGGAAAAAGTTACTGCAACTTCTCCCCTGCTCCCCTGCTCCCCTGCTCCCCTGCCCTTCTGCTCCCTCTCTCCATCCAAAAATCTGTGAGAGCCTTTCTTGCTCTGCCTCCACAGCTTCTACGAAGGTTTTGAGGGTAAGAACACCTGGCACTGAGTCGGGAAAACCTACTCGTGCTTCTAAAGTCACCGTATCTCCTGGTTGAAGTGTGACTATCAAGTAACCAGGACTGTAAAGGTCTTCCTTGTCGCCTAACCCCCGCTTTGTTTCCTCAGACAATCTATAATCCCAATACCAAACTGCATCTGGTTGATAATTTCCTTGTGTCCAGCGCAAGTGCCAAGGTATGCCGAAGCGCCCAGAATTGATTGCTTGTAGACAGACTTGCTGTTGCCCTGGCAATTGTGAAAACTGTAATTCTTGACTAGCAGTCTGCTGGTGGTGAAAGTCACGTTCTGCTATCAACAGTCGCAACCGTAAAATCGCTGTTTCACTTCCCTCGTAGCGATACTGGATCAAAATTTGATGGCAAAATTGGGCATTGGGCCATTGCTTATCTCCCCTTGTCTCCTTGCCCCCTTGTCCCTTCGTCCCTTCGTCCTCAATCCCCAATCCCCAGCCCCCAGTCCCCACCAAACCATAGGGCATCACCAATTGTCTAGTTAATTGCCAGTTATCTTGACCCCAAGTCCATTTGGGAACTGGGTTAATATCAAAACGGCGTAGCTGTTCGTAACCTGTTGGCTCAATCTCACCGTTACCCCAAACATTTGTCCCCAGTGCCACAACGCTCCCTAATATTTCCAAGCTAGCTTCTAGGTGCGAAAACAGCAGAGTCCTTCCAGAAGGTGGGTTTGTCGCGGCAAATAGCCAACCATGATATGTGCGTGTGCGGACATCAGAAACTGTACCGCTGGCAAAACTTCCCAAGCCATTGGTAAGCAACCATTCTCTTGTATCTAAATCAGGCATTTGCTACTCAAAATCGTTATGAGTATGATATAGTCGTAACAGATTGTAATTAAACTGCGAGAGCGTGGATGGGTAAATTTTACTTGACCCAAATTCCAACGCTACTAAATCGATAAAGGAGAATTAGGTTAATGTCCCTTACTTACGGAACCGAAGGAAGCCTCCGCGTTGGTCAACAAGCTCCCGATTTCACAGCAACCGCTGTGGTAGATCAGGAATTTAAGACAATCAAACTTTCCGATTATCGCGGTAAGTATGTCGTCTTGTTTTTCTACCCACTAGACTTTACCTTTGTTTGTCCTACTGAAATTACAGCATTTAGCGATCGCTACGAAGAATTTAAGAAAATCAATACTGAAGTCCTTGGGGCTTCCGTTGACAGTGAATTTTCGCACCTCGCTTGGATTCAAACAGATCGTAAGTCTGGTGGCGTTGGCGACCTAAATTATCCTCTAGTCTCCGACATCAAGAAAGAGATTAGCGCCGCTTACAACGTTCTTGATCCAGCAGCAGGCATTGCCTTGCGTGGTCTATTCATCATCGATAAAGATGGTATCATACAGCACGCCACCATTAATAATCTAGCTTTTGGTCGTAGTGTTGATGAAACCTTGCGGACATTACAAGCAATTCAGTATGTTCAGTCTCACCCTGATGAAGTTTGCCCAGCTGGTTGGCAACCTGGTGACAAGACAATGAATCCTGACCCAGTGAAGTCTAAAGTCTACTTCTCTGCTGTCTAAATTTTGCTAGCTAAAAAACTCTAATCGAGCCTTTTGGAGTTGAAAGCGAAATCAATGAAAACCACAGATAAACAGAGATACGCATTCAACAATGTCAACCTCCGTCATATATCTGTGGTTTTTTTATAAAATTGTATTTAAATAATCAAGGTTAAAAATATGCTGACTTCAACTGACTTTAGTGGCTTATTAAATGAGCGGTTCTTCCGCAACTTTTTACCAGTCCCAGCTAGTAATCAACTCAGATTGGGAGTGGGAACACCAAACTTTCAATTGCCAGATATTACCAACGGAACTTTAGTAAAATTGTCTGATTATAAAGGCAAACAACCAGTGTTACTCGCCTTTACTCGCATCTTTACCGAAAAGCAATATTGCCCTTTTTGTTTTCCTCACATCAAAGCCTTGAATGAAAACTACGAGCAATTCAAAAATCGTGGTATAGAAGTTTTAATGATTGCTAGTACCGATGAACGGCAGAGTCAAATAGTTGTGAAAGATTTAGGTTTGAAGATGCCCTTGTTGAGCGATCCTAGTTGTCGAGTCTTTCGCACATATCAAGTAGGACAAGCACTGGGAGCGCCTTTACCAGCACAGTTCGTATTAGATAAAGAAGGAAAACTCCAGTACTGGCATTTATTTTCTTTTTTGGATCACAATGCTAACATTGAGACTTTGTTAAAACAATTCAATTGAGTGTAATGTATAAATGGTAATGCCCACCTTACTCATGGAATTGTGAGATTTTATGGTGCTGACCCTTTATCATTCGTCGATTTCTCCTAACTCCCGCCGCGTCTGGATTACTCTGCTGGAAAAAGGAATTGAGTTTGAATTAGTAGAGATAAAACTGGATGGGGAGCAGTTTAAACCAGAGTTTTTGGCAATTAGTCCTTTCCATCACATTCCAGCTTTGGTGGATGATGGCTTTAATGTAGTGGAATCTTTGGCAATTTTGGACTATTTAGAGGCAAAATATCCCACACCTGCGATGTTGCCTAAAGATGCCAAGGATTTAGCGATCGCACGCATGGTACAACTGGTAACTGTAAATGAGCTTTTGCCAGCAACCACCACGTTTTTACCTCAGGTATTGGGCTTACCTGGGGAAGATCCAGAAAAAATCGAGCCGGCAAAGCAAAAAATTTCAACAGTGCTGAAGCTTTTTGAGAATTTACTTGACGATCGCCCTTACTTTGGTAGTCAAAACCTAACTTTAGCTGAGATTGTAGCTGGAACTGTAGTAATATGGCTGCCAGAAGTAGGCATTTCCTTAAGTGATTATCCAAAGGTGAATGCTTGGCACGATCGGTTAGCTGCACGGACAACGTGGCAAGCTACCGAGCCTACACCAGAAGCAATGGAAGCGTTGAAGTCCATCGTAGTAGCGAGAAACACGCAGCAAATTCATAGCTAGTCAATGTAGAGACGGTAAATTTTCCGCCTCTACAAAGCTAAACTTTCACAGCTTGACTTGGTGCAAATGACTACGGGGATTATAAGTACGTATAGCCCGGATTTTTTCATAATATTCCCGCTCTTGTTGGCTGAGGTCTTTTGGTGGAACGATCGCCACTTTCACCAACTGATCGCCGCGTCCACCTTTGGGGAGGGGCCAACCTTTGCCACGTAAACGTAGAGATTGACCAGAACGGACTCCTGCTGGTAGTTTGACATTAACTGAACCATCGGGAGTCGGTACATCAATAGACGCTCCCAGAGTAGCTTCATCTGGTGTGATTGGCACTTCGCATACCAAGTTATCGCCTTCCATTTGGAAGAACGTGTGCGGTTGAAGTTCGACTTTTAAGTATAAATCCCCCCGTTGTTGAGTCATGGGGTTGATTTGACCTTTGCCCCGCACCCGTAGGCGAGTACCAGTTTTAGCCCCAGATGGGATGTTGACATCTATTGTTTCGTTACCTAAACTGAAGCGCTTTTTCACACCATTAAATGCTTCAGCAAAAGTTAGAGCGATCGCAGCTTCACTATCCTGGCTAGTACTTGCACCTCCATCTTGAAACCCAAAATCATTAAAGCTGCTGCTAAAATTAGTTGACGTACCTGGAGAAGTGCGGTAAGAGTAACTTCGTGAGTGACTTGGCCGCCCAGCACCACGAGGGGTAGCACCACCAAAGCGTCCTAGCAACTCATTAATGAACTCATCAAAATTGCCGTATTGACTGAAGTCAAAGTTACCCATATCGGGGCCAGCGCCGCCAGATGGGAAACCTTCACCAGCTTGTTTCCAATATTGACCGAATTGGTCGTATTTTTTACGTTTATCTGGGTCTGATATAACTTCGTAGGCTTCGCTAACTTCTTTGAAGCGTGCTTCTGCCTGTTTGTTATTTGGGTTGACATCAGGATGATATTTGCGGGCTAGTTTACGAAAGGCTTGTTTAATTTCTTCTGAACTGGCAGTCTTACTAACTCCCAAAATAGCGTAATAGTCCTTGAAGTCGGTTGCAGCCATCTACCAGCCTCCTAATTAGAAATTCCCGTTATGTTTTTTTTAAAGATGAGAGATATTTAATTTGCCTGGTATAGTGCCAAACAAAAAGAATCTGATTTCAAATTAACAAAAAATATAGAAAATCAAGTGTGGTTCTCGCTCACCAAGGAATCGCAATTCCCGTACTCCGATTTTTCTGATAAGCGGCTCAGGCTGTCTAATCCTTCTTCCCGACTTGGGGGAGCATCCCGGAGTTGACGGTGCATCCGCAAAATAATTTCTTCTGGAACTTGGCGCGATCGCCTTTTATTCCGTGCCAAACACAGCCAAACTGGTGTATCCACCCAAATTCCCCTAATGTGATTAAAGCCCAGGTTATGGGCTAAAGCAATGACTTCACGACGATGGCGGCGCTGGGCATTGGTGGCATCAAAAATAGCTGTATTAGTTGTGGAAATAGCTTGCTGAAATTGCCGCTCAATTTCGCGCCAAATCAGTAGCCACGGCCCTTGAATGGTTTGGGAACCGAACAATTGCCCCCGAATGGCATCTGTAGAAATTAGCGCCATTTGAGGGCATTCTGCCAGTAATTGTTTTGCCAAAGTTGACTTACCGCTACCTGGAAGACCAATCAGTAAGATTAGTGCTGAGTGTTGAGTGCTGAGTGCTGAGTAAGAGGTTAAGAATGAGGAGTTAGAAGTTAGGAGTGAAGAGTGATTAGAAATTTTATTCATAACTCATAACTCCTAACTCAGCACGGGCTAAACGCCCCGCTACCGCTAACACAACTCAGCCTTCAGCACTATTAAATGATGGTTCCATCGGGAATTACAGCATTTTTCAGCACGACAACGATACCACTACGGATGTAGAAACCTTGACTTTCTCGGTCAGCTTCTTGCACTTTATCTTTATTGATGATTTTAACATCGTGGCCGATACTGGCGTTTTTATCAACGATCGCACCGCGAATAATCGAGTCAGTACCAATACCTACAGGAATGTCACCTTTTTCTACATTACATTGACGTTCCACAGAAGCTTGATAAAAATCTGCACCCATGAGTAGGGACTCTTCGATGACACAACCAGATTCAATTCGCGATCGCACTCCCAACACTGAATGTTGAATGCGGCAATTTTTCAAAATACAACCTTCGCCGATAATTGATTCTGTTACCTGGCAATCTAATAGTTTACTCGGAGGTAAGTAACGAGCGCGGGTATAAATTGGTGCTTCCTCATCGTAGAAACTAAAAGGTGGCAGAGGCTGCTGAGTTAGGGCTAAATTGGCATGGTAAAATGCTTCGATTGTTCCAATATCTTCCCAGTAGTCATCAAAAAGGTAAGCTTGAACGTTGTAATCTTTAGAGGCATCCGGAATAATTTCTTTGCCGAAATCAGTCCTTTCTATACCTTCTCTCAATAACTTGAACAAAACATCTTTTTTAAAGACATAAATCCCCATTGAAGCGATATAGGGCTGTTGCTGGGCTTGTTCTTTTGATAATCCCAGTACACTTGTATCAACTTGCATTTGGTGTAACGCTTCACCTTTGGGTTTTTCGCTAAAATCGATTACCCTACCAGAATCGTCAATTTTCATCAAGCCAAAATCTGAGGCGCGACGCTCATCGATGGGGATGACTGAGAGAGTAATATCAGCCCCCGTTTCTCTATGGCGCTGGATAAACTGGCGATAATCCATGCGGTAGAGGTGATCGCCTGAGAGAATTAAATATTCTTCTACATCCCATTCTTCCATTAACCACAGATACTGACGTACAGCATCGGCTGTACCTTGGAACCAGTTAGGGTTTTCTGGTGTTTGTTGTGCGGCTAGCACTTCCACAAACCCTTCATTGAAGCCAGTAAAATTGTAGGTACGGGCGATGTGACGATTCAGGGAAGCTGAGTTGAATTGTGTCAGGACGTAGATTTTGAATATTTCGGAGTTTATGCAGTTACTGACAGGGATATCGATTAGGCGATACTTCCCCGCTACTGGTACTGCTGGTTTAGCGCGTAGTTTCGTTAGTGGGTAAAGCCGAGTACCCGCGCCACCACCAAGAATGATTGATAATACTTTTTTCACAAAATGTCTCCCGACTGCCTGTTCAACTCTCATATTCAGTTTAGGACTGTCTGCCACCACAGGTAAGGGGGATCGTCTGATTCTTTGGGATGAATTTTACAGAATGCTGCTGGTGATGGGTAGCACTGCTAGCGAAAAAATAATTAGAACATTTGTATTAATTGAGGTGAAAAGTTAAGGGGCGATCGCTAGACTCTACTAATACTCATGGACATAACTAAATTTCAGGTTATGGTAAAAAAACATAACTTTAAAGACATTAGACCTCTTGCATAAATGCTTAAATTGTCATGTTGAGCGGAGCTAAACTAGAGTAGTGAGATTCCTCTCTCCACTGCGTTCCGCTCAGAATGACATTCCTGATTTTTTGACTTTTGCAAAAGGTTTATTTGCTAATAACCCATTTGCTAGTTCTAGTTATGGATTCAGGCGACCGCTACTAATTCGCCTACTACGACCTGCATTTTCAGCCGCCAATCCGCTTAACAACTGTCACAGCTACCGAAATAAGTTCGGAAATTGAGGAGGACGATGATGGCATAGAATACAAGGATGTACGAACAGATGCGATCGCTCGGATGCAACAAGCTCGTCAAATGATTCGCTCTTATACTATCTATGCTCTTAGTGCTTTTAAAGACTTTAATACTGCTGAGATTGAGGAGGTAAAACTTAAATTTGGCATTAAGTTGGGTGGTAAAGCAGGCATTCCTTACATTACCGAAGGTTCAGCTGAAAGTAATCTGCAAATTGAGGTGAAGTGTAAGTTTAGAGAAAAACAACAACCTGATTCACAGTAACTGCAAAAAATTATCCACACATTATAAAGTTAGGCAATGCCCATTAAACGCCCAACTTCCCTATATAGCGGTTCCTGATTGAGTGCAATACAGTATGGGATAATGGAGTATATTAA